>NC_019974.1:2825000-3425000 GCF_000328685.1 Natronococcus occultus SP4 | reverse complement strand
GCGATCATCCTCGCCGCGGCGGTGACGATGGTGACCTCGAGTCTCACCCAGCGCTACGACGAGGAGATCTACCGGACGCTGGCCGATCGTGGCGTCCTCGGCAGCAGACACGAGAAGATCGACGAGTTGAGCGCGGTTCCGGCCGACTGCTCCGATCACGTCGTGATCGTCGGCTACGGTCGCCAGGGTCAGCGGCTGGTCGAGACCTGCGAGGAGCTCGACCGGCCGTACGTCGTCATCGAGAACGACCCGTCCCGCAGGGATTCGGTTGCCGCCGAGTGTGACGCCTACGTCTTCGGCGATGCGATGGAACGGTACACTTGGCAGAAGGCAAACGTCGAGGACGCACGGATCGTCGTCTCGACAGTGAAGTCCGAACTCGTCTCCAGGCGGCTCCTCTCGTTCGAGTTCGAGGCCGACCTCACCCTCCGATCGGGCGACCGGGAGAGCGCACTGGAACTGCTCGACGCGGGTGCGCTGTACGTCAGCCATTCGGAGCTGCTCGCCGGACAGCGACTCGCCCAGCAGCTTCGGGCGCTGTTCGACGACGAGGTAACGCCTGCGGAGCTTCGGGACCAACAGCGAGCCGAACTGAAGAGCCGCGCCGACCCCGTCTACAAACCGCTCCGCTAACGAGGCGTCCGAGCGGTTCTTCCGGTTTCGAGACCGGACGAGAGTAGCACACAACTGTTTTGCCGCTGCCCTCGCTACGGTCCCGATACCGATGTTCGACTCAGCCGAGCCGGGTCGTCTCCTTCGAAACCTGGGCATCTACACCGTGGCGGTTCTCGCTGCGATCGCAGGCGCGATCGGGCTGATCGACGTGATCGACCTTCCGGTCGTCCTCGCCGGATCGTTGCTCGTTCTCGGGCTTGCAGCCGTTCTGGCGGTCCACGAGTATCTCGGTGGGCCATTCTGAGCAGCGACGGCTGCGAAACTTCGGTGTGATCAGTACTGCTCACGCTGGACAGTGAACCCGTACCGTTCGAGCTCGCTCAGCCGATCGAGGTGGTTCGTGGCGAGCGTCTCCGCATCCGTCTCGTCCTCGAGCAACACGTCGACGACTTCGGTCAGCTGTTTGCCAGCCAGGATGTCCGGCACGGTGACATACGTCGCGCCGGCCTCGACGAGTTCGGTGGCCCGCTCGGGGTCATTGGATCGAAGGACGATATCGGCGTCGGTCTCGAGTTCGAGCAGGTGCTCGGAGACCGGGGGGTGGTCGACCGTCGAGACGACGAGTGCGGCGTCCTCGAGGCCTGCCTTCTGCCACGGGTAGGTCGACATCGCGTCACCGAAGACGTAGTTTCGACATTCGGCCTCGAGCCGGTCGTACAGCGCGGGATCGTTCTCGACGACGACGTAGCTCCGATCGAGGTCCTCGAGGGTCTCGACGAGACGGCGACCCTGGCGACCGTAGCCGACGATCACGACGTGATCGGAAAGATCGCCCTCGACACGGCTGTACTGGTCGACCTTCCGCGTTCGCTGCTCGGTAAAGAACCGTGAGACTA
The DNA here is from genome assembly GCF_000328685.1 of Natronococcus occultus SP4. NCBI lineage: Archaea > Methanobacteriati > Methanobacteriota > Halobacteria > Halobacteriales > Natrialbaceae > Natronococcus > Natronococcus occultus. Next base: position 3,423,489 of record NC_019974.1, on the reverse strand, counting down.
CCGCCGAATACATCTCCTCCTCGGTGCGTCTGGCAGTCGCAGTGAGCAGCATCGTCACCGCCGCGGCGAGGATGATCGCATCGAACATCGCTTCGCTGATCGTCCCCATAAGAAATGCTTGGATTGCAATAACCAGCGAGAATTCGCTGACCTGGTTGAGGCCGGTCGTGGCGAAAAACGCTGTTCGGACGTCGTACCCTTCGTAGACGAACGCCAGCAGCAAGACGACTGGGTTGACAACCGACACCAGTGTCACGAGTACCAGTGCGATCGTCGCCGTCTCGAGGGTCGGGATCGAGACCAGCGCACCGACGGTGACAAAGAAGATGGTGACGAAGAAGTCCCTGATCGAGTCGATTCCGTTCCCGACCGCCAGCGACTGCGTCCCGTCGTTTCTGATCGCGAGCCCGGCGGCGAAGGCGCCGACGACGATCGAGATGCCGACATACTCGGCGGCCGCGAGAAACGCAACCAGAATAGAGACGCTCCCCATCAACACGAGCTCGTCCGAGCCGTCGGCGGCCCGAACCAACAGCGGAAAGCCGTGGCGGTAGATCACGAGTCCGGCGACGATCAGTACGACGCCGTATCCGATCTTCGACGCGACGGCGTCGGCGGTCACGACCTCCGTACTGAGGATCAAGAGCAGCGCGATTGCGACCAGATCGTCGAAGAAGTGAATCGAGGACGCGAGTCGGCCGTGGACGAGGTTGTCGCGGATCTCGGTCTCGAGCATTCCGGCGCCCACCAGCGTCGAACTCAGGGTGACGGCGGCGCTGAAGTAGACGGCGTGTCTGAGCGGATCGACGAAGCCAAAGAGAGTACTGAGGACGTACCCGGCGCCGAACGCGATCGGTGCGACGACCACCAGCTGGGTGATCGCGGCGATCTCGCCGTCTCTGAGTACCGACTGGACGTCGCCGAAATCGAGTCGGATTCCGAAGACGAAGACGAGAAACGCGATCCCCCACTGGGCCAACACCAGCAGCTCGTCGAGCCCAATAGTCCACCCGACGGCGAGCCCGGCGAGAAGATAAAACGGGATCGTCGGAAGTCGGAACTGGTTGGCGACGAACAGTAGTGCGCCGGCTGCAACGAAGATGATGCCGAGGTCGACGATCAGCGCCTCAACCATCGGTCTCACCCCCGTCGCCGACCATCTCGTCGATCGGATCGTGGCCACGCCGTCTGAGTCGCTCGAGGTCGTCGTTGACCGTCTCGTCGAACGCCGAGCGGTCCTCGAGATACCGTTCGAGGTACTCGGCGAGCATTTCTGCGGTTAGGTGCGTGCTCATGATAACGTAGGTCGCACCGCGGTCGTAGAGTGCGCGGGCGTCGTCGATCCGCTCGGCTTCGACGAAGACGTCGGCGTCGGCGTCGACCTCCTCGAGCAGTGCCTCGTTAACTTCGCGCTCGACGCTCGAGCTCAATACGAAGCTCGCCTCCGCGAGATTCGCCTCCTTTCGGATCTCGGAGTGGCGAAAGTCTCCGAAGATATAGTCGTACGGTTCGTCAGTGTCGTCCTCGACGTGTCCTGCCTTGCGATCGATGAGAACGACGTCGTCGTACCGGTCGGCCAACAGCGGCAGGAGTCGCTCGGTGATGTCGTCCCGGCCGATCGCGATCGCGTGATCGTCGTACGTGGCGATCTCCGCGTCGCGTTCGTCTGCAGACTCGAATCGGCGGAACCACGGCTCGACGCGGTCGTAAATCGCGTGGTTGTTGGCGACGATGTACGTCGAGACGGTCATCGTCAGCAGCGCCATCAGAGTGAGATAGCCGAGGATCTCGGGACCGATGTAGCCCTGCTGGATGGCCAGCGCGCCGACGATCAGTGAGAACTCGCTGACCTGAACCATGTTGATCGAGGCGAGAAACGTCGGTTCGACGCCGAACCCTTCCCGGTCGATGAGATAGAACATGATCCAGAAGTTCCCGACCATCAGGACGATCGAGGCGATGATTGCTTCCTGCCAGTAGGCAAAGAGGCTCGCGGCACCGCCCTCGATCTGGAGCCCGATACTCGCGAAGAAAACGAGGATGAAGAAGTCAGTGATCGGCGTGATCCGATCCTCGAGTTCCTTGCTGTAGGGCAGCTGTGCGAGGCTGAGTCCCGCCAGGAACGCCCCGATCTCGATGCCGCCGTCGAACTGACTCTCAGCGGCGGCGATAAACAGGAACGCCCAGGCGATCGCGACGATGAGGAACACGTCCTTGTTGTCCGCGACGCGACGGAACAGCCGTGGGAGGAGATACTTCGAGGACGCGATCGAGAAGATACCGATAAAGGCCATCATCGCGAACACGACACCCAGTGTCTGGAGGATCTCGCCCGCGTTGTCGAGCGACTCCGCGCTGAACATCGCGAGGACGACGACGAGATAGATGTCCTGAACGATGAGGACGCCGACGTCGATCTTGCCAGGAAGCGTGGTGATCTCGTCCTTGTCAGAGAGGACCTTGACGATGATCGGTGTCGCGCCGAACACCGTCGCCAGCGAGATGACGATGACCTCCATCGTCCCGAACCCGAGCGCCAGCGCGACCAGGAAGGCAAGTGCCGTCTGGAGCACCGTCTGGCCGACGGCGACGTTCGTCACCGGGCGAAGGATCTCTCTGATATCCGAAAACCGCATCTTCATCCCGAGCAGAAACAGCAGGAACCCAAGTCCGAGCTCGGACATTAGATAGACCAGCCCTTCGTCGGTGACGATGTCGAACGCGACCGGGCCGAGGATGACCCCTGCGGCGATGTAGGCGATGATCGTTGGCTGCCCCAGCTGTCTAATGATGATACCGATAACTGTCGCGACGACGATAATAATCGCGAAATCGGCGGCGAGGGCGATCTGACTCATCGGTGAACCCGGATCATATCGAGCGGTTTGGGGATTCGATCTAAATACGTTTGTGTTCCTGTGATCGCCGAAGCACGGACGGGCGACCGAGACGTCCTCGGAGTCAAGTGGGTCCGCTCACTACTCGCTCGTCAGGATCGTCTCAGTCGGCGAGCCCCTCGATGAGAAACTCCGCCGACGCGAGGTTCGTCGCCAGCGCCGTGTCGTGGACGTCACAGATCCGCAACAGCGCGGAGATGTCGGGTTCGTGGGGCTGGGCCCGGAGCGGATCACGGAGAAAGACGATCCCGTCGAGCCTGTCCTCGGCGACCTCCGAGCCGATCATCAGGTCCCCGCCGAGCGGACCCGACTGCTTGCGCTCGATCTCGAGGTCGGTCTCTTCCATCAGGCGCTTTCCGGTCGTTCCGGTCGCGATCAGCTCGTACTCCCGGAGCTGGGCCTCGTGGGTCTGTGCGAACTCGATCAGGTCGTCCTTCTTCTCGTCGTGGGCGATAAGCGCGACGCGCGTCATAGGTCGATATCGTCGCAGGGGCTCATAACGGTGGCCGAACGGAAGCGCTTTTGGAACCCGATCGCGCGAACGATAGCATGACCGAACACAGCGCACACCACGTCGGGATCACCGTCGAGGACCTCGAGGACATCCTGCCGTTCTACCGTGACAGGCTGGGGCTCGACGTCCTCGATCGGTTCTCCGTCGAGGGAGAGGACTTCGCCGACGCCGTCGGCGTCGACGGCGCGGGCGCCAGCTTCGTACATCTCGACGCGAACGGCGTTCGCCTCGAACTCGTCGAGTACGACCCCGAAGCCGATCCCCGACCGACGCCGGGGCTCAACGAGCCCGGCGCGACCCACGTCGGGCTCGCGGTCGCGGACCTCGATGCGTTCTACGCCGACCTGCCCGACGAGGTGCCGACAATCAGCGAGCCTCGGACCACCGAGAGCGGGACGTCGATCTGTTTCTTGCGGGATCCGGAGGGGAATCTCGTCGAAATACTGGAACCGTAGTGAAAAAGGGGTTAGCTCAGCAGGTACCGGAGCTTCGGGAAGCGCTCGACGAGCGCCTGCCCGCCGACCTGGAGCTGCGCGATGTAGCGGTCCAGCCCGAGGATCCGCCCCGCGCCGAAGGCCGCCAGCGCCAGGAAGACGACGGCGTAGATCAGCGTGTAGTCGAACAGCGCGAGCCAGGCGCCCTCCCAGCCGCCGAGGAAGAACATGCTCATCTGGATGGCACCGCCCAGAGCGGCCAGCCGGACGAACGCGCCGGCGATCAGGGCCACACCGATCAGCACCTGCGTGACCGGGACGACGACGTTGATAACCTCGAGCAACATCGCGTTGCCCGCCATCGCGGCGTACAGGCCGCTGACGGGGCTGGCGGGGTCGACGCCGTGGAGCAGGAAGCCGCTGGCGTCGAACGCCTCGCCGCTGACGACCGCGAACTTCCCGAGTCCGGCAAACAGCATCATTCCCCCCATGACGGCTCGTAGTGCGACGACGAACCACGCGCTAAGCGCGTGGGGTTCGCCGACGAGGTCGATCCCCCCGTATCGGCTTTCGAGCCGGTTTCGAGTTGTTGTAGACATTGTCGGTCACCGTTACAGTTGATCGTAGACCCCCGACCCTCATATATTGGGAACTCGGTTCCTACCGCGCAGGAAACGAACCGAGAGTTTGGAGTTGTTTTCAGATTCGCCTCGCCAGTGACCGGATAGCAACCTTTTCGACCGACCCGAACCACGTCCCGGCATGAACTTCTTCGATCGCCTGCGCGACCGCATTCGAACGGTCGACAGCGTCGTCTCGGTCGGACTCGACCCCGACCCCGCTCGGATTCCCGACCACCTGCAGGACCGCGAGCTCCCGCGGTGGGCGTTCAACCGCCGGATCATCGACGCCACCCACGAACACGCCGCGGTCTACAAGCCGAACGCCGCCTTCTACGAGGACGCGGACGGCTGGCGCGCCCTGGCGGAAACGATCGCCTACGCTCATGGAAAGGACGTTCCAGTACTGCTCGACGCCAAACGAGCCGACATCGGCAACACGACCCGCCAGTACGCCCAGTTGCTCGAGCAGGCCGACGCGATCACCGTCAACCCTTACATGGGCCGAGACTCGCTACAGCCGTTTCTCGACGACGAGGAGGCGGGCGTCTTCGTCCTCTGTCGGACCTCCAACCCCGGCGGCGCGGACCTCCAGGATCTCGAACTGGCGAGCGGCGAGGCCGTCTACGAGCGGGTGGCCGCGCTCGCGGAGCTGTGGAACGAGAACGACAACGTCGGACTGGTCGTCGGCGCAACCAAGCCCGAGGAGCTCGCGGAGCTGCGCGAGCAGGTTCCCGACCTCCCGTTTCTCGTTCCAGGGATCGGCGCCCAGGGCGGGGACGCCGAGGCCGCCGTCGAGTACGGGCTCGCCGACGGCGTCGGCCTGGTCAACTCCTCGCGGGGGATCATCTTCGCGGGCGAGGACGTCGGGGCCCAGTCGCGAAACGGAGACGACGAGTTCGCGAAAGCCAGCGGCCAGGCGGCAAAGCAGCTCAAAAAGCGGCTGAACCGGTACCGCGACAGCTGTAGTAACAACTGAAACGGTTCGCACACCGATCGCCCAGCAGTCGTGCGATCGGGTGCGCACTGACTTTCAGTGGTTACTATACGTACTCCGTTCGCCCGCCGGCCTCGCCGTCCTCGCAGATCGGCGAGACGACCCGTCCCGCGACCAGTCCGTTGACGACCTGGCCGACGATCTCGATCTCGACGGGCTCCCGGGGCGGTCGGTCCTCGAGGACGTCCAGTCCCTCAACGACGGCGATGTCCATCGGACTGGCGTCGTGGGGGTGGGCGGCGACGAGGATCTCGTCTCGTTGCTCGAGTTCGAGACAGAACCGCTCGCCGACCGCGAGCGATTCGCCCAGCAGATCACGGATCGTGGTCATCTCAGAACCGGTTGATGTCGACGTCGTCGGACCCGCGGTCGGGCTGGCCCTGCGCGACGCAGTCGGTACACAGCCCCGGACCCGGCTCGTAGTGCTGTTCACACGCGAGCGTCCCGCAGTTCGCACACCGCTCCTGGGCGGGCTTGGACTCACAGATCTGACAGAGGCCGCTGACACTCATAGGAACGCATACGATCTCGAGTGGCTTGAAAGGGATCCCGGCAGCGCCCGCCCGTCCGACCGGTGCGTCGCGGTCCGAACTACGTCTCGGTCTCGAGTTCGTAGCAACACTCCAGCAGCGACTCGAGGACGTCGGTCGGCGCCGTCCATCGGACGGTTCCGCTGCGGTCGTCGTACTCGATCAGTCCCCGATCCGCCAGCTTCGGCAGGTGCGTGTGATAGAGCTCGATCCGAACGCGCTCTCGGTCGTCCGCGGAGAGCTGTTCGGCGGGAACCGACGCCTCGCGGGCGGCGATCGTCGCCGCCAGCGAGTCGACGCTCGTGACGTCCGCTTCGGAGAGCCGGTAGAGTACGTCCCGGCGTCGGCGGTTGCTGAGAAGGGAGAGGGACTCGTCGATCGTCGCCCGTCGCCCGCCGATGACGGGTCGCTCGACTCCCTGTTCAGTCGCCGTGACGTGGTCTTCCGTATCTTCCGAGCGGTAATCGGCCATATACTGTAGGCTCACGATCCCTGTTAATAAGCTTGCTAGGGCGGTACTACCACGGCGCGTCCGAAAGCAATACAGAGATCGTTCAGGAAGAGTGAATATATTTGTTACTTTCGGAGTTATTTTTATACAGGTGAGACGTATGGTATCCGCGAGCTTTTCCTAAGCGTCGGTCGTACCCCGTGACGGATGACGACCGACCGATCCCGGGACGAGACCGGAGTCGACGAGAGCGACGGGACAGCCGCCGGGATTCGGTCGCGTCCGAGCATTGCGATTATCAAACGGGTCGCGAACGAGACCGGAATCTCCCCGCTCGAGTTGCCGCCACTCAACGAGACGGTCGACGTCGACGCCCTCGACCGACTCCTCGAGGACGGCGATCCGGACCGTCCGTGGCCGACGCTCGTCTTTCGGTACGTCGACTACCGGGTACGGGTCGGAGCCGACGGGGAGATCGAGGTCACGGATCCGGACGAGGACGGCATCTCGGTCGTCGACGAGTGGACACACGTCTCGGTCGTCGAGGAGCCCGACGATCGCCCTCTCGCGGTGCGGCTCGTCTCGGCGATCGCCGACCGCTCGGGGTGGGAACGAAGCCGAGTTCGGACGGCCCTCGCGGAGATCGCTGATCCGGACGCGCTGACCCAGCTGAACCGACGGCGCGAGAACGGCGTGCCACGACCCGGTGCGACGGTGTTGTTCTCCGTTCTCGGCTACGACGTCGTCGTCGACGCCGGAGGGACGATCAGCCTCGGTTCCACGCTCGGTCGGCTGAAACGCACTGGCGGAAACGTGTTGATCGTTGGTGGCGTGCCCGACGACCTGGTCGACGTCGCCAGCACGAACCTCCTCGGCGATCCCGACCGGAACCGGCGACGCCTTTTCGCGTTGCTCGATCGCAACCCCGGCGTCGTTACCGATCGGCTCGGACCGACGAGCGCCGGATCGGCCCGGATCGTCGACTACGCGATAAGCGCGCGCTCGGTCGCCACGACGGGAACGCCCGTCGGCGAGGGAGGGCACGTGGTCGACGAGCCGACGGATCTCGACGAGTTCGCCGCGACCGTCGCCACTCGTGTCCGCGCGTTCGAAACCGGGGCGTCCCTCTCGGAGCCCGGGGATCTGCGGCTCTGTGTCGACTCGCTGCGCCCGATCATCGACGAGCGGGGAGCCGAGGGGACCGTCGCTCTCCTCGAACCGATCCGTGAGGCGGTACGGGACGTCTCGGGGCTGGGCCACTTCGTGCTTCCAGTCGGTCGCGAGAGCCCGGTCGTGGAGCGTCTCGAACCGTCGTTCGACGCGACGGTCGAGCTTCGCGCCGGCGACTGTGGCCCCCAGCAGCGGTGGCACCTCCACGAGAGCGGGTACACGACCGACTGGATCGGACTCGGCCGATCCGACGAGCGATGACCGCCGAACCGAGATTCGAACCGCTCGACGACGGACACGGGCTCACCGTCGTCGACCCGATCGAGAACAGACGGTGTCCGTTCCGGACCGATCGACGGATCTCGCTTCGACCGGTCGAGCCCACCGGCTTTTCCTTTCCCGTCGACGGCGCCGTCGAGCTGACGGTCGCGGAGCTGATCTTCCCGTACGTCGTCCCGGTGTACGCGCGCGATCCGAGCGGTGAGGTCGTCCTCGAGGCCGAACACTGCGCTTACGAGCGGCTCCCGGCGGGAGAGTACGTGTTCGAGCTGATGGCACCGATCAAACTCTACGTGCGCGCGACGAGCGCGGTGACGATCGCGTCGGCCGACGACCGCCTGGCGTTCGATTTCGGCGAGTCGACGGAGATTCGGCTTGGGGCCCGCTCCCGGCACGAACGCCCCGCCACAACGGTTACGACGACCGCCGAACCGGCGGATCTGGCCAGAGCTGTCTCGACGTTCGGCTCGGCGCTGAAGACCCGCGAGTGTGATCGCTCGCTCCCGTCGTTTCGGGGCCACCCACCGTGTCTCGAGCTCGGCTCCGAGCTGCAGATCCCCGACGCCGCCACGCCGCCTGACACCGGCGTCCGGCTCGTCGTCCCCCCGGACAGAGCGACGATCTACGCCGCCAGCCCCCTCGCACACTACCTCGCGGCGAGCGTCGAAGTCGGCTCGGATCCTCGTCTCGAAACCGACAGCGGGTTCGCGTACCCTCTCGGGAACGACGAGGAGTCGGTCGCCAGGACCATCGGGCGCGTCCTCGAGCACGCGTTCTTTTTCGATTGTGTGGCCCGAACGGAGGGGCTCTACCCCGTCGAACTCCACGAGCGCGACGAACTCGATGCTCGTCTCGATTTCGCCATCGACGAGTTCTACGAGGCCGAGCTCGGCGAGCGGATCGAAACGGCGCTTTCGATCCCGCACGAACGGATCGCGGATCTCCTCCCGCGGTGGAACCTCGTGACGCACGCGACCGACGAACCGACGAACGCGACGGTCCTTCCCTTCCTCGTCAACGAGCTGTCGATCGTTCGTCCCGCACCCGAAGCACGGACCGACGACGAGCCGGCACCGCTGACCGCGCTCGCGATCGACGAGTTTACCCGATCGACCGGGGCGCCGGACTCCGAGGACGACAGGTCGTACGTCTCTCCGCCGGACGCCGACGCGTTCGGACAGGCGTGGCTCGGGAGCGGTGTTCCGATCGGAGCGAACAAGCTGTTCCGAACCGCCTACGAGAACGGACTCGAGCGCTCGCCGTCCGACGGCACCGCCGAGGTAGCGGTCGTCTGTAACGATCCAGCGATGGCGGCGGAGTTCGACGCTGGCGACAGCACTCTCTACGGCGAACGCGAGAAGCTCCCCTTCGAGGTCGCGGTCCACAGAAACGTCACGACCGATCGGCTCCGTGAGCTGTTCGCGGCCGATCTCGATTTCCTCCACTACGTCGGCCACGTCGAGGACGGCGCGTTCGTCTGTAAGGAGGACGTCCTCGAGGCCGGCAAGCTGCCGGCAGTCGGAGTCGACGCCGTTCTGATCAACGGCTGTCGGTCGTACGACGTCGGCCGCCGCGTGATCGAGCAGGGCGGAGTGAGCGGAATCGTCACGCTCAGCGACGTCGGCAACCGCGACGCGATCGCCGTCGGACGGTTCGTCGTGCGGCTGTTGAACAACGGGTTCACGATCCGGGACGCGGCCGCACTCGCCCGGGAGACCCACCTCGTCGGCAACCAGTATCTCGTCGTCGGCGACGGGAGCGTTACGGTCGGACAGGCTGGAAGCGGCGTTCCCAACGGCTGCCGGATCGAACCCCTCGACGACGGTCGCTACCGGCTTCACCTGCAGCTCTACCACGTCGACAGCGGGGTCGGGGCCCAGTACATCCCCTACATCGACGGCGTCGACCGACACTTCCTCGCGGGGACCGAGCTCCCGCCGATCGAGCTCTCGGGTGGTTCGCTCGCCCGATTCCTCCGCCTCGCGGAGATTCCCGTTCGCTACGACGGCGATAGATACTGGTCGACCGACGACCGGTTCACCGAGCTGTAGGGTCGATTACCAGGTTCCTCCGCCGTTGCCCGCGATGCCGAGGTCGGCCGCGGCCGTCCCGACCTGCGACAGCAGGAGACAGCCAGCGAACAGGACGCCCAGCAGCCGCGGATGCTCCGTGAGGAACGTTCGTAGTGTCTTGTCGTTCGATGACATGGCGCTTGGAGTAACACGACCGACGGTAATATCATTTTCTCAAGAAATACGACAGCAGAGTAATCGGCTATTCCCGCGACTGATCCGACCGTAGGAAACCATTACTGGATCGGGACCGCCGGTAATGGACGATTGCGATCGGCGAGTGACGACGTCCTCGTGACCGCCGAACGCTCCTGTTCCATGCTAACAACATCCTCTGCCGGGAAGCTTTTATCGGTTCGCCAGTTACTGCCTGCCATGAGCCGTGACCGGGCCCTCCTCGACCGGGCCCTGGAACGTGGCGAACAGGACGGCGGAAGCGTCGAGTTCAAGGAACGACTGCTCCGGGACGTTCACCTCGAGGGCGGACGCCGGGAGAGTCTGGCCGCCCAGCTCCGTCACCGACTGCTGTCCGGCGACGGGGAAGCGACCTACGTCGTCGGCGTCACCGACGACGGCGGCCTCGCCGGTATCGATCACGACACCTTCTCCGAGTCGATGGACGTCCTCTCCCTGCTGGCCGAGGAGGCCGACGCCCACATCGAGGACGTCCAGACCTGGGGCGTCGGGGACGAGGACAGCTCTTCGAGAGGGCTGGTCGGGGTCGCGCAGGTTCGTGACGGTTCGATGCTCGAGACCGACGACGAACACCTCGTTGTCGGGACGGCCGGCCACGTCGACCACGGAAAAAGCACCCTCATCGGATCGCTCGTCACCGGAACCGCCGACGACGGCGACGGCGCGACGCGGGCGTATCTCGACGTCCAGCCCCACGAGGTCGAACGCGGACTCTCCGCCGATCTCTCCTACGCCGTCTACGGGTTCGACGACGACGGACCCGTCCGGGTTCGGAACCCGGATCGCAAGGCCGACCGCGCCGAGGTCGTCGAGGAGGCCGACCGACTCGTCTCGTTCGTCGACACCGTCGGCCACGAGCCGTGGTTACGGACGACGATCCGCGGACTCGTCGGACAGAAACTCGACTACGGGCTGCTCGTCGTCGCCGCCGACGACGGCCCGACCCGAACCACCCGCGAACACCTCGGCGTGTTGCTGGCGACGGAGCTGCCGACGATCGTCGCGATCACGAAACGCGACGCCGTCTCCGACGAGCGGGTTCAGGAGGTCGAACGCGAGGTCGAGCGACTGCTCCGGGACGTCGAGAAATCCCCGCTGCGGGTCGCCAGACACGGAGTCGACGCCGCAGTCGAAGAGATCGGCGACCGCGTCGTCCCGATCGTGACGACGAGCGCACTCACGATGGAGGGGCTCGACACGCTCGACGAGCTATTCGATCGACTCCCGAAGACCTCCCGGGACGCCGGCGAGTTCCGGATGTACGTCGATCGCAGCTACTCGGTCACCGGCGTCGGCGCGGTCGCCTCGGGAACCATCATGGCCGGTGAGGTCGAGGCCGGCGACGAACTCCTGCTCGGGCCAATGCCCGACGGCCGGTTCCAGGAGGTCGAGGTCCGGTCGATCGAGATGCACTACCACCGGGTCGATCGCGCCCGGGCCGGCCGTATCGTCGGCATCGCGCTCAAGGGCGTCAAGGAAAGCGCCATCGAGCGCGGAATGGTGTTGGTTCCCCGCGACGCCGATCCCGAACCGGTCCGGGAGTTCGAGGCCGAGGTAATGGTGCTCAACCATCCCACCCGGATCGGGGACGGCTACGAGCCCGTCGTCCATCTCGAGACGATCGGCGAGGCCGCAGCCTTCTCCCCGGAGAACGGTCGACTGCTGCCGGGCGATACGGGACGAACCACCGTCCGGTTCAAATTCCGTCCGTACCTCGTCGAGGAGGGACAGAAGTTCGTCTTCCGGGAAGGGCGAAGCAAGGGCGTCGGCACCGTCACCGACGTCCGCCCCGCCGAGTAACACTCCCGGCGTCAGCGCCATGGCGGAGACCGCAGGTCGGCCAGCGACTCGAGGACGTAGTCCGGGCTCGGCTCCGGCTCCACCGGGGCCGTCTCCGCCGGGAGCCACGCCGACGCAAGCCCCGCGGCCCGGGCACCCGCAATGTCAGCAGAGAGGGAGTTGCCGACGTACACCGTCCGCTCGGCCACCGAGCCGAGTTCGTCGAGGGCGAGATCGAACGGCTCCGGATCGGGCTTGGGCGCGGCGTCCTCGCCCGCGTAGACGGTCGTCTCGAAGGCGTCCTCGAGTCCCGTCGCCTCGAGTTTCTGGCGTTGCATCGCCGAGAGGCCGTTCGTGACCAGTCCGAGCGTGTACTCCTCGGCCAGCGCCTCCACCGTCGCCGTCGCCCCCGGCAGCGCCTCGACGTTTCGCTGGTCGCGCTCCTCGCGGAACGCACGCGCGACCGCGAGGCCGTCGGCACGATCGTACCCCGACTCGACCGCCAGATCGCCGAAACACTGCTCGTGGAGGTCAACGGGTCTCGTGGCTCGCTCGAGGTACTCCCGGTAGCGATCGTAGTAGGCGCCCGGCTCGAAGACGGAGCCGACGCCGGCGCGCTCGAACGCGATCTCGAGGACGTCGGCCGCGCTGCGGCGGTACCGACAGAGCGTGTCGTCGAGATCGAAGAGCACGGTGTCAATCGGGGCGGCCATCTAGAGGTCGAACGACTCCGCGAGCAGCTCCTCGTCGGTCTCCCCGTAGCTCTCGGTCGGTCCGCCGAGGACGTCGACGGTGACCGCTGCGGGCGCGAACAGGTCTGCGGGCACCTCCTCGAACTGCCAGTCCAGGTCGTCGAAGATCGCCGCGAACGGACGGCCGTGGGCCTCGGCCGCCGTCGAGGGGATCGAGTCGAAGACGTCCGCGTCCTCGCGGACCGTCAGGTGGGCGCGGCCGCCGTAGGCCAGCGCGTCGTTCGTCCGGGCGATCGCGTCGTCCTCGTCGGCCGCGACCGGCGCGACCGGGGCCCGACCCGTCGCCGAGACGATATCGTTGGGATCGTACCCCAGCTCCGTCAGCCGGTAGGTCGCGAGCTCGGCCGCCCGCGCCGCAGACGTGATGCTGCCCGCGAGACTCGCCGTCCGGTAGGCAAGCAGAAAGACGCTGCTGGGCTCGACCTCCGCGAGCTCCGCGACCTGCTCTGCGGCCGCTGCCGTCGGCAGCTCGTCGCTCTCGACGGCCAGCGCGGTCAGATCGAACGCGTCGGTGTAGCCGACCTGTCTGAATTCCTCTTCGCGCGCGACGAGCGCGCGTGCGGGACCGCTGCCGAGCCCCTCGAAGTCCTCCGTCGCCAGCTCCCAGCCCGCCTTCTGGGAGCAAAGCAGCGACAGCGCCGGCTGATCGGAGCTCAGTTCGACGTAGGGGATCGGCGTCCCGTCGATCTCGCCGAGCTGGTGGCTCGGCGTGGCCATTCCCGCGGTCTGGATCTCGGTCAGCAGTAGGCCGGCCTCGATGCCGCCGTCGAACTCGACGCCGAAGTCCAGCACGGTTGCCTCGTTCTCGAGATCGAACCCGCCGACGTTGAGCTCCTCCGCGTAGTCGAGGGCTTCGTCGACCAGCTCGATCGCCATTCGGTTGAGACTCTCCATACCCCTCCTCTAGCGTCCCGCGTAAAACAGTTTGTCAGTCGGCGCCGTTCGGGCGTCGACGCTTTGCGACCGGCTCAGGCGCGGGGTTCGTAGCCCGCGTTTTCGACCGCGCTACGGATCCCCTCGACGGACGTTCCCTCGTCGTGTTCGACCCGGACCTCGTCGGCTTCGTGGTTCGCCGTCGCCGACGAGACGCCCTCGAGCGCCTCGAGGGCGTCGGTGACGTTCTCCTCGCAGCCGCCACAGGACATCCCGGTAACGTCGAGCGTCGTTCGTTCCATACGCGCCCGTACCGACTCGAGGGTGTTCGGTCTTCCGCCTGGATCGGCCGGCCCGGACCGACTCGGGGTTTGATATGTGTTCCCGCGCTCGGTTCGGGTATGTACAGGGTTCTGGTTCCGATCGACGGCGACGACGACCGCGTCGCCGCCCAGCTCGAGGTCGTCCTCGAGCTCGCGGCGGGAGACGACCCTATCGCCGTCGACGTGGTACACGCCAGGGAGGAGCTCGACTTCTCGGCCGAGGACGTCGACGACGTCGCGGTCGGCACGTTCGAAGAGGAACTCGACGATCTCGCGACACTCCCTGAAACGGCCGCGACGCTCGTCGCCGAGCTCCGGAGTGCGGGCGTCGAAACGAGCGTCCACGCGGCGACCGGCCGACCCGAGCCGGCGATCCTCGACGCGGCCGACCGGTTCGACGCGGACCAGCTCGTGCTGGGTGCGCGCCGCCGGTCGCCCGTGGGAAAGGCCGTCTTCGGCAGCGTCGCTCAGTCGGTGCTCCTCGAGGCAGAGCGCCCGGTAATGATCGTCTGAGAACGTCTCGATCGCACGCTCGTTACTCCCGGTCGCTCGAGGGCGGTCGACCCAGCGCCTCCTCGACGGCCTCGACCTTCTCGTCGGCGGCCGTCTCGCGGTCCCGCTTGTCGTCGATTTTCAACACGGTGCTCACGCGGTCGCCGTCGACGGCGTCGTGGGCCGCCTGCGCGGCTGCGAACAGCTCGTCGGTCGAGTCGGCCTCGATCACCGTCCCCATCGGATTCGTCTCGTAGGCGACGTCGTACTCCTCGAGAGCCTCGACGGCTGTCGCGACCTCCTCGGCCATGCTTTTCTCGGTCATCGGTGCGACGCTGAGTAGCGCGACGACTGTCATGGGAGTCACTGTCGGGATCGTCGCACCTAAATCCGAACCCTGCACTCGACTTCCCGACGGCGCCGTTTGGACCCCCGCGACAGAACGGCCGTCCCGTCCTCACCGGACGGAGCGCGGATCGGGGGCGGCGCCGGGCGGGTAGATGATGATCTCGCCGTCGGCGTAGACGTAGACCTCGTGTTCGAGGGCCGTAAACGCGATGTGGCCGCCGGTGCGCTCGGTGCCGTCGGCCTTCGGCCGGAAGATCCGATCGAGCGCGTCGGGATCGATGCTGTCGTACAGGGAGAACTCGCCCTGCGAGACGTCCGTGTCGGCGATCTCCGCGAGCGCGTGAACGATCGTCGCGGTCAGCGTCGCGGTGTCGTCGTCCTCGTGGTGGAAGACGTATCGGTCGTTGTCCTGGTCGTACTGGAGTTCGTCCGCCTCGTCTCTGGATGTAGACTGGGGTTGCATGGGAGCTGTTCGATCGACTGTTCGCTGGTGGGTATCGCTCCGGAGTATATAAGCTCCTCGCAGGCGGCACTACTGCATGCGACCGATAGCCGTCCTCGGCGATCCGCCGGGCCGTGGCCGGGAAACCGGTCGCTCCAGCCGAGAGCCCCGAGGACGCCCTCCTCAGAACGACTCGTGGGGCCACTCCTCGCGCTCGCCCAGCGCTGGCGGGGTCCGATCGCTGTACCCCTTGCGCCCGATCGCGGCGTCACCGACGGTGTTGAAGATCGCAGCGCGGGCGTCCGCAGCGGAGTCGAACTCCTCGTCTGGAACCAGCTCGAGCAGGTCGCGGAGCCGCTGTTGCCCGTTCGGGAGGGTGAGCACCGCGTCCCCGTACTGCTCGATCAGCTCGTCGCTCGTCGCCGGATACTGGTGGGCCTCGAGGTCGCGAGCGAGCGAACCGAAATCGACACCGAGCTCTCGGGTTCGGTCGGGTGCTGAGTCGGTCATTGTGAGTACTGCGCCGCCGCCGAGCCGGATAAAGCCCGACAGTGGTTTCGCGGTGGCGCTGCGTGCGAACCCGGTTTACCCCGCGTTACTCGAGTCAACTCCTGGTTGGGATCCGCACCCGAGGCGTCGACACTCCGTTCGGACCGCGGTCGCTCGCGGCTCCCCCACGAACAATGGGTTCGTGTTCGCGTCCTCGTGGTGGTCATCGAAGCACCTTGCCGTAGAACTGCGCTGGCTGGGATTTGAACCACGCGAAGACGGTCCTGCTCGCTCGCGTCGTTCGCTTCGCGGGCTGTCTCTCATTCAACTCCAGAATCGATTGCTGTCGCTCACGAATTTGTTCGTGATAGGAATGCGCTGGCTGGGATTTGAACCACGGCCAGACATGCTCACAGGGCTGCGCGTGACTGGCCTGCTTCAAACCCAGAGTCGATTGCTGTCGCTCACGAATTTGTTCGTGACAGCAATGCGCTGGCTGGGATTTGAACCCAGGTTGTGACCATGGCAAGGTCACGTGATACCACTACACTACCAGCGCCCCGTTACAGTTCTACGTCTCTCGAGTGAATTGATAAGGGTTACGAATCGGTCGATCCGAGTGGAACGCTCACGGTCTGCTTGCGAGCACTGACCACGAGGACGCGACCGGGCGTTCCCCGTCCACGGCGTTCTTGCGATCGCGGTCGGCGTCCTCGGCCGGGAACGTTCGCCGACCGTTCCGGACGCCACAGCGATCGCCCTTCTGGACGCCGGTCACCGTCGAGTACGGCTGCCGGGACGTCCCACGAGCGACGACCACCGCCGGCGCGACCCTTCGGACTCGGTTTCAGAAAGGGGGCGTCCTCGTGGATCGGTCCCGCGAGAACTGCGCTGGCTGGGATTTGAACCACGGCCAGACATGCTCGCAGCGCTGCGCGTGACTGGCCTGCTTCAAACCCAGAACGATTGCTTCCGCTCACGGATTTGTTCGCGACAGCAATGCGCTGGCTGGGATTTGAACCCAGGTTGTGACCATGGCAAGGTCACGTGATACCACTACACTACCAGCGCCCCGTTACAGTTCCACCTATCTCTGGTAGCTGTATAAGGATTGCGAATCGGGGCGTGTATGGGCCGTTCAGCCGTACCACGTCCCGATCCTTTTCGTCGGTTCCCGTCCGTCCTCGGGGGAAACACGTTAGTAGTGACGACAGTTCCGTTCGGGGAGCCGTATGCGTCGAATTCTCACCTGTGAGCCGTTCACAGCCGGAATCGAATCCGCTACCCTTTTAAGACTTTGTCGGCAAGACATCGCTACAGTCTAGTGACGCGGCGCCGAAGCGTGGGCATGACCGCTAGCGTGCTCGTGCCGTCGTCGCTCACCCGCGAAGCCGAGGACAAACGCGAGGCAACTCGCAAGCTCGGATACGTCGCCCGCGCGGCGACCGTGTTTCGGGCGGATCGGCTCGTCGTCTTCCCCGACCGGGAGGGCGAACGCGGGCGATTCGACGGCGAGTTCGTCGACACCGTCTTGCGGTACGCGACGACGCCCCCGTACCTCCGAAACGAGGTCTGGGGGATGCGCGACGAACTCGAGTACGCGGGCATCCTGCCCCCGCTCCGTGCCGTGTCACGGACCGGCTCCGAATCGAACGATTCGGGGTCGTCAAGACAAGGAATCGTGACCGAGGTCGGACCTGATCAACGCGTGCGGGTCAATTGCGGCTTGCAACACCCGATCTCCCTCAACGTGCCTCCCTCGATGGAGCTCGAAGAGGGGGAGCGCGTGACCGTCAGGATCTCTTCGCGACGACCGGTCCGGGCGAAGCTCGTCGACGACTCCCTCCCGGGGATCGACGTCGAGTGGACGGACCTCGAGGCAGCGCTCGGCCGTGAGGACGCCGGCGTCCGCATTGCGGCCTCCCGATTCGGTGCCGAACTCACCGTCGGGCGGCTGGGGACGCTGGCCGGACGCCGCGAGCGCGACGGGATGACCGTCGCCTTCGGGGCACCCGAGAGAGGGCTGCCGGCCATCCTCGGAATGGACGAGGAGACCGTCGACGCGCTGTCCCGCTGGGACGGCGTCGACGGTGGCGGAGTCGAACCCACGAGCGATCCGGGGTTCGACCTCTGGCTGAATACGGTTCCGGACCAGGGAAGCGACGTCGTGCGAACGGAAGAGGCTCTGTTCGCCACGCTCGCTTCCCTCTCGCTCAAAGAGTGAAAGCATGCCACAACCAAACGCACCACGCAAAGGCTCACTCGGGTTCGGCCCACGACAGCGCGCCTCCTCGGAGGTTCCGCGCTTTAACTCGTGGCCGGACGACGACGGACAGCCGACGCTCCAGGGTTTCGCGGGCTACAAGGCCGGCATGACCCACGTCGTGATGGTCGACGACGAAGCGAACTCGCCGACCGAGGGGATGGAGGAGACCGTCCCCGTCACGATCGTGGAGACGCCGCCGATGCGCGCCGTTGCCCTGCGTGCGTACGAGGACACACCGTACGGAAAGAAACCGCTCACCGAGGTCTGGACCGGCGAGTTCGTTCCCGAACTCGATCGCGTGCTGGACCTGCCCGGTGACGACTACGACGCCGACGCGGCCGAAGACGAACTTCGAGGCTACCTCGAGGACGGCCGCATCGCTGACGTTCGGGTCATCACGCACACGGTCCCTTCGGAGGTCCCTTCGATCCCGAAGAAGAAACCGGACGTGATGGAGACCCGCGTCGGCGGTGGCTCCGTCGAGGAGCGCGTCGACTTCGCTCTCGAGCTGCTGGCCGACGGCGGCGAGCACGTCATGAACGACGTGTTCCGCGCCGGCGAGTATCTCGACGCGAGCGGCGTCACGAAAGGGAAAGGGACCCAGGGTCCCGTCAAGCGCTGGGGCGTCCAGAAGCGCAAGGGCAAACACGCCCGACAGGGCTGGCGACGCCGCATCGGCAACCTCGGCCCCTGGAACCCCTCCCGCGTCCGCTCGACGGTCCCCCAACAGGGCCAGACCGGCTACCACCAGCGGACGGAACTGAACAAGCGCCTCGTCGACATCGGCGACGGCGCAGACGCGACGGTCGACGGTGGCTTCGTCAACTACGGCGAGGTCGACGGACCGCACGCGCTGATCAAGGGCTCGCTCCCCGGGCCGGACAAGCGCCTGCTGCGCTTCCGCCCGGCGATCCGACCCGGAGACCAGCCGCGCCTCGATCCCGAGGTTCGGTTCGTCTCCACCGCATCCAACCAGGGTTGAACTAGCTAACGATGGAAGCAACAGTACGCAACCTGGACGGCTCGGACGCAGACTCGATCGAGCTTCCGGCGGTCTTCGAGACCCAGTACCGTCCGGACCTGATCGCACGCGCCGTCCGCGCCGCCCAGGCCAACCGAAAACAGGACTACGGCGCCGACGAGTTCGCCGGCCTTCGAACGCCGGCCGAATCGTTCGGTAGCGGCCGCGGGATGGCCCACGTCCCCCGACAGAACGGACGCGGTCGACGCGTTCCCCAGACGGTTTCGGGACGCAAGGCACACCCGCCGAAAGCCGAGAAGGACTGGACCGAATCGATCAACACGAAAGAGAAGAAGCTGGCCGTCCGCAGCGCGATCGCTGCGACGACCGACCCCGAACTCGTCGCCGAGCGCGGCCACGAGTTCGACGAGGACGTCGAGACGCCGGTCGTCGTCAGCGACGAGTTCGAGGAACTCCAGAAGACCAAGGAGGTCGTCGAGTTCCTCGAGGACGCTGGCCTCGCGGCCGACGTCGAGCGCGCTGACGAGGGCCGAAGCGTCCGTTCGGGTCGCGGGACGACCCGCGGACGGAAGTACAAACAGCCCAAGTCGATCCTCTTCGTGACCTCGAGCGAGACCGGCCCGTCGCGTGCGGCCCGAAACCTCGCCGGCGCGGACGTCACGACGGCCGCGGAGGTCAACGCCGAGGATCTCGCGCCGGGCGCCCAGCCCGGTCGACTGACCGTCTGGACCGAGAGCGCACTCGAGGAGGTGGCCGACCGATGAGCCACCAGATCGAGCACCCGCTCGTCACCGAGAAGGCGATGAACGACATGGACTTCGAGAACAAGCTCCAGTTCGTCGTCAATCCCGACGCGACCAAACCCGAGATTCGCGACGAGGTCGAGGAGCGCTTCGAGGTCACGGTCGACGACGTCAACACGCAAGTGACCATGAAAGGGAAGAAGAAAGCAACCGTCAAGCTGTCCGAGGACGACGACGCCCAGGAAGTCGCCTCGCGTATCGGGGTGTTCTAACCGATGGGACGACGCATTCTCGGACAACGACGCGGTCGCGGGACCTCCACGTTCCGTGCCCCGTCGCACCGATACAAGGCGAAGCTCGACCACAAGAAAGAGGAGGACGACGACGTCGTCCGCGGAGAGGTCGTCGACATCGAGCACGACCCTGCCCGCTCGGCGCCCGTCGCGGCCGTCGAGTTCGAGGACGGCGACCAGCGTCTCGTCCTCGTGCCGGAAGGCGTCGCCGTCGGCGAGGAGATCCAGGTCGGCGTCAGCGCCGAGATCAAGCCGGGGAACACGCTCCCGCTCGCGGAGATTCCGGAGGGTGTTCCGGTCTGTAACATCGAGGCCAACCCCGGTGACGGCGGCCGATTCGCCCGCGCGTCGGGCGTCAACGCCGATCTGATCACCCACGACCGCAACGCTGCGGTCATCCAGCTGCCAAGCGGCGAGGTCAAGCGCCTCGATCCGCAGTGCCGTGCCACCATCGGCGTCGTTGCCGGTGGCGGTCGCACCGAGAAGCCGATGGTCAAGGCAGGGAACAAGCACCACAAGATGAAAGCTCGCGGTGGCAAGTGGCCCCGCGTCCGCGGTGTTGCGATGAACGCCGTCGATCACCCGTTCGGTGGCGGCGGCCGACAGCACCCGGGTAAACCGAAGTCCGTCTCGCGGGACGCCCCGCCGGGACGGAAGGTCGGTGACATCTCCTCGCGCCGAACCGGACGAGGTGGAAACAAATGAGTCAGGAGTACAGAACCGGTCGCGAAGGTGAGTTCACCTACCGCGGCTACACGCTCGACGAGCTGCAGGAGATGGAGCTCGAGGAAGTTGCGGAACTGCTGCCCGCTCGCAAGCGGCGAAGTATCACGCGCGGCCTCTCCGTCGAGCAGGAGAAACTGCTCGAGAAGGCCCGCGAGAAAGGCGAGGAAGAGACCGCCAACGCGCCGATCCGAACGCACCTGCGAGACATGCCGGTGCTGCCGGAGTTCGTCGGACTGACCTTCTCCGTGTACAACGGACAGTCCTTCGAGCGCGTTCGCGTCGAACCCGAGATGATCGGACACTATCTCGGCGAGTTCCAGCTGACCCGAACGTCCGTCGAGCACGGACAGGCCGGGATCGGTGCGACTCGATCCTCGAAGTTCGTCCCACTGAAGTGATCACCGCATGGGAATCAACTACTCAGTCGACGCGGATCCGGACACGACCGCGAAAGCGATGCTCCGGGAGCGTCACATGAGCCACAAGCACAGCAAGGAGGTCGCCCGCGAGATCAAGGGCCGTACCGTCGCGGACGCCCGGGCGTACCTCCAGGACGTAATCGACGAGGAACAGTCCGTGCCGTTCAAGTCCCACAACACTGGAGCGGGCCACCGCTCCGACGTCGAGGGCTGGGACGCCGGCAAGTACCCCGAGAAGGTCTCGGAGGAGTACCTCGACCTGCTCGAGAACGTCGAGTCCAACGCCGACCACCAGGGCTTCGACGGTGCCTCGATGGAGATCGTCCACATCGCCGCACACAAGGTCGGCGAGTCCGTCGGTCGCAAACCCCGCGCGATGGGGCGTGCGACCGCCTGGAACACGCCGGAAGTGGACGTCGAGATCGTCGTCGAGGAAGTCGACGAGAACGAGGAGGGTGAGAACTAATGGCTGACGAACATCAATTCATCGAAAACGGCCTGCAGCGGTCTCAGATCGACGAGTTCTTCGAAGAAGAGCTCGGCCGCGCGGGCTACGGTGGTATGGACGTCGCCAAGACGCCGATGGGCACCCAGATCGTTCTCAAGGCCGAGAAGCCCGGGATGGTCATCGGTAAGGGCGGCGAGAACATCCGGAAGGTCACGACGGCCCTCGAGGAGAAGTTCAACCTCGAGGACCCCCAAATCGACGTCCAGGAGGTCGACGAACCCGACCTCAACGCACGGATCGTCGCAGACCGTCTGGCCAACGCCCTCGAACGGGGCTGGTACTTCCGGAAGGCCGGTCACACGACGATCGACCGGATCATGGAGTCGGGCGCACTGGGTGCCGAGATCGTCCTCTCCGGGAAGGTCACCGGTGCCCGCTCGCGCGTCGAGAAGTTCAACCGCGGCTACATCAAGCACAACGGTCAGCCCGCCGAGGAGGTCGTCGACCACGGCCAGGCGACGGCCGTCATGAAGCTCGGGACGATCGGCGTTGACGTCAAGATCATCCCGCCGGGAGCCGAACTCCCCGACGACTTCCAGGTCCACGACGAGATGGACCCCGAAGAGGTCGTCCCCGACGCCGTCGAAGCCAACGAGGCCGAGGGTGTCGAGGAGCTGCTCGAGGGCGAGCCCGAAGCGGCCGAAGCCGCCGAGGAGGGTGCCGAAGCCCCCGCCGACGACGCCGTCGAGCCCGAGCCCGAGGAAGAAGACATCGAGGAGGTCATCGAAGAGGAAGTCGACGCCGCCGAGGACGACGACGTCGACGTCCCCGACGAGGCCCCGATCGAAGAGGATCTCGACGAGCTCGAGGAGGACGTCGAGGCCGAAGCCGAAGAGCTGATGGCCGAGATGGACAGCGAGGCGCAAGGCGCCTCGGAAGACGCGAGCGGCGACGAGCCGCGAGCTGACGACGAAGACGACGAGGGAGGTGACGCCTGATGGCGATCCTCCACGTCGAAGAGATCCGCGACATGACCGCCGCCGAGCGCGAGGCCGAACTCGAGGAGCTCGAGACAGAGCTGCTCAACCAGAAGTCCGTCCTCGCGGCCGGTGGCGCCCCGGAGAACCCGGGTCGTATCGGCGAACTGAGTCGCACCATCGCCCGGATCAAGACGATCCAGCGAGAGGAAGGCGACTTCGAGAACGAGACGTCGGAGACGTCTCGAGACGACGAATAACAGACAGACAATGGCACTGACACCCGAAACGCTGCCCCGACACGAACTCAACGGCCTGCCCGTCCGCGTCGTCGAGAGTGACGACGCCTCGCGGGTCGGTCTCGAGGGACGGGTCGTCATCGAGACGACCAACACGCTCTCCGTAGAGGTTTGCGTTCCGCCGGAGGCGGAACGTGACCGAGGCGGCGACGCCGCCGAGTGCGGCGAGGGCACGTCTCGGGTCGTGATGGTGCCGAAGTCGGGCTCGACGTTCGAGTTCGCGATCACAGATGACGCCGCCGACTTCGCGAAGGAGTCGGGGA
Source organism: Natronococcus occultus SP4 (assembly GCF_000328685.1). NCBI lineage: Archaea > Methanobacteriati > Methanobacteriota > Halobacteria > Halobacteriales > Natrialbaceae > Natronococcus > Natronococcus occultus. The sequence continues at coordinate 3,400,416 of NC_019974.1, read as the reverse complement.
CCGCGTCCAAACTGGCCGACACTCAACCTGCAGGGGCGGACGATTCGTCCGTCCTCGCAGACCGAGTCGGCGGCGATGCCGCCGACTGTCGTGGCGACGATTCTTCACGGAATCGCCGCCACGCTGCCGGCGAGGACGTGGCCTACGTTACGGTCGATGGCTCGCGACTGCTCTCACAACCCGCCCGACGCACGGAAACGAATGGTGACTCACCATGGCAATAGGATTAGACGTTGAAACCCCTCCGGAACCAGAGAACCCGGAGGAATACGACTACGAGAAGTGTCCGTTCTACGGCGAGCTCTCCGTTCGAGGTCAGATCCTCGAGGGGACCGTCATTTCGACGGACATGGACAAGACCGTGGTCGTCGAACGAGAGTACGACGTGGCGGTTCCGAAGTACGATCGCCACATGAAGCGTCGCTCGCGCATCCCGGCCCACGTACCGGGCGTGCTCGAGCCGCTCTCGGTCGGTGACACGGTCAAGATCGCAGAGACCCGACCACTGTCGAAGACGAAATCGCACGTGGTCGTCGAAGTAACCGAGGAGGCAACCGCGGAGGACATCGCTGCGCTCACCCGTCAGTCCGAACCTGACCGGGAGCTTTCCAGCGGCGACGTCACCGAGGATGCCGAACCCGAAGCGACGCAGGGTGATCAGTGATGGAGGCGATGAAAGCCGACGTCACCCAGGGACTCAAGAAGGGGTCGCTGGTCACGTGCGCCGACAACACCGGCGCCCGCGAGCTGAAGGTCATCAGCGTTTCGGGCTACCAGGGCACCAAGAACCGTCAGCCGAAGGCGGGTCTGGGTGACAAGGTGACCGTCTCGGTCACCAAGGGTACCCCGGAGATGCGCCGCCAGGTCCTCGAAGCCGTCATCGTCCGCCAGCGGAAGTCGATCCGCCGGCCCGACGGGACGCGCGTGAAGTTCGAGGACAACGCGGCGGTCATCATCGACGAGAACGAAGAGCCCCGCGGGACGGAGATCAAGGGCCCGATCGCGCGCGAAGTTGCCGAACGCTTCGGCGCGATCGCCTCGACCGCAACGATGATCGTCTGAGTATGAGCAAGCAACCACACAAACAGCGAAACCAGACGGAGCGTGCGCCGCTGCACAAGCGACAGAAGCAGCTTCACGCGACGCTCTCCGACGAGCTCCGCGAGGAGTACGACACGCGACGGACCCGCGTCAACGCGGGCGACACCGTCGAGGTCATGCGTGGCGATCACGCCGGCGAAACTGGCGAGGTCGTTCGCGCGATCCTCGAGGACGGCACGATCCACGTCGAGGACGTGACCGTCGAGACGGCCGACGGGGAGGAGGTTCCCCGGGCCCTCGAGCCCTCGAACGTCCGGATCACGGAGCTGGACCTCGAGGACGAGCGTCGCGAGGCACGCCTCGAAGGCGACGCAGACGACACCGAAGGTGATAGCGAATGACGAAACACCAGAAACGACTGTCAGTCCCGAAGTCCTGGCCGGTCGAGCGCAAGACCGACGTCTTTACCGTCAAGGCCGACGCCGGCCCGCACGGTGAGGACGGCGTCCCGCTCGTCGTCCTGCTCCGGGACGTACTTGGTTACGTCGACTCGAAGAAAGAAGCGCGGTACGCCCTCTCGCAGGATTCGATCCTCGTCAACGGGGAGCCGATCAACGACGAACAGCGTCCCATCGGCATGTTCGACATCGTCGCGTTCCCCGGTCGCGAGGAGTACTACCGGGTCTTCCCCGACGAGGGTGGCCGCCTCGCGCTGACCGCGATCGACGCCGACGCGGCCGATAGCCGCCTCGGCAAGATCGAGGGCAAACGCCAGGTTCCCGGCGGCGATACGCAGCTGACGCTGCACGACGGGACGAACATCCTCGCCGAGGACGACGAGTACGACACGAACGACTCGATCGTCGTCGACAACGACGACAAGTCGGTCGTTGCACACTTCCCCTACGAGGAGGGAGCACTCGTCACAGCCGTCCGTGGTAATCACGGCGGTAAGATCGGCGAGGTCACCGAGATCGACGTCACGCCCGGCAGCGGTTCGAACATCGTCACGGTCGAAACCGACGACGAGCTGTTCGAGACCGTCGAGGAGTACGTCGTCGTGATCGACGAGAACTTCACCAGCGAGGACTCGGAGAACGGTGAGGCCGTGAGCGAAGGTGATGACGATGAGTAGTGAAGCCGAAAGCGAGTTCCACGAGATGCGCGAGCCCCACGTCGAGAAGGTCGTCGTCCACATGGGCGTCGGTCGCGGTGGCCGCGAGCTCGGCAAGGCCGAGGACATCATCGAGGAGGTCACGGACCAGCAGAGCGTCCGGACCCAGGCCAAACGGACCGAGCCCGACTTCGGGATCCGACAGGGCGACCCGATCGGTACGAAGGTCACCCTCCGGGGCGAGGACGCAGCCGAGTTCCTCGAGACCGCACTCCCGCTTGCGTCGCTGGCTGAAAACCAGTTCGACGACACGGGCAACTTCAGCTTCGGAATCGAGGAACACACGGAGTTCCCGAGCCAGGAGTACGACCCGAACGTCGGTATCTACGGGATGGACGTCACCGTTAACCTGGTGCGACCGGGCTACCGCATCGCCAAGCGCGATAAGGTGACCCGATCGATCCCGTCGAAGCACCGACTCACCCCCGAGGACGCGATTCAGTTCCTCGAGGCGAACTTCGACGTCACCGTATCGGAGGCCACGGATGAGTGAAAGCGAAAGCGACGTAGAAAACGACCGAACGGGCGAGCACGCGGCAAAGCGCACCGGCCAGATCGAGGAGTGCCAGCGCTGTGGCCGCAAACAGGGACTGGTCGGCAAGTACGACATCAACCTCTGTCGACAGTGTTTCCGAGAGATCGCCCGCGACATGGGATTCAGGAAGTACCGATAACATGACCGGAAACGACCCACTCAGCAACGCGCTCTCGGGGATCGACAACGCCGAGAGCGTCGGGAAACTGAGCCACGAGGTAACGCCCGCTTCGAACGAGATCGGCAGCGTACTCGAGGTCTTCTACGACCGCGGGTACATCGACGGCTTCGAGTTCGTCGACGACGGTAAGGCCGGTCAGTTCGAAGTCGAACTGAAAGGAGCGATCAACGAGTGTGGCCCCGTTAAGCCCCGCTACGCAGCCGGCGCCGACGAGTTCGAGAAGTGGGAGAAGCGCTATCTCCCGGCTCGAGACTTCGGCGCGCTCGTCGTCACGACGAGCAGTGGCATCATGAGCCACTACGAAGCGCGCGAGCAGGGGATCGGCGGCCAGGTGATCGCATACGTCTACTAACAATGCGAGTCGAACTGGAAATACCCGAAAACGTATCTGTCGAGGTCGATCATCTCGACGTGACCGTCGACGGACCCGAGGGCGCCGTGACCCGGCGTCTCTGGTACCCCGACGTGACCGTCGAAACCGAAGACGACCAGGTAGTCATCGAAAGCGCGGCCGAGGACGCGAAAACGAACGCGACCGTCGGCACCTTCGAGAGCCACCTGAAAAACGCCTTCCACGGCGTCACCGAGGGCTGGGAGTACAAGATGGAAGTCTTCTACTCTCACTTCCCGATGCAGGTCCGCGTGGAAGGCGAGGAGGTCGTCATCGAGAACTTCCTCGGCGAAAAGGCACCGCGACGAACGACTATCCACGGTGAGACCGACGTCTCCGTCGACGACGAACGGCTCGTCCTCTCCGGTCCAAACAAGGAGGACGTCGGCCAGACGGCGGCGGACATCGAGCAGCTGACACGCGTCAGCGGCAAGGACACCCGCGTCTTCCAGGACGGGGTCTACATCACCGAGAAACCCGCGAAAGGAGGTGCCTGATAGATGGCTGACGACGAACCAGAGACCGAGGACGCCGCGGCCGAAGCCGAAGCCGAAGAGGGTCCGCAGGATCTCGAGGACATCAGCGGTGTCGGCGCCAGCAAGGCCGACGCGCTGCGCGACGCCGGCTTCGAGACGATCGACGACGTCAAGGAGGCCGACCAGGACGACCTGGCGGAGGCCGACGGCGTCGGAAACGCGCTCGCGGCCCGTATCAAGGCCGACGTCGGCGACCTCGAGGTAACCGAGGAGACCGAGGCCGAGATCGAAGACGAGGGCGTCGAGGAAGCGGAAGAAGAGCCCGAAGAGGACGTCGAGACCGAACTGCAGCCCCGCGGGCTGACCGAGAAGACGCCCGAGCTCTCCGAGGAGGAACAGCGCCTGCTCACCCGACGCAAGCAGGCGGGCAAGCCGCAGTTCAAGCGACAGGACTACCACAAGAAAAAGCGCACGCCCGAAGCCTGGCGTCGTCCCCGTGGCCAGCTCTCGAAACAGCGCAAGGGGATCAAGGGCAAGGGCCCGAAGGTCCAGGCCGGCTACCGAACGCCGGAGGCCGTTCGCGGAAAACACCCCAGCGGCTTCGAGGAAGTCTACGTCGAGAACACGGACGACCTCGAGGGTGTCGACGGCGATCGCGAGGCGGTTCGGATCGCGTCCTCGGTCGGCGCGCGCAAGCGCGAGCGCATCGAGGAACAGGCCGAGGACCAGGGCGTTCGCGTCCTGAACCCGACCTACGAGGAAGTCGAGGTGGAATCCAATGACTGATCTCACCGCACAGAAACGACTGGCTGCCGACGTCCTCGACGTTGGCAAGAACCGTGTCTGGATCGATCCGGACGCCCAGGGCGAGATCGCAGAGGCGATCACCCGCGACGAGATCCGCGATCTCGTCGACGAGGGCCGTATTCAGGCCAAAGACGCCCGCGGTAACTCCCGCGGTCGTGCCCGCGAGCGCAACGCGAAACGCGCGTACGGCCATCGGAAGGGCCAGGGCAAGCGCAAGGGCAAGAAGGGCGGCCGCCAGAGCCAGAAAGACGAATGGCAGGACAAGATTCGTGCACAGCGACGGAAGCTGCGCGAACTCCGCGACAAGGGCGAGATCACGCCCACGCAGTACCGCGAGCTCTACAAGAAGGCTGGCGGTGGCGAGTTCCGTAGCGTCCGGTACCTGTTGAACTACATCGACGAAAACTACGGTGACCAGTAATGGCGACAGGACCACGATACAACGTTCCGATGCGCCGTCGCCGTGAGGTCCGAACGGACTACCATCAGAGGTTGCGCCTGCTGAAATCGGATAAGCCACGCCTCGTTGCTCGGAAGAGCAACAAGCACACTACGGCGCAGCTGATCGTTCCGGGCCCACAGGGCGACGAGACGCTCGCGAGCGCACATTCGAGCGATCTCGAGGAGTACGGTTGGGAAGCACCCACGAGTAACATTTCCGCGGCCTATCTGACCGGTCTGCTGGCCGGCAAGCGAGCCGTCGACGCCGGACTCGAGGAAGCGGTCCTCGACATCGGTCTCAACAAGGCGACGCCCGGCAACAAGGTGTTCGCCGTCCAGGAGGGCGCGATCGATGCCGGTCTCGAGATCCCGCACAACGACAGCGTGCTCGCGGACTGGTCGCGGACCCGCGGCGAGCATATCGCCGAGTACGCCGAGCAGCTCGACGAGCCGCTGTACAGCGGCGAGTTCGACGCGACCGAACTACCAGCACACTTCGACGAGGTACGAGAGGCGATTCTCGAATGAGTGGAAACAACTACAACGACGGTGGATGGGAACCCGTCACCCGTCTCGGCCGAATGGTCCAGGAGGGCGAAATCGACACGATGGAGGACGCCCTCAACTCGGGGCTCCCGCTGAAGGAACCCGAGATCGTCGACCAGCTCCTCCCCGGACTGGACGACGAGGTACTGGACATCAACATGGTCCAGCGGATGACCGACTCCGGTCGGCGTGTGAAGTTCCGCTGTGTCGTCGTGGTCGGCGACCGCAACGGGTACGTCGGCTACGCCGAAGGCCGAGACGACCAGGTCGGCGCCGCCATCCAGAAGGCGATCGGTATCGCGAAGCTAAACATCATCAAGGTACCCCGCGGTTCGGGGTCGTGGGAGGACCGTTCGGACCGTCCCCACTCGCTGACCCGACAGACCACCGGCAAGGCCGGCTCCGTCGAGGTCGAGCTCGTTCCCGCCCCCGAGGGGCTGGGACTTGCCGCCAGCGACACGGTCCGTGCCGTCCTCGAACTGGCCGGCATCGAGAACGCCTGGACCAAGAGCCACGGGAACACGCGAACGACGGTGAATCTCGCGAAGGCAACGTTCAACGCCCTCGAGAACGCCTCGCAGTCGCGTCACCCGAGCTCTCGGGGCGGCCGTGACGAAGCGGAGGTGGCCGACCAATGAGAGCCGTCGTCCAGGTCCGCGGCGAGGTCAACCGCAACACCGACATCCAGGATACCCTGGAGATGCTCAACATCCACGGCGTCAACCACTGCGCGCTCGTTCCCGAGACCGACGCCTACAACGGGATGGTCGCGAAGGTCAACGACTACGTCGCGATCGGTGAACCCGAACAGGACGTCCTCAAGACCGTCCTCGCAAAGCGCGCCGAACCGCTCGAGGGGCGACAGGCGGACGTCGACGAGGAGTGGCTCGCCGAGAACACCGACTACGACGACTTCGGTGCGCTCGCCGAGGCGCTGCTCGCCGAGGAGACGACCCTACGCGAGCAGGGACTCTCCCCAACGCTTCGTCTCCACCCCCCGCGTGGCGGTCACGAGGGGATCAAGAAGCCGACCGCGGAGGGCGGCCAACTCGGAAAACATACAACCGAGGAGATTAATCAACTGTTAGAATCGATGCGATAAACCATGACGAGTAAAAAACGACGCCAGCGCGGATCGCGGACGCACAGCGGCGGCTCTCACAAGAACCGCCGAGGAGCCGGCCATCGCGGCGGACGCGGACGCGCCGGCCGCAGCAAACACGAGTTCCACAACTACGAACCGAAGGGCAAACACGGCTTCAACCGACCGGACGAGCTTCAGGCCGACGTCGCCGAGATCGACGTCCAGAAGCTCGACGAGGACGCCGTCCTCTACGCCGCCGAGGGTGACGCCGAGGAGACCGACGAGGGATACCGGCTCGACGCCCGCGACATCGTCGAGGACGGCCACGAGGTCGACGTCGTGAAAGTGCTTGGCTCCGGTCAGGTCCGGAACAGCCTCGAGGTTACGGCGGACGCCTTCTCGGCGGCTGCCGAGGAGAAGCTCGAGGACGCCGGCGGTGACGCGGTGCTCTCGGAGCGAGGCCAGCAGCTGGCCGAGGCCGAGGACGAGGCGGAAGCCGACGACGAGTCAGAACAGGACGAGGACTAACGCATGGGATGGAAGGAAGCCGCTGAACCGGTTCTGACACGGATGCCGACGGTCCGCCGGCCGGAGGGGCACGTCCCCTTCAAGCGGAAGCTGGCCTGGACCGCCGGGATCCTCGTGTTGTACTTTTTCCTGACGAACATCGCCCTGCTTGGGATGCAGGCCGATGGTGCGACCGACCTCTTCGGGGAGTTCCGTGCGATCCTTGCCGGCGAACACGGGTCGTTGCTCCAGGTCGGTATCGGTCCGATCGTTACGGCGAGTATCGTAATGCAGCTACTGGGCGGGGCGAATCTCCTGGGCCTCGACACTGACGATCCGCGAGATCAGGTGTTGTACCAGGGACTCCAGAAGCTCCTGGTCATCGTGATGACGGCGCTGACTGCGCTGCCGATGGTGTTCGCCGGCGGCTTCCTCCCAGTCCAGCAGTCGCTATCGCTCGGCGGTCTCACGTTCGACAGCACCCAGCTCCAGGTGTTGATGTTCTTCCAGATCTTCCTGGGCGGCGTCCTCATCCTGTATATGGACGAGGTCGTCAGCAAGTGGGGTGTCGGTAGCGGGATCGGCCTGTTCATCATCGCCGGTGTGAGCCAGCGACTGGTAACTGGATTCATCCAGCCCGCCGAGGGCGGGTTCTTCTACGACTGGTTCCAGATCATCTTCGGTGACGTTGATCTCACCGGGGACACGCTGAACACGCTGTTGCTCGGGGAGGGTCAGCTCATCGCTTTGGTGACGACGATCCTGATATTTGCGATCGTCGTCTACGCCGAGTCGGTCCGGGTCGAGATCCCGCTCAGCCACGCCCGCGTGAAAGGCGCCCGCGGTCGCTTCCCCGTGAAGCTCATCTACGCGAGCGTCCTGCCGATGATCCTCGTTCGGGCGCTGCAGGCGAACATCCAGTTTATCGGTCAGATCCTCGACCGAACGTGGGACGGGATGCCCGCCGTCCTCGGCCAGTACAACGCGCAGGGAGAGCCCGTCAGCGGGTTCTTCTACTACACCGCGCCGATCTACTCGCCCGAGGACTGGATGTGGTGGACCGGTGAAGTTGCCCAGGCGACCTGGATGGTGTTGATCCGAATCTCCGTCGACCTGACGTTCATGGTCATCGGTGGCGCGATCTTTGCCATCTTCTGGGTCGAGACGACGAACATGGGGCCGGAGGCGACGGCCCGACAGATCCAGAACTCCGGGATGCAGATCCCCGGATTCCGCCAGAACGTCGGCGTCATCGAGAAGGTCATGGAGCGGTACATTCCGCAGGTGACCGTCATCGGCGGCGCCCTAGTCGGACTGCTCGCCGTCTGGGCGAACATGCTGGGTACCATCGGCGCCGTCACCGGGACGGGGCTGCTGCTCGCGGTCTCGATCACGTACAAGCTGTACGAGGAGATCGCCGAGGAGCAGATGATGGAGATGCACCCGATGATGCGCCAGATGTTCGGCCGCGAAGACTAACCGAGTCCTCGCCGTTTCTTTCTTCGAGCTGTGCGACGGGCCGTGTCCGCACACAGTGGACTACCGTAGTGCCGACTCCTCGGACGACGAGCAACGCTCTCGTCGCGGCGGATCGTCGACCGTTCCAGCGTCAGTGGCCACATCGGAGCGTCGGCGACGAGAGGACCGTAAGACGACCGGTCCCGCTGTTCCGGGTCGTGGCGCCGTATCGGTCAGCGACCGGCGTTCTCGGTCGACCGCTGTGGCTCTTCCGATGCTCTGCCGAAAGCGATCCGGATCGTTCTCGCTTCGGCCGTCGTTTCGATGCCGGGGAACGATTCGGTCCCGTAGTCCCGAGAATAGGTCTCTCGCGTTCGAACACACCGACTCGATCCCCCCGAAGTCCACGTCTCGTCGCGCCGAACTCGGCCCTGTCGGACCCGAGTCTTCTGAACGCGTCGGTATCACGAAGACCGCAGAGTGACGGCGATGGAGTCGCTCACAGACGGTCCACGAGCGTTCTAGGCCGACATCGGCCGAACAGCCTCCACGGGCGCCATCGTCCTATCGAGAGCCATAGCGGTCAATTTGGGGCCGAAACGCAGTCGCGCCATATCCGTCTCGGTCGACGGAGCCGACGCTCATCGGGAACGGGCGCCGAAGAGAAGGTCGAAGAATCGCTTACTGGATCGAGTATCCCGCTGCGATGGTCAGCAGGAACACCATGAACACGGCGATTCCCATCATGTACGTGATCGAGCGCGGTTCCTCGATGAGGTGCTGGTAGTAGGCGGCGATCAGCAGTACCTTGATGACGGCGAGAATTATGGTCCCACCGATCGCGGCTGCCTCCGGAAATATCTCGGGGAATTGGAAGAACACGAACTTCCCGGTACCCAACACCAGCAGTACGACGTAGATGAGGGTGTACGTACGGACGTCGGCCATTGATGAGGAATGCGTGTGTGGGACACTTATACCTTCCTCATGCGTCCGATGCCAGTTCGAGATCGAGCGCCGCGGTGCGATCACGTTCGGTCGGCTCGGCCCCGACGTGTCACGAACTCCGATCCGCGTCGCGTCCTCGACTGGGGCTCGGCACCGGTTCGTGTGGCGTGTCGAGGACGCGGGGAGCCTCCGACGTCTTGGAAGCGACGAGCTGCCCGACACTTACGCGTGGCTCTGGCCGTCTGTGTAGTGTGTGACGACGCGGTCGTCTATCCGGCCTACCGAAGCGGCGTCGACGCGTCTCGGCGACGTCACGCGGCTGATCGTAGTCCGACCGAAGCCTGATATCACCGTCTGTCCGGCCCAGACGGCTATCGGTCGGTCGTGGATGCGTCGTCAGGAGCGACAGCGGGCCACAGGACGCCACGTCGCGGCGTCGAGCGACTGACGGCCGCGTGGCTCAAGAACGCGAGGACAGCAAAAGAGTCGTCGACGAAGCGATTGGAAGTCGATTCGAAGCGTGTAGCGGAGAGCCGCTACATCAGGTAGAACAGCGGGAAGAGGATGACCCAGACGATGTCGACGAAGTGCCAGTAGAGACCGAAGAACTCCACCGGTCGGTGGTCCTCGAGGTAGGCGTCGATCGACCAGACCCGATAGATCATGAAGATGGCGATCAACAGCCCGAGGATCACGTGCAGGGCGTGTAGCCCGGTCGTAACGAAGTAGATGGAGTGCTCGATGCTGGTCCACCAGTACTCGTCGATGTTGAACTTGTAGGCGTACTCGTAAGCCTTCACGCTCATGAACGTGAGCCCGAGCGCAAGGGTCGCCCCCAGCGTCGCGAGCAGTCCTCGCTTGTTCTTGCGTTCGGCCATCACGAGCGCGAGGATGACCGTGAAGCTCGAGGTCAGCAGGACGTACGTGTTCAGCAGGCCGGGCCAGGAGGCGAACGGAATCGTCTCCCAGTCACCCCAGCCGGTGTGAAGGCGCATGAAGACGAACGCCCCGATCGCGGCACCGAAGACGACGACGTCCGAAGCGAGGAACACCCAGACGCCGAACTTCGTGTTACCGACGCCGCCGAACGGCCAGCGCTCGGCGATAGCCATCTCGGGGACGTTGAACTGCTCGACGCCGAACTTGAACAACGTGTAGGCCATGATCGCTAGCCCGAGGGCGGTGATCACCGGATAGATGATGTTCGGGTCGGCTGCCGTTCCGGTGAGACCCTCCGGCGGGACGCCGGTTCCCTCGGCGAACTCGACGGCGTACGGCGTCAGACCCGAGAGGCCGAGGAAGAACGTGAACAGACCGATACCGATCCCCAGCGGCCAGATGCTGGCGTGGTCGGCGTGTTCTTCCTCGTGAGAGCCGGCCGTCTTCGGGACCGTATCCTCTCCCTGTGCGACGCCACCATCGGTCGCAGCCTTCGAGTCGTCGACGAACTCGAGAGAGCCGCTGGCGTAGCTGGGACGGCCGTCCCAGTTTTCGAGCGGCGGGGGCGAGGGGATCGCCCACTCAGCGGTCCGTGAGAACTCCCAGGGGTTCTCGGGCGCTCGCGGTCCAGCGACGAAGCTGTACGCGAGCGTCCCGAAGACGAGCAACACGCCGGCACCCAGAACGAAGGCGCCGACGGTTGCGACCTGGTGGTAGATCTCGGTCCCCTCGGCGAAGTGGAAGACACGGCGGGGCGTCTCCCAGGCGAGGAACATCGGGAAGTACAGCATGTTGAACCCGATGAAGTAGACCGCGAAGCTGAGCTTGCCCAGCGTCTCGGAGTACATCTTCCCGGTGATCTTCGGCCACCAGTAGTAGAGGCCGCCGATCAGAGCGGTGACCCCCGAGACCATCACGTAGTGGAAGTGAGCGACGACCCAGTAGGTGCCCCGGAACTCGTAGTCAAGCACGACGGCGCCGAGGAACACCCCAGTGATACCGCCCAGGATGAACAACACGAGCGCGCCGAGGCTAAAGAGGAACGGCGTCGTGAACCGAACCCGTCCCTTGACCATCGTGTAGATCAGCGCGAAGACCATCAGGTCGAAGGGTAACGAGATCCCGATGGTCGTTGCCATCATCAGGGTCTTGATCTCTAAGTTGATGGTCGTCAGGAACATGTGGTGCATCCAGACCAGGAACGACTGCACCGCAACGAGGACCATCGCGATGATGACCCACTTCCGGCCGACGAGCCGGCGTCCGGTGAAGGTCTGGAACGTCTCGAACATGATCCCCAGCGCGGGGAAGAAGACGATGTACACCTCCGGATGCCCGAAGAACCAGAACAGGTGGGCCCACAGCAAGCCCGACCCCTGGTCGGTCGCGAAGTACTGTGTCAGGAACAGCCGATCGACAGAGAGCAACAGCAACGCGGCAAGCAGTGCTGCGAACGCGAACAGCATCATCCAGACGGTCAGCAGCCACGACCAGGTGAAAAGCGGCATGTTCCACAGGCCGAGTCCCTCCGCGCGCGAGCGATGGATCGTTACGAGGAAGTTGACCGTCCCGATCGTAATCGAGAAGACAAACAGCATCAACGCGAGGATCGTCGCGTTACCACCGGTCGTCGCCTCGAGTGCCGGCGTGTACGTCGGCACGTTCAGCGGCGCGTACATCGTCCAGCCGGCAGACCACGAGCCACCCTGGAAGAACGAAATCCCCAGGAGAATCCCCGAGAACAGGTAGAACCAGTAGCTCAGGGCGTTCAGTCGCGGGAAGGCGAGGTCCTTCGCCCCGATCTGTAAGGGGACGAGGTAGTTCGCGAACCCGGAGGCGATCGGCGAGAGGAACCAGAACACCATCAGCAAACCGTGGGTCGAGACCGCCTGGTTGAACTGGTTGTCGGTGAGCAGGCCGGTTCCGCCGCTCTCCCAGAGATGCGCCCGGAACAGTAGCGCCATCACGCCGCCCACGACCAGGAAGAACAGGGCGGTCACGATGTAGAGGATCCCGACGTCCTTGTGGTTGGTCGTCACCAGCCACCGCTTGACCGACGTCATCGGCGGGAGGTCACTCATCAGACGTCACCTCCGTCGTCGGCGTCCTCGTCAGTGTCTTCGTCGTCGCCGTTCTCTTCATCGTCGTCGGCGTCGTCACCGTTCTCTTCGTCATCACCGTTCTCGTCATCGGCGTCGTCGCCGTTCTCCTCGTCGTCAGCGCCGTTCTCTTCTTCATCGGCGCCGTTCTCTTCGTCGTCACCGTTCTCATCTTCGTCCGGCGCTTCCTCTTCGAGGAACTCCTCGAACTCCTCTTCCTCGACGACTTCGACCGTCCCGGTCATCTGGGAGTGGCCGTCACCGCAGAGTTCGAAGCACTCGATCTCGTGGGTTTCACCGGCCTCTTCGGCCATGAACCACGTCTCGTCGTTCTCGCCGGGGATCGCGTCGGCTTTCACGCGTAAGTCTGAGATGCCGAACGTGTGCCAGACGTCGCCACCGGTAACGTTGATCCACACCGGCGTGTCCTCCGGAACGGTCATCGTGTTCGTCGATTCGGCTCCGTTCTCGTACTCGAAGAACCAGGCGAACCCGTCACCTACGACGTCGACCTCGATGGCGTCCTCCTGGGGTATGTCGTCGCCCGGATCTTCGACGTACAACAGCATTCCGTACGTCCAGACCACAAGCGAGATCACGATGATCGCGCTCAGGCCGAACGATAGGAACAGTTTCTTTCCACCCGCTCCTCCTGTCGGTAACTCCCCGAGTGTCGGTGTATCCTTGTCGGCTGTCTTCGCGGCGCCATCACGGTACTTGTACGCGTTGTACAAGGTGTACGCGACGACGACGACGCCGACGAGCGTTCCGAGTCCAAGAAAGACCAGGAAAATCTGCTCGAAGACGTCAACGCGCGTTTGCACCTCCATGGGGATCATAGCTTCGCTGAAGATTGTGTTCACCTCGTTTGAAGACCGCTTATATGTCGGTCGATGGTTTCCGCGGGCACTTATCTATTTGGAAACGCCCCTGCTGGATTCCCGTCGCTGCACGCTGTCGGGCGAATATCTTCGATCTCGACCGACGGTTTCGAGCTCCCGCGTTTCGCTCCATCAGGCGCCAGTTGGAGTGTGGGGCCTTTTTTCTGTCGCTTGTGTTCCACTCACATGACGGTCTCCGTGAGAGTTTTCGGCCAACGATCCGTAAAAACGAACCCGTTCGGGTCGGCGACCGAACTCAGTCCTCCTGCTCGCCGAGGACGCGAGCGCGGACCGACCGGTCGCTCTGTTTCTCGGCGAGCAAGACCGGAACGTCGAGATCCGTCGCGACATCGAAGACCAGGGACCCCCGGACGAGCCGCGAGAGGAGTCCACGCCGGGTTGCACCGAGGATCACCATCGAGTGGTCGGCCGCGGCCCGCTCGATCGCCGCGCCGACATCGCCGGAGTCGTCGACGATCCGCGTCGCGTCTCCGAGATCCTGCTCGGCGGCCCACTCCTCGAGGAAGGCCTCACCGTCCTCGCGCTCGTCGGGGTCGTCGACGACGTGTAACAGACTGATCTCGCCGCCGTACTCGGCTCGAAGCGCGCGTGCAACGGCGGCACTGACCTCCGAGCCCTCCCCGCCAGCGGTCGGAACGAGAATCCGCTCGGCAGCCACGTCCTCGCCATCGAGGACGATGAAGTCACACGGCAGTTCGTGCGTGAGTTCGTCGAGGGGGCGCTCAACTCGGCCCTCGCCGACGGTCGAGCCGCCCCAGCCCATGACGACCGTGTCGACATCATAGGTGTCGGCGGCGTCGAACACCTCCTCGAAAGAACGATGCGAGACGATCGTTTTCGTCTCGACGTCGGCCCCGAACGTCTCCGCGGAGTCCCGGGCGTCGGCAAGCAGTCGTTCGGATTCGGCGCTAATCTGGTCGATTTGCTCGGCACCCTTCTGGAGCGGGGTCTGATCGGGCACCTGGACGATATGGGTCGCGAGGACGGAGCCGCCCTTGGCCCGAGCTAGGGCGCTGCCGAGCGTGATCAATGCGTGTTCGGTTCGTGGGTTCGCGATCGCAACCATGACCCGCGGACCGGCGTCGTCCTCAGCTTCGCCACGCGGTTTGACTGCGCTGACGGCGGAGACTGCTGGATCGGGCATCTCATCGGAGCGGTCGAGGATGTAGCTGCTGAGGATCCCCTGGCGATCCGTTTTGTCGCGGGCATAAAAGAAGTACCAGACGATCGCGAACGCGACGAAGACGCCGCCGATCAGGGTCGCCATGTTGTCCATGAAGTAGATCAGCGCGAGCGAGAGCACGAAGCCGGCGATCGGTGTGAACGGGTAGAACGGCACCTCGAAGTCGGGATCGTACTCCGGGACGTCGGCCTCGCGGAAGACGATCAGCGAGACGTTAATCAGCGCGTAGACGACGAGATGGAGGACGCTCGCTGCGCTCGAAAGAATCTCGACCGTTTCGCCGAGCGCGATGATGAAGACGATGATCATCAGTCCGGTCAGGGCGATCGAGCGGTACGGCGTCGCGTAGTTAGGGTGGATCTCGTTGAGCCAGTCGGTGACGATCTTGTCCCGACCCATCGCGAAGTTGATCCGGGCCGATGCGAGGATCGAGGCGTTCGCGCTCGAGGCCGTCGCCAGCAGCGCAGCAATCGTGATCGAAGTGACGCCGACACCGAGGATCGGAATCTCGACCCCGGCGACCGCGAACTCGTAGGCGAAGACGGTCTCGGCGGCGTACGACATCGGGGCCTCTTCGACCTGGTCGAGGAAGAATTCGCTGTGAGGGATTACGCCCATCAGGAGTCCGACGAGGATCGTGTAGATGACCATCACGATTGCGACGCTGCCGACGATTGCGATAGGGAGATTCCGGCCGGGGTTCTTGAGCTCTTCCCCGACGGTCGCGATCTTCGCATAGCCGAGATAGGAGACGAACACGAGCGCGGCGCCGGGAAGGATCGAACCTGTTCCCTCCGGTGCCAGGCCGCCCTCGGCCGTCACCGTTGCCCAGTCGAACGAGAAAAAGCCGACGATCGCAAAAATCGTCAGGATACCGAGTAGCAGGGTGACGATCACCGTCTGGATGCTCCCGGTCTCCTTGGCGCCGACGTAGTTGACGCCGACGAAGATCGCGCCGGCGATCACCGCGCCGATCTGGATCTCGTTTAACGTGAACGGGCCGAGCGCGACCGTCGGCAGCAAGGCGACCGACCCGAGCCCGGGGATCGAGACGACGACGCCATCGAGCAGATCCGCGAGGTAGCCACCGAATCCGATCGAGTAGAAGGCGCTGGCGAACGCGAGCCCGATCCAGTCGCCCATCCCAGAGATCGAGCCGAACAGCGGGCCGAGAGCGCGATTGATATAGTAGTACGCACCGCCGGCTTTCGGCATCGCGGTCCCGAGTTCGCTCACCGAGAGGGCGTTGATGATCGCGATCATTCCGCCGATAATAAACGAGAGAACGACCGCGGGGCCGGCCTCCTGGGCGGCGATCCCCGGCAGGACGAAGATTCCCGCACCGATCATCGTCCCGATCCCGATCGTCAGCGCCGAGATCAGCCCGAGGTCCTTCGCGAGTTCTTCGTCACTCATAGTGGTGCCTCGTCAGGTTACAGACGAAGGCGTCGACCGCTCGATACTGCTCGTGAGTCCGGATGTGGAGGCTCACACCGACCACCCTTCCCAGTAATCGAATCCGTTCGTCACTTCCCGCGAACAGAGACGAATAACTGAGCGCACCGAACGATGGTTCATACTGGAATGAAGCTACCTAGTCGGGATAAATGGGCCGAAATCAGCTCTCTTCTCTAATGATGTTGACGTGCCGCTCGAAGGATGGAGCGGCATCTACAACCCTCTTTCAAAGAGGCTTCGGCGGTGACGTCTATGGGTTCATCCGTGGCTCGACTACAGCAGCCCGAGGACGCGATCGAGAACCGTCGCGTCGACGAACAGGACGACGTGGTCGCCCGGTTCGACGACGGTCGTTCCTCGCGGCGTGATCAGCTCGCCGGCACGAGAGATCGCACCGATCACGACAGATTCGGGAAGGTCGGCCGTCGCCTCGGTGATCGGTCGGTTCGTGAGGACGCTGTCCTCGCCGACCTCGATCTCGATGACCTCCGCACGGTCGTGTTCGACCATCGCGATCTTCTCGGTGTGGTCCGCGTGCGTGAATCGAATGATCTCCTCGGCGGTCTCCTCGCGAGGATTGATCGCGACGTCGACACCGACCTGTTCGAACAGGTCGGCGTACTGGAGGTTCTCGATCACCGCGATCGTTCGATCGACGCCGAGGCGTTTGGCCAGCAGCGAGACCAGGAGGTTCTTCTCGTCGCCGTCCAGTGCTGCCACGACGAGATCGGCTTCGTCGACGTGTTCCCTGACGAGAAAGTCAGTGTCGGTGGCGTCACTTTCCATCACCATCGTGTTCGGCAGCGCCTCCGCGACCTCCCGGGCGCGATCGTGGTCCTGTTCGATCAGGCGTGGCTCGTAGCCGTGGTCCTCGAACTCGCGGGCGGTCTGGAAGCCGATCTCGCTGGCGCCGATGATGACGATCTCTCGGTTCTCGCCGTGATCGGGCGTGGTGATGTCCGAGGCAAAGCCCTTCACCGAATCGGGGCTCCCGATGACGACGACCCGATCGCCGGGACGGATGATCGACTCCCCGCTCGCGACGATCATCTCGCCGTCACGGAAGATCGCGGCGAAGGTCATCGAGTCGTAACAGTCCGCTTCTTGGATGGAGAGATCGGCAACGGGGCTGTCCGGGCCGATCTCGAACTCCGCCATGCGGACGAGCCCGCCCGCGAACATGTTGACGTCCTGGGCCGCCGGCAGCCCGGAGATTCGGAAGATCGTCTGGGCTGCCAGCAGGTCCGTACAGACCATAAAATCGACCCCGAACGCGCCCTGGGTTCCCTGCCAGGTCTCGAGGAGCGTTCGCCGTCGCACGCGGGCGATCGTGAACGCGTCGCTTTCGGTCTTGACGGCGCCACAGATCACGACGTTGGACTCGTCGTTGTCGGTGGAGGCGATCACGAGGTCGGCGTCCTCGATACCGGCCTCCCGCAGCGTCGCGATCTCGGTGCCGTTGCCACGGATCGCGAGGACGTCCATCGAGTACGTGAGCTCCTCGACGACGTCCTCGTCCCGATCGATGACGACGACGTCGTGGGACTCCTGGAGGTTTTCGGCGATCGACTGGCCGACCTCGCCGGCACCGACAATGATCACGCGCACGGGGACCACCCGGAGCTCGAAGGCGCGAGCGGATCGGTTTCGGATCGAGACGGAGGCCAAGCGAGCACGGATCTGGGAGTCGTCATACGTTGTGGAAGCCGAGATGGCGTCGATCCCGGAGTCGAGTCGCTCGAGACCGGGATCGACCGAATTCGACGAGGTCCGACGGCCGGGGTTGCTGTTCAAGCCGGGCCGGACGTATCCTATCGTTTCTTTGACGGGGCGATAAATCCAACGACCGGGCAGTCGCCGTTCGTCGCTCGTTCTCGCCGTGCCGGATCCGGCGACAGACTCTATACCTGACACCCCCTCTGTTCGGGTATGCCAGAGGAAGTCCTCTTCAAGTTCGAACGGTCGATGGAACGAAGCGAGATCGCCGACTACCTCCGCTCGGTCGCCGACTCGGTCGACGGCGGCGACGAGTTTACCCTCGAGGCTGGCGGCGAGTCGGTCACGATGTCGCCGCCAGCGCGGCCGACCTTCGAGGTCAAAGCCGAACGCGAGACCTCGAGTTCGGGTGGCCCCGCCGAGCTCAGCGTCGAGTTCGAACTCGAGTGGGACGAGGGCGCTGAGGACGGCGACGGCTCCGGCGAGCTCCGGATCGAGTAGTCAGAGGTCGACCAGCCAGACCCGAACGTCCTCGGGGAGGCCGTAGACGCGAGCGAAGACGGCGTCGACGAACTGGCCGATCCGGTTCGGGTCTGCCTTGGCGCTGATCCGTACGTTGACACCCTCGATCTCCTTCGAGCGGTTGATCTCGTCGATCTTGAACACCGGGAACTCCGAGAGCAGGTCTTTCAGCGACTCGAGTTCCGTATCGGTACAGTCGAGGTTGATCGTCCCGTCGGCGAACTGTACCCACGGCGTCCCCAGTTCGGGGTCGACGTCCTCGGCGGCCGAGAGGGAGTCCTCGTCGACCTCGAACGTAACGAATCCGGTCCCGCGCTCGCGGTGAGCCTGGATCCCCGCAGCGTACAGTTTTCGTCGCTCGGACGGCTCGTCGGCGTCGAATCGCGTCATACCCGTACCGACGTGCCCGATTCTTTAAGCCTTTATGCGACGGTGCTGAACGGACTGATATGGCACAGCCACACATCCTGATCCTGGGAGCGCCCGGAGCGGGGAAGGGGACACAGAGCGCAAACATCGCCGAGGAGTTCGGCGTCGAACACGTCACCACCGGGGACGCCCTCCGTGCGAACAAGGAGATGGATATCTCCGATATGGACACGGAGTACGACACGCCCGCGGAGTATATGGACCAGGGCGAACTCGTCCCCGACGAGGTCGTCAACGCCATCGTCGACGAGGCCCTCTCGCAGGCCAACGGTTACGTGCTCGACGGCTATCCGCGGAACTTGGAACAGGCCGAGGAGCTCGCCGAGATGACCGACCTCGACGTCGTCCTCTACCTGGACGTCAGCGAGGAGGAGCTCGTCCACCGGCTGACCGGTCGCCGGCTGGATCCCGAGACCGGCGACATCTACCACGTCGAGTACAACCCGCCGGAGGATCCCGAGGTCGAGGGCCGACTCGAGCAACGCGAGGACGACACCGAAGAGACCGTCACGGAACGGCTCCGGGTCTACCGGGAGAACACCGAGCCCGTCGTCGAACACTACGACGACGAGGGCGTCCTCGAGCGGATCGACGGCGATCAGGCACCCGAGGAAGTCTGGGAGGACGTCAAGGAAACGATCGAAGACTCGGTCTGAAGATCCAACTCGATCCCTGAGAACCAGCACCGCTCTGCCAGCCGAAGAAAAACACTTGTATATCGGACGTACCCTAGCCTCTGGCAGATGACGCGTACAGCCGAGAAGATCAACGCCCTCGTCCGCGAGGATTCCTCGATGACGGAGGCCCTGGAGGCAATCCGCGAGGAAGCCGACAGGAACGGCGGCGAGGTCCAGTGGGGTGATGTCAACGACGATCTGACGAGCGGACAGTGGGGTCGACTGATCGAGAAAGGGGTGCTCGTCGACGGCGACGAGGGGTTCGAGATCGCCGACCGGGAGGCCTACGACGAGGCCCTCGACAGCGACGAAGACGTCGGCGGGGTTCCCGACGTCGACATCGACGAGGAAGCCGCGAGCTGGTCGCAGTGGGACAAGCTGGCCGCCGTCGGCTCTGTCCTGTTGATGATCGGCTACTGGCTCGACTCGGTCCGAAACACGGTCGGGAGTACGATCGACGTCGTGTTCGGGCCACTGGACGCGGCGCTGCCGTTCTACGCGGTGATCCTCTCGGTCGCGTTGCTGACGGGACTGTACTCGACGCTCCTGCAGGCGAACCTGATGAACCCCGAACGGATCGGGAAGTACCAGGAGCGGATGAAGGCGATGCAGGAAAAACAGAAAGACGTCCGCGAGCGCAAGAAGGAAGCCGAGGAGCGCGACGCCAGCGAGGCCGAGATCGAACGGCTCGAAAACGAGATGGAGGAGGTCCGCGAGGAACAGATGGAGGCGATGGCCGACAACCTTGGGATGTTCAAAGAGCAGTTCCGACCGATGGTCTGGATCATGCTGTTTACCATCCCACTGTTCCTCTGGATGTACTGGAAGATCCTCGGCGGGCACGTCACCGAGGCCGATCGACTGATGATCATGCCGATCGCCGGTGAGGTGGCGCTGGACGAGGGGCTACTCGGGCCGATGTGGGCCTGGATCGTCTGGTACTTCCTGTGTTCGATGGGCTTTACCCAGCTGCTACGGAAGGCGCTGAACATCGACATGACTCCCTCGAGCACCTGACGCCGTTCCGGCTGACGATCTCTCCGTCGATCGATTCAAAACCCATTTTACTCGTCCCGTCGCAGTTCGGATATGTTACTCACCGTCTCCGGCCCGCCGGGAAGCGGGAAGAGCACGACTGCGGAGCTACTCGCCGACGCCTTCGATCTCGACCACGTCAGCGGCGGCGACATCTTTCGCGAACTGGCCGACGAGCGCGGCTACACCCCCCTCGAGTTCAACAAGCTGGCCGAGGAGAACGACCAGATCGATCGCGACCTCGATCGTCGACTCCGAGAGATCGCCACCGAGGACGACGACCTCGTCCTCGAGTCGCGGCTGGCGGGGTGGCTCGCCGGCGACCACGCCGACTTCCGGTTCTGGCTCGACGCACCCGCCGCGGTCCGGGGTGAACGGATCGCCGAGCGCGAATCGAAAGACCCCGAGCGAGCGACCGAGGAGACCAAAGCGAGGGAGGCGAGCGAGGCCCAGCGCTACCGAGAGTACTACGGGATCGACATTCGGGATCTGACGATCTACGATCTCTCGGTGAACACGGCCCGCTGGGAGCCCGACGCCGTCCTCGACATGCTCGTGACGGCTGTCGGGGAGTACGACGCCGACGGCGACGAGGGGAAAACGCCGGTCACTGGCGTCGACTACGAGTTCTGATGGCGCTGCGTGGTCCACCCGAA
This sequence comes from Natronococcus occultus SP4, assembly GCF_000328685.1. Taxonomy (NCBI): domain Archaea; kingdom Methanobacteriati; phylum Methanobacteriota; class Halobacteria; order Halobacteriales; family Natrialbaceae; genus Natronococcus; species Natronococcus occultus. The sequence goes on along the minus strand of NC_019974.1, from coordinate 3,379,211 downwards.
GAGCGATCACCCGCCGAACTGTTGCGGTTCGGCGTCGTCAACCTCGACAAACCGCCCGGCCCCTCCTCCCACCAGGTCAGCGGCTGGCTTCGAGACGAAGTTGCAGACGCCCTCGCCGAGCGAGGCGCGGAGCCGATCGACCAGGCTGCCCACGCCGGCACGCTCGATCCGAAGGTGACGGGCTGTCTCCCGGTGATGCTCGGGGACGCGACGCGGCTCGCCCAGACGTTCCTCGAGGGCGACAAGGAGTACGTCGCCGTCCTCGAGTGTCACGGCTCGGTGCCGGAAGACGCCGACTCGATCGTCGCCGAGTTCGAGGGTCCGATCTACCAGAAACCGCCCCGCAAGAGCGCCGTCTCGCGCCGGCTTCGCACCCGCGAGATCTACGCCCTCGACGTCCTCGAGGCCGAGGACCGACGGCTCCTCCTGCGGATCCGCTGTGAGAGCGGGACCTACGTCCGCAAGCTCTGTCACGACCTGGGGCTCGCGCTCGGTACGGGCGCTCACATGGGCCATCTCCGACGGACGGCGACGACGCCGTTCGACGATACGAGCCTGCATACCGCCCAGGAGTTCTACGACGCGCTCGCGTTCTGGCTCGAGGACGACGACCCCGAGCCGCTGTTCGAGATCGTCGATCCCGCCGAGCGGATCCTCGAGGGGATCCCACAGGTGGTGATCGCCGAGAGCGCGGCCGAGCAGGTCGCGACGGGCGCGCCCGTCTACGCCCCGGGCGTCCTCGAGGCCGACGACGCCGAGCGGGGCTCGCTGGTTGCCTGTACGACGCCGGACGGGGCAGCGGTCTGTCTGGGTGAACTGGTCGGCGACCCCGAGGACGACGCCGGAACCGTCGTCGACCTCGAGCGCGTACTGGTCTGAGTCTCGGGGACACACCCGGATCGAAACGACACGCTTAAACGGTCGACGGCCATCGGTCTAAACGCACGGGACCGTGGGGTAGTGGTATCCTCTGCGGATGGGGTCCGTAGGACCCGAGTTCAATTCTCGGCGGTCCCACTTTTCGCAACGCAAAAATGGGAGCGGGGAGCAGCTTCGCTGTGACCAAGGTCCCACTTTCACGATACAACGAACGAGGGAGCGGAGCGACCGTTGTGACGTACGTAGAGTGAAATGGGAGCAGGGAGCGGCTTTGCCGCGATCGTGGTCCCGCTTTTTGCAGCACAGAAACGGGAGTCGGCTTTGCTGTGACCGTGGTTCTATCGGGCCGAGCCTGTCGAGCGACGCGACTGTCGCGGCTTCGTCCCGTTCTCGGAACTCGCATCGAGGACGTGCCCGTCGATCACCGCCGGTGTGATGGCCGATCCTGTTCGGAGAGATGTGACGAAAGTCGGGATAATTCCGGTAAACGATCGGTAACTCGAGTGGACGATCACCTCCTTCAATATCTCACCGCGGCGTAGCGATTCACGCCGGGGGCGACGACCCGGTGACACACCACCGACCATCTGCCGTTTTCAGACCATGACCGCAACGAACCGAGAGAAGCGAGCCGCGGTATGCAAGCGCTGTCACGCGGTCTGTGCCGTGTGGCTCCGTCCCGACGGGGAGATCGTTCCGATCAGCTCGACGACGGGTTGTGACTGTGCCGAGACGCGGTTCAGCGTCGTCGACGCGCTGGGATCGCCCGAAGAGTCGTAGTCATTTCGTGCCGTCCTCGAGAAACCGAAACTCCGTCGCGCCACACCGCGGACAGGCGTCCTGTCGTTTCGGAATCGGGTCGGAAGACTGCTGGGCCAGAAGGACGAACTCACAGTCGTCGCATTCGACGAACTTGCACACTGTGGGAGAGTTACGGTTCGATAGCAGAGTACTCTGCACCCAATTGTGTTGGTATCCGCGGGGCCGAGCGGCGCATCGGCGGTTTTATCGGCACCGCGTCGGTAGGGTCGGCTATGACGGTCGTTCTCGCGGGTATCGGTGCCGACAGCACGAATCTCGGGGCTCTCGGGCCGCTGTACGACGACGGACGCTCCGAGTACGTCCCGATCCCCGAGAAGACCCGGGAGACCGACGAACGGGAGACGCTTGGCTCGTGGCCTCTTCGCGGCGAGGACGGCGTCGCGGCCGACCTGACAACCCGGATCGAACCCCAGCCGGTCCGGGGCGGTCGCGAGGCGGTTACCGGCGACGAGCTCGCGTCCTGGCCGCTGCACCGCGACCCGAACTTCGAGGCGCTAACGTACGGGGAACACCGCACGAGCGGGTACGTCTCCCGGCTGCGCGCCCTCGAACCCGGGGACGTCGTCGGCTTCTACGCCGGACTCCGTCGCCCCGGCGGCGACCGCGCCCACCGATACCTGATCGGCTACTTCACGGTCGACTCGGTCGCGGTCGTCACCCCCGAGATGTCCTCCGAGCGGCGACGGGCCGTCCTCGAGTCCCATCCCGAGAACGCCCACGCCAAACGGGCCCGGGACGGCGACCTCTACCTCGAGAAGCCGGTCGTGATCGTCGACGGTCGAGAGCCCGGCGGACTGTTCGATCGCCACCCGATTCGGATCAGCGACTACTACGTCCGCGAGGGGAACGTCCAGGCCCAGTACTACCTGCGCGAGGAGATCGAGTCCGCCTGGAACGTCGAGGCCGGCGGTGCGAACATGATGTTCAAACCGGCCTACCGCTGTGCGCTCTCGGGCGAGGACTTCCGCGAACTGGTCGGCGTTCCCGGCGAGCGGGACGCCCCCAGGGCGATCGCCGATGATTGACGCGCCCGTGACGGGAACCGGATCGATCGGTTTCATGTGGGAACGGCTCCAACGACTCGCGCAGTGACCGACGACACGCCCTCCCGTCACGATCGGGTTCGCCGCCACGCGACCCCTAGTACGCACAACTCGCTCGCCCGCTGGACCGACGCGCGAAGCCCGCTACGGGTCGCGATCAACTACGTTGTCGTCTGGCTCGCCAGGATCTCGCCGAGCCTGCGGCTCAGGCGGTGGCTGTTGCGTCGGATCGGCGTTACGGTCGGCGACGGCGTCTCCTGGGGGCTCGAGGCGACGCCGGACGTGTTCTGGCCGGAGCTGATCACGCTCGAAGATCACGCGATCGTCGGCTACGACGCGACGCTGCTGTGTCACGAGTTTCTACAGGACGAGTACCGCACCGGCGAGGTCGTCGTCGGCGAGCGGGCGATGATCGGGGCGGGCGCGATCGTCCTGCCGGGCGTCGAGATCGGTGCTGGAGCGAGCGTCGCGGCGAACTCGCTCGTTACCCGGGACGTTGCGCCGGGCGAAACCGTCGCGGGCGTCCCGGCCCGACCGATGGATGACGACTCGCTCGCCGAGGACTGATCGGGCGGCGGGCGACTACAGCGACGGCCAGGCCTTCCGGGCGCGGTTCATCGAGGAGACGTCGGCGATCCAGCGGGCGGCGATGCCTTTCTTCAGATTCTTCGCGGGGGCGCCGCCGAACGTATCGACGGGAAGCGAGATGCCGAACGCGGGTTTAACGCCGTGGGCGACCGCCTTGTCGCCGACGGAGACGACGGTCCCCTTGTCCTCGTGCTCCCAGGTCTTCAGCGGGCGGTTCTGGATGGCGCGAGTGATGTTCTCGGCGGCGACGTCCGCGGCCTGCCAGGCGGCCTGTGCGGTCGGCGGTGCGGGGCGGTCACCCTGGTCGATGATCGCCGAGTCGCCGATCGCGAAGACCCGTTCGTCGGAGGTCTGAAAGTTCGCGCCGGTGTTGACGCGGTTGTGTTCCTTCTCGAGATCGGCGTCGTCGAGGGCGTCCCGACCGGTGATCCCGCCCGTCCAGACGAGGACGTCGTGGGAAAGCGGCTCGCCCTCGTCGAAGTGGATCACGTCGTCGTCGGCTTCGGTGATCGGGTCGTCGGTGTGGATCTGGACGCCGGCGTCCTGGAGCAGATCCCGCAGGGCCTGCTGGATCTCCGGATCGTTCCCGGGGAAGATCTCCTCTAAGGCCTCGACGAGGTGGATCTCGAGGGGAGCGCGGTGCTGGTCGCGGAACTCCGCGATCTCGCCGGCGGTCTGGATACCCGAGAGGCCCGCGCCGCCGATCACGATCTGGGCGGGGTCGCCCCGCGTGGCATCGCGACTGGCCTGTGCGACGGCCTCGTGGATCTCGAGGGCGTCGTCGAGGCTCTTCAGGGTCAGGGAGTGTTCTTCGAGCCCGGGAATCCCGTAGTAGGCGGTCTGGCTGCCAAGCGCCACGAGGACGTAGTCGTAGTCGACGTCCTCGCCGTCGGCGAGTTCGATGACCTGCTCGTCGGTGTCGAGTCCTGTGACCTCGTCCTCGACGAACCGGGTCGAGGGCGCTGCGATCTCCTCGACCGGGATCGTGATGTCGGACTGGACGTCTGGATCCCGGATCACGCGGTGGGACTCGTGGAGCACGAGGTGGTAGTCGACGTCAGCGATCCAGGTCAGGCGCGCGTCATCATCGAGTTCCGATTGGAGCGTGTTGACCGCACCGGCCCCGGCGTAGCCGGCGCCGAGCACGATGACGTTCTCTGTCATACCTGTCACTCCGAAACACTCCGATACAAAGGTGTTGAAACTGAAACCGGCACGAGAGAGAGTACCATGCAACGTTCGGTGGGGCGAGCCAGGTCAGAGTATCCGCTTGCCGAACGCGCTGGCCGTAAGATCGGCCGCAAGCGTTGCCGTCTCGTTTCGCTCGTCGAGAATCGGGTTCACCTCGACGACGTCCATCGATCGAAGGACGCCCTCGTCGGCGTTGCGGACCGAGACCCGCTCGAGCGCCGAGTGGGCCTCCCGATAGGTGACCCCGCCCCGAACCGGCGTTCCGACGCCGGGTGCGGCGTTCGGGTCGAGCCAGTCCAGATCCAGGCTGACGTGGATCCCGTCGGTGCCGGTCGTCGCGACGTCGAGGGCGTCCTCGACGACGGCGGTGATGCCCCGTTCGTCGATATCGGCCATCGTGAACGCGGTCATCTCGCTGTCGCGCACCCACTCGCGTTCGCGGTCGTCGATGCTTCGTAGTCCGACGTAGGCGATCGCGTCCTCGCGGAGATTCGGTGCGTTGGCCCACTCCATCTCGGCGAACGCGCCCCGACCCAGCGCCGCGGCGAGGGGCATCCCGTGGACGTTCCCGCTCGGCGAGGACTCGGGCGTGTTGAGATCCGCGTGGGCGTCGAACCAGATCGCTCCGAGCGTTGCCGTCCGCGAGGCACCCGCCATCGACCCGATCGCGACCGAGTGATCGCCACCGAGGACCAGTGGAAAGGCCCCGTCGGCAAGCGTCTCCGCGACCTCCTCGGAGAGTCGCGAGCAGACGTCACCGACCTCGCGGAGGAACTTGGCGTTGCCCTCGCGTGGCTGCGTGGCGTCGGGATCGCGTTCCTCGGCGCGAGGAATAAGGAGGTCGCCGGCGTCGACCGGCTCGACGCCGGTCCCCTCGAGTTCGTCGGCCAGTCCGGCGTACCTGATCGCCGATGGACCCATGTCCACGCCGCGGCGGTTCGCCCCGTAGTCCATCGGTGCACCGATGATTCGAACAGTGCTGCTCATACGACGACATTGGCCGGGACGGTTTTGTTCGTGCCGGTTTACCCGGGATCTCGAGGGCGATAGGTTTAGGGTTAGACGGCTCGAAAACCGATCGAGATGATGCTGAGCGACGTGATGGAAGACTACCTCAAGGCAATCTACCAGCTCCAGCAGGGAACCGACGACCGGATCAAGACGTCGGCGATCGCCGAGGAGTTAGACGTTACGTCGCCGACGGTCACGAGCATGCTCGAGAAACTGGAGGAGCGAGGGTTGATCGACCGCAAGAAGTACCGGGGTGTGACCCTCACCGACGAGGGCGAGACCGTCGCGCTGGAGGTCGTTCGCCACCATCGGCTGCTGGAGTCGTATCTCACCGAACACCTCGATTACGACTGGTCGGAGGTCCACGAGGAGGCCGATCGGCTCGAGCACCACATCAGCGAGGACTTCGAGGCTCGCGTCGCGGCTGCCCTCGAGGAGCCGACGGTCGATCCTCACGGGTCGCCGATCCCGAGCGCGGACCTCGAACCCCCCGAACGTCCGGACGGGAAGTCGGTCACCGAGTTCGAGGAAGGCGACGTCGTCGTCGTCGAGGAGGTAGCCGACCGCGACCCCGAGATCCTCTCGTATCTCGCCGATCACGGCATCGAGCCCGGCATCGAGCTCGAGATCGTCGAGGTCGCGCCGTTCGGGATGGTGACCGCTCGCCCGAACGGACGCGAGGACGCCATATCACTGCCCGAATCCGTCGCCCACCACGTTCGCGTCGCACGACCCACAGAAGTCGAGTCGTAGTTGCCCTACTCCCACGTCGCTCAGTTTCCTAGATCGAATCTAGCTGCGGGCACGGTAGCAAGACATATATTTAGACCCATCTAAACTGCGAGTGATGAATCAACGACGGACGTTTACAGGACGGGTGACCGGCGGATGAGCCGGCAGCCGATCGACCGACTGCCCCGCTGGCTCGTCGCGATCGGTCCGGTCGTCATCCTGGGCGCACTCTTTCTGACGCTTTATCTCACGTCACCGTTTGGCAACCTCGGCGCGGTCGACGACGCGAGCACGTTCGAGATTCTCTGGATGCTCGCCGTCATCGGCGCGCTCGCCGGCGTCGTTCCGGTCGCGATCGGGATGCTGTGGTTCCCGATTATCCGGGACCTCGACCGACGATATCTCCACGGGTTTCTGGCACTCGCGGGCGGCGTCCTCGCGTTTATCGCTGTCGAGATGACCGAGGACATCGTCGAGCACGGCGCCGAGGCAGAACAGACGCTGCTCGCGGTCGGACTGGCCATCGCAGGCGTCGGCGGCACCTTCGCAGTGATGTATCTCGCCAGCAAGTGGCGCCAGCGGACGATGGCGACCGCCGAGAAAAGCGGCCTGGAGATCGCCTACCTCGTCGCGCTCGCGCTGGGTCTTCACAGCATCGGCGAGGGGCTCGGGATCGGCGTCTCGTTCATCCAGGGCGATTCGACCCAGGTGATGCTGCTGGTGCTCGCTTTCATCCTGCACAACGTGATGGAGGGACCGACCGTCGTCGCCGCGGTCGCGCGCGATCGGGCGACGCCGCCGCTACGACACTTCGCCGCGATGGGCGTCATCGCCGGCGGTCCCGTGATCCTCGGCGGGTGGATCGGCAGCTTCGGCGACTCCCCGCTGCTCGCCGTCCTCTTCTTTGCGATCGCGGTCGGGGCGATCCTTCAGGTGCTCATCGAGGTCGCCGATCTGATCCGGTTCGACGCCGAAGCGGTGCTCACGCGGATCAACGCCGCGACCTTCGCCGTCGGCTTCATCCTGATGTTCCTGCTCGAGGACGTGCTCACCGACGTCTTGCTCGAGGGCAGCGTCCTTGGACTCTGACGGATCGTTCGCAAAGAGAAACCCCTTACTGTCCCCGTCCCCTCCGTCGAACCACGCGGTAAACCACCCGCTACCCATCGGGTTTAAGGAAATCAATTACGAACAATTCAGTATGTCATCAATCGAGCTCACCCCCAGTCAGAAGAAGATTCTTCGCGCGCTGACGAACCTTCACAAAGAATCGGAGGACGCGATCAAGGGCGAGGACATCGCCGAACAGGTAGACCGAAACCCCGGCACGATCCGCAACCAGATGCAGAGCCTGAAGGCCCTTCAGCTGGTCGAGGGCGTTCCGGGTCCAAAGGGCGGCTACAAGCCGACCGCCGCCGCCTTCGAGGCCCTGGAGATCCAGCAGATGGATGACCCCGCCTCGGTTCCCCTCGAGCACGAGGGCGAACCGATCGAGGACGTCATCGTCGAGGAGATCGACCTCTCGAGTGTCCACCATCCCGAGCTCTGCCGGGCCGAGATCCACATGCAGGGGACCTCCGACGAGATCGAGGAGGGTGACTCGGTTACCGTCGGCCCGACGCCGCTCTCGAAGCTCGTCATCGAGGGGACTCGTCGACGGTCGGGACGATACGAACAACATCCTCATCCTGCGGATCGACGATATGGTCGCGCCGGCCGAGGAACCGAACCACTAATCAGCCGGGATCGACGCTCTCGTCTCTTTTTCGCTTTCGAAAACGAAGCCGCGGCAACGTCAGTTCGCGTCCGCGTCCGCGCGTTCGTTCGCTTCGGCCACGGAGCCTGCCGGCAACACGTCGACGCTCGCGACGGCGTCGCCGTCCTCGACGTCCATGACGATCACGCCCATCGTGTTCCGGCCGACGGTCGAGATCTCGTCGACACGGGTTCGGACGATCTGGCCGCGCTCGCTCATCATCACGAGGTGATCGTCGGCGGCGACGGCCTTGACGGTCGCGACGGGACCGTTCCGGTCGTCGGTTTTGATGTCGATCAGTCCCTTTCCGTACCGGGACTGGGTGCGGTACTCCGAGAGCGGGGTCCGCTTCCCGTACCCGTTCCGGGTGACGGTCAGTAACGCGCGCCCGTCGGCCTCGTCGGTCGCGACCAGTCCGGCGACGGCGTCGCCGTCGGTGAGCTTGATCCCGTTGACGCCACGGGCGTTCCGTCCCATCGCGCGGACCTCGTCCTCGTCGAAGCGGATCGTCATCCCGCCCTCCGTGGCGATAACCAGATCCGTCGATCCGTCGGTGACCTCGACGTCGACGAGTTCGTCACCCTCCTCCAGGTCGGCGGCGATGATTCCCGTCGAGCGAATGTTGTCGAACTCCTCGCCGGCGGTCCGTTTGACGTAGCCGTTTCGGGTGACCATCGTCACGTACTCGTCGTCGCCGAAGGCGTCGGTGTCGACGATCGCCGTGATATCCTCGCCGGGGTCGAGATCGAGGATGTTGACCGCGGACTTTCCGCGGGCCGTCCGGCCCATCTCGGGGATCTCGTAGGTTTTGAGCTGGTAGACCTGTCCCTGGTTCGTAAAGCAAAGCAGGTAGTCGTGGGTGTTTGCCCGAAACACCGTCGAGACGCGGTCGTCGTCTTTGACGTCCGCGCCGATGATGCCTTTCCCGCCCCGACCCTGGGGGTCGAAGTCGTCGATCGGCATCCGCTTGACGTAGTCGTCTTCGGTCATCACGACGACGACCTCCTCCTCCGGAATGAGGTCCTCGTGAGTAACCGTCCCCTCGTCTTCGATGATCGAGGTTCGGCGCTCGTCGCCGTACTCGTCTTTGATCTCGCGGAGTTCGTCTTTGATGACCGAGAGCAGTTCGGACTCGCTCTCCAAGATCTCGGTCAGGCGTTCGATCTCGGCCTGGACCTCCTCGTACTCCGACTCGATCTCGGCGGCCTCCATCGAGGTAAGACTCCCCAGCTGCATCCGAACGATATGCTGGGCCTGCTCCTCGGAGAACTCGTAGGCCTCCTGCAGGTTCGTCTTGGCCGCCGAACGGTCCTCGCTGTCGCGGATCAGCTCGACGACATCCTCCGCGTTCTCGACGGCCTTCAGCCGGCCTTCGAGGATATGGGCCCGATCCTCCGCCTCCGCGAGGTCGTACTCGCTGCGCCGTCGCACCACTTCACGACGGTGGTCGACGTACTCCTCCAGGGTCTCCTTGAGCGAAAGCACCTGGGGCTGGCCGTCGACCAGCGCGAGGTTGATGATGCCGAAGGTCTTCTCGAGGTGGCTCTCGAGGAGCTTGTTTTTCACCACTTCGACGTTCGCGCCGCGTTTACACTCGATGACGATCCGGACGCCGTCGCGGTCGGACTCATCACGCAGGTCGGTGATCCCCTCGAGCTCGCCCTCGGTTACGTCCTCGGCGATGCGCTCGACGAGGCGAGCCTTGTTCTCCTGGAAGGGCAGCTCCGTGACGACGATCCGTTCGCGCCCGTTCTTCCACTCTTCGACCTCGAACTCGGCCCGAACGCGGACCCGTCCGCGGCCGGTCTTGTACGCCGAGTAGACGGCGTCTCGGCCGACGATGTTCGCCCCCGTCGGGAAGTCCGGCCCCTTGATGTGGTCCATCAGGTCCTCGACGGTGGCGTCGGGGTCGTCGATCAGCTCGATCGTCGCGTCGATCACCTCGCTCAGGTTGTGCGGCGGGATGTTCGTCGACATCCCGACGGCGATCCCCGAAGAGCCGTTGACCAGCAGGTTCGGGAACGCCGCAGGCAGGACGTCGGGCTCTTGCAGACGGTCGTCGTAGTTCGCCGAGAAGTCGACGGTGTCCTTGTCGATGTCCTCGAGCAGTTCCTCGGCGACGGGGGCCATCCGGGCCTCCGTGTATCGGGGTGCTGCGGCCGGGTCGCCGTCCATCGAGCCGAAGTTCCCCTGGCCGTCGACGAGGGGGTACCGCATCGAGAAATCCTGGGCCATCCGGACCAGGGTATCGTAGATCGCGCTGTCGCCGTGGGGGTGGTAGTCTCCCATCGTCTCCCCGACGATCGAGGACGACTTCCGGTGGCTCGATCCCGACGAGACGCCCAGTTCGTGCATCGCATACAGGATGCGCCGGTGAACCGGCTTGAGACCGTCCCTGACGTCGGGCAGGGCTCGGCCCGCGATGACGCTCATCGCGTAGTCGATATAGCTTTGCTCCATCTCGTCTTCGATCCGCACGGACTCGATCGATGCCGCCTCGATGTCCGTCGGATCGGGTACTTCCGAACTCATGCCTGAATACTCACCGCTGGTAGCTGCCTGATTGTCTGCATTCGATCACCTAAATGTCGATCCACTCCGCTTCCGGAGCGTTGTCCTTGATGAACTGCTTGCGGGGCTCGACGGCGTCGCCCATCAGCACGGAGAACATCTTGTCCGCCGCGGCCGCGTCCTCGACGGTGATCCGCTTGAGGATGCGGTTGTCGGGGTTCATCGTCGTCTCCCAGAGCTGCTCGGGGTTCATCTCGCCGAGCCCCTTGAATCGCTGAACCTGGGTGGGATTGCCGTCACAGACCTCTTCGACGATCTCGTTGCGCTCGGCGTCGGTCATCGCGTCGTAGGTCTCGCCGCGATACCGGACGCGGTACAGCGGCGGCTGGGTCGCGTAGACGTACCCGCCCTCCAGCAGCGGCCGCATGTGCCGGTAGAAGAACGTCAACAGCAGCGTACGGATGTGTGCGCCGTCGACGTCTGCGTCGGTCGCCATGATGATCTTCTTGTACCGGACGTCGTCGATGTTGAACTCGTCGCCGATCCCCGCGCCGATCGCGGTGATCATGTTGCGGATCTCGTCGTTCTCGAGGATCCGATCCAGGCGGTGTTTCTCGACGTTCAGGATCTTCCCCTTGATCGGGAGCACGGCCTGGAACTCGGGGTTGCGAGCCTGCTTTGCGCTGCCGCCCGCAGAGTCTCCTTCGGCGATAAACAGCTCGGCCTCCTCGGGATCTTTGGTCTGACAGTCCGCGAGCTTACCGGGCAGTGAGGTCGACTCGAGTGCCGACTTCCGGCGCGTGAGCTCCTCGGCCTTCTGAGCGGCCTTGCGGGCCTTCGCGGCCTCGACAGCCTTGACGACGATCGCCTCGGCGGTGTCGGGATGCTCTTCGAAGTACGTCCCCAGCCGCTCGTGCATCGCGCTCTCGACGATTCCTCGCACCTCCGAGTTGCCGAGTTTCGTCTTCGTCTGGCCCTCGAACTGCGGGTCGGGGTGTTTCACCGAGATCACCGCGGTCAGCCCCTCGCGGATGTCCTCGCCCTTGAGGTTGCCGTCGATGTCGCCTAACAGCCCCTGGTCGTTGCCGTAATCGTTGACGACCCGCGTCAGCGCGGTCTTGAACCCGGTGAGGTGGGTCCCGCCCTCGCGGGTGTTGATGTTGTTCGCGAAGGCGTGGATCGACCCCTGGAGGTCCTCGGTTGCCTGCATCGCGACCTCGACCTGGATGTCTTGTTCCTCGTCTTCGAAGTAGATGACGTCGTCGTGCATCACCGCGCGCGTCTCGTTCAAGTACTCGACGAACTCGCGGATGCCGCCCTCGTACTCGTAGGTCTCGGCGACTGCGTCCTCGGTCTCCTGGCGCTCGTCACGGAGGGTGATGCGAACGCCGGAGTTGAGGAAGGCGAGCTCCCGCAGCCGGCTTGACAGCGTCGAGAAGGAGAACTCGTCGCCCTCGAAGATGTCGCTGTCGGGCCAGAACCGGATCTCGGTTCCAGTGTCCTCGTCGGGCTCCATGTCGCGAACCCGCTCCATGTCGCCGACGGGTTCGCCTGCCTCGAACGCGTGGCGGAAGACACCGCCGTCGCGTTTGACCTCGGCCTCGAGGCGCTCTGAGAGTGCGTTGACGACGCTGACGCCGACGCCGTGGAGACCGCCGGAGACCTGGTAGGATTTGTTGTCGAACTTCCCGCCAGCGTGGAGGACGGTCAGGATGACCTCGAGGGCAGGGCGGTCGTACTCGTCGTGGGTGTCGACGGGGATGCCGCGGCCGTCGTCGGCGACGACTACCGAGCCGTCCGCTTCGATAGAGACGGTAATCTCGTCGCAGTGTCCGGCGAGGGCCTCGTCGATCGAGTTGTCGACTACCTCGTAAACGAGGTGGTGAAGCCCACGCGCGTCGGTAGAACCGATATACATCGCTGGCCGTTTTCGTACAGCTTCCAGGCCCTCGAGGACCTGGATCTGTCCGGCACCGTACTCGCTTTCCTGGGACATGAGAAACCTGTTTCCGGGTAGCGCCTGGCTGGGTATAAAACTTCGCGTACGCGCGCGAGCGCGTCGCGACGACAACCGACGACGACCACTCCCGCTCCCGCGTTCAGAAAAGAGAGGGCTCATCCCACGTTACTATTTTTTCAGACATACGCCATCTCAGGCTCTTTTCTCAAACAACTCCCGGCCGTCGTTCCGGGCACGGTGATTCGGAACCCGATCAACGGCGAGCGGTTATCGGAGAGCCGACCCTGCGAGGTCGGCTCTCCGGCACGATCAGGTGAGAGTTGATCCATGGGACAAACCAGTTCTGTCGTCGATGTGCCGTTTGAGCGAGCGAAGGAAACGGTTCACCAGTACGGGCTCGGTCTCCTGTTCGCAGCGAATATCTTCGGCGCCGGCTCCGTCTACATCCTGACCGAGGCGGGGCTCCTGTTCGGGTACGGACTCCTCTGGGTGTTGCCGCTCGGGCTCGGCGTCGGGCTCGCGATGCACGAGATGTCAGCGCGCCTGGCCGCCGCGGACCGCCCCCTGATGACATACATCAGGGACGTCATCGGCGAGCGGGCGGCGAAACCGTTCGCGTTCGGGATCTCGTTTATCATGCAGTTCTGGAGCGTCGCCAACTACGCGCTCGCGGGGGCTGCGATCGTCTACCTCACGCCGCTGTCGAACCTCTATGTCGCGGTGATCGTCTCGGCAGCGCTCGGGATCGCGCTGGTCGAGCTTCGGGTCTACAGCCGGATCGAGGGCGTGATCGCAGCACTCGTGTTCGCGATCTTCGCCTCATATCTCGTCATCGTCGCGAACCTCCAGCCGCCGGCGGCAGGAATCGCGTCCGGATTCGTCCCCGGCGTCGTCGAGGACGTCGAGTACATGACGATGATTATCGCCCTGCTCGGGACGACCGTCTACTACCCGAACTTCTTCATCCAGACGAGCATGCAACACGAGAAAAACTGGGACGACGTCTCCCGGTACCGCCGTGACCATACCGTCGGGCTTGCCGCAGTCATCGCACTGAGTGCGACCGTGATCGTTGCGGCTGCGATCTCGATGCCAGACGCCGACCTGGCGTTTACCACGCCCGCCGAGCCCCTGGTCGAGCTGATCGGCGACTGGGTTCTCGGCGTCTTCATCCTCGCGGTCGGTGCCGCGTCCTTCAGCAGCGCCACCGGAACCCTGTTCGCCGCCGGGTTCATGGTACCCCAGTCTTCGGGGCTCTCGACCCAGTTTGGCGACCTGCAGTTCCGGCGTACCGTCCACTTCCTGATCGGGCTCTCGGTCGTGTTAGCGATCCCGATTCTTGCCTTCACCGACTTCACGCCGGTTGATCTGGCGCTACTGATGCCCGCAGTCAACGGCGTCGTCGGACTGCCCCTGACCGCGCTGGCACTGTTTGCAGCCGTCCGTCGGTACTTCGACCCGTCGCGAGTCGAACAGGCGATCTTCCTGACGGCCGTCGTCGTGCTGTTTCTGACCTCGCTCGTGACCGGCGAGGACCTCGTCCGGTCCGTCGTCGAGCTGCTGTAGCGAGCCCCGATCGCAGCGTCTCGTTGCTCGGTTTTCCGACTGCCCGCGAGCGAGCGTTCTCGATCCGGGAGGAGGAGGCAGACGGGATCGGAAGAATCACAACGCCCGAACCGATCGACTCGATACCGTCCATGCTCGGCCTCTCGTTCGATCTCGCACTGGTGTTGTTGCTCGTCTGTATCGCCTTCTTTTCGGGCATCGGGATCACGACGATCGGTCCGGGCGGGATCTTCGTCACGATTGCGCTGTACTCGCTGACGCCGCTTCCCTCGAGCCAGGTCGCCGGCACCGCCCACGCCACGTTCATCGTCACCGGACTGGTCGGCAGTCTCGCCTACCTCCACTCCGGAGAGATGAAAACCGGGCAGAGCCGGGCGCTCGCGATCGTGCTCAGCCTCTCGAGCGTTCTCGGCGCTCTGCTCGGCTCCCAGATCAACCCCTACGTCTCGCGATCGCTGTTTGGCATCCTGCTGGGTGGCGTCGCGATGACCGTCGGCGGCGTCATCCTTTACCGCGAGCGCCGGGGGTTCAGGCCGATCGTCGACGTCGATCCGCTGACGCGACACGGACAGACCATCCTCGGCGGGCTCGGGCTCGTTTTGGGAGTCGCCAGCGGCCTGCTCGGGATCGGTGGCCCCGTCCTCGCGGTGCCCGCGCTCGTGCTGGTCGGCGTTCCGATGTTGCTCGCCGTCGCCGTCGCGCAGGTCCAGTCGATCTTCATCGCGGCGTTCGCGACCGCCGGCTACGCCGCCCAGGGCGACGTCCTCCTCCCGCTGGCGGTCGTCGTCGGAACGCCGCTGTTGCTCGGAGTCGTCGTCGGCTGGAAGGTCGCCCACGTCGTCGACCCCGCGCGGCTGAAAGTCGCGCTGGGCGTCGTCCTGCTCGGAGTCGGGCCGTACCTCGCGCTGTGAGCGTTCGAGCCAGGGTACGACGTGAGCGGACGGTCGATCAGGTAACAGACTCAAAAGGACTCTTCCCTAGACTCTCGATAGCATGCCGCTTCGAATCCTCGTCCCCTTCGACGGCTCCGAGCCCGCACGAGAAGCCCTCGAGTACGCGATCGAGCTGTTTCCCGACGGCGAGTTCCTTGCGCTGACCGTCGTCGAAACCGACGGCGTTCCGCTGATTCCGAACACGACCGAGGACGCCGACAGCGACGAGAGGCTCCGGGAGCTGCTCGAGGAGGCCGACGACCAGCTGAGCGGCGCCGAACGGATCGCGACCGAGCACGGCGTCAGCCTCGAGAAGCGGAGCCGGATCGGGCCGCCGGCACGGGAGATCATCGACTGTGCCGAGGAGAGCGACCTCGACCACGTCGTGATAGGGAGTCGCGGACGGTCGGGCGTGACGCGGCTCCTGCTTGGCAGCGTCGCGGAGGTCGTGGTCAGACACTCCCCGGTGCCGGTTACCGTCGTTCGCTGATCGCGGTGGCGATTGCCGGCCCAACCGACTTCGGAGTCGCTCGGAAATCACCGGGCGAATGCTTCCGTACGTCGTGTTCGGCGTCGCGGTACTCGTGGTAGCGGTCGTCCTCGAGCGTCTCTCCTACCGGGCGCTCGAGCGAAACCCCTCCGTCGCGACCGAGGAGTTTCCCGGGATCGGTCGCGAACTGCTCGGCAAGTTCAGCAGTTTCGACCCCGAACTCGGCTGGGTTCCCCAACCCAACCGGGAGAAACAGAAAGACACCGGCGACCACCTCCCCGGCGAGGAGGTCCGCAGCGTCGTCACCTACTCGACCGACGAGTACGGCAGCCGGGTCTGTCGCGCGACGGATCGGGACGAGGACGCCGAGGTGACGGTCTCGACCTACGGCGACTCCTACTGTTTCTGCCGCGAGGTCGACGACGACGAGACGTTCCAGCACTACCTGGCCCAGGAACTGGACACCCACGTCGCCAACTACGGCGGGGGGAACTACGGGTTCGACCAGGCGCTGCTGCGACTGAAACGCCAGTACCCCGAGGAGGAGACCGACTACGTCTTCGTGGTCGTCACCGCGTCCTCGATCGCCCGCATTCTCTCGGTGTGGAAACACTACCAGGAGTTCGGCAACATCCTGGCGGTCAAACCCCGGTACACTCTCGAGGACGGCACCCTGAAACGCATCGAGAGCCCGATCGAGGAGAAAGAGGACCTACTCGATCTGGAGTCGAAGGCCGAGTTCCTGCGGGAACACGACTTCCACTACGACCACTGGTTCAAACCCCACCACGCCTCGAGACCCTACACCGCGGATCTGCTCGACGATACGGAAAACGTCCGCCACGCGCTCTGCGAGGCGGGAATCGAGTTCGAGAAACGAACCGGCCGGGCGATCCCGGGGATCGACTTCGACGACGCCAAGACCCGCACCGAGCTCCGGATGGAACGTCCTCGGGTTCGGTATCACGAGCGGCTGTTCGACACCCACGAGCGGCTGTTCGACGCGCTGATCGAGGAGTTCGTCGACTACGCCGACGAGCAGGAGTTCACGCCCGTGTTCGTGATGGTCCAGCAGCTCCGGTACGCGAAGTACGAAGCCGAGCACGGCCCGATCTACGGCGACCTGCTCGAGCGCCTCGACGGGAAGTACGACGACCTCGAGACGATCGATATGGCGACCCACCTCTCGGGCGGCGGCGACGTCGAGTCGCTGTACGTCGAGCGCGGGGAGGGGGGCCACTACAGCCCCCAGACGAACAAGAAAATCGCACAGATCCTCGCCGAGGTCGTCGAGGACGACCGGTAGCGGGGTCGTCGTTTTCGGTCCGCGTATCGTTCGACTGCGATCGAGCTAGTTCGCTCCGAGACCGCTCTCCTCGAGGATCCGCCGTCCCGAGCGAACGAGTCGGTCCTGCTGGTTGCGGCCGGGCTCGTTGTACAGCTTCCCGTCGCGTTTGACGACCTCGCCGTCGACCAGCACCGTGTCGACGTTGGCGACGCCGGATTGGAAGACGACGGTCTCGATCGGGTCGTGAACCGGCGTCGTGTTCAGATCGTCCGTTCGAATCATCGTGATGTCGGCGCGCTTCCCCGGGGTTAGCGAGCCGATTTCGTCGTCGAGCCCGAGCGCGCGGGCGCCCTCAATCGTCGCGAACTCGAGGGCCCGGCGCGCGGAGATCGAGAGCTCGCCGACCTGTTCGCCGGCCTCGACGGTCGGCTGGTTGTCGAGCGCGCGCTGGGTCTGGAGTCCGACCCGGGTCTGGGTGAACATGTCGCCGCTGACGTTCGAGACGATGTCGACGCCGAGCGAAGGGATCGCTCCCTCGGCGTCGAGCGTCTGTCGGATCGGTGGCATCCCCATGCCCATCTGCATCTCGACTTCGGGGGTCGTCGTCACCGAGCCCCCGCTCTCGCCGATCAGTTCGAACTCCTCGTCGGTGAGGCGGTTGCCGTGGACGTAGTTGAGGTCGTTCCCGAGCAGGCCGAGCTCTTCGAGAGTCTCGACGCCGCCCGGACCGAGCGAGCCGATGTGCATCGACGCGAGGACGTCGAGCTCGCGGGCCAGCTCGATGTCGTGGGCAACGACCTCCTCGGTCGAGTAGTCGGGGCCACGGATCCCCATCGCGAGCGTGAGCAGGCCGTCGTTCGCGGGGAACCGCTCGTCGTTGAGCCGTCGGATGTCGTCGGGATGGGGCTCGGTGCTTTCCTCCCACCACAGGTCGTTGTCGTCGCCCGGCTGGCCGTGGGCAAACACCGCACGGATCCCGGCGTCCTCGAGCCCGTCGATCGCACGGTTCGTGTGGCCGGGCGAGTTCGCGATGTGGAACCAGTCCAGTACCGTCGTCGTCCCGGCGTTTAGCTGCTCGAGCGCCCCGAAGAGGTTCCCCAGGTAGGCGTCCTCGGGCCGGTAGTGGCTGCTGATCTCCCCGAGCATCGTCTCGAGGTACTCCATGAACGACCAGTCCCCGGCGACGCCCCGAACCCCGGCCTGCCAGGTGTGGTGGTGGGCGTTGACGAACCCGGGCATGACGATCGAGTCGCTCGCGTCGATCGTCTTCGCTCCGGCGGCGTCGATGTCACGGTCGATCCGTTCGATCCGCCCGTCCTCGACGAGGACGTCGGTGTCCTCGCAGACCCCGAGATCGGGATCGACGGTGACGACCGTTCCATTTCGGATCAGCGTTCGACCGTCGTTCTCGTTGGACGAGGGGTCCTCGGCCGCCCCGCTCGTGGACGCAAACGTGAGCGCGGCCAGCGCGGTGCTGCCGGCTCCCAGGTAGCTTCGCCTCGAGACGCCAGTGTCGTCGGTCGTGTTGGGTTGCATCGTCGGTTCGACGTACTCGACGATCCCTGGTGTGGGTTCGGTTGGAATATGCCAACGACTCCGGCACTAGTCGTCGGCGGAGACGGGTCGGCGACGCGGGATCCCCCGTCCGTCGGCGAGGAAGGTCTTGGCCAGCCACGCCTCGGCCCGGCGCAGCCGGTACTGGAGCGTCGAGGTCGGGACGTCCTCGGCGTCGGCGATCTCCTGGATCGACGCTCCGCGGGGCGTCTCGTAGTAGCCGTACTCGGTTGCAAGCTCCAGGGCCGCGCGCTGCTCGTGGGGGATATCAGGGCCGACGTCGTACTCGTTGCCCCACTCGATCGGCCCGCTGATGCGCTCGAACTCGAGCTCGAGCCCCGCCCGAAGGTTCCCTTCGAGCTCGTCGTAGATCGCCCGCATCGCCGTTCCGTCCTCGGCGAGCAGCCGCCAGCGGTACTCATGACCGCGCTGTTCGGCCCGGCACAACACGCCGTCGCCGAGGTGTTTCGCCGCGAGGTAGGGGACCGACCGACAGCCGTCGTCCTCGGACTGTCGCGAGTAGATCAGTCGGCTCGTCGGCCCGCTCGCGAGGACGTCGTACGTCCAGTCGATCCGACAGCCGCCCATTCCCCGGACGCTCGAACAGCGGTCGATCCCCGAGAGCTGCTCGTCGTACTCTGCCAGCGCCTCCTGGGGCCCGGTCACCTCGTCGACGCGCCACATCGTCTCCGTCGTCGCGTGACAGGCAGTCGTTCGGGCGTACAGCTCTGGGTGGTCGATGAAGACATCCATCAGGTGGTCGGCCCCCCGCTCGTAAGCGACCGTGAACGCGAACTCGCGCATGTCTGCTCCTCGGCGCGAGGGCGGATGAACGTGCCGCTGGAAACCGACGGACTCCCCGCCGTTCGGCCCACGGCTGCAGTAACCGGGCTACCGTTGACGGTCCTCGAGACGGTAGCGTCCGGAAATGCAACCGCTGTATCTTGCGGTCGGAATCGTCGTGCTGATCGCGGTCGTCGTCGACATCATCTGGACGACGCTGTGGGTCGACGGCGGCTCCGGGCCGCTCTCGGGACGACTGACGACGGGCGTCTGGCGCGGGCTTCGGATCCTGACCGGAGACCACTCCCGGGCGCTGAGCATCGCCGGCCCGCTGATTCTTACGCTGACGCTCGCGATGTGGATCGCGCTGTTGTGGTTCGGCTGGACGTTCCTCTTTGCCGGCGGCGACACCGCACTCGTCAGTCCCCAGACCGGCGAACCCGCCGACTGGACGGGGCACTTCTACTACGTCGCCTACACCATGTTTACGAACGGGAACGGGGATTACTCGCCGACGTCAGGTACCTGGGAGATCGCGAGTTCCTTTACGACCGCGACGGGGATGGCCTTCGTCACGCTCGGGGTCTCCTATATTCTGACCGTCCTCGGGACGGTCTCGGAAAAGCGAGCGTTCGCCAACAGCGTCACCGGGCTCGGCGAGCGCAGCGAGGAGTTCGTCCGGGCGGGCTGGACCGACGAGCAGTTCGACGGGCTTGATCTACCCGTCGAGTCGCTGGCCTCGGATCTCTCGGAGCTCGCGGACAAGCACAAGGCCTACCCGATCCTGCACTACTACCACAGCGAGAAGGGCGAACGCGCCTCGGCGATGGCGGTTCCGATCTTCGACGAGGCCATGACGCTGTTTCGCTACGGCGTCGACGACGGCGCCCAGCTCGATCCGGCCCTGGTCGAGAACGCCCGTTCGAGTACCGATAGCTACCTCGACACGCTCGAGACGGCGTTCATCGAGCCGGCCGACGAGATACCCCCGCAGCCGGATCTGGATCGGCTCCAAGAGGACGACATCCCGACGGCCGACGAGGCGGAGTTCGAGGACGCGGTCGCGGAGTTGGCCGAACGCCGACGGAAGCTGCTGGGTGTCGTACAGGCCGACGCGTGGCACTGGCCGCCGATCGACGAGGAGGAGTCCGAGCCGCGACCGAACCGTGCCGGCGAGGAGACCGCCTCCCGGTAGTTCACTTTCACTCCGGTAGCGTGCGGCTTTTACCCCCGCCGTTAGTATGGGGAGACGATGACGTCGTTCCAGTCGACGCTCGGCGAGGAACCGGGGATCGCCGAGGAGCTGGCCGAAAGCCAGCAAGCGATCTCCATCGCCGAGTTCTTCGAGAAGAACAAGCACATGCTCGGCTTCGACAGCGGTGCTCGAGGCCTCGTCACGGCCGTCAAGGAGGCCGTCGACAACGCCCTGGACGCCGCCGAGGAGGCCGGTATTCTTCCGGATATCTACGTCGAGATCCAGGAGTCGGGCGACTACTACACGCTGATCGTCGAGGACAACGGCCCGGGACTCACCAAGGAGTCGCTCCCGAAGGTCTTCGGGAAGCTGCTCTACGGCTCTCGCTTTCACGCCCGCGAGCAATCACTAACGCCGGACCAGCGGCTTCTCGTTCGCCGGAACGGAACGATCGAGTTCGTTCCGATCGGCGTTCTCTGTGACGCCTACCTTCCCGAAGAAGGCGAGGGAACGGCCCCGATAGCCGGCCAAATCGAGGCTCCGTCGTTCAACCGCGAAACCCACGAGATGACGTGGGAACCGGTAACTCACGCGATCCGCCACGAAACCGACGAGCAAACGTACGAAATAACGACCCAGAAGGGGCGAACCGTCGAAGTCACCGGCAACCACAGCGTTTTCAGCGTGACGAAAGACGGAGCGACGAAGGAAATCAAAGCCGGCGAACTCGAGCCGGGTGACGTGCTCCTGACACCACGTCGGCTTCCGTCGCCCGACGAGACTGTCGAGAAAGTAAACGTCCTCGAACACCTCTCCGCGGAGCAGTTCGAAGATCGGCGTGTCTACGTGTACGGATTCGACACCGAGACGCTCGAGGAACTCCGGACGGGAGAGACGATCCGAAAGAGGCCGTCGGAGGATAGCAGCCGAGAGCGATACTACTACCGATACGACGGCGTTGATATCCTCCGTGACAGTCTCGAGCAGAACTATCTCGAAAAGGGATACCTCCCAGCCGAACTGGTACTCGAACTCGGCTGGGAAGAGAAAGCAGCCGACTGCAGCTTCAAGACCTATCAGGCCGGCGGAGACGAAACCACGATGCCCGTGACGCTCCCGATCGACGATTCGTTCGTCGAACTGGTGGCCCACTACATTTCGGAGGGACACGTCGGCCAACGACAGGTTGGGTTTACGTTCGGCGCTCACGAGTCCGAACTGATCGAATCGACCGAACAGGCCGTTCAGGGTATTACCGGATCGACGACGACGGTCGAGCGCGAACGGAACTCGACCCGTGTCAAGGCCTTCGGCTCGCCGTTGGCGATGTTTCTCGAATCGGTCTGTGGTTGTTCCGCCGACGAAAAACGGATTCCCGAGTTCGTCTTTCAGGCACCGGCCGAACACCAACGAGACTTCATCGCTGCACTGTACCAGGGGGACGGCTCCGATTCGCACCCGTCGAACGAACTCTCGCATACGACGACGAGCGAGACGCTTGCACGCCAGCTCTCCGTCCTCTGGAACATGCACGGGGTGTTGGCGAGTACGGAGACCCTCTCCGATCGGCCCGGCTACGCCGACGATCCAAAGACAGCATACCGAACGAAAGTCTACGGGGAGGACGCGTCCCTTTCTGACGTGTTCTCGACAGCTCGGAACACTGGAGAACAAGGGTACAAGCGCGTTCCGACCTCGCTCCTCGAGGACGTTCGGGTGGGGGACGTCGAAAGCGAAACGGTGCCGGACACGGTTCCTGGCCTACTGATGGGTGCCGGTGTCGGATCGAGCATCGAACACGCCGACGTGTATCGATCGCTTATCGAGGCGTCGCTCGACGGCGAGGACGTCGAGAAACCGCGGTACGTTCACACTCTCAAAGAGAAGGGGTTACTCGATGCTGATCATCAGCCAACCGATCGGCTCGAAGCGCTCTGGGAGACTGTCCACAACATACACGGGCTCACGGACACCGATATGTGTCTGCTCCCGGTAACGGACGTCGAAGCGACCGACCCACCCGAGTACGTTTACGACGTTTCTGTTCCCGGTGCGACCGGAGCTGACGAGAACTTCGTCGTCGCAAATCAGGGTGCATTGAGCGTCAAAAACAGCCGCGGCCAGCAGGGGATCGGTATCTCCGCAGCCGTACTCTACTCCCAGCTGACAAGCGGGAAACCCGCGAAGATCACCAGCCGAACCCAGGGCTCGAGCGAGGCCGAGTACTTCGAACTCATCGTCGACACCGACGAGAACGAACCCGAGATCAGCGTCGAGGAGACCACAAGCTGGGACCGTCCCCACGGCACCCGCATCGAACTCGAGATGGAAGGGAACATGCGCGCCCGCCAGCAGCTCCACGACTACATCAAACACACGGCGGTCGTCAACCCCCACGCCAGACTCGAGCTCAAGGAACCGAACGCCCACTTCAAGTTCGAGCGCGGGACCGACCAGCTCCCCGAGGAGACCGAGGAGATCCGACCCCACCCACACGGGGTCGAGCTCGGCACCGTGATCAAGATGCTCTCTGCGACGGACTCCCAGACGATTTCGGGCTTCCTCCAGGAGGAGTTTACCCGCGTCGGGAAGAAGACCGCCGACTCGGTGATCGACGCGTTCCGCGACCGCCACTACGGTCGCGAGATGCGCTGGCACATCCCCGATGCGAGCGAAGATATCGACCTTCGGGCCGCCGTCTCGGACGCGACCGCGAACAAGGGCGCCGAGGCGACGGCCGCCTTCGCCGACGCCATCGCCGACGCCGTCGCTGACCGCGAGCGGATCGCCCACCACGAACTGCTCGACCTCGTCGCCGAGGCGGCCGACGACGTCGAGAACGAGCACGGCACCGCTTTCGGCGAGACGGTTCAGGAAAACGCCGCCAACGCGGGCTGGAACGCGCTGATCGACGCCCCCGAGGAAACCGCCGACCCCGACGAGGACGCCGTCGCGGAGTCGCGGCTGGTCACCGACTGCTACGAGATCGCCGACGAGGCGACGACCACCCGCAAGGACGACGAGGTGATCCACGGCTTCGCGAGCCGGCTCGCGGCCAGATTCGAGGACGAGGACGACGACCGCCACCGCCTCACCCGCCGTCAGCTCCGTGCACACGTCGACCGCGCGGCCGACCTCACCGAGGAGTACGACGACGTCTCCTTCGGCGACACCGCCCGGGAGAACGTCACCGACGCCGTCTGGGACGTGATGGCGACCGTCCCCGACGATCCGCCGCTGGTCCGCGAGCTTGCGGGTGACCGCGACGCGACGAGTGATCTCGTCGACGCGATGCGGGCGACCGACATCATGGCGCCGCCGACGCGGTGTCTCTCGCCGATCACCGACGACCTCATCCGGGCCGGTCTCGAGAAGGAGTTCGACGCCGACTTCTACGCCGCAGCAACCCGGGACGCCGAGGTCCACTCCGGCGACCCGTTCATCGTCGAGGCCGGGATCGCCTACGGCGGCGACATCCCCGCCGAGGGAAGCGCCGACGTCATGCGGTTTGCCAACCGCGTCCCACTGGTCTACCAGCGCGGGGCGTGTGCGACCACCGACGTCGTCAAATCGATCGGCTGGCGCAACTACGGGCTCGACCAGCCCGGCGGCTCGGGGCTGCCCAACGGCCCCGCCGTCATCATGGTCCACGTCGCCTCGACGAACGTCCCCTTCACCAGCGAGTCGAAAGACGCCGTCGCCAACGTGCCGGCGATCGAGGATGAGATCGAGCTGGCGATCCGGGAGGCCGCCCGCGAGCTAAAGAGCTTCCTGAACAAGCGCCGCTCGATGGAGAAACGCCGGAAGAAACAGAACGTCCTCGGAAAGATCCTCCCCGAGATGGCCGAGAAGGTCGCCGAGGTCACCGATCGCGAGGAGCCCGAGATCGACGACGCGATCGCCCGAATCATGAACAACGTCCTCGTCGAGCGCCATATCGAGGCTAATGGGGACGGCCAGGCCGTCTCGGTGGTCGTCGAGAACCACTCGAGCACGAACGAGACCCTCGAGGTCACCGACATCGTCTCGGCCGAACCCCGCAACCTCTCTGCGGACGCGACCGCCGTCGAGATGGACGGCGAGTGGTTCGTCAAGTGGGAACCCGAGGTATCGAGCGAGGACGAGGCCGTCCTCGAGTACGAGATCGACGACGACGCCGCGTTCGATCTCGACGTGAAAGGCGTCGAAGGCGCGAAACTCACCGTTAACCAATGAGTGCAGACAACGACCAGCAGGCGAAAGAACAGCTGCTCGATCTCGCCGCACAGTTCTACGACCAGTTCGAGCTGGGCGAGATCCCTCACATGTCCGTCCCGACGCGGACAAAGAGCAACATCGAGTACGACGAAGAGAAGGAGGTCTGGGTGTACGGCGACCGGGAGTCGACCCGCTCGGCGAACTCCGTTCGGGGCGCCCGGAAGCTCCTGAAAGCCGTCTACACGATCGAGTTCCTCGCGAACCAGCTCGAGCAGGACCGATCCTCGACGCTGCGTGAACTCTACTACCTCTCCGAGAGCTGGGACAACGAAGAAGCGCAGTTCACCAGCCAGGACGAGTCCAACGGGCTAATCGAGGACCTGGAGATCGTCTCTGGAGTCACCCGCGAGGACTTCCACATGCGCCCCGAGGAGTCGGGCGCGACGATCATGGGGCCGCTGTATCTCCGCGAGCAGACCCGCCGCGGGGAACGCGAGATCCACTGCCAGGAGGACGTCGGCGAGGGCGGCTACCAGATTCCGAACAACCCCGATACGATCGAGTTCCTCGACACCGACGCCGACTTCATCCTCGCGGTCGAGACCGGTGGGATGCGGGATCGGCTCGTCGAGAACGGGTTCGACGAGGAGTACAACGCCCTGATCGTCCACCTGAAGGGCCAGCCAGCCCGCGCGACCCGTCGGATCACGAAGCGACTCCACGACGAGCTCGACCTGCCGGTGACGGTCTTCGCCGACGGTGACCCCTGGTCCTACCGGATCTACGCCTCCGTCGCCTACGGCTCGATCAAGTCCGCTCACCTCTCGGAGTATCTCGCGACGCCCGAGGCCCAGTACATCGGCATCCAGCCCGCAGACATCGTCGAGTACGATCTCCCGACCGATCCGCTCAGCGATTCGGACATCAACGCCTTGGAGAGCGAGCTCGACGATCCGCGCTTCCAGACTGACTACTGGGAGGAACAGATCGAGCTCCAGCTCGAGATCGAGAAGAAGTCCGAACAGCAGTCGCTTGCCTCCCGCGGGCTCGACTTCGTGACCGACACCTATCTCCCCGAGCGACTCGACGCGATGGGAATCGTCTAACTGGTTGCCGTTTCGAGCGCCGACGAGCCGAGCGCGACGATCAGCGCCGCTCGAGTTCCCGCTCGCTCTCGCTGCCGTCTTCGATCGGGATCGTCCGCTCTCGAGTCCTCGTTCCGTCGGCCTCCGCGTTCGCACAGCGCCTGCAGTAGGCGTTGTGTCCCTCCGACAGCGTCAGCGGAACGCCGAGGACGTAAAACCCCTTCCGGTAGGTGCGCTCGATCCCACGGCCGACGGGGTCGGCACAGACTGCACACGACCGATCGTAGTCGACGATCGCCGACTCCTCGACCGATCTGGCGGCGCCGTTCGTGGAGGGAGACCGGCGGTTTCCGAGGCGGTGTCGAACCTCGGGAAACAGGCCCAGCCCGACGGTCGCAAGCCCGATCGCGACCGCGGCGAGCAGCGGTGCCGTCGTCGAGCCCGCGAGGACGGCGGCGGCTCCCGCCAGCGCCAGCGCCATCGCCAGACAGCCGGCGCCCGCGATCCGCCCGACGGTCTCGAACCGCGACTCTGTCTCGGGCTCGTCGGCCGACGGGCCGGCACGCAACACCATCCGTTCGGCGTCACCGACGTAGCGGTAGAGGCCGTACAGCGCGTTCCCGAGCCCCATCGTCCACCAGACCGACAGCGCCGCGACGACGAGGTGCTCGTCCCTGCCGCCGAACGTCCGTCTGACCATGACGACGTGGTCGCCGAAATCGTGCTCGAGCTCCCAGCCGTCGGCCATCGCGGCTGCGACGCGTCGCTCGAGGGCGGGCCGCGATTCGGACGCCCCGCGCTCGCCGCTGGGGTGACCGCAGTCCGGACAGAAGTTCATCGACGGCTCGAGGGCCTCGCCGCAGTGCGGGCAGTACAGTCCGTCGGCCGCGACGTGACCGTCACTCCGACGATCGCTTCGCATATTCGAACCTAGGCGAGGACGACAGTAACTCTTTGGAGCTGTCGGTCGCCGAACCTCCGCCCGTCGAACGACGCGAACGGAGGCCACAATCGACTCAGTCGTCCGCTGCCGCGGCCTCCTGTTCCTCGAAATAGGCGACGATCTCGTCGGTTTCCTCGACGAACGCCTCGAGGTCGGTCTCCGAGCCGTGCAATACCGTCGAGAAGTACCGCGTGTTGCTCGCGAGGGTGACCGCCTCGGTCAGCTCGTCCTCGGTTGCCTCGGCCATCCGGGCCTCCTCCTTGTGGAAGTGCGTACAGTAGGGACAGTTGATAGCAGCGGCCGCGCCGACGCCAACGAGTCCCTTCTCACGGGGTGTGAGCTCGGTCTCACCGAACAGGAGGTCGCGGACGAGCCTCCAGCTGTGATCGCTCGCGGGCTCCGCGATGGCGTCGATCCAGCTCGGTACCCGTCCGAGCTCGTCTTCGATCTCCGTTTCGGTGTCACTTGATACCATGACAAATCTCCTCCGATCGACGCTACGAGAAGGTAGAATAGGTAGCTATCCCATGGTAGGATGGCGTTGATCGAACGCGGTGCAGCGACGCGAGAACGCTCATCCGCTGCACGCCGATCACCGGGTGCACCGACGCCGAGAGGGAGTTACTCGTCGAGGACGACCGGAACCCGTCGCCTGGCGACGTCGACGACGAACGCCTCCGGATCGGTCTCGAGGGCCTCGAACGTGTTGTAGTGAATCGGGAGGACGAGCCCCGGCCGCATCGTCCCCGCGAGTTCGGCCGCGTCGCGGCGGTCCATCGTAAAGGAGCCCCCGATCGGCGGCAGGAAGACGTCGACGG
Organism: Natronococcus occultus SP4; assembly: GCF_000328685.1. Classification (NCBI taxonomy): domain Archaea; kingdom Methanobacteriati; phylum Methanobacteriota; class Halobacteria; order Halobacteriales; family Natrialbaceae; genus Natronococcus; species Natronococcus occultus. The sequence continues at coordinate 3,351,867 of NC_019974.1, read as the reverse complement.
CCAGCTCCTCGTGGACCGGGAGGACGTCGGTGTCGCCGGGCCAGAAGGCGGTGACGCCGTCGATCGTCACCCCGAAGCCACAGCCCTCGCCCTCGCGGTGGTAGGGCTCGCCCTCGTCGTCGGTGTAGGGGCCGCCGGGCTCGTTGTACGCCTGGGTCGTGTACAGATCGAGCGGGCCGAGCACGAACGACTCGTCGCCCCGCACCCGTTCGACCTCGTAGGGGAGCTCCTCGAGGGGCTCGTCGACCCGGTCGATCTCGTCGGCGTCGATCGCCTCGTGGGCCACGACGATGGCGTCGTCGTGAGCGACCCGTCGAATGCCTTCGGGATCGTAGTGGTCGTCGTGACTCACCAGAACCAGATCGCCGTCCCGGGCGTCGTAGTCGTCGAGGACGCCGTACCGACCCGGATCGACGTAGACGACCGTTCCCGTCTCGCCCTCGAGGCGTACCGTCGCGTAGCCGAGCCAGTCGATATCGACCGCACCGTATCGAACAGTCATGGACGGTGATTGGCGAGGCGGGGCGAAAAGCGTTGGCGGTGTGGGTTCAGACGGACCGTGTAGCGGTTCGTGGCGCGACCGCGGCTCGCCCTGCGTCGTGCCGGAACGAATCGACAGCGGTCCGTATCAGGGTCGACGGATCGTGTGTTCGAGCGTGCCCACGCCCTGGACCTCGATCTCGACCTCGTCGCCGTCCTCGAGCGGTCCGACCCCCTCCGGGGTTCCCGTCGCAATGACGTCGCCGGGCTCGAGGGTCATGTAGGTCGTGATCTCGGCGATCAGTTCGGGGACCGAGAAAATGAGCTGGTCGAGCGAGCCGTCCTGTCTCGTCTCGCCGTTGACCCGCGAGCGGACGGCCGCGTCCTCGGGGACCTCGTCGGGCGTCGCCAGCACCGGTCCCATCGGGGCCGCGCCGTCGAAGGCCTTTCCACGGATCCAGTTTTTCTCCTCGCGCTGGTCGTCACGGTTCGAGACGTCGTTCACGCAGGTGTAGCCCTCGACGACATCCATCGCCTCGCTCTCGGGGACGTGGCGACACTGCTGACCGATGACGACGCCGAGTTCGGCCTCGTGGTCGATCCGGTCTTTCCCCGCGGGCGCGGTCACCGTGTCGTCGTGGCCCGCGACGGCGTTTGGTGGCTTCAGGAACAGCAGCGGGCGGTCCGGGACGTCGCTACCCATCTCGTCGGCGTGGGCCGCGTAGTTGCGACCGATACAGACGATCTTCGAGGGCTCACAGGGTGGGAGGACGTCGATCGCGTCGTCCTCGAGCGCGTAGCTCTCGTTTGCGAAGTGGACGTGACCACTGTCGAGCTCGCCCCGTCGAACGGCGCCGGCGGGGTCCCGGAATCGGACGTATTTCATGCCGGGTCGGTCGTATCGCGACCTCAAAAGGGTTGAGGTGGCGGCGGGTATCGCACTCGAGAACGGAGGCTCGTGTGTCGAGGCCTGTCACGACGGTCGCGGAACGGAACGTTTTTTACTAGGCCTCGGCAAGCAATGGATGCGTTCAGTTCCGTTGTCCTACGGAACGCAGTGACGTAGGGCTCGGAGCGTGAACGAAGTGAACGCTCCGTTGGTGTAGTCCGGCCAATCATTTCGGCCTTTCGAGCCGATGACCTGGGTTCAAATCCCAGACGGAGCACTACAGCGACGAACTTTTGTGAGCGAGCGAAGCGCGCACGGCTGGGATTTGAAGCACGGAAATCCGAGCAGAGCGAGGATTTGCATCGGGTTCAAATCCCAGACGGAGCATTTTGCTGCGAACAACTCGTGAGCAGCAGACGCTGTATACTGGATTTGAATCAAACCAGTCGCGCGAAGCGTCGCGAGCACGTCTGGACGTGGTTCAAATCCCGGACGAGCACTCTCCTGTGGAACGAATTCGTCGCTACTGACCAGTTGCAGTCTGTCTGCCGGCGGGCAAAAACGTGCGAACGGAACGGCGAGTTCAGTAGTAGTAGAACTCGAGTTCGTGACCGCAGTTGCGACACTCGGTTTCCGTGCCGCGGAGTCGGTTGGGGCTCGGGCTTCCGAGTCCGGACCCGGGCGGAAGGGACGCGTTTACGGTTCCGTTACACTGTGGGCAACCGACACGCACGTCCGGGTTGTTAGATTGTGACATACATCGACGTACTCAGCACTCCAAAATAGTTATCCGAGTCGTAAGCCTCCGCTCGCGGCTGACACGGTGACGTTTCGCGACGTTTCATGGTCAGGCGTACGATCGGTCGGCCCGTCCCGGTTCGACCTCCGAACGTCCCGGAGACGGCCGTGAGACGGGTCGTTAACCAGAGACGGAGTTCGATGAACGAATTAGGTGGATGTTAGATGCTGACAATCAATGAATGCGGCGGGGGCTGTGACGACGACGATCGGAGATGTTCGGGACGAGAAAAACCACAAGAGGTGGTGAACCCATCGATGTTCGGGTTTTCATGAGCGAACCAACGAACATTTGACGCCCCGCTCCTACGACTCGGATATGAAGCGACGCGCGTACCTGGGAACGCTGGGGGCAGCCGGAATGGGCGGGCTGGCAGGGTGTGTGGGCGACCTCCCGGTCGTCGGCAACAGCGAGACGGCGCTGGGCGAGCCCGAGCAGTCGCGGGGAAATCCGTCCCATCCGATCCACGGAGACGAGTTCCCGGCGTTTACGCTTCCGGACCCGCACGCGGGACGGGAGGTCTCGCTCGAGGAGTTCGAGAGCGAGCGCGCGTACCTGCTGACGTTTATTTACACGTCCTGTACCGACGAGTGTGGTACGCTGACGAACATGCTCGGGCTCGTCCAGGAGGACGCCGCCGAGGAAGGGTACGAGGACGACGTCGCCCTGCTGGCGATGACGTTCGATCCCGAAACCGACAGCCCGGAGGCCCTGCGGGAGTACGGCGAGCAGTACGGCGTCGACTACGAGGCCGAGAACTGGCACTTCCTCCGCCCCGAGACCGAGGACGAGGCGATGGAGCTGCTCAACGAGGAGATCGGCGTTCCAGCACAGATCGGTGACGGTGACGAGGACGACCAGGAGGCTCACGACGACCACGACGGCGAGGAAGACGACGATCACGACAGCCACGCCGACGAGGACGAAGCGCACGACGACGGCCACGATGATCACGACGAAGAGGCGGGGAACGATGACGGCGAAGGCCACGACGACGGTGAGCAACACGACGACGGCCACGACCACGACGACCACCCCCAGGAGATCCACTACTACATCATCTTTCTGGTCAACGAGCAGGGAATTGTCGAGCGCTCGTACCCGAACGTAACCGATAGCCGCGAGGAGAACCGACCCCAGGCGATCATCGACGACGTCCGAACGGTGGTCGAGTAACGATGCGGCGTCGGGACGTCCTCGCCGGGGTCGCGAGCGCGGGAACGCTCGCCGGTGCCGGCGCGCTCGCGGTCTACGGGCTGCCGGGCACGGAGGACGAGGAACCCCGACACGACCCCGTCACGATCGACACCGTCGACGCGACCGGCAGCAGCGAGGGGACCGTACAGATCCCCGACGAGGGATCGGTGACGTTCGTCGACCTGTTCGCGACGACCTGCGGAACCTGCAAGGAACAGATGCCCGCGCTGGGCGAGGCCTACGACCGGGTCGGCGACGACGTCACGTTCGTCTCGGTTACCAACGAGAACGAGGAACAGGTCCCCGACACGGAGATCGCCGACTGGTGGGACGAGTATGACGGCCACTGGCCGGTCGGCCGGGACGGGACCTCCGATCTCATCGTCCACTACGGATCGGGGACGCCGATCGGCGTCCTGTTCGACGAGGACGGCGTCGTCAGGTGGGAGGAGTCGGGTCGCAAGGAAAGCGACGAGATCGTCTCCCGAATCGAGGACGTCCTCGGCGAAGGCGGATGATCGACGCGACGCTGCTGTCGACACTCGCGTTCGCGCTGACGGCTGGAATCTTTACCTTCTTCTCCCCGTGTGCGTACCCCCTGTTGCCCGGCTACGTCGGCTTCTACGTCAGCCAGACCGACGCCGAGGAGGCGTCGCTCCCGAGCGCGATCGGGCGGGGGCTGGTCGCCGGCGCTGGCGTCCTCGTCACCTTCGGGGTACTGCTCGGCCTCGCGTTCTGGATCGGCCACTCGGTGCTTGCAAACACTACCGCGTTCGAGGCGCTGGTCGGACTCCTCCTGATCGCGTTCGGCGTCCTCGTCGTCCTCGATCGGGCGCCGTCGCTGTCCGTTGCCCTGCCGAAGCGGCGGTCGGGGACGCTGGGCTTTGGCGTCTTCGGCGCGGGCTACGCGCTGGCCGCGGCCGGCTGCGTCGCGCCCGTCTTTCTGGGCGTCGTCGCCAGTGCGGCCGCGCTGCCGACCGGTCCGGCCACGCTCGTCATCGGCACGTACGTCGGCGTCGTCGTGTTGCTCATGATCTCGCTGACCGTAGTGACGGGGATGGGGCTGGCCGCGGGCGCGGGTCGGCTGGCAGCCTACGGCGACACGCTTCGACGGATCGCCGGCGCAGTGATGATCCTCGCGGGCGTCGGCCAGCTGTACGTCGCGTTCTTCCTCGACGCGGTCTGAGTGGCGTCGAGCCACTGGATTCCCTGGCAACTGCAGGTATGGAACGTATCGGACGGCGTACCGAATGTCGACACGAAAATGTACCAGGAACTGCTGCTCGCGACCGACGGTAGCGAGGGTGCGCGACGGGCCACCGACCACGCGATCGAGCTGGCCCGACAGCTCGACGCGACCCTCCACATCGTTTCGGTCTCGGAGGACGGCCCCCACGCCGAGACGAAGAGCGACCAGATGCGGACCGACCTCGAGGACGAGGCCGCCGAGGCGCTCGAGCGCGCCGAGGAGAAGGCGACCGGTCACGGGATCGAGGTCAGGGAGACGATCCGCCACGGCGTTCCCCAGGAGGAGATCGTCGACGTCGCCGAGGACCACGGCGCGGACCTGATCGTCGTCGGGACGGTCGGTCGGTCGGGGCTCGACCAGCTGATCGTCGGCAGCGTCGCCGAAGAGGTCGTCCGGAACGCGCCGGTACCGGTCGTCACGGTTCGGGACGAGTCCTGAGCCGGACCGGAGCCGCCCACAGCCGAGCGTAATGGAGCGCTACTCGGAGCTACGAGACCGATAATTAACTTCGCCGAGCGCGAGGGGGCGTTCCGTGTCCGGCGGACAGACACGTCCCCCTCGGTCGATCGTTCGGTGGCGGTATCCGACCACTGGGAGCGGCGATAATCCGGAGGCAGTCGCGTGAGCCACGAGACGAGCGCGGCGGCCGACACGCTGGTACGCGTCCTCGTCGTCGGCGACGACGATGCGGTCGCGTCGGTGGCCGGAGCGGTAACGCAAGGACTCGACTCGGTGTCGCTGATTCGGGAGCGGCGGCTTCCGGGTGCGCTCGCCCGCCTCGAAACCGTCACTCCCCACTGCGTCGTCTGTGCGTTCGACCGCGGCGAGGGCGGAACGGCGATCGAACGGCTCCGGCGCGAGTGCGAGTCGATCCCGATCCTCGCGGTCGCGGACGACGCCGTCGGAGCGCTCGAGGCGGGTGCGACGGACGTCGTCGATCCCGCTGACTCCGACCCGCTCGTGATCGCCCGACTCGAACGACTCGCCACGGACGTGCCGGAGCAATCGTCGACCGCGATCTCCGGGTCGCTCCTCGAGGGGTCGGCCGCGGTCGTGTGGCTCCTCGGGGTGGACGGCGAGGTCGCGTACGCGAGCCCGGCGACCGACGGTGAGTTCGGTGTCCCGCCCGACGCGATCGAGGACCGACCGATCGAGCAGTTCGTCCACCCCGACGACCGCGAGGCGGTCGACGAGACGGTTTCGGCCGTCGCGGATCGACCGTTCGGGGCGACCGACCGCGTTCAGGTCCGGATCGGCCGCGGCGACGGTGCCTGGCGGGTCGTCGAACTCCGGATCAGTAACCGGCTCGCGGATCCGAACCTCGGCGGGATCGTCGTCACACTCTTTCCGGCGATCGCTCGGGAACCCGAGCCCGACGCCGAACGCGTTCTCGATCGGCTCGACGAGCCCGTCTTCGAGCTCGGCGACCGACTGGAGCTGCGCTACGCGAACGAGTCGGCGACCGAGCTGTTCGACCGCGACCCCGAGCCCGGCATTACCGTCGGATCGCTCCTCCCCGAGCCGATCCGCGAGCCGGTGATCGAGGAGCTTCGCGACCATCGAGCGAACGAGGACGCCCTCGAGGAGCCGACGACGTTCGTGGTCCGGTCCCCAGCCCGCGAGCGACCGCTCGGTGTCCGGGTCGTCCCGTCGGAGTCGGGAGCGATCGTCCAGTTGCGGGCTCTCGATCGGACGAGTCCGTCCTCGTCGGGGCCGACTGCGGCCGAACGCACCGCCGCGTCGGTCGTCGACGCACTTCCCGACGGGGTCGTCGTCCTCGAGGACGGCGCCGTCGAGCTGGCAAACGCCGCGGCGGTCGAGCTGGCTGACGACGACCCCCTCGTCGGACGGGTGCCCGCGGAGCTGTTCGACCCGGAGCTGGCGGCGACGGTTCGCGAGCGCTCGCGGTCGGCGCCGTACCGGTGGCTGGAGCCCGCCTCGGGGCGCCTCGCGGTCGCCGACGACCGCCCCGTCGACGTCTTCGTCGTACCGCTGCCCGAGGACGATCGAACCCTCTGTGTGATCCGGGATCGGCGGCGGTCGCCCGCGGGCGCGCTCGCGACGCTCGCGGACGCCGTCGGGGCGATCCGCGAGGTCGACTCCGAATCGGCGGTCCGCGAGACGGTCGCCGAGGCGGCCCTCGAGCTCAGCGGCGGTGACGTGGTCGGGCTGTACCGAAGCGAGGAGCGGGCGCTCGAGCCGATCGCGGTCGCGACCCGCGGCTCCGGGACCGCGTCGCTTTCGGCCGTCGAGCGTGCGGCGGTTCCGGACGCCGTTCTGCCCGACGGCGCTGGCGAGGACGCCGACGCCACCGTCCACGACGCGGACGCGCTCGAACCGTTCCTCGACGAGACCGGGATCCGGGCCGACCAGGTCCTTACCGTTCCCGTCGGGACGGCGACGCTGGTCGCGGCGACGCGGGAGCCGATGGCGTTCGACTCGGTCGATCCCGGTCCGATCGACGTCCTCGCCGGGATCGGCGCCGTCGCGCTCGAAGAGCGGGCGGCGGTCGCGGAGCTTCGCGGGTGTCGGACGGACCGATCCTCGCTTGAGGCGACCCTGGAGCGGCGCGGCCGCCTCGACGGGATCGAGCGTGACCTGCTCGAGGCGAGCGATCGGGAGACGGTCTACCGACGGCTCTGTCGGGGAACGGCGTCCCTTTCGTTCGAGGACGAACCGATCGCGCTCGCCTGGGTCGGCACGGATACGAGCGGCGAGGACGTCGAGCGGCGGGCAATCGCCGGAACGGAGGCTGGTGACGACCGCCTCGAGTCGCTGGCCGACCGATACGTGTCCGCGACGGCGGAAACGTTCTCCGAGGCCGAAGCGGCGTCCGTCGACGACCCGGCCGAGGACGCCGACGACTCCTGGCGCGAGCACGCGTTCGAGGCGGGGATCCGCTCCGTCCTCCGCGTGCCGCTCCGCCATGAGGGGTTCCGGTACGGCGCGCTGGTGCTGTGCTCGCGGACGCCGGGGGCGTTCGACGAGTCGACCCGCAGCGGGATCGAGCGTCTGGGACGGGTCGCCGGAGCCGCCATCGACGCGATCGAGACGCGACGCGCCTTGGGGGACGACGCCGTCACCGAACTCGAGTTCGTCCTCCGGGAGGCCGACCCGCTCGCGACGGTCGCCCACCGCGTCGATCGCCCGCTGGCGCTTCGGTCGGTCGTGCCGACCGAGGACGGCGGAACCGTCTTCGCGACGATCCCTGGAGAGGACGTCCTCGAGAACGGGCCCGATCCGACCCGCGGGCTCGGCGAGGACGTCGACGGCCTGGCAGACGTCCGGGCGGTCGGCACGGTCGGCGAGGAGCGCCTGCTGGAGTTCGCGCTCGCCGGGCCGTCGATCGCGACGACGGTCGCCGCACACGGCGGCGTCCCCCGGTCCCTGACCCCGACCGACGACAGGACGCGCCTCGTCCTCGAGCTGGCCGGCCCGGGCGACGTCCGGGCGTTCGTCGACGCGCTCGAGCGGGAGTGGGACCTGGAGCTGCTCGCGCGCCGCCAGCGCGAGCGCTCGCCCGAGGACGCACTGGCGCTCGACGCGACTCTTCGCGAACGGCTGTCCGAACGACAGCGTCAGACCCTCGAAGCGGCCTACTACGCCGGCTTCTTCGAGTGGCCCCGGGAGCGGACCGGCGAGGAGATCGCCGACTCGCTGGGCGTCTCCCAGCCGACGTTCAGCCGTCACGTCCGTCTCGCACAGGGGACGGTGCTTGCGGTGCTGTTCGAGGAGTTCGGCGGGCTCGAGTGAGTCGCGGCGCGGATCGAGGCTCGGTAGATGGTCGTTACTGCGGGTAGTCCACTACTACGATCACGAGTCGGTGACACTCGCGTCGAACGATCGATGAATACGTATAGCGGCCCCGAGGGGGTCGGTGTTGGTGTCTAGCCCCCACGGTCATCCGTTCGCGCTCGAATCGGTCATTCGATGCTCACGATCCCGGTAACGAGCGCTTATTCCTGCCGTCCCCTCGGACGGCTGATCCGTCGATGAGCCTCGATCTTGCCACGGAGTCCGGCGTCGGCGTCAGGACCCAGGTCGACGGCGGCGTCCTCGCTCAGCTCACCCTCTCTCACCCGGATCTCGTGTTGGGGCCGACGCTGGGACGCGCACCGGAGATCACCGTTGAACCCGAGTACTGGACCGACGCGGACGACGACCGCACCGTCCTGTTCATCACCGCGTCCGGCGACGAGTTCGGCGCGTTCGAGACCGCCCTCGGCGTCGACCCGACCGTCGCCGACCCCGTCCTCGTGGATCGCGCCCCCGGTCGACGGAGCTACCGCCTCGCGCTTACCGATCGGGCGATCACTCTCGTCGACGCGACTGCGGCCGTCGGCGGCCGGCTCCGAACATGTGCAAGCTGCCGGACCGGCTGGCGGTTCCGGATCCGATTTCCCGACCGTGACGCCCTCGTCGCGTTCAACGACCGGTGTCGCGACCGGGACGTCTCGGTGAGCGTCGAACACCTCCGGCCCGCAGACGCCGACGCCAACGCACCCGTCGCGCTGACCGAAAAACAGCGGGAGCTGCTGACCGTCGCCTACGAGGAGGGGTACTTCGACGTGCCGCGTCGGATCTCCCAAGACGAGCTCGCGGATCGGCTCGGCGTCTCGAAGTCGGCGGTCTCACAGCGGCTCCGGCGAGCGATCGCACAGCTCTGTGGCTCGACGTTCGACTGAAAATCCCACCCCGTTCGGCGCCGCTACTCCTCGTCGTCTTTCATCGCGCCCAGCTGGGAGACCAGCTGGTCGGTCGTGGCGTCGGACTCGAACTCGAGTTGGCCGTCGTGGTCGTGCTCGTGAACGTTGACCGCCTCGACGTCCTCGTCGGCGTCGTCCTGCGGTTGCTGCTGCTCGGACTCGTCGTAGCTACCAAAACCCATGAGAGAATCGAGGGACGGCCGCGGGAAAGGTGTGGCGGTTCGGCCCGTCTCTGCACCGTGGTCGCACGCCGAGGACGCGCTACAGAAAGTCGAGGAGAAAGCCCACGACTTCGGTCGTCGGAGGAGTCACTTCAGCCGGAGGTACTGCCGATCGTACTCCGGTTCACCCTGGCGCGGGTGGATCGTGATGAACGACTCCGGGGGCATATCCGCGAGCCGCGCCGGCAGGTCCTCGAGTTCGCTGTGCCAGCCGACGTCGCCGCGTCGCGGCGACACCGCGATGATGAGGTCGTCGTCCTCGGTCCGGGCTTCCAGGGTCGGCAGCAGTTCGCCCCAGTCGTCGATCGACTCGAACTCCGCGCCGACGTCCTCTTCGACGAGGCCGAACAGCTGTTCGAACTGGTGGGAGGCTCCCTCGACGACGATGACGTTCAGCTCGGCACCGAGGTTCGCCGCGATCCGCTTGATCAGGTGTACCGCCTCGTAGAACCCCTCGTGGTGGTCGGCGCCGATCGGGACGACGACAAAGATCCGTCGCGTCGTGTTGATCGGGTGGCCCAGTCGCGAGATGAGCACCGGGAGCTTCGTCCGTTCGAGCACCTGGTCGATGATGCTGCCGAAGATGCGGTGGCTGAAGCTCTGGGTGGCGTCCCACCCCATGATGATCTGGTTCGCCTGGACCTCGACTGCACCCTGCACGATCCCGGAGGCGACGTTGTGGTTGACCCGCGCCTCGGTCTCGATGGGGACCTCCGCGGCGCTACCCTCGGCCGCAAGCTCGTTGAGCTCGCCCTGAACGCCCGCGATCTGCTCTTCGGTCGACTTACTCGTATCGGGCTGGACGACGGTCATCACGTGAACCGGATTACTGCTGCTGTCACCTTTGATGACGAAGGAAAGCTCCAGCAGCCGCCGCTGGAGCTCGGCGTTGTGCGACAGCGGCAACAGGATGTTCGGATCCCGCCCGTCGTCGTCGTCGTCCTCGACGTCGCGCTCGAGCGCGAGCCGGTTGGCGGCCCGTTCGGTCATCCACGGGCTCACGAGCGCAGTGATCAGCAACAGGAGGACGACGGCGTTGAGGATCGCCTCGCTGAACAGGCCAGCGTCGAACCCGACGAGCGTAATCGCGAGCGCGGCCGCGGCTTGCCCCGTCGAGAGCCCGAAGATGACGTCGCGTTCGTGTTTCGTGTAGTCCTGGATCTCGGCGACCGACCAGGCCGCAGCGCCCTTCGTCACGATCATGATCGTGGTGATGAGCGCGGCGATCTGGAGCGTCTCGACGCCGGCGAAGATCACCCCCAGATCGACGAGCATGCCGACGTGCAACAGGAAGAAGGGGATGAAGAAGGCGTTGCCGACGAACTCGATGCGGTTCATCAGGGTTCCGCCCTGCGGGATGAGCTGATTCAGCGCCAGCCCGGCGACGAACGCCCCGAGGATGGGGTCGAGGTCGAGGACTTCGGCGAGGCTGGCCGCGGCGAAGATACCGACCATCACGAACAGGAACTCGAAGTAGCTCTCCTCGCTGAAGTTCTGGAAGAACAACCGCGACGCGGGCGGAACCAGGAACCAGACGCCGGCAAAGAGGATCGCAAGCGAGAGCGCAACGTCACCGAACAACAGCGCCGAAAGGCCCTCGTCGACCGCCCCGGTGACGATCGCGAGGACGACCAGCGCGAGCGTGTCGGTAAAGAGGATCCCGCCGAACACCGCGGTCACGGCGCGGTTTTTTGTGACGCCGAACCGATTGACGATCGGGTAGGCAAGCAGGGTGTGAGAAGCAAAGACGGCCGAGAGCAACAGCGCCGCCCAGATGTCGAGACCGAGCAGTGTCGAGGTCGCGAGAGTCCCGACGATAAACGGGAGGAAGAAACTCATCAGTCCGAACAGCGCCGCGTTCTCCGGCGCCTCCTTGAACCCGCGCAGGTCGACCTCGAGGCCGACGGTAAACAGCAGGTAGATCAGGCCGACCTCGCCGAGCAGCTCGATCGCGTCGGAGTGTTCGACGACGCCGAGCGCGCCGGGGCCGATGATTGCGCCGAAGATAACGATCCCGACGATCCCGGGCTGGCCGAGCCGTTTGACCAGTAGTGGTCCGACCAGGAAGACGATCATCGCGAGCGCGAAAATCAGCACCGGCTGGTCGAGCGGTAATCCGACCCCGTCGACGACGAAGAGTGGAATCCAGTTCATGAGCGATAAGTTTCGGTCGACATCGGCTATCGAAAGCACATTAGTGAACGAAACGAGGAGCGAACGGGCGTTGTTCGAACGGAGACAATCGTGGGCTGGTGATGGTATGGCTGGGTAATAAAACGCCTGATTCCGGCTACCGGGCGGTCGGAGAGCAGTCAACAAACGGTTGAGTTCTCTCCTCGTATATGATCGATCGGTCGGTTATCGAAGACCAACAGCACTGAAGGGGCTCCCTTCTCGCAGGTCCGCTCCGGTCCGGCCCGAACGGACCGTGGCGGTATCCCGCGACTACGCTTCCATCTGCGACCGATCGCTCCGTCGGTTCGTCCGGACCGAGCCGTTACGGGAGTCGGCTCGAGTATCCGTCTACTACGGGATCCGATAGTCCGTCTATAGTAATGGGTGCCGGAGCTCTTAGCGTGTCTCATGTTCACGTACCGTTCGTTCTCTCGAACAGTTCCCGCGAACGAACAGCCGCCGCGAGGACGCCGTATCGGTCGCCGTGCCAGCTCGAGCGCGCGCGACGGGGGACGGTGATTCGCCGATGTGTGGGATCATCGGCCGCGTCGGCGACGGCAACGCGATCGAAACGCTGCTGACGGGGCTCGAGAACCTCGAGTACCGCGGCTACGACTCGGCGGGCGTCGCGGTCCAGAACGGGGCCGGGATCGACGTCCAGAAACGCTCCGGGAAGGTCGAGGCGCTGATCGACTCGATCGAGCCCGACGCCATCGAGGGGCGGGTCGGGATCGGCCACACCCGCTGGAGCACCCACGGGCCGCCGACCGATGAGAACGCCCATCCCCACACCGACGGCACCGAAGACGTCGCGGTCGTCCACAACGGGATCATCGAGAACTACGCCGGGCTCCGCTCGCAGCTACAGGCGGCCGGCTACGAGTTTACGAGCGATACCGACACCGAAGTCGTCCCCCACCTCATCCAGTCGTATCTCGACGGTGGCGCCGACAACGAGACCGCCTTTCGGGAAGCGATCGCCGACCTCGAGGGGAGCTACGCGATCACGGCGATGTTCTCGGGCGAGCACGTTCTCTACGCGGCCCGCCAGGGGTCCCCGCTGGTCGTCGGCGTCGAGGACGGCGAATACTTCCTCGCGAGTGACGTCCCCGCATTCCTCGAGTACACCGACAGCGTCGTCTACCTCCGGGACGGCGACGTCGCCGTCGTCGATCCCGACGGCGTCGAGTTCACCGACCTCGCGGGAAACCGCGTCGATCGCGAGCCCGAAACCGTCGAGTGGGATCCCGAGGAGGCGGGCAAGGGCGAGTACGACCACTTCATGCTCAAGGAGATCCACGAGCAGCCGACGTCGCTAGCCCAGGCGATCGAGGGGCGGATCGACCCCGAGAACGGGCGGATCGCGCTGGAGGACTTCGGTCCGGGGACGTTCGCGGGCGTCTCGAACGTCCAGCTCGTCGCCTGTGGCACTTCCTACCACGCAGCGCTGTACGGCGCGCTCACGCTCAATCAGGCCGGCGTCCGGGCGACCGCGCTGCTCGCCAACGAGTACGGCGTCGCCGCGCCGCCGATCGACGACGGCACGCTCGTGATCGCGGTCACCCAGAGCGGGGAGACTGCCGACACGCTGCGGGCGCTGCGACGGGCGAAGACCAACGGTGCCGAGACAGTGACGGTCACGAACGTCGTCGGCTCGACCGCAGCTCGCGAAGCCGACGAGACGCTGTTCATCCGTGCAGGGCCCGAGATCGGCGTCGCCGCGACCAAGACCTTCTCCTCGCAGGCCGTGATGCTCACACTGCTCGCCCAGCGGATCGCGGCCGACCGTCGGGGCGAGCCGCCGGCCGACCTCGACTCGCTGCTGCCGGATCTGGCCGCGATGCCCGACGAGATCGAGGCCGTCCTCGAGTCCTCGGACGCCGCAGCCATCGCGAGTCGCTACCGCAGCAGCCGGTCGTACTTCTTTATCGGCCGCGGGCTGGCGTACCCGGTCGCACTCGAGGGCGCCCTGAAGTTCAAGGAGATCACGTACGAGCACGCCGAGGGGTTCGCCGCGGGCGAACTCAAACACGGTCCGCTGGCGCTCGTGACTCCGGAGACGCCCGTGTTTGCGGTCTTTACCGGACAGGAAGACGAGAAGACGCTGCACAACGCCGAGGAGGCCCAGACCCGCGGTGCGCCGCTCGTCGCGGTCTGTCCGGACGGTCACCCGGCCTGCGAGATCGCCGACGCCCACCTCGAGATCCCCGAGACCGATCCGACGCTCGCGGGACTGCTCGCGAACGTCCAGCTGCAGCTGGTGTCGTACCACGCTGCCGAGCTGCTCGATCGGCCGATCGACAAGCCCCGAAACCTCGCGAAAAGCGTCACCGTCGAGTAGGCGTCGACGAACTCGTCGCTACCGATCCCGCTCGACGACCTCGCCGGGCGTCGTCGTCGCTCCCGTATCCAGCTTCAGCCCCGGGGTCAGGCTCGTGTTGATCCCGGTCTTGGCGTCGTCGCCGACGACCACGCCGAACTTCCGTCGGTTCGTCGACACACGGTCACCTTTCACGGTAAATCGGACGTCCCCGCCGTCGTGGCGGAGGTTCGCGACGGTCGTCCCCGCGCCGAAGTTGACGTCGCGGCCGAGGACGCTGTCGCCGACGTAGGAAAGGTGGCCGACGGTCGCCCCCCGCGAGAGGACACTGTTTTTCACCTCGACGGCGTTGCCGACCTTCGCGTCCTCGTCGATCAGCGTCGCACCGCGAACGTAAGCGTTCGGTCCAACCGTCGCGCCCGAGCGGATCAGCGCGGGCCCCTCGATCACGACGCCGGGTTTGACCGTCGCGCCCTCCTCGACGACGACCGTTCCCTCGAGGTGGGCGTCCTCGCTGACGTCGCCCGCAACGTGGCCCTCGAGCTCGCCGAGCTTCCACTCGTTGGCTTCGAGCAGCTCCCAGGGGCGACCGACGTCCATCCAGCGCTCGAGCGTGACGGGCGTGACGGTGAACCGATCGATCACCTGTGCGAGGACGTCGGTGATCTCGTGTTCGCCGCGTTCGCTGGCGGGGACGTCGAGCCACTCGATGGCTTCCTCGGGGAACGCGTAGGCACCCGCGTTCGCGAGGTTCGTCGGCGGCTCTTCGGGTTTCTCGACGATGTCGGTGACGGCGCCGTCGGTCGTGCTGAGGACGCCGTAGTTGCGCGGGTCCTCGACCTCGATCGCACAGACGGCCGGACACTCGCTGAAGAGCTGATCGATCGCGTCCTGGTCGTAGAGGTTGTCGCCGTTGAGAACTGCGAAGGGCCCCTCGAGATGGTCGCTGGCAGCGTTGACGGCGTGGGCCGTCCCGGCCTGCTCCTCCTGGACGGCGTACGAGATCGGGACGCCGCGGTACTCCTCGCCGAAGTACTCCCGGACCGTTTCGGCCTCGTAGCCGATGACCAGAACGACCTCGTTCGCGCCGGCGTCGACCGCGGCGTCGACGGTGTGGGCAGCGAGCGGTCGGTCGGCGACGGGCAACATCGGTTTCGGCACTGACGAGGAAAGCGGTCGGATCCGCGTTCCTTCTCCGGCTGCAAGCACGACAGCTTTCATTACGATCGCATTGTTCGATCCCCCCGATTAATATACGGCCGATAATCGTTGGCCGGTTCGATCGGCCGACAGAACCCCTCGAACGGTTGAATCGATCGGCGTGGTGTGTAGCTTGGGCGGCACACTCCATGAACTGGCCGAAACGGACGACTCCGATCGGCCGAAACCGTTGTTCACGTTCGGTTAACCGGGCAATTACTGTTCAGAAATTCGTAATTTCCGCAGCTGCAGCGCACGACGCTGCCGATATCGGGATACCCCCTGTCGACCCCCGTAGCGGAGCGATCGACCGCGAAATACCGGACTAAATTTCAGTTCGATCGTTATGCTGCCTATATTAAATACCGTTCTATGATTAGCCGCTGGTGATGTCGACGGAACCAACCGACGTGAAGTGGACGCCGATGTCGTCCGGGAAGCAAACGACCTCGCCGCGGTGTATCAACTGCGACAACCAGGTGACACGGCAGTTCGCTCGCGTCTTCGGTGACAACCGGGACGTCGTGCACGCCTGTCCCGAGTGTGCGACCTACCGAGAGATGAAGACCTCCGACTTCATCCCCGAGGAGCGACGATAACCGTCCGTTCTGTCGCCGTCTCCGTACCGCTTCGGCCTTGACCCTTATTCCAGCGCGTTCGTCGCTTCGGTCGCTCGCTCGACGATCCCCGTCGCGGTCGCGAACACCGAGTCCGCGTCGGTTTCCGCGCGTGCTTCTGCAGTCACTCTGACCACCGGCTCGGTCCCGCTCGCACGGATCAGGAACCAGCCGTCCTCGGTCTCCACTCGAACGCCGTCGAGGGTGTCGACGTCGGCGTACTCCTCCTCGACGGTCGTCTCGACGCTCGCCATAACGGTCTCTTTGTCCTCGACCTCGATCGAGGTCCGCCGGATCGGGTACTGATCGATCTCGCCGGCCAGCTTCGAGAGCGGCCCCTCCCGAGAGACCAGTTCAGCGAGCTTGCAGGCCGCGAGCGGGCCGTCCGGACAGCGGGTCTCGGTCGGCCAGATCCATGCCCCGCTGGGCTCGCCGCCGAAGACGACGTCGTCCCCGGTAGTCCGTTCGGCCACGTAGACGTCGCCGACCTGCGTCCGGGTCAGGGTGGCCCCGACCGCGGCCAGCGCGTCGTCGACCGCAAGGCTCGTATCCACGGGAGCGGCGACCCGATCGCCCTCGCCGGCCGCGTTCCGCGCGAACAGCGCGAGCAGTGCGTCCTTCGGCACGAACTCACCGGTCTCGTCGACGGCCATCATCCGGTCGGCGTCGCCGTCGTGGGCGATCCCCAGATCGGCGTCGGTCTCCGCGAGGACGGTCATGAGCGTGCCGAGGGTCTCCCGGTTGGGCTCGCTGGGTCGGCCCGGGAACGAGCCGTCGGGCTGGCCGTTCAGCGTCCGGACTGTACAGCCGAGATCGGCGAGGACTTCGGCGGTCACGGCGCCGGCGCCGTTGCCGATGTCGACGACGACCTCGAGGACGTCATCGAGTTCGACCGCGTCGCCAAGCGCGCTCGCGTGGTATTCGCGGACACGATCGCGGCGCTCTCGGTTCCCCTGGCCATCCCAATCGGCCAGCTCGTAGTCGCCCTTGTCGACACGGCGAGCGATCGATTCCCGCTTCTCGGGACCGAAGGCCTTGCCGGAGGGCGTCCAGAGTTTGATCCCGTTGTCGGTCTTGGGGTTGTGCGAGGCCGTGACGACGATCCCCGCGTCGGCGTCGAGGTGGTCGATCGATCGGGCGACCGTGGGGGTCGCCTCGACGCCGACCTCGAGGACGTCAGCGCCACACTCCTGGAGTCCCGCGGCGATCGCGTCGACGAGAGTGCGGCCGCTGTCGCGGACGTCCCGCCCGACGACGACGCGCTCGTAGCCGTCGGAGGCGACCGCACGGCCGACCGACAGCGCGAGCGCGGCCGTCACGTCCGTTCCGACGGTTCCACGGATACCACTGGTCCCGAACATACAGTTCGTGACGGCGGGCCCGGAGTTAATATGTGTCGACTTCCGAAGACCGGACGACGTCCTCGGGATCGATTGTCGGCGCTCGAGCCCGGGTTCGGTTCGGTAGTCACACCCTATCCGCGTGAACCGTCACCATCGTATATAGGTCCGCTCGGTGGCGCTCCGGACGAGATGGGTTCACGTTCGACCGATCAGGAACCGATCCGTATCGTTCGCTCCGAGACGATCGCCGACGAGTGCGACCGGGCCACCGAGCCCGGTCGTCGCGACCCCCGATGAGCGCGACGGAGTCTGACGGTACTGAGACCGTCGTCTCGGAGCTGCCGCCCAGCTCGAAGCTCGTCTACAAGGTCCTCGAGTACGAGGGCGCGATGACCCAGGAGGAGATCGCCGCCGAGTCGCGGCTCTGTCCTCGAACCGTCAGGTACGCGCTGGGGACGCTCGCCGATCACGACGTGATCGACAGTCGGGCCTGCCTCGCCGACGCCAGACAGTCGAAGTACTGGATCCCGGACTAGCCGTTTCGGTTCAGAAACAGTTCGTTTGGGACCCCTTACCTGAGCTTTCGATACCGATCGACCAGCAGATCGAGGCCGAACGAGCCCGCAGTGATCGTGTAGTTGGTTTCGAGTCGGGGGTTGAACTTCGCCTTGTAGCGGTTGATACTCGGGACGCCGGCCCCGACGAGGTCGTAACGATCCAGCCCCGCCCGCAGCCCGTCGCGCATTACGTGCCAGTCGAGCAGGTCGTTGATCGGAAGCTCGACGTCGGTGTTCGGTTTCACCCCGCCCTGCCAGCGGTACCGGGTCGTCTGTGATTCGACGACCAGAATGCCCCCGACGAACTCGCCGTCGACCCGACAGACGTAGGGGCGGATCGCGCCGTCGGGGAGCTCGCGGTGAACCGCCCGGGCGAACGCGGGGTTCAGCTGAAACGATCGGCCCTGGCTCTCGTAGCGGGCGGCGACCTGGTCGACGATCCGCTCGACGTCGTCGGTGTCGCCTTCCTCGATAACGTAGGCGTCGGGATCGGCGTTGCGAACGTTGTTCCGGGCGTCGCTGCTGAACCGATCCAGTAAATCGTCCTCGCTGCCATCGAGGTCGACGACGTAGGTGTACCCCGGCTCGACGTCGTACTCGTTCCAGACGAACGGGCGGACGTCCTCGAACTCCGCGACGACGAACTTGGAGTACTGCGGGGAGAGTTCGCGGTCGATCCACTCGAAACAGCCCTCGAGAAACCGCTGGATCCGTCTGTCGGCCTTTCGCTGTTTGAGCTTGTCGACGTTCAGCGTCGACGGCCCGAGATAACACGACCACGCCCGTGGCGCCGGCGAGAACGCCCCCGTGATCGGCCCCTTCGTGTACTCGAACACCGGAAAGATGCCCACGGCCTCCTGGCCCTTGAATCCGGCAAGCAGATGTGGCGTCGTGTCGGTGTCCTCGGCCTGCAGCCGGATCGCTTCGACTCGACTGAACGGGTTCGTCCCGTCCGAGCGCTCGACGTACCGGTTCCACTCGTCGGCGTCTTCGACCGGATCGAGGGTGGTGACGTCGATACTCATAGGTACCCGAGATCCGAGAGGCGGTCCTCGACGACGCCGTCGTCGGTGGTGGCGATCGCCGCCGGTTCGTAGGTCGGGTAGTCGGCGACGCCGCTCTCCTCGACGATCGGCAGTGCGGTGCCGTCCATGTCGGCGTCGATCGGCACGTCGAACAGCGAACAGATCGTCGGCGCGATGTCGAAGATCGTCGCCCCCTCGAGGGGCACCGACTCGTCGAACGCCGAGCCCGTAGCGGCAACGACCCCGGTTCGCTTGTGGTTCCAGGGCTCCATCGGCTCGCCAAACTGGGACCGATCGAGATCGGCGCCGATCGCGTTGTCGAACCCCGCGGGGACGGTGACGATGTCGGGGCCGTTATCGAGATACGGCCCGTCGAAGTACCGCTCCCGGGGTTCGACGGCCTCGAACATCGGCTCCCCGTCGGGGGTACGAACCGCCGACAGCGCCGCGATGAGCTCGGCCCGAACCGTCTCGTACTCCGCGGGGGAAACCTGGCCGTTCGGCTCGCGCCCCTCGAGGTTGATCCGGACCCCGAGCTCGCTCTTCGAGCGGACGTAGGCCTCCGACACGGGGAAATCGACCTGGGTGCTCGCCGCCCGGAGCAGGTCGTTTGGAACGCGGCTGCCGATCGGCTCCGCGAGCCCGATCCGATCGAGTGCGGCGGCGATCCGCTGGGTCGTCAATCCGACCGTCGCGGCGGCGTTCAACGCCCGTTCGAGCGGCCCGGCCTCGTGGTCGGCGGCGTCCTCGCCGGCGAGCAGGTCGTTCTCCCAGGCCCGCGACCAGTCGGGCATCCCCTCGCCACCCTGGCGAGCGGCGACCAGTCCCTCCTCGCGGAGGTACTCGTTGAGCCGAAACTCGTGGCCCGAGACCCGCCCCATCCCGTGGTCGCTGACGACCAACACGTTCTCGGGATCGTGTCGCTCGATCGTCGCCTCGATCTGTCGATCGACCTCGCGGTAGACGGACTCGACCGCCCGCTTTTCGCCCCCGCGCTCGTGAAAGACCGAGTCGGTTTGCTGGAACTGCAGGAAACCGAAGTCGGGCTCGAAGCGCCGGCAGAGGTAGCGAAACGCCTTCCCTCGCAGTTCGGTCACCCGTTCGTACCCCTCGATCGACGCCGCAGACTCGGCCCCGTTCTGCGGGTAGATCCGATACTCCCCGCAGGCCTTCTCGACGTCCTCGAGGATCCCTTCGGGGTGACAGGCCGGATCCTCGGGCGCGGTCATCCCCGGGATCAACGCGCCGTCGAACGCTCGGGCCGGGTGAGTCACGGGGAGGTTGACAACGACGCTCGTGAACCCGTGGTCGCTCAGCAGCTCCCAGACGGGACGCTCGCGAACGTGGGTCGAGTTGACGACGGTCCAGTCGTAGCCGTCGAAGGAGAGAAAATCGAACACGCCGTGCTTGCCGGGATTTTTCCCGGTGTACAGCGACGGCCAGGCGCTGGCCGTCCAGGGCGGAATCTGGGACTCGAGGGTCCCGCTCGTCCCCGTCTCGAACAGCCGCCGTAACGTCGGTGTCTTCCCCGCCTCGAACAGCGGCTCGAGGATCGGCCGACAGCCGGCGTCGAGTCCGATGACGAGTAGTCGAAGCCCGTCTCCGTCGTTCGAACCATCCATAGGCGACTGCTGTGTCCGTCCGGGCTTTGTTATGCAACCGCTGGGTCGACTGTAGGTTGTCGCTTCGCCCCTTCGCCGGCCCGGGCCGAACGCGATCTCTCGGCGGTAAGAACCGCCTGCAGCCGGAAACGGTGCCGTACCGGCACGGTTCGACGGCGGGCGTTCAGTCGTCTGCCGACGCGTCGACCGCAGTCGCTCGGCCGCCGTCCTCGAGTGTGTAGGCGCCGTCGGCAGTTCGTTCGAGAACCGACCTGGTCCGAAGCTCCGAGACGAGACTCTGGACAGCGATCGTCGAGCGATCGACCCGCGTCGCCAGCGCCTCGGTCGCGAGTGGCCCCTCGCGAGCCAGCGTCTCGAGGACGCGCTCCCCAGTCTCGAGCGAGCACAGCGAGCCGTCGCAGGCCCGCTCGAGCGAATCGGCAACCGAGTCGTTCGCGAGGACGCCGTCGGCGTCGCCGTCCCGGTCCGCAGGGGCCGGGTCGGATTCGTCGTCGAACTCGGCGTAGCTGAGCTCCCGGCTCTCGTCCTCGAGCTCGGCGACGCGCTCGCGGAGCCGCTGGACCTCCTCGCGCAGCCGATCCCGCTCGTCGGTCCGGTCGGCGACCCGTTCGGTCAGCTCCTCGATGCGCTCCTCGCGGTCCTCGAGTTTCGACTCGAGCTCGACGACCTCCTCGTGGAGTCGGCGGCGCTCCTCGTCGTTGCCCGGCAGCTGGGTCTGGGTCGTTTCGACCCCGGCGACGGCGTCGGCCAGCTGCTGGGCGGCCGTCGAGATGTCCCGCGCGGATTCGAGCTCGTCCTCGAGGGTCGCGATGCGTTGCTCGCGTTTCTCGAGTTCGTCCTCGAGCTCGGCGACCCGGTTTTCCTCCCGTTGCTCCCGTTCGGAGATCGCCTGGAGATCGCCGACCAGCGTATCGGAGACCGACTTGAGATCGGGCCGTTCGAACTCCTCGAGCCCGGGGGTCGCGCCGGCGTCGAAGGTGCGCTTGCGGCGAAACTGGACCTTCCGGACGTCGGTCTCGGTCCAGTCGGTCTGGACGAACGCCTGGCCGTCGTCGAGCTCCGAGACGCGTTCTTTGTACTCGGTGTCGATGATGCGGCCGACGACCTTCGTGTCGTTGTCCCAGGTCAGGCGGTGCCAGACCAGCCAGTTGGCCTGCGTGATGAAGTCCTTCTTGACGTCCGCGGGCCGTTGGCTGATGCCGAGAATTCCGAGGCCGTGTTTCCGCCCGCGCTTGCCGATCTTGATCAGCATATTCCCCGTCTCGCCGACGCCGCCGCCCTCGGGGATGTACTCGTGGACCTCCTCAACGACCAGCAGGAACGGCTTTTTTAGCTTTTTCTCCTTGACGAACAGCTGGCGGGCGACCTCTCGCAACAGCTCGTCGGCGGCGTCGTCCTCGAGGTAGCCCGAGACGTCCAGGATGATCGGGACGTTCTCCTCTAAGGCCAGCGTCGCCATCTGCTCGGCGTGCTCGGGACCGATCTGGACGTCACACTCCTCGTCGGCGCCGGCGTGGAGCATCTCGTACTCCTCTTTCAGCCCGTAGTACTCGCCGTCGGTGTCGACGATCAGCAGGGGAAAGCCCGCCTCGAGGAGCTCCTCGGCGATCACCGAGGCGGTGTTCGACTTCCCTGAGCCCGACTTTCCGGTCGCGAACCCGCGACCCGTCAGCAGCTCGATCACCGGCAGCGTCAGCTCCGTACCGTCGGCGGTCTCGCCGACGAGGACCTCCCGCTGGTCGCTCACCGACCGACCACCCGCGGACGCGACTCGCTCATGATCACTGTGTTCGACGGCGAGACCTTGAATACTTTCTTCACGACGGGGTCGGCTACTCGACTCGTCGCCGTGACCCAAACGGACAGCCCCACGAGCCCGAGGGATGCGTCGGATCACGCGAGCACCACGAGGTGGTAGAACAGCCCGGCGGCCATCGCCGCGGCGAGCGTTCGGAGCATTCCCTGCTCGAACCGGAAGATCATCACGAACGAGCCGACGACGATCACCAGCGCGGCGACGTCGAGCGTCCCGAAGACGGGGACGAGGAGGTCCATCCCGTACGCGTCGTACGTCCAGTGATCCTCGAAGAGGACGTGCAGGCCGAACCAGACGGCGAGGTTGAGAATGATGCCGACGACGGCGGCGGTGATCCCCGACAGGGCCGCCGTCAGCGATTCTTTGCCGCGGAGGTACTCGATGTACGGCGCGCCGAGGAAAATAAAGAGGAAGCAGGGAACGAACGTCACCCAGGTGACGACGACCGAACCCAGAATGCCGGCAACGAGCGGCTCGAGGGTTCCTGGATTTCTGTAGGCCCCCATGAATCCGACGAACTGGACGACCTGCACGAGCGGGCCGGGCGTCGTCTCGGCCATCCCCAGGCCGTCGATCATCTCGCCCGGCTTGAGCCAGCCGTAGGTTGCGACGGCCTCCTGAGCGATGTAGGCGAGCACGGCGTACGCGCCGCCGAAGGTGACGACCGCCACCTGGCTGAAGAAGATCCCTTCCTGGGTAAAGATGTGGCCGGCGCCGAGAACGAGGTAGAGCCCCAGTAGCGGGCCGAACCAGAGTGTCCCCCAGAGGGCGGCGACGCGGGCAGCCCGCCACCCGGACGGTCGTTCGTGATCCGCGACGAGTTCGTCCGAGATGACGGCCTCGGTCTCGCTTTCGTCGCTCGCGATCGCTTCGCCCCGGTCGTCCGGACTCGCTTCATCCTCGTCGGGCGTTTCGGCCGCCACGTCCTCGTCGCTCTCGTCGCCACCATGTCCCGTGATAACGGTAAACACCTCTGGGGCGTACCGGTGGCCAAGGAAGCCGACGAGCCCTGCGGCGAGGATGATTATCGGAAACAGGACGTCGAAGACGAAGATCCCGACGAACGCGCCCGCGGCGATAGCGACCATCGCCGCGTTCGCCAGCGCTCGAGAGCCGATCCTGAGCAGGGCCTCGACGACGATCGCGAGGACGGCGGCCTGCAGGCCGAAGAAAATCGCTTCGACGATCGTCACCTCCCTGAACTCCGCGTAGAGGATACTGAGGAGGAGGATCGAGACGAACCCGGGGAGGATAAACAGCGTCCCGGCGACGATCCCGCCTTTCGTCTTGTGCAACAACCAGCCGATGTACGTCGCGAGCTGTTGTGCTTCCGGTCCCGGGAGCAACATCGTGTAGTTCATCGCGTGGAGGAACCGCCGCTCGCTGATCCAGCGCTTCTGCGAGACGAGTAGTTTGTGCATCACGCCGATCTGCCCGGCGGGGCCGCCGAAACTGTAAGCGGCGACCTGTACCCAGACCCAGAACGCCTCGCGAAACGAAACGTCGTGGTCGGGGCCCGAGGCGGCGTCCTCGGTCGGAGAAACCGTGTCGGTTGGTTCGTTCGAGCGAACCGGATCGTCCGTCATCAGTCACTATCGATCACGGACCGAAGTATAAGCTCAAGTCCGCCGTTCCATAGTCGGTTCGGGAGCCGACAGCCGCTTCGATCTCCCGAAGCGAGGGATGGAAAACAGGTATGCTCCCGGCCGCTGTTGGTCAGTGCATGACCGCCACCGAATGTGGATGTGGCTGTGACGAGCCCGAAGTCGCCTACTACGACCCGCTCGTCGACACGCTCGGGATCCTCGCGAACAAGTACGCCCTCGAGACGATCAGCGTCATCGACGCGCACGGGCCGATGCGGTTCGCAACGCTCGAGACGCACCTCCCGGACGCGAGCAGCTCGACGCTCTCGAGCAGGCTGCACGAACTCGTCGACGACGGGCTGGCGACGCGGACACAGTACGACGAGATCCCCCCGCGCGTCGAGTACGAACTGACCGAGCGCGGCCACGAACTCCGGGCGGCGCTCGAGCCGATACTCGAGTGGTCGTCGGCCCAGGAGATTCCCGCCGACTGACGGCTCGCCGGTATCGGCACCGACGTCTCGAGCTACTCCTCGTCGGTTCCCGCCGCGTCGACGTTCTGCTCGCGGACCGTGATCCCCTTCCGACCCAGGTGCTGGAGCTGTCGGCGAGCGAACTCCTCCTCTCGGGTGCCGCGGGTAGCGAGCACGTAGACGAGCGCCCCGCCCGCGGGTCGCATCGTGCGGCCGGCCCGCTGGGTTCCCTGTCGGCGCGAGCCCCCGAGCCCGGAGGCGACGATCGCCATGTCCGCGGTCGGGAGGTCGATCCCCTCGTCGCCGACCCGGGAGATCACCAGCAGGTCGCGTTCGTCCCGGCGGAACTCCTCGAGCAGCCGGCGCCGCTCGTGGTGGGGCGTCTCCCCGCTGAGGAAGGGGACGTCGAGCGCCGCGGCGAGCTCTCGACCCTGCTCCAAGTAGTCGACGAAGACCAGCGACTTCGCGCCCGGATGGGCCGACAGCAGGTATCGGATCTCGTCGATCTTTCCGCGATTCTGAGCCGCGATGCGGTACTTTTCGCGGCCCTCGGCGGAGCCGTAGGCGTTCTGCTGCTCCTCGTCGCCCCACGGGACGTAGCGGATCTCGAGTTCGGGCTCGGCGACGAAGCCGGCGTCGAACAGCGCCTCCCAGTCGGTGCCGATCGGCGGGCCGACCAGCGTGAAGATCTCTGTCTGGCGGTCGTCCTCGCGGATCGGGCTCGCTGACAGGCCCAGGCGGTGTCGAGACTGGAGGTGCGTGCTGCGACGATAGACGTCCGAGGGAACGTGCTGGCACTCGTCGAACACGACGAGTCCCCACTCGCGGTCGTCGAACAGCGAGCGGTGGCGATCCATCCCCGCGATCTGGTAGGTCGCGATCGTCACCGGCCGCACGTTCTTCTGGCCGCCGTGGTACTGGCCGATCTGGTGGGGGGAAAGCGAGGTGTACTCGGCGATCGTCTCGGCCCACTGGCGGGCCAGATCGCGACTCGGGACGAGGACGAGGGTCTCGCCGCCGACGTGGGCCATCGCCCCCATCGCGGCGACGGTCTTCCCGCTGCCCGGCGGGCCGACGAACACGCCCTCGCCGGCCTCGGCGAACCGATCGACCCACTCGTGTTGGTACTCCCGCAGCGAGACCTCGAGGTCGATCTCGAGTTCCTCGCCGGACTCGAGCTCGCGGTGGTCCTGGACCGGGTAGCCCGCCTCGTACAGAATGCGTTTGATCGCGGCCTCGGATCCCTCGCGGACCCAGTCCTCGGTCTCGGAGATCGGCGCGTGGACGTGTTCCTCGTCTAACTTCTGGCGGGCGACGTTGCCCATGATCTCCGGGGTCTGGGCCTCGAGGACGGTGTAGCCGTCCTCGTGAGTCGTCAGCCGGAACTGGTGGGCCCGATCCCACTGGCTCTCGACCCAGTCCTCGAGATCCTCGTTGCGCTGGCCGAGCGCCTGGCGCATCGTTCGGGCCAGCTCCTCGAAGGAGTCGTGGGGCGTTCCCCAGACGTCCTCGGGTCGGACGACGTAGCGGTATCCCTGCTCGCCGTTGGCGTCGGCGAGGTGGGCGAACTGCGAGAGCTGCGCCCGCGTGAACTGATCGGGCCGATCGACGACGATCTCGCGGCGCTTCGGGAAGACGACGACCCGCTCGCGGTCCGTGAGGTCCTCGAACTCGCTCGGGTACCAGACGACGGGATCCGTCGACACCGAGAGGCGCTCGAGTTCGCCCCGGTCGGCGAGGAGTTCCAGCCGTTCGCTCGCGTCTTCGTGGGGAATTTCGAGGGCACGGGCGACCGCGGCCGCGGTGAGTACCGGGGTCCCCTCCCGCTGGGAGGCGTCGTGGAACTCCGCGATCGTCGGCTCGTCGTCCTCGAGAGGCGTCGGCTCCGAATCGGTCGACGCTTCGTCGGCTGCGCTGCTCGGGGCGTCGTCCGTTTCGTCGGTCACCTCGCGCTCGGTGCGATCGTCGGCGTCGCTCGAGGAGTCGTCGGTCACTGGCGGGCCTAGCAGGAGTGCGGATAAACCGGTTGCGTTCGACGCGGCCCCGAACCGGTCCCCACACTATATGCGGATTGACACCGTAATACACGCCGCATGTTCCGCGCGATTCTGCCCGAGGGACAGGTCGTCTGCGAACGGTACGACCGAACCGACGACGGCCTCGAGCTGTACAACGCCGACGACGAGTTTGTCGCGTTCGTCCCCTACGAGAACCTCCACGCGTTGCTGGACGACGACGTCTACAGCGAGAACGAGCGGTCGATCATGTAGCCGGCTGCTGGTCGATAGCCTCGAGCTGCTCGCGGTACCGGTTTCTGACGGTGACGACGGTCGTCTGTGCCGTGTCGGCGACCGCCCGCTGGGGGATCGTCTCCTCGCAGAGCAACCCTGCGGCGTAGATGGCCGCGGCCGCGAACCCCGTGGGCGACTTGCCGGAGTGAAGCCCCTGATTCGTCGTCTCATCGATGATCTCGATCGCCTTCGACTCGACGTCCTTGTCGACGTCGAGCTCCGAGCAGAACCGCGGAACGAACTGGCGGGGGTTGGTCGGCTCGAGGTTGATGTCGAGTTCGTCGGCGACGTAGCGGTAGGTGCGCCCGATCTCGCGCTGGTCGACCCGGGAGACGGCCGTCACCTCCTCGAGGCTGCGCGGAATGCCCTCCTTTCGACAGGCGGTGTAGAGAGCACTGGTCGCGACGCCCTCGATCGAGCGCCCCCGAATGAGGTCCTGGTCGAGCGCCTGGCGGTAGATGACGCTGGCGGTCTCCTTGACGGGTTTCGGAACCCCGAGGGCGCTGACCATCCGATCGATCTCCGAGAGTGCGTACTTGAGGTTTCGTTCGCCGGCGTTTTTCGTCCGGATGCGCTCCTGCCAGACCCGGAGCCGGTGGAGCTGACCGTGCTTGTCGGCCGACATCGAGTGGCCGTTGGCGTCGCGGTTGCGCCAGTCGATCGTCGTCGTCAGTCCGCGGTCGTGCATCGACTGGGTCAGCGGCGCGCCGACCCGCGAGAGCTCGTCGTGTTCCTGTGCGTTGAACGCCCGCCACTCCGGCCCGTAGTCGATCGGGTCCTCGGTCAACACGAGTCCACACTCCTCACAGACCCGCTCGCCGCGGTCCGGATCGTGGACGATCGTCTCGGTTTCGCAGTCGGGACACAGGCCTGCCTCTCGACCGCGCGACTCCGATTCAGCTCTGGCGTGATCGATGATGGACCGCGTCATCAGTACCGAGAGAAGCCGTCCCGACACTGTAAGGGGTTCACATGGTTTCGCGAGAAACCGCGACTTACTGATTCGGCTCGGTCCCACCCCCCGCGAATCCACCGGCGGCTCGCCGACCGACTCGCCCGACTGTGGATTCGCGACGACGACAACGGCGGCCCTCGAGGGACGTCAACTGACGATACTGGTTGTCGCAACGGTGGCGGGCCGGAGGGCGCGTTCGCCGAAACCGTGCCGATTCTATCGTTTCGCCGGGGACAGATGGTAAATCCCACGTTCATTCTGTAACCCCCGTTTGCGCGTTCGAACCGTCGGTCGACTTTATAGACTTGCAGTCGAAGGGTTGGATCCAGTGTCGCGTTACCGACCTACTCGTCTTCACCGTCGACATCCCTTCGCTCGGTGTACGTGGTCACTACAGGTCGCCAATCGATCGATACCACGCGTGCTCGGGCAAGCGGATCGGGCCGCCTGCTGTCGGTTCTCGAAAGCGCCGCGGCGACCGATCGGTCGCCGCTCCGTCCGGACTTTGCAGACGGTGCGAAACGTAGTTGTGCTTAAGAGAATCAGTGTTGGCGTACAACCTGGTGTGTCAATCGTGATCGCAACGTCCCCCCCGAATCGACAGCGGTCGCTGTCGGCGCGACAGGCCGACCGACCGGACGACTACCGGTTTCGCGCGAAACCGACAGGAGCCGAACGGAAAGGTGGTGGAGGCGTCCCGTAATGTCCTCGATCGACAGCTCACTGCCTGACGAAATCGCGTCGGTCGCAGAGACCGACGAGGATGGCCGACTCTCGAAAGACATCATCTTCGAGCTGCTGAAAAACCGTCGACGACGGGAGGTACTAACCTACCTCCTCGAGGCCGACGAGACCGTCACACTCGGCGAGCTCGCCGAGCAGATCGCCGCCTGGGAAAACGACACCGACGTCAACGCCCTGAGCTCCGACCAGCGAAAGCGGGTGTACGTCGCACTCTACCAGACTCACCTGCCGAAGATGGACGACGCCGGGATCGTCGAATACGATCAGGACCGTGGGCTCATCACGTTGGCCGACAACGCCGATCTGCTCATGATGTATCTCGACACCGACACCCACCAGCAGGATCGGTGGGACCGGTGGTACGCCGCGTTGAGCGTCGCCGGGATCGCTGTCGTCGCCGCGGCGACGGTCGGCGTGCCGCCGCTCGCGGCCGTGCCGACACTGGCACTCGCCGGCGCCGTCGTCGGCGCGTTCTCCCTGCTGACGGTCGCCCACGTCGTCACGAACCGTCAGGAGGAACAGTCCGTCAACGGGAAGCTCTCACGAATCGAGTGAGCCGATCGCGATCCCTCTCTCGACTCGTCGAACGTCGCGAGCGGAGTCGGAAGACTGCGAGCCGCGATCGACGCTCGAGAAGGACTTTTGTTCACGGATCTCGTACTCATATTTGGCTCCCGACGTCGATCCAGTACCGGAACAGTTCGCGTGCCAGCTGCTGTTCCTGGCGTGGGGGCCATTCGTCAGCCGACCGAGTCGTGAGCGACGGCGCCGCTGTGTCCGTCACAGGCTCATTGCACCGGCGAGGACGGGCCGGCCGCACTCACTGATTGCGGGCGTTGTACTGGACGTCGACGTCGGCGTCGCCGTCGAGCTGGAACGCCGTGATCTCGCCCTCGAACCAGTAGGCGTCGATCCAGTCGGCGACGCTGCCCCGAACCGTCGCGCCCTCGATGACGTCTCCGTCGTCGATCGAGGCGTCGCGGTACTCCGATTTGACGACCTCGCCGTCGATCGTAAACGAGTACGTGCTCGGCCCGTCGGCCTCCGTACCGTCGATCACCAGTGCGTGGGAGAGCAGCTCCTGGTCGCCGTACTCGTCGGGGTCGACCTCCCCGCCGTCGACGAGGACGCGCGCTTCGCCCTCGGTGAACGTGACGTCGGTGAGCACCCCCGAGTACCGGAACCGCTGGCTGTCGTCGGTCACCGAATCCTGCACGGTCGAGCCCGACGTGGAGGGCGCGTCGGCCTCGTCGGCGGCCTCGATCGTGCCGTCGACCGTAATCTCGTAGCTCGCGGGCTCGCCGGTCCCCTCGACCTCGAGGACGTGGGGGAGCGCCGGCCCGTACTCGTCGGGATCAACCGCCTCCCCGTCGAGGACCACTGCGGCCGGCCCGTCGGCGGTGACGAGCTCGAGGTCGCCGTCGAACCGGAACACGTCCGTCCAGTTGCCGACGATTCCGTGGACCGTCCCGTCGTCGATCGGGTCCTCGCCCGCGGGGGCGACCTCGCCGTCGACGGCGAACTCGTAGCGGGTCGCGGTCGAGTCCTCGCCCTCGAAGCGGATCTCGGTCGGCAGCTCGGTCTCCTCGTCGGTCGCGGGGTCCGGTGAACGTCTTGATCTCCCTCCGGACGCGGCCTCTTCCGCGGAGGTCGGAACGCCCTCGGGAACCGAGAGGGCGGGACCGTTGGTGACGTCGCCGAGCTGGACCTGGCCCTGGGTGTCGCCGCTGTAGGCGCCCGACCGGAAGTCGATCGTTCCGCCCTCGTGGGTGAGCAGTGCCGCGGCGTACGGGCCGGCCGCGAACTCCGAGTTCTCGATCGTCACCGGACCGGGCGACCAGGCCCAGACGGGACGGCCGTGCTGTTCGGTGTACCCGCCCCAGCTCCCGTTCTCGGTGGAGTAGTCGGTGTCGTCGTTGTACGCGACACAGTCGACGATGACGTCCTCGGCGCTCGCTGCTCGGAACGTCGAGACGCCGTTGTTCTTGCCGTAACAGGACTCGAAGCGAACGCTGCCGCCGTTGGCCGTGTTCGAACAGTAGAAGCCGTTGTTGGGCCATCCCTGAACGTTGCAGTTCCGGAAGGTCACGTCGGCGTTACTGTCCCGGTGCAGGAAGATCGCGCCGGGTCCGTGAACGAAGCTCGCGCCGCTTTTGTTCGCACCGTCGCCGAGGTAGACGTTCTCGACGAGGACGTCGCCGGACGGGACGTTGATCGTGATCGCGAAGTCTCCACCCTGATAGAGCCCCGAGAAGCCGACGTTTCGGATCGTGGCGCCGGAGCCGGTGACGTTCAGCAGGATTCCGTTCCCGGTCGAGACGTCGATCAGCGTGTTCTCGAAGGTCTCGCCCTCGCCGATCTGGATCGTCTGGCCGCTGGCCTCGATGACCTCGTACTCCTCGTCACCGCTCGCAGTGCCAGTGAAGGCAGCCGCAGCGGCGGTCGCTCCGGCCAGTTTCATGTAGCTCCGTCGATCCAGTAATCCGGTATTACTGCCCGTTTCCGACGGCTCGTCGCCGTCACCGCCGAACCGCTCCGTATCAAGTACCGAAGGTTCGCGTGCCATTGCAACCGAGTAATTCCACACTACCGGTATAAAGTTTCTCTTCTAGCTTGTCTAAAATTAACAGACACTCAATCGGAGGTGTTGGTTAGTTACGTAGATTTTCTATTTTATCCCATGGAATATTATATACACGAAATTCCGACGGCTCTCCGAGAGCCGTCGATTCTCGGGGCAAGACGTTTCGGTCGTCACGGAACCAGTCGAAATAAGAACTCGTTATCGGCGGCGTTGCGGTCGTCGACGGCGAAGTCGTCGAACGAGGACGACCCGTCGGAAGAAAGAGGGTAACGTCGGCGAGTCGGTACGCCGGTGGAAGGCTGCGTCAGCGGGTGGAAGGCTGCGTCAGCGGGTGGAAGGCTGCGTCAGCGGTGGACTCGCGCTGTCGAGCCGAATCGATTGCCGTCGTTACTCGCCGGCCGCCTCTTCGGCACTCCTCGGGACGCCCTCGGGCACGAACGCCTCGGGATCGGTGCCGACGTCGTCCTCGAGCTGGACCGTCGAGCCGTCGTGTTCGGCAACCCCCGCCCCCTCGTCGTAGTCGGTGTTGCTCACGACGACGTCCGTTCCGTTCCCGTTCGCGCCGGCGTCGATCGCCGTGTTCGCGCCGTTCATCTCGATCTGGCAGCCCTCGACCTCGACGGTCCCGGGCGCCCACGCCCAGATGCCGCGACCCTCGAAGCCGTCCTGGTCGACCAGCACGCTCGAGTTCGTGACGCGGCTCCCTTCGGTGGCGATCCGGAAGTGGGAGACGTAACAGTTCGCGGCGAAGCAGCTGTCGATGTGGACGGTGCCGCCCCCGCCGTTTCCGGGCGCGGAGGCATAGATCGCGTTGTCGGCGAACCCCTGGATGTTGAGGTTCTGGAAGTCGATGTGACCGGAGTGGTCGGGGTTGACCCAGAAGGCGGTCTGGCCGTGCCCGGTTCCGGAGCCGTTTCGACCGTCCGAGCCGTCACCGAGGTAGACGTTCTCGACGGTGCTCGTTCCCCCGCCCGTGTCGGCAACGCCGAACGTCGCGGAGCCGGCACCGGAGGTGTTCTCGCCGTGGAACCCGACGTTGCGGATCGTCCAGTCGGTCCCCTCGGCGTTGATGATGATATCACCGCCGGTGGTCATGTCGATCAGCTTGTTCTCCCAGGTCTCGCCGTCGCTGATCGTGACGGTCTGGCCGTCGGCTTCGATAACCTCGTACTCCTCGTCGGCAGCGGCGGTGCCCGTTGCACCAACCGAGACCGCTGCCGTGGCGACCGCTGCGAGCGACTGCACGTAGTTACGACGCGTTAACGACTTCTTACTGCCGGTATTCGTCGTGTTACTCGCATCGGCCGTACGGGGATTCTGCGCCATACAGTTTCGTAACCTGTCCTTACGACCCATAAACCTTTTCTTGTTATCTTGGGTTAAATCTACAGAGAATATTGGTGACAGCACAGATATGGTCAGAATGTATGGAGTACCGTTCACGAACTTACGAAAGTATTCTGGTGGACTCTGTATCGCGAGGACGACGGTTAGCATTGAGTTGTCGCGATAAGGGAGCCGTTTCCGGGGACGGCGCCGACCTAATTCGATCGAGTAATCGTGGCGTTCGGAACGGATCGTCACACCGACGGTCGTTACTCGGCCAGCAAGGGAGGATTATCGGCGCGGTCGGCGTTCGACGAGGACGTCCTGCGCGCTACTCCTCCCCGTCACCCGTGACGTCGTACATCCGGAAGTCGTCGCTCGAGATCACCCGGTCTGCGGTCGGGTCGTAGGCGAGGCCACGGTAGGCGGCTTCCTCGTAACGCAGCCCCTGGTAGACGTCGAACTCGCGGGTCTCGTCGAAGGCGGTAACGACGAGGTAGTGGTCGGCGTCGTTGTATGCACCGCCGTACTCACCCTCGTTGAACGCCTCGGCGTCGAGTTCGCCACTCGCTGCGGTTCCCGCCGTCAGCGACTCCTCACCCTCGAGCCCGTTGATTCCGTGATCGAACCGGTACGGATCGTACCCGATACCCGCGTACGGTCTGTCCCCGACGCCGTGGTCCATCCCGGTCTCGTACCCGTTGAACGTCGACTCGGAGACGTGCTGTCCGGGGCTGTAGATGATCGGCGAGGCAAAGACGGTCAACAGCCCGAGGACGAGACAGGCACCGAGCACTACCGCCGCGACGCCGGTCGCGCCCGGGCGTGAAACGAACCGCGAGAGCCCGCCGAGCCCGTGTGCGATCGCGACGCCGGCGAGGATCGTCAACACGACGTAAATAAAGCCCATCTGCCGGAACGCCATGTTCGGGGTTCCGAGGAAGTACAGCAAGAACATGCCGCCCAGCGGGACGAGCGCGGCGACGAAGTAGGTGACGAGCGCGCGCCCCTCCGTGTCCAGTCGCGTTCGTCCGAGCAGGACCAACAGCAGGAAACAGCCGACGAGCAGGCCGACGACCGCGGCGTCGAGAAACATCGTCACGAACAGCTCCGCGAGGCTCCCGCCGATCTCGGTGAGCGATCCCCCCTGCTGGTCGATCTCCTCGCCCGCGCCGACGTCTGCCGCGAAGATCCCGGTGACGAACCCCTCGGCGGCGTCGCGAAACCGCTGGTTGGTCACCGCCCAGGCGCCGAAGATCGTCCCGAGGACGACCGTCTGGGTGTGCAGCGTCGGCTGTTCGAGCATCGGGTGATCGACGCTCCGTCGACTCACGATCCACTGGAGGGCGCTGATCGCCGCGACGAGGACGACGACGTTGACCATCTGCTGGGGGTGGACGAGCAGGAGCGTGATCGCCGAGAGATAGACGAGGACGCTAAACGGCGACAGGCCGAAGGGGAGCCGCTCGATCGTCGCGCGACGGCGCAGGTAGGCGACGACGGCGAAGACGACGACGGGGACGAGAAACAGCGCGTTCGAGTTCGTGTGGACGCCCATGTGGGTCGCGATGTTGTTGATCGGTAACACCATCCAGGAGACGATCGCCGCGACGCCGACCGCGAGACCGTTCCCGCTCAGATCACGCACGACGAGCGGGACGAAAAGCAAGAACGGGACGAACGTGACCACGAGCGCGAAGAGCAACCCGCGCTCGATCGGGATCCCCCCGAGAACGTAAAAGAGCGAGCCCAGCGAGTGAACGGCGGGGTAAAACAGCTCGTAGGCCGCCATCTCGCCCTCGACGATGTCCCTGGTCCAGCCCAGATGCGAGAGCGCGTCGCCCATCCCGTAGAAGTGATACCCCCGAACTACCGGCAGACTCACGATCGTGGTCACCGCGGTCGCTCCGAGACCGATCCCGACCGCCTGCTCGCGACCGCGACAGGTAAGCGCCGTCGCGACCGCGATCGCCAGCGCGAGCGCGACCCCGATCCAGACCGGCGTCGGCGTTCCGGCATAGACCGAGGCCTCGTACGTCCTTGCGGGGGACGCACGCGCGAGTGCGATTCCGGCCGCGAGCGCGAGAAAGCCGACGGCGAACAGCCAGTCGAGGACGCGCCGGCTCATCGGTTCGCGCTCCGACGGCCTCCCGGTGGTGTCTCGGTACACATATCCTGGCGCGAGCGTCGTCGACGGCGGGGTTTGTTATAGGGAACCTATCGATTCGGGGTCGACCGCGTCTCGGGTTCGGTTCCGTCCTGACCGGCGAAACAGGTTGAAACGCCGGTTCGACGGAACTCCAGCGCGAACCCGAACGGGGGACTCGTTCGGTTCCGATCCGAGTATGCCGTCCCTGTCGACGACGGTAGGGGAGCTACGGACCGGTTTCCGAAACCGCAGCGGATCAACGACGGTCACTGTTTTTGTACGTTCGCGGTGTCGATCGCGGGACGACCACGTGTATGAGCGCCATCATCATCGACCGGCCGACCGCCGACGGCACCGTCCTCGAGTGCGAGGCGCGTGCCACCGCTGACCTCGAGCGGTTCCTGACCGGCGAGCCGTTCCGAACCGAGTACGACGTCCCGATCGAGGACGTCCCCGAAGGTGTGCTGGCGATCCCCGTCCTCGCGCAGGTCTGTCCCGTCGCGTGGGCCAGCGGCGCGGACGTCTACGTCGAGGAGGTCGACGCGACCTTCGCCCGCGCGCTCGAAGACGTTCGGGAGACTCTCTGCGGGATGTACGACTTTCTGGAAGGTGGGACCCTCTACGCCCGCCGAACGATCGATCCCAACCCGCCGGCGAACGGCGAGAGCGGGCTGCTGTTCACGGGGGGCGTCGACTCGACGTGCTCGTACGTCCGCCACCGCGAGGAAGAGCCCACGTTGATCAGCATCCGCGGGTGGACGATCACGCCCGACCCCGACGACGACGAGAAGTGGCGCCAGCTCACGGATCGCGTCGAGGCGTTCGCGGCAGAACGGGGACTCGAAACGGCCTTCCTCGAGTCGAACATGCTTTCGTTCCTCGATCACCCCATGCTGCTTGCCCACTACAAGCGCTACGTCGACGGCGCCTGGTACAGCTCCGTCGGCCACGGGCTCGGTCTGCTCGGGCTCTGTGCCCCGCTGGCCGCCGCCCGCGGGATGGAAGACCTCTACGTCGCCGCTACCCACTGGGAGGGGATCGAGCTCGAGTGGGGCTCCCGTCCCGATATCGACGACAGCGTCCGCTGGGCCGGCACCCGGTGTCACCACGACGGCTACGAGCTCACCCGACAGGAGCGACTCGACGTCCTCGCCGACTACGTCCGCAGCGACGCCCCCGATCTCGAGCTCCAGACCTGCAACGTTCGGATGGACGGTAACTGCGGACGCTGTGAGAAGTGTTACCGGACCGCAGTCGGCCTCCGGCTTGCGGGGCTCGAGCCGACCGACCACGGCTACTCCTTTGCCGACCACGAGTACGAGCGCCTCCGGGTCGCTCTCGAGGACGGCGAGTGGGTACTGGGCCAGGACGAGCGGTACATGTGGGAAGACATCCGTGAGCGCGCCCGCGAGGTCGAACCCGAGTCGGCGACCGAACGGGCGTTCTTCGAGTGGCTCGAGGACGTCGACCTCGACGATCTCGTCTCGGAGTCGGGACCGCCGCTGTCCCACCGCCTCCTCCGTGCAGGTGCCCGGAACGCGCCCAGCAGCGTCTACAACAGGCTGTATCCCGCCTGGACGGCGGCCAGGGCGGGGCTCAGGCTGGTTCGTTCCGATCGGTGACGAGACTCAGGAGATCACTCGCTCGGTGATCGAGAGCTTCCCGTAGGCGAACCGAACCCAGACGCAGACGAGCGCGAGGCCGATCGCCAGCCTGACGAGCCACAGCTCGACGCCGGCGAGCAGCGACGGCTCGAGGACGTCCGTGATCGCGACGAGCGACGGCAGGGTGAGCTCCGGCTCGGCCGACAGCGGCGACTGGGTGGCGCTGACGAAGACGATTCCGCCGAAGTGGACGCCGATCGGCAGCGCCAGTCGCCCCGTGAGAACGTACGCGGCCGCGAACAGGATCCCCCCGATCGCGCTCGTAACGACGGCCCCGATCCCGCCGCCGAGGAGATGCAACGCGCCGAACACCGGGACGCTGACCGCGACTGCGCCGACGACGGCTGTCGCGGCGCCGACGGATCGGGAGCGAAAGCCCTCGGCCGCGTTCGTGACGAGGATCGCCCGGAAGACGATCTCCTCGAAGGCGGTGTTCGCGAGGAGGAAAGCGAGCATCGCCACGAGAACAACGGTGCCGACCAGCGCGGAGTCGGCGCCGACGCCCGTGAGCTCGACGGTGAGGGTCGCGTATCCCCGCGCTGCCAGGTAGCCGACGGTGCCGAGCCCCGCGGCGGCACCGATCGCTGCGCCCGCGAGGAAGTCCCGGCGCCACCGTCGGGAGCGGTCGAACCCGTAGTCGGCGATCGAACGCCGATCGAGTTTCGCGGCGACGACAAGTGCTGCGAGGCCGGCCGCGGCGACTGCGACCGCCAGCGCGGCGAAGATCACCGCGGCACCGAGGACTGCCGACTCATCGGCAAGCGGAGCGAGGACGTCGCCGCCGTACAGTTCCACCGCCGCGTGTGCGAGGACGTAGATCCCGAGGCCGACTGCAAGCGGCGCGAGGACCCGCCAGACCGCGCGGAGACGGGCGTCGGTTCGTCCGTACAGGAGTCGGTCGGCGACCCCCGATCGGGAGTCGCCGTCGATCGTCGAGCGTGCCATGCAAAGAGAAACCACACCAGTACACTAAGGCGCGGAGCCACAGCTTCAGGATCCGAAGCTGTGCCCGGCTAGTTCGAGAAGAGGCCACACGCGGCGAGTGTCGGGCGTCGTCTCCGAGCTATCTTTGAGCAGCGAGAGATTCCCGCCGTTTACGGCGGGCGAGGATGTCACGGCTCCATCGTGATCGCGTAGAGGATACAGAGGAAGGCGAACACGTTGGTCACCTGGAAGAACGTCACCATCCAGAACTGGGAGAGCTCGGTGACGAACTGGGTGACCCCCGCCACGATGAGCTCCGGGAAGATGATTCCGGCAAAGCCAAGCGCCAGAAACAGCATCGGTCGGCTCCGGTTCCGTCGATACCCCTGGATGGCGATCGCGATGATCGCGAGCCCGAGGACGGTGAGGATGACGAACAGGCCCCCCTGGACGACCGCCTCGATCGAAACCCCTGCGGGGAGTGAGCGGTCGGCCATCGTCACAGCTCCTCGATCAGCCTGGTGAGCCGATCGGCTGCGGTCTCCTTGCGCTCGATCGTCAGGTCGAACCCGTCCTCGGTGAGATCGACCGTCAGCCGGTGCAGGTTCGATCGATACACCTTGTAGTGGTGGCCGTCGCGATCGGGGACGGTCGTCTCCGCGACCAGATCGGACGCCCGAAGCGTCTCGAGACGCCGGTAGATCGTCGCCTCCGAGACGCCGCATCGTTCGGCGAGTGTGCTGGCAGACATGGGTTCCCTGGTGGTCTGGACGAGGATCGAGCGAGCGACCGCGTCCTCGAGGACGCTCCCGACAGTGTCGACGTCGACGTCCTCGCCCATGGCCGTCCCTCGTGGTCACGCGACGTAAGCTGATACCCGCACCTGCAGGAACTGAAACCGGGGTCGGCAGATCCGTTCCGGATTCGCGTTACGTACCCTCGGAGGGTGATTTACTGTGAAACCAGGACGACCCCGAGAATTGCGAACGCGATCCCAGCAAACCTCGTTATCGTCACTTCGTCTCCGAGGATAACCATTCCGATGAGCGCCGCAACGACGAAGTACATCGCACCGAGAGTAGAGACGACCGTCGTCGACCCTCCGGAAAGTCCGATGTACATCGAAATCAGGCCGATTCCGGTGAACAATCCGGCCACGCCGGCGAGCAGGCCGCCCCTCGCAGTAATGGCAAGCGATGCGTCCGAAACGAGGATGTATCCGAGTGCAAGCGGTCCCGCAACGAGATAGGAGATCGCGGCGGCCGTCCTCGGGTCGATAGACTCCGAGGCAGCGTTCCCCAAGACTACCCAGATACCCCACGTTATCATCGTGATCGAACCAAAGAACACAGCCGAATCGATCTCAGGAAAACCCATTATCGTGATTCAACGTCGTAGTTGAACAGCGACGCCCAGAGACGTTCGAAGCGACCGGCATAGAACGGTGGGGTGTCCCCGCCGGGGAGGTAGAATTTCGGTTCACTGGCGCTGCCTCGGTCACCGGGATGGTCTCTCCGTGCCATACATACTGTATACCGACCGTGTCCGAATTGGTCTCTCCCTTAATCGAATAATCCATTTATATGGGTCTAGATGATTCGTGCGTTCCCGGCTGCTGAACGCAGACGCTGGCTGTCGCGTTTCGCCGACGCCGGTTCGGCACGTGCCGTCAATGCGTTACTATCCTCAGTATGCACCGAACCGGTTCTGCTAGTTGCGCAGGACCTTGCCAGATATACATGCTCATATATTACAGACACCTACCCCGTAGAACAGTGACTGATATCAAAGCAGTCGTCCGAGTCGAGCACCCTGACATCGTGCTCACAAAGACAGTCACTCACGACCAGAGTGCGACCGTCAGGTCGGTGCTAGAGGCAGGAACTGACCCGACATCGGGGAAGTTCTTCTATCGCATACGGTCATCTGATTTCCGCCGGTTCGAAGACGGATTGCGGAACGATCACACCATCGGCGAGTTCGAACGAGTCATCGAAACCAGAGACGAGAAGGCGATTTATAGCTTCGAGTACACGGACGAAGCGAAGGTCATCTCACCGATCATTTCGACCGCGAACGGTGTCATACTCGATATGAAAAACGACGGAAACGGTTGGGTGCTAACAGTGTGGCTGCCCGACCGGACGAATCTGGCTCCTCTCTGGGACTATGCAGAACGGAACGGCATCGAGATCGAGTTACTGCGCGTAAACGAGTACGCTAGTTTGGGGAAGACGGACGCAGGGTTGACCGATAGCCAACGAGAGGCACTCCTCGTCGCACTCGACGCAGGCTATTTCGAAGACCCGCGGAACGCAACTCTCAGCGAAGTCGCCGCTACTCTGGATATCTCTCAACCTGCAGCCAGTGGTCTCCTTCGGCGTGGGACCAAACGACTCATCGTTTCTTCCCTCATGGATGACGGCGAAAAGCCAGACTGATCAACGGCCACTCGGTGCAGTGGCGACGAGATCACCCTGTGACGCGATGTGTCCTCGGATGACCGTCGTGATCCAAACGCGCCCTGCGAAGACCAGCTGGCGAAGCTGGCAGAATCGTTGGCGGTCAGTACGCCCCACCACGTGACGGATGGCCTGTCCCGGCCCCGAAGCGCGCACGACGGTTCGGCGTCCGAGACGCGGTAGCGAGATCGCCTCCAGCTACCGACCGGGCGTCTCGTCGTCGGGTTCGTCGATGTCGACGTTGATCGGTTCGACGTCCTCGCCCTCGCCGCGACCGCCCGAGGGGCCGCCGCCGACCGGGATCTTCGTCCGGAGGTCGGAGGCGAACGACTGAACCTGATCCACGAGCGTGCTCACCTCCTCCTCGAACTCCTCGACGGAGCGCTCGACGTAGTGGACTCGTTTGGCAGGGATCCGTCGCACGATGTCGTGGCCCTCCTCGTCCTCGTCGGTTTTGATGATCCAGTGGTCCTGGAAGTACGCGACGTGTTCGTTGGGCACCGTCTTCCTGGCGACGCCCTCGTCTGGTTCGTCGTAGACGATCGTCGCTTCGCCGATGTCGCGTTCGAGCTCGAGGTCCTCGTCGACCATACGTGAGAATGCGGACCGACGGAGGGTAGTCGCTGTGCTTGCAAACCGTAGGCTCGACGCTCCCGACGGGTTCGACGGCGCGGCTCACTCCATGTAACCCAGCCCCTTCAGCCGGTCCTCGACGTCGGAGAAGTCCTCCTCGACCTCGCCGCCGTCGCCGCCCGACACCGCGGTTCGCTCGACTTTCGTCCGCGAGGGTGTCGCCCGCTCGTCGAAGGCGTCGAAGAGGACGCGGCCGTCGGTGTTCTCGGGGATCGGCTCGCCGATCCCGTGCAGCAGCGTCGGTGCGATATCGACGACGCGGGCACCCCGCAGCGTCGCCCCGGCGTCGATCGAGGGGCCCCGACAGAGCACGATCCCCTTGCTGCGATGGCTGGCGGCGTAGGTCCCGGTCTCGCCGAACGTCTCGTCGGAGATGGTGTTTCGCGAGTCATAGCCGTCCGTGCCGTTGACGACCAGGTCCGGCGACCGCTCGTCGGTCGGAAACAGCTCGTCGCCGTCGAAGACCTCGAGGACGCGGTCGCCGTCGTCGGTGACGGACTCGAAGACGTCGACGAGTTCGGCCTTGATCCGCTCGACGTCGCCGGGGTCGACGACGCCGTGTTCGAAGCGCTCGGCGTCGTTGATGTAACAGTTGCCCGCCCCGTGGACGAACGCGACGGTACGCTCGTAGTCGACGTCGTAGAGGGCGTGGTCGCCGGGGATCTGCTCGGCGACCGAGTCGACGAGCCGGCGGGGGAGCGTCGAGACGAGGACGTCCTCGGAGATGCCGACCCGCTCGAGCGTGTTCGTGATGGTGTCCCGGGAGATCCCCAGGCTCGCGAGCGCGCCGCGGGTGCCCTCGTTTTCCTGCCGGAAGAGATACCCCTCGCGCTCGAGGATCCGGTTGACGTAGACGAGCGTCTCGATCGGCCCGAACCCGTGGTCGGAGACAACATAGAGGTCGGCGACGTGATCGTCGGCGTACTCGATGACCTCCCCGAGGATCTCGTCGAGCCGCCTGTAGTGTTCGAGCAGCTGGTCCATCTCCCAGACGAGGTGCTGGAACCGGTCGGGCGCCGTGTAGACGAAGAAAAACAGCTGCCAGTCGTCGCTGGCTTCCTCCATCTGGAGGCGCATCAGCTCGCGGCGTTTCGAGAGCATGTCGTCGACAGCGGCGGGGAACGCCTCGAGGCGGTCGGCGTAGTCTGGGTAGTCGAGGCTGATCCGATACTCCGGGATCCGCTCTTCGAGTTTCGCGCGGAGCTCGGGCGGATAGGTAAACTCCCGCTCGGTCGAGGGAGTCATCATCCCCGTCACCATCGTCCCGTCGAGCTCGCTCGCCGGGTAGGTCATCGGAACGTTGCCGACGTGGGCCGGCGAGAGCTGGTCCCAGAGGGCCGGCTGGCGCCGGTCGTGGCTCGTATACATCCGCTGGGAGTACTCGCTCGAGAGTCGCTGGAAGCCGTAGAGCCCGTGTTTGTCCGGCCAGACGCCGGTGGCGATCGAGGGCCAGGCGAGCGGCGTCGTCGGCGGACGGGTGCTCTCGAGGACGCCGGAGGCTCCCTCCTCGCGCATGCGGGCGAAGTTCGGGAGCTCGCCGGCGTCGCTCCATCGCTCGATCAGCCGCCACGGTACGCCGTCGAGTCCGAGGACGAACGCTCGCTTCGATGGGGTGGAAGATGGGCTCATGGGTGGGTATCGGGACGTTCGAAACGTCTACTGTGGTGGAGGTGCGCCGACGACCGCTTTGTTATAGATCCGCTTCAGCGGGCTCGACGCCGACCCGCGAGGCGTTGTCGGTCCCTACCGACGGTCGGGTTCGTCGTCTCCCTGCTACCGGCAACCGGTATCGATCGCTTACTGACTCGTCAGGACGGCGACGGGCGCGGAACGGCGCCCATAACAAAACGATACAGCCGCTATCGGCTCGAACATGAGTATGCCCCAACGGTGGTGGACGCTGTGGGAAGCGTGGTGATCTCGCTCGACGCCGAGCTGGGATGGGGATTCCACGACCTCGATCCCGCACCGACCGACCGGGTCGAGGCCGGACGACGCGGCTGGGAGACGATGCTCGAGCTGTGTGCGGAGTACGACGTGCCGGCGACCTGGGCGGTCGTCGGCCACCTCATGCTCGACTCTTGTGACGGGCGCCACGCCGACCACCCCGCCCCCGACGGCTGGTTCGACCGCGAGCGGGGCGCCTGGCGCGACCGCGAGGACCTCCGGTACTGTCCGGAGCTCGTCCGCGCGATCCTCGAGTCCGACGTCGACCACGAGTTCGCCAGCCACTCGTTTTCCCACGCGCTGTTCGGCCGTCCCGAGACCGACCACGAGTTCGCCGCGGCCGAACTCGAGCGAAGCGTCGAACTGGCCCGGGAATGGAATCAGACCGTCGACTCGTTTATCTACCCCCGAAACGACATCGGCCACCGCGACGTCCTCGCGGAGTACGGCGTCGCCGCCTACCGGGGGCGGTCGCCGACTCCCGACGGGATCCGCGGACTCTTCGATTCGACCGTCCGGTCCCGGTCGCTGCTCGTCGAGCCCGCAGTCGACGAGTACGGGCTGGTGAACGTCCCGGCGTCGCTGTTCCTGTTCGGGTTCGAGGGGCCCGCGCGAACGGTCGCCGAATCCGTCTGGAGCGATCCAATGGTCACGATGGCCCGTCGCGGAATCGACGAGGCCGCGGCGAGCGACGGAACCTTTCACATGTGGCTCCATCCGAACAACCTCACCCACGAGCGCGACGACGAACGGATGCGTGCCGTCCTCGCGTATCTCGACAAACGACGCGCCGAGACCGACCTCACCGTCGAGACGATGGCCGACGTCGCCCGCCGGGTCGCCGTTCAGGGTATCGGCGGGAACACAAACAGCGTCGACGGTCGAACGATCGCGCCCTGTCACCGTCGCGTCGCCGAACTCGGCGACGGAAAGTAAGACACGTGTTCGACCGGAATGGGTGATCTACTCTCCGAGATATCGGAGTACGGCGACGATAACAAAGCCCGCTGACACCACCTTCTCGAGCGAATGCTCTCACAGTTTCGCAGCCGAGCGAGCGACTCCGGGGCGCTCTCGGTCGGCGTCCTCGGGGTCGGTAACATCGGCACGGTGCACCTGAAATCCGCGCTCGCGATGCCCGACGTCGCGGTCGTCGCGGCCGCGGACGCGGTTCCGGAGAACCGCGAGCGGGCCGAACGGGCCGGCGTCGAGCGCACCTACGACGACTACGCGGCGCTGCTCGCGGCCGAGGATCTCGACGTCGCCGTCGTCGCACTCCCGCCCTTTCTCCACGCGGAGGCCGTCGAACGAGCTGCCGAGCACGGGGTCGACGTTTTCGTCGAGAAACCCCTGGCCCGTTCGACGGAGGAAGCCGATCGGATGCTCGAGACCGCGACACAGGCCGGGATCGCCGTCGGCGTCGACCACACGCTTCGCTACCAGCCCGACATGGTCGGCGTCAAGTCGGCCTACGAGGACGGCAGCGTCGGTCACGTTCCCTACGCCTCGATCACCCGGCTCAACGACGGCCCGCTCGGGCGCCCCCCAGCCGACGCCGCACCCCCCTCCTGGCCGCTCGATTCCGACGCCGTCGGGGGCGGCTCCCTGCTCGAGCTCGGCGTGCACTGTTTCGACGTCC
Organism: Natronococcus occultus SP4; assembly: GCF_000328685.1. Taxonomy (NCBI): domain Archaea; kingdom Methanobacteriati; phylum Methanobacteriota; class Halobacteria; order Halobacteriales; family Natrialbaceae; genus Natronococcus; species Natronococcus occultus. The sequence continues at coordinate 3,308,274 of NC_019974.1, read as the reverse complement.
TCGAGTGGCTGTTCGGCGAACTAGAAGTGCGCGCGGCGACGACGGGCCACACCCTCGACATCGACGTCGAGGACGCCGCGACGGTCCTGCTGCGCGCGCCCGAGACGGGAACGACGGTCACGCTGCACTGTGGCTCCTACCAGTGGGAAGAGCTCCCCGAGGTCAACACCCGGCTGCGCCTGGAGGGGATCACGGGCACGATCACCAACCAGGAGCACCTCCCGGAGCACTTCTATGCGAGCGCGGCCCGGGCCGCCCTCGAGAACGTCGCCAGCCGCGTCGGCGCCGCCGACCGAACCGTGTTCGGGCCGACGTTCTACCTGCAGGCCCACTACGACGCGCTGGCGGACTTCGTCGGGGCGATCCGGAACGGTGAGGAGCCGCCCGTCAGCGGCCGCGATGGGCGGCGGTCGCTCGCGCTCGCCGAGCGAGCGTACGATCTGGCAGCCGAGACCACAGCTACCGAGATCGAGCTGCCGGAGGTGCGCCCGTGAACGCCGTTCGCCTGGCCGCGGTCGATCGCGACGGCCGCGGCTGGCGGCCCGACGTCGACACCCGGCGGGCCCGCCTCGAGGACGCCGTCGGAACCGTCCTCGCTCCCCATCGAGACCGTCTCGAGGACGCCGATCGGGTCGCGATCGCGCCCGACGCACACTACCCGTTCCACCCCTCGACGGGCGTCGTGACCGATCCCGCGGTCGTCGGCGCGGTCGCCGCGTGGCTCGATCGCGAGCTCGGGGCCGACGTCGCCGTCCTCGGGCGCAGCGACGACCGCATCGCGTTCGAGCGGACGGCGTCGTATCTGGGGTACGACCGCCTGGCCGAGCGCGTCGGGGCCGCGCTGGTCGATCTGGCCGACGTCCCGAAACGAAACGAGTACCGATCCGCCGGAGGGCGATCGGTCGCGCTCTCGGTGCCGGAGCCGCTGCTCGAGTCGCCGACGATCGTCGTGCCGACGCTGCGGCCGACCGCCGAGGGTATGGTCGCCGGAGCGACGCGAACGCTCGCCCGACTCGTCCGCTCGACCGCCGAACCCGAACGGATCGCGATCGCAGTGACCCGCGCGGTCGAACCCGTCCTCGCCGTCCTCGACGGGGTCGTCGCCTACGGGGACGATCCCGCCGCGGTCGACGCGGTGCTGTCGGGGTCGGCCCCGGCCGTCGACGCCGTCGCCACCTCCCTGCTCGGTCGCGCGATCGGGGACGACGAGGCGCTCTCGGAACTGGTTCCCGAGTCGACCCGTCCAGTCGCCGTCGAGAACCTCGACGAGCTCGACCTCGACGCGGTCCGCGAGCGACTCTCCGGCGGACGACTACCGCCGTCCGAGGACACCCATCCGGCCGTCTCGACTGCCTACCGCCTCTACGCGGCGACCAGCGGCGACGCCGTCCCGCCCCAGCTCGAGCGATGACCGGGGACACCGCCGCAGTCACCGGCGCAACGGGGTTTCTGGGAACCCACCTCTGTGACCATCTCCGGTCCGAGGGGTGGGAGGTCCGCGGGCTCAGCCGCTCGGGCCCCGGTCGGGACGACCCCGAGGACGTCGAGTGGTACGTCGGCGACCTCTTCGATCGGGGCGTCCTCGAGTCGCTGGTCGACGACACCGACGTCGTCTTCCACCTCGCGGGCGCGAGCCTCTGGAACGCCGACCCGGAGACCGTCCACCGGGTCAACCGGGACGGGACCGCGACCCTGCTCGAGGCCTGTGCGGCGACCGACGCCGGGCGCGTGGTGTTTACGAGCACCTCGGGGACGCGCCGTCCGAACGGGAGCGACCCCGTCGCCGACGAGACCAACGTCGCCGAACCGATCGGCGCCTATCAGGCCTCGAAAGCCCGAGCCGAGAGCCTCGTCGACCGCTACGCCGAGCGAACCGGCGACGCGGTGACGACGCACCCGACATCGATCTTCGGCCCCGGTGATCGGAACTTCACCGCCCAGCTGCTCGCGATGGGGATCGAACGGACGATGCCGGCCTACCTCCCCGGAGGACTCAGTATCGTCGGCGTCGACGACGTCGTCGCAGGGCTGGTCGCCGCGGCCGAACGCGGCGAGCGCGGCGAACACTACATCCTCGGCGGCGAGAACCTCACCTACGACCGGGCCGTCTCGCGGATCGGCGACGCCCTCGACGGCGCTCCCGCGCGGGTGCCCGTCCCGCCGACTGCGATTCACGCGGCGGGTCCCGTCGCCGAACTCGTCGACGCCACCACCGGTCGGCGCGTGTTCCCCTTCGACCGCCGGATGGCTCGGCTCGCGACCCAGCGGCTGTTCTACACCTCCCGGAAGGCCCACGAGGAACTGGGCTACACCTACCGCCCGCTCGAGGCCCACCTTCCGGAGACGGCCGCCTGGTACCGGACGGAGTTCGGATAGGACGTCCTCGCACGGCACGAGCGCTCGCCCCGGTATTGCTATACTGTGTCAGATGGTACCATTCCTATGGTCGCTCGTTCCTGCTATCCGGAGAAAGCACCGGCGGTGGACAGGGTCCTCGACACGCTGCGTGACAGTCTTCGCTGAGAGATCGTCCACTACTTCGAGAACGACGCCGGCGGCCCCACCGCGACGGTCGAGGAACTGGTCGTCCACCTCGACAGGCGGATTCCCGAGCGCGACCGCGAGGAGCTGTCGTCGGCGATCGTCCACCACCAGCTGCCGAAGCTGCAATCCCGGGGCTGGCTGGAGCTCGATCGGCGAACTGGAACCGTCCGGTACGAGGGCCACGAGTCGGCCGGAGCGTTGCTCGAGGACGTCGCTGCCGTCTTCGGTGAGTAGTCCCGCGATCGCCCAGCTACCGCGAGGCGACGGCCTCCCGCTCGCGCTCGCGGTCGGCGACCCGCGTTCCGGTCGCTCGCTCGTAGACCGCGAGCATCCTGTCGGCGGTTCGTTCGATGCTCACCTCGCGAGCCGCCTCCCGCCCGTTCGAGCGCTCGCCGCGCTCGAGGACGTCGACCAGGCCCGCGACCAGCGCCCGGTCCGTCCTCGCGACGACCGAGGGGTCGACCCCGCCGAGCCGTTCGGGCACGTCCCCGACCGGGACCGAGACGACGGGCACGTTGCAGGCCAGGGCCTCCTTGACTGAGTTGGGCGACCCCTCGCTATCGGAGGTCAGAAGCAGGGCGTCGGCGGCATTGAGATAGGTCGAGACCGCGTCGTGGTCGACCCCGGAGACCGTCTGCAGTCGAACGGGTCTGTCCAGGCGTCGCGAGGCGGCAGCGACGACGCGTTCGGCCCGCGGATAGTTTTTCACCGTGCGTGCGGGCGAATAGGGAAAGAGGACGTGGTACTCGTCGGCCGACCACCCGACGTCCTCGCGGGCGCGGGCCCGTGATTCGGGGCGGAACCGCTCGAGATCGACGCCGTCGGGGATCACCGTCCCCCGACCGAGTTCGGTCCGCATCGCGTCCGACATGACGACCGTCTCCGCACATAGCGGGGCACAGAGCTTGCTCACGGGTGCGGCCGGGCCGTAGACGTCGGAGCCCCACAGCGAGAGGACGACGGGCAGTCGCAGCTGAGCCAGCGCGGCGGGCGCAGTCAGCCCGTAGTGGGCGTGGACCAGATCGTACTCGGGACCCGCCTCGCGGAGCACCCGCGGGACCGTCCGGACGTAATCCAGCGGGCTCCGGTCGACGTCGGCGCCGACCTCGCCCGCGATCGGCAGGATCCGGACGGCAACGCCCCGCGCCTCGAGTGCGTCCACCTGCTGGGTCAGAAACGGCGCGTCGGCGTTGGCCGTCACGACGAGGACGTTCATCGACGGAGGCAACCGGTCCGCAACGGTTTGTTATGGGTCCGGAAACCGCTCGATCGCGGTCGGTACGGAGAGCCTACGCGAGCGAAACGCGGCCGGACCGCGACGCGTCGGCCCACAACGGTTCGGCTCGCGGCGCCTGCCGTGGCTTCGTCCACGGGTAGCTGTACTATTACAAAGGGTCATCGACGGCTACGGGGAGGCGATGCGGATTCTCGTCTTCGCTAACACCCCCGCCCACGTCCACCTGTACCGCCACACCGTCAACAGGCTTGAACGCGCCGGCCACGACGTCCTCGTGTTGACCCGCGAGTACGCCTGTACGACCGACCTGCTCGAGTTTTTCGGCATGCCGTATCGGGTGTACGGCGATCACGGTACCGACGCCTACTCCCGGCTGCGGTTCGCCCGCGAGCTGGGCGGCCAGCTCGGGACGATCGTCCGGGAGTCGGTCCGGTTTCGCCCCGACGTCGTCTTCGGACGGGGGCCCTACGCCGCCCTCGCGGGGACGGTGACGCGGGCGCCGACGGTGCTCGTGCTGGACGACGAGCCGGGCGATTTCAACCACACCGTCTCCCGTCCGTTCGCCGACTGCATCCTCTCACCGGCGGTGACCCGGCGAGACCTGGGGCCGGACCACTACACCTTCGAGGGGTTCAAGGAGTGTGCCTACCTCCACCCCGACGTTTTCGAGCCCGACGGACGGATCCGCGAGTACCTCGGGGTCGATCCCGAGGAGCCGTACGTCCTCCTGCGGTTCAACGCCCTCGACGCCCTCCACGATACCGATCTCGAGGGCTTTCGGCCAGAGCAGCGCCGGGACCTGATCGAGCGCCTGAGCGAGGACGCAACCGTTTTCGTCTCCGACGAGCGCGGCGAGATGGAGCTCCGGGACTCCCCGGCTCGGCCGTACGACCTCCACCCCGCACTGATCCACGACGCGATGGCCGAGGCCTCGCTGCTCGTCGCCGACACGGGAACGATGGCCACCGAGGCCGCCCTGCTTGGCACCCCCGCGTTCCGCTACCGGGGCACCGACGACCACGAGTACGGCGAGTTCCAGGCCCTCGAGCGGGCCGGGCTCGCCGAACAGTTCGACGCCTACGAGAACCTCCGGGATCGGGCGATCGACGTCCTCGGCGACGAGGGCGTCCCGGCTCGCTGGCAGCGGCGCCGGCAGGCCTACGTCGGCGAGCTGGTGAACCTGACCGACCTGCTCGTCGACATCGCGACCGCGCGGGGCTCGCTCGATCGGCTCAGTCCGCCGGCCAAGCAGGCGATTCGCCCCCGCTCGCAATCGCTGTAGTCGGCACAAAACCGTCGTTACTGGCGATTCACGGTCCCCAGTCTAATACGACACGATCGAAGTCGACTTCCCCCTGTCCGGTCCGAAGAGCGGTTCGGACGCGGCTGACCCGTAGCCGAGCCGACGGTGTCGACTGACTGTTCCGTTTCTGACAACGGGTCTCTCAACGGCGTGCTCCTGCTACAGAACGCCCACGACGTCAGTCGTGGGAGGAGTCACTGTTCTTCGACGTACTCCCACGCGTCGTCGAGATCCTCCGCGTCGAAGAACTCGATATCCGTCTCGGTCACTCGATCGCTGAGCTCCGTTCCCCACTCGAGGACGCTGTCGTCGCCGACGACCGCGTAACAGTCCATGTCCTCCCCGTGTCGAAGGTAGAAGCCGAAATCCTCCTCGTACGCGTCGAACTCGGCGTACGAGTCGGAAACGCCGGAGAGATCCAGCAGGAGTTTCGCCGAACCGTACTCGTCGATCGCCGCTTCGACGTCGGCCAGGATCTCCGCGTACTCGTCCTCGCTCAGTTCGTCGGTGGCTTCGTAGCCGATGCTGTTACCCTCGCTCCGTGGCAGTTTCTCGATCACAGCTTTCCCGTGTTTCCTCCCGCGAATAGTGGTGCTGCCTGCACGCCCAGCGTCATCGGCGGGTGAATCGAGTGAGCGTCTCGAACGGAGGTGGAGCTAGTTCTTCAGTAGCCGAATTTCTCGGTGATGGCGTTCCAGGCAGGGTAACGGAGCGTTCGTCGTTTTCATCCAACCGTTGTCAAAACTGCGTGCCGAATACACCGGGTGACCGCAGCCCTCGAAAACGGGCTCAGGTGTCAGCTCGCGGAAGCGTAAACGAGAACGTCGATCCGCCGTCGGAGTCGGCGGCAACCCAGATCTCGCCACCGTGTCGTTCCACGATTCGCTCACAGAGTGCGAGGCCGATCCCCGTCCCGTCGTACTCCTCGTGGCTGTGGAGCCGCTGGAACACCTCGAAAACTCGGTCTGCCTCTTCGTGATCGATACCGATCCCCTCGTCGCTGACCGAAATCACCCACTCGTCCTCGTCACGCGTCGCAGCGATCGACACTCGAGGCTTCTGCTCGCCGCTGTACTGGAGAGCGTTCTCCAACAGGTTCTGGAAGAGCTGGCGGAGTTGGCTGGCGTCACCGCTGACAGTCGGCAGCGGTTCGGCGGTGATTTCAGCATCGGTTTCCTCGATCCGGATGCCGAGGTCGGTCAAAACATCCTCAAGTACTGCCTCGAGATCGACCGAATCAAAGGAGTTTTCCTGCGTTTCGACCCTGGAGTACGTGAGAAGCCCCTCGATCATCGCCTCCATCCGCTCGGCACCGTCGACTGCGAACTCGATGAACTCTTCGGCATCTTCGTCGAGTTCGTCGCTATACCGGCGCTCGAGCAGTTGCAGGTAGTTCGTGATCATCCGTAACGGCTCTTGGAGGTCGTGGGAGGCAGCGTGGGCGAACTGTCGGAGGCGCTCGTTGGATTCTTCCAGCCGACGCTGGTACTCGTACCGGTCGGTGATATCGAAGTGGGCGACAGCAACGTATCTCCGATTACCGTCGGTAAACTGTGCTGCCCGCATGAGGAACCACCGTTGCTGGTCGGGAGAGTGGCACGGGTACTCGAACTCGAAGAGTTCCCGTTCACCCGTCAAAATTTCGGACAACCCGGTGGCAGCAGTTTGAGCCGTTTCCGTCTCCGCCTGTTCGGTGATCTCGAGATAGTTGGTACCGATCGTATCCGGCCGAAGGTCGATATCGTTGGCCCTGCCGAACGCTCGCCATGCGTGATTCGTATACAGGATCGTCCCCTCACTATCGAGGATTGCAAAGTTGATCGGGAGTGTATCAACAGCCGCTGGAACGAGAGCCTCCGGCTCTCGGACGTCCATATTCGCCCGTAGTTGGCTGACAGGGAAAACGTTGTTCCCCGCGTCCAGCAGCCTGGTTTTGACCGCTGCTGGAGATCTCGGTGTTTGCTTCGGCAACGGTTGCGCTCGATCAGTGGTAGAGAATCGTTCGTGTGACGCTCGGCTGTGTGTTCAGCACGACTCCCCAAATCGATCACCGACTGAGGGTTTCGACGGGGTCAATCGGCACGACCGAAGCTGTGGGTTTTCTCCCAGTTTTCAGCCAAAAAAGATCCGGAGTTAGCTCAGCAGGTATCGAAGCTTCGGGAAGCGCTCGACGAGCGCCTGTCCGCCAACCTGGAGCTGCGCGATGTAGCGGTCCAGCCCGAGGATCCGGCCGGCGCCGAAGGCCGCGATGGCCAGGAAGACGACGGCGTAGATCAGCGTCGAGTCGAACAGTGCGAGCCACTGGCCCTCCCAGCCGCCGAGGTAGAACATGCTCATCTGGATGGCGCCGCCGAGGGCGGCCAGCCGGACGAACGCGCCGGCGATCAGTGCCACGCCGATCAGCACCTGTGTGACCGGGACGACGACGTTGATAACCTCGAGCAACATCGCGTTGCCCGCCATCGCGGCGTACAAACCGCTGACGGGGCTGGCTGGATCGATACCGTGGACGAGGAAGCCGCTGGCATCGAACGCCTCGCCGCTGACGAACGCGAACTTGCCAAGTCCGGCGAACAGCATCATTGCGCCCATCACGAACCGCAGGGCGACGATGAACCACGCCGACAGCGCGTGGGGTTGTCCTTCGAGCGTGATTCCCGCATACCGGCTTTCGAGTCTGTTTCGAGTAGTAGTAGACATGATCAGTTGACCTCTTGTATTTGTACGGAGGAGCCGAACACGGGTGAGTGGACGTCCGTTATTTGAGGGGTACTTTATATAGTGTATCGAGGACGCGTGGTTCGTGCGCTCGATAGCCCGTTCGCTCGTCTTGCGGAACGGATCTCCCGACCCGGCGCCGAGGACGGGACACTCGCTTCCCTAGTCGACCGACTGGGGTGCCGTCTCCCCGAGTCGCTCCGAGGACGTTTCGTCGGTGACGTCCTCGTCGAGTCGGTCGGACGGGGCCACCTCGAGCGCGGCGTTCTCCTCGCGGTCGAGCCAGATACCGATCCCGAGCGCGGTCGTGCCGACCAGCACGGCGACGAAGGACGCGATCGCGTCGGTAACGCTCTCGGCACCCCGGAGGTGGCGGGCGAGCGAGCCGACCAGCCCCGCGACCCCGCCGGCCAGCCCGGTCGCGCCGGCGCCGTAGAAGACGACGGCCGGGTGAAAGCCCCGGACGACGTAGCGGATCTTGAGCCGCCAGCAGAAACTCCGGAGCAGGAGTAGCGAGACGAACTGGACGAACGCCGGGTAGCGGATGCTCGACTCCTCCTCGCCGTAGACGGCCGTCATGGGGACGTCCGCGACCCGACACTCCGCGACGTTGAGGTGGGTCAGGAGGTGGTTGAGAAAGCCGTACTGATCCGTGATCGCCTCGAGGTCGAGGCGCTCGATCGTCTCCCGGGAGATGGCGGTGTACCCGTTCTGGGGATCCGACAGCGTCCAGTAGCCGGTGGCGAACTTCGAGAGCCCCGTGAGCATGGCGTTGCCGACGAACCGGAACGTCGACATCGAGTCGCGGTCCTCGGGCGTGAGCAGCCGGTTCCCCTTCGCGTAGTCGGCCTCGCCGTCGACGACGGGGTCGAGGATCCGGTCGAGGATCGCGGGATCCATCTGCCCGTCGCCGTTCATCACGGCGACGACGTCGATCCCGTCGTCGACGGCCCGCTCGTAGCCGGTCTTGACGGCGGCGCCGTACCCCCTGTTTTCCTCGTGGCGGATCGGGACGACCCGTCGGCCGTCGCCGCCATCGGCGACCGTCCGCGTCGGCTCGGTGGACTCGTTGATCCGCTCGGCGACGCGCCGAATGACGGCCCAGGAGTCGTCGGGCGAGGCGTCGTCGACGGCGTAGATCCGATCGACGTAGTCGGGCACCGTCTCGAGGACGCGACCGACGAACGCCGCCTCCTCGTAGGCGGTGACGACGACCGCGACTGACTGACCCTTATACATCGCCCCCACCGTCCGTTCGCGTCGGCTCCGGGTCGGGCGCGTCGCTCGCGTCCTCGAGTTCGCCCGCGTTCACGACGGGCGACGACCCCGCGTGCGTTCCCGCGAGGGTGTACTGGCGGTGGCCCGTCCCGGAGAGGTCGATGGCGTCCCGTCCGTCGAGGACGACCATCGGCTCGAGGTCGCCCCAGGGGATCGCCTCGAACTCCTCGTGGGGGGTGACGACGACGACGCCGTCGAACGACTTCTCGGGGACGTCCTCGATGGTGACCGGGCGAGCCCCGTACTCGGCGGGATCGACGAGCGGGTCGACGCCGACGACGTCGGCCCCGGCCTCCCGAAGCGCCTCGATGACGCCGATCGCTGGCGACGCGCGGGTTTCCTCGACGCCGGGTCGGTACGTGATTCCCAGCACCGCGACCGAGGCCTCGGCGAGGTCGACTCCCGTCGCCGCCAGCTCGTCGGCGAGCCTGTCGACGACGACCGACGGCATCGCGTCGTTGAGCTCCCGGGCCGTCCGCATCACCGGCATCGGCTCCTCGAGCCGCGAGAGCAGGAAGTGGGGATAGTAGGGGATACAGTGGCCCCCGACCCCGGGGCCGGGCTCGTGGAGCTGACAGACCGGGATCCCGTTGGCCGTGTCGATCGCCTCGCGGACGGAGATCCCCAGCTCGTCGGCGAGCCGGCCCAGTTCGTTGGCCAGCGCGATGTTGACGTCGCGGTAGACGCCCTCGAACACCTTCACGGCCTCCGCGGTCGTCGCGTCCGAGACCGGGTGGACCTCGTTGCTCGTGAGCTCCCCGTAGATCAGCTCGGCCGCGCGGGTGCTGGCCGCGTCGACGCCGCCGACGACCTTCGGGTACGCCCCGCGGATGTCCTGCAAGGCCCTGCCCGACTTCGTGCGCTCCGGACAGAACGCGAGCCCGAACGTCCCCCGTTCGAGCCCGCTTTCCTGGCACAGGTGTGGCAACAGGACGTCCCGACAGGAGCCCGGCGGCAGCGTCGACTCGGCGATCACCAGATCGCCCGGCGCGAGCCCCGCGGCGATGTCTTCGACAACCGATTCGACCGTCCCGAGGTCGGGATCGTCGTCCTCGGTGACGAGCGTCGGCACGATGATCACGTGGATCCGAGCGTCGCCGGCGGCCCCGGCGCCGTCGGTCGTCGCACCGAGCCGTCCGCGCTCGACCTGGTCGGCGACGAGGACGTCGAGCCCGGGCTCACCGACGACGTGGCTCCGCCCGTCTTCGACGCTCTCGACGACCGCCGGATCGACGTCGACGCCGGTGACGTTGCCGGTCATCTCGGCGTAGACGCCCGCAAGGGGGAGCCCCATCTTGCCGAGCCCGTAGACGGCGACGGGGATCTCGCCGCCGACGAGCCGGTCGCGGAACGCCTCGTCCGTCAGGTCGTCGTCGTACGGTGCAGGCGGACGATCGCTCATCGGGCGTTCACCTCCCGCTGTCGTCGTCGGTCGAGTCGCGAGTCGATCGCCTGCACCGTCTCGAGGGCCCTGACGCCGTCCTCGGCGGTCACCTCGGGCTCGGATCCGGTACGGACGGCCTCGACGAACGACTCGAGTTCGTGACGCAGCGGCTCCCCGGTCCCGATCCGAGGACGTTCGACCACGCTCTCGTGGCGGTAGCGGTTCTGGCCGTCGTCGGTGAGATACTCGGGGTAGGAGTCCCGATAGATCAGCACGGACTGCTCGAGGTAGTCGACCTCGACGAGACACTCCCTGGCGGTGACGGTGAGTTTCCTGACTTTCTTCTGGGTGACTCGGCTCGCGGTCAGGGTCGCGACCACGTCGTCGTACTCCATCGTCGCCGTCGCGTACCGGCCGTCGGCCGCCCCGATCGCCGATATCGACGTCGGCTCCCGGTCGAGGACGGCGCCGACGACATCGACGTCGTGGATCATCAGGTCGAAGACGACGTTACCGGGCGCGTCGCGGTTGATCGGGGGACCGAGCCGCTCGGCCTCGACGCCGATGATCTCGAGGTCGTCGACCAGCTCCTCGAGCATCCCCACCGCGGGGTTGAACCGCTCGATGTGGCCGACCTGGAGGACGCGGTCCCGCTCTCGTGCCAGCTCGGCGAGGGCGCGGCCCTCCTCGACCGTGCCCGCGATCGGTTTCTCAACGAGGACGTCGAGGTCGGCCTCGAGACACCGCGAGACGACGTCGGCGTGGGCGTGGGTCGGCACCGCGACGGTGACGGCGTCGCACCGATCCAGCAGCGTCTCGAACTCGACGGCGTCGGTGCCGTACTCGGCGGCGACCCGCCGGGCGACCTCGCGGTTGCGGTCGGCGACGCCGACGAGATCGACGGTTCGCAGTTCGCTGTACACCCGCGCATGATTCTCGCCCATCGAGCCGGCGCCGATGACGCCGATTCTGAGGGGTGGTTGGTCTGTCATTGCGTATCGTAGTGGTTCCGCACCGCCTCGACGACGGTTTGTCGCTGGCCCGCCGAGAGCGTCGGGTGGACGGGCAGGGAAAGGACTTCTTTGGCGGCTCGCTCGGCCTCGGGGAACGTCGCCGCGGCCGTGCTCACTGAGTCGTAGGCCGGCTGGCGGTGGATCGGTCGCTCGTAGTAGATCCCGGTGTCGACGTTTCGATCGGCGAGCGACGCCGCGAGCGCGTCCCGGTCGCTCGCCCGCACCGTGTACTGGTGGTAGACGTGGCGGTACCGGGTGGGCTCGGTCGGCGTCTCGAAGGGAAGCTCGGCGAACGCCTCGTCGTAGGCGGCCGCGTGCTCCCGTCGGGCCCGGTTGTGCGCCGGCAGTCGCTCGAGCTGGACGCGACCGATCGCGGCCGCGATCCCGGTCATCCGGTGGTTGTGGCCCAGCTCGAGGTGGTCGTACCCTCCGGTACCGGTCTCGCCGCGGCCGTGGTTGACGTACCTGGCCGCCCGCTCGGCGACGTCCTCGCGGTCGGTCGTGACGATGCCGCCCTCACCCGTCGTCATGTTCTTGGTCGGGTAAAACGAGAAGCAGGCGGCGTCGCCGAAGGTTCCGACCCGCGTCCCCTCACACTTCGCGCCGTGGGCCTGGCAGGCGTCCTCGAGGACGAAGAGATCGTGTTCGTCGGCGATCTCGCACAGCGCGGGCATCGGGGCCGGGAGCCCATAGAGGTGGACCGGGAGCAGACCGACGACGTCCTCGCGGTCGCGGACCGCCCGCTCGACTGCGTCGGGATCGAGTGCGTATGTCTCGGGATCGATGTCCGCGAACACCGGGATTCCGCCGGCGAGCCGGATCGCGTTCGCGCTCGCGACGAAGGAAAACGGCGAGGTGACGACCGCGTCGCCGTCCTCGAGACCCAGCGCCTCGAGGGCGGTTGCCAGCGCCGTCGTCCCGTTCGAGGTCGCGACCGCCCGATCGGCGCCACAGAAGGCGGCGAACTCCTCCTCAAAGGCACGGACCTCGGGCCCGTCGGCGAGCGCGCCGCGCTCGAGGACGTCCCGGACCCGGTCGATCACGTCCTCGCCGAGCGACGGGTCGGCGATCGGAACGGACTCGTCGATCTCCGAGTCCTCGGAGACGCGTTCGATACCGCTGTCGGCGTCGGCGTCAGTTTCGGTATCGGTCATTCGAGCTGGTTCGGCCCCTCGAGGGGGTCGGGAAGCGGTTGTGTTCCAGCCGGTGCGCCCACCGCGAGGCTGTCGGCGGGGACGTCCTCGACGACGACGGCGCCGGCCGCGACGAACGCGTTCTTGCCGACGGTCACGCCCGGCAGGATCGTCGCGTTCGCCCCGACCGAGGCGCCGTCCTCGAGGGTCGGCCCCTCGAGATCGGTCTCGGTCCGGATGGGGTACTCGTCGTTGGTCATGACGGCCCCGGGGCCGACGAAGACGTTGTCACCGATCGTCGTCTCGGTCGGCACGTAGACGTTCGTCTGGAGACTGACGTGGGAGCCGATCGTCGTCTCGCCGTCGATGACGGTCTTCGTACCGACGAGGACGTCGTCGCCGATCGTGGTTCCCTCGCGGATCAACACGTCGTGGCCGGTGGTGAACCCGTCGCCGATCGTGACGTCGCCGTAGACGATCGAGCCGGCCCTGATCGTCGCGTCGGCGCCGATCCGCGTCGGCTCCGCGAACTCGCCGTGGTCGATCGTCGCGTCGTCGGCGATCGTACAGTCCTCGCCCGAGACGAACCGCGTCACGGGTACCAGCCTCCGGTCGAGGGGGCGATGCGAGCCCGTCCCTGCAGTCGTCGGTCGTGTCTGTGTTCTCTCATAGCTACTCGGGTACTCGTCAGGACACACCCGACAGCGAGGCTTTGTTATCCCCGGCTTGACGGCCCCGTAGTCCCGTACTACGTCCTCGCCCGGGGGACGAAACGGGCCGAGATCCGACAGCGCGACCGATCGTCGTCGGACCGTATTCGAGAGCTCCCGAAACGTCGCTTCTGACGTCAATCACGGGTTCTAACCGGTATATAGCGGTTTCGATCGGGTAGCCGAGTGATAGTAAAGGGCCACTCCGTGCCACTCGGTGGTGTGAGTCATCCGATCAGCCCCCGCGGACGGGACCGGGAGACGGAATCGCGAGGGAAACCATGACCGATCGCGAGTTCGGCCAGGCCGAACTGTTCGACGTCTTCAGCAACGCCCGCAGGCGCCACGCCGTCAGATATCTGAAACGGCGGGGCGGCACCTGCGATCTCGCACCGCTGGTCGAACAGGTCGCCGCCTGGGAGAACGGGATCGGGACCGACGACGTGACCCGAACCCAGCGACGCCGGGTCTACATCTCGCTGTATCAGACCCACCTGCCGATGCTCGAAGATCACGGCATCGTCGACTGGAATCCCGACACGCACACGATCGAGCTCCTCCCCAACGCCGACGTCTTCGAGCCGTACCTCGACAGGCGACCGGGCTCCCAGCGACCCTGGCACCGGATCTACGCCGCGGTGACGGCGCTCGGCGTCGTGGGCCTCGTCCTGGCCTGGCTGTCGGTCGGCCCCGTCACGACGGCGCTGGCCCCGGCGGTCGCAGTCGCGCTCTGTCTCGCGGTGCTGGCGGTAGCGATCGTCCAACACGTCTCCCGGCGTCCGGAGCTGACGCTGCCGTTCGGACCGATCGGACGGTAGTTCGATCCCGTCCCGAGAGAAACCCCCGTTCCCGTGGCGACGCGAGGGTGTGTCCCGATCACCTCGGTGACGATCAGCCAGGGCTGACCTCCTCCCACGACTTCAGTCGTGGGCCCGCGCTATCAGTATCTCAGTCTACTCTCCGGCTTCCGGCTCCTCGGTGACGGTCACCCAGAAGTACGTCTCCTCGAGGGCGTCCTCGTTCGTCGGCACGGCCGGCGTCTCGCCCGCCTCAAACAGCAGGACGCTGATTCGGACCGTCTCGCCGGACTCGGCCGCGGGCGTCACCTCGTAGCTGCCGTCCTCGGCCGACCCCGCTCCGACCGTCGCTCCGAACCGATCGTGCTCCGCGCGGTCGACGACCTCGCCGTCCTCGACGAGTTGCTCCTGGACGACCAGCTCGTACTCACGCGTCTCCTCGCCGCCGTTCTCGACCTCGATCGTCACCGGCACCGACTCGCCGGGCGCGACGGTGTCCGGGAACTCCCCCGCGACGAGGTCGCCGTCCTCGGTCTCGGAGTACAGCGAGAGCTGATCGTAGCCGCCCGCGGAGGCAGGAAACAGGAAGCCAACGGCGAGGGCTCCGACCGCCAGCGCGATCGCGACGCCGAGGACGATCGCCGACAGCTGCAAGCCTCCGCCCAGTCGCTCGCGGATCGTCCGGATCGAGACGGTAAACCGGGCAGTTGTAGGGGTCCGCAGACGACGGACGACCCCGAGCTGGGCTAGCCCGACCGCGACGACCGCCAGCCCGCCGGCGGCCGACGCCGCCCCGAGCTCGAGGCCGAGGAGGGGAAGCGCGATCACGACGATCGGCCCGACGGCGAGCGAGAGCGCGAACGCGAGCGCGAGCCGTTCGACGGTGTCGATCCCGCGAGGACGGCGGTCGGTCGCCGTCGGCGCCGTCTGCCGGGCGGCTCGTTCTCCGGCCGGGAAAAGCACCGAAACGAGGGCGTAGCCGGGCAGGAACAGCGCGAGCGGGAGCGTCGCAGCCAGCCGTGGGACCGACCCGGGTTCGAAACCGGTGACGGCGTAATACGAGAGCGCCGCCGCAACCGAGACCACCGCCAGATCGAGCGGATACCACCGGAGGAAGCCGAACCGCACCCCCTCACTCGTCGGATGGCTCATGCGGCGGTCACCACGGCTGGGCGATCGGTCGACGGCACGAAGACGGGAGTGACGACCATGTAGTCGTTGCAGCCGTCCTCGCTCGCGGGCTTTGTTATAGCCGGGTTACTGGCTCGCGAGCGAAAATGCACGGATCCGACTCCGACGGGATCGTCAGCGTTCGGCTACAGATCGACGTACTGTTGTTCCCACTCGCGGCGCTCGCTGATCTGTTCGCGTCCCGCGTCGGTAATCGCGTAGTAGTTGGTTCGCCTGTCGAGCTGTCCTTTCTCGACGAGTTCCTTGTTGACGAGCGTGTCGAGGTTGGGGTACAGCCGTCCGTGGTTGATCTCGGAGCTGTAGTACTGTTCGACCTCGTCTTTGACCGTCTGTCCGGACGGGCGATCGGCACCCGCAATCACGTACAGGAGGTCACGCTGGAAGCCGGTCAGATCGTGCATTGCTCAATCACACTGACCGTTCCACTGAGTAGATATTTGTTATCCGTATCATACAGCCGCAGTAGTAGTTCGTTCCGGTCCGGAGCTTCGAAGTAAAGTGATCCCTCACGGAACGGTCGTTCGTTCCAGCACGTCCCCCGAACGCCGTTGTTCGACTCCGCCGCTATTCGGCTTTCGACAGCGAGACGTCGATGCCGCTCGAATCGATTCGGACACGCAGTCCCTCGACGGTCGCCCTGTAGGCCGTCGTATGCGACCCGTTCTCCTCGAAGCGCACACACTCCTCGAGGAGCTCGCTTTCCAGAAGGTTGTTGATGCGCCGATAGACGGTCGCCGAGGAGCTGTCGGTTCGGGCGGTCAGCTCCTTGGCCGTCTTCGGCCCGTCGCTGGTCGCAACGAGGATCGTTCGTGCACAGTCGTCCCCGAGGACGTTGAGCTGCACTGACGGGTTCGAGTCCGATTCCGCTCGTGTCTCGGTCGCTTGCGTTGACATAGTTGTGATCACCCAGCTGTACCGGAGTCGCCTGCCGGTAACCGGTTCGAACTCCGGTCGTAGAGCCGCGGCGGACCACGGTCGACGACCGCGGTGCCACGTTCCAACACGTAGATCGGTAAGCGATAGTGGTATTTGATAACGGTGGACCTTACACGCAGTTGCAAAATAGCCGTCAACAGAAACTACCGCTTTCGGTCGAGAAACGCACAGTTTCGACATCGAGACATCGCGGCAGCGGCTGGCGAACGCGAAAGAACGCGGCTGAATTCACCTTGAGATCGGTTCCGAACCGCTGAACGGGAACGCCCCCTAACCGGAGTTTGAGGCCCTCATGCGCCCAGAAATGACGGGTTTCCGTGTCCGTCGACCCGGTCACGGAGTGAACGGTCTGTGTCTTTTATTCACATCTGCTTCCCTGCATGGAGTGAGGTTGGACAGCGCGGTTCCGCGCCGTCCACAACCCCCCTTCCCCTACCCATGAAATCCACACAACACGGCTGGAAACCGATGGAATCGTCGTCGGCAGGCGCTCGCTGTCGAAACTGTGGGACACACGTCACCCAGCAGTTCGCCCGCGTCTTCGGGGACAACGGCGACGTCGTCCACGGCTGTCCCGCCTGTACGACGTATCGGGAGATGCAGTCCGGTGGCCACCTTCCCCGCTAGCCGTCCGATCCGTTTTCGCCGTGTTAGTTTCCCGTCCCAGTGGATGGAAGACAATCCTTCCGGAACGGAAGATCGGGAATTAATACCGCAGGTTGAAGTCGGTGGTCGATGAAAGCAACGCGTATGGCAGTGGGTGGTAGACCGGTCGAGAACCGCACGGCGTCAGACGATTCTTGAGAATGTCCGTTCAGACGAACCGAACAGACACCCTCGAGGAAAGCGAGGTCTTTCACATCCTGGGGAACGATCGCAGACGGTCGATCGTCCAGCTGCTCGCCGCAGAGTCCGGGCAGATCGACGTCTCGGACGTTGCAACCGAGATCGCGTCGACCGAATCGGACTCGTCGTCGGTCCCGAACAACCTCTACAAGAGCGTCTACGTCTCCCTCCAGCAGACCCACCTCCCGCAGCTCCAGGAGGACGCCGTCATCGAGTACGACTCCGAGTCGAAGACGATCCGTCCGGGACCGAACTTCGAGGACGTCCTGGGCTACGTCGACGGGGAGATGAACGACCGTTCGTCGACGCTTCGGCTCCATCTCGGTGTCTGTCTGGCCGGGCTGTTGCTCATCGCCGCTGCCGGCTTCGACGGAGTCGCCCCGGTTCTCGATCCCGTTCTCACGAGCGTCCTCGTGTTACTGGTCGTCGCCGCGAGCAGCCTCTACCAGCTACTGGGGTAGCCGACTCGACACCCGCCGATCACTCGTTTTGCGGTCGCTCCGGTGACCTCGAGGCCGTCGGTTCGTGACCCGGCAGACAGACCAGATTTTCCCGCCCGAGCCGGAGCTTCGTGACCTGCTCGTCCTCCTCGAGTTCTGCCAGCAGCCGGCTCACCTTCGCTTTCGACCAGTCGACGGAGTCGACGATCTTCGACTGTTTCATCCGACCGCCGTTCTCCTTGATGAGCTCACACACCCGCTCCCGGTCGGTCATGAACTCCTCCTCCCGGCGCGGGTCCGACTCGCGTCCGATCGTCGTCGTTTCGACCAGCTGGTTCCGGACGACGAGGACGCCGCCGAGTATCACCAGCGCGACAAGTCCGGCGACGGCTGCGAGGTGTGGGTCCCAGACGAGTCCGGGAACCGTTTCCTCGCCGTGGACGACGTCCTCGGTGATCGACGGGACGAACACGACGGAAGAGGGGTACGTGGGCATCATGGTGGCTGGAGAGATCGGTCCGGACGAGCGACGGACGACCGTCTTACGCTGAACGGTCGACACCACTCCACAAAGTATTTTTTATAAATCATGTATTGTTACCCCTCCCACTGTATATCACTTAGAGTCCAGTATCAGGCTATCTAACGACAGTTGGCTTGTCCCGATTTCTATAGTGAAATGTGATATGTCTGTGGATAGTTCGGCGTTACGCCCCCGGAACTCCGGCTGCCTCGAACCCGGTGAGACCGACGAACGCGAGGACATAAAGGACGACGAGCACGGCCAGCCAGGCGATGATCGCGATGATGAGCGCGTCGATCCAGCCGCCCGGGTAGCGGGCGTTGATCACTGCGAGGTAGGCGAGAAACACCAGAATCGGACCGAGCAGCGGGATCCATCCCAGAAAGAACCCGACGACGGCCCAGACGATCGCTCCGATGAGGGCGGTGATCAGGGCGTAGGTGTAGTCCTCGGTGTCGACGACTACCTTCGCGCCGACGAAGATACCGAACGCGCCGATCAGGAGGCTGACCAGGAAGACGACGAGGCTGTCGATCATGATGGAACGCAGCCGGCCGAGCCCGTTAGTTATCTTTCACTTACGCGAACCTGATCGGAAAACGACCGGTCCGTGGCGACCGATTCCGGGACCTCGGGGCGTAAGCGCCCCAATCCGCCGATACCGGGGGAAATCCACGGTTAGCGACAGGACGGCCGCTGGGGCGACGCCGACAGCTGGGACCGAGGCGACGGGGCAACCGCCTTTGGTGACCGGTCGGTCACACGCCTCTTCGCGGATCGTCGCTCGACCCGAGCAGGATTCGGTAGACGATATAGCCGATCAGCAGGGCGAATGCGAACGTCGCGACGGTCTCGGCGAACCAGATGACGGCGTACAGCGCCCGCGTCACGATCCGCACGGCGACGAGGCCGCCGAAGATCAGGGCGACGAACGCCAGGCCGCCGAGCGCAGCCTTGATCCGTTCCATACGCGACCATGATCCACCGGCGGGATGAACGTACCGTTCGCCCGCGTCCTCGGGCCCGCCCCGCTCGGTTTCACTTTCACCGTATTCCGCGAACGCTTTTCAGGCCCGCGCGCGAAGGGCCGGTGATGGAACTCGACGATCATGCCGAGGAGCTCGCCTCCGACCTCGGTGTCGACAAAGAGGAGGTCAAATCCGACCTGCAGAACTTAGTGGAGTACAGCGTCCCGGTCGACGAAGCCAAACAGAGCCTGCGCCGGAAGTACGGCGACGGCTCGAGCGGCGGGGGCGGAACCCCCTCGGCGAAGAACGTCGCCGACGTCACTCCCGAGGACGGCTCGGTCACCGTCACCGCCACCGTCCTCACGGCCGGGAAGCGGTCGATCCGCTACCAGGGCTCGGACCACGTCATCGTGGAGGGCCAGCTGGCCGACGAGACCGGGCGGATCGACTACACCGCCTGGGAGGAGTTCGGCCTCGAGCCCGGCGACACGATCACCGCAGGCAACGCCGGCGTCCGCGAGTGGGACGGCGAGCCCGAACTGAACCTCGGCGAGAGCACCGCGCTGTCCTTCGAGGACGACTCCCTGGCGGTGCCCGACGAGATCGGCGGCGAGGCCCAGCTCGCCGACCTCGAGACGGGCGACCGCGCGCGCACGATCGAGGTCGCCGTCCTCGAGTGCGAACGCCGGACGATCGACGGCCGCGACGGCGAGACGGAGATTTTGAGCGGCGTCCTCGGCGACGAGAGCGGCCGCCTGCCCTTTACGAACTGGGAGCCGGCCCCCGAGATCGAGGACGGCGGCCCGGTTCGTATCGAGAACGCCTACGTCCAGGAGTTCCGCGGCGTTCCCGAGGTGAACGTCTCGGAGTTCTCGCGGGTCACCCCGATCGACCGAGAGATCGACGTCGGCAGCGACGCGACGACGATGGACGTCGGGGAGGCCGTCCGCACCGGCGGGATCTACGACGTCGAACTCGTCGGCAACGCGATCGCGGTCCGGGACGGTTCGGGGCTGATCCAGCGCTGTCCGGAGTGTTACCGCGTGATCCAGAAGGGTCAGTGCCGGACCCACGGCGACGTCGACGGGATCGACGACCTGCGGGTGAAGGCGATCATCGACGACGGCACCGGGACCGTCACGGCGATCCTCGACGACGAGCTGACCGAGGACGTCTACGGCGGCAACCTCGAGGACGCCCTCGAGGCCGCCCGCGAGGCGATGGACCAGGAGGTCGTCGCCGACGAGATCCGTGAGAACATCGTGGGCCGGGAGTACCGCGTGCGGGGGCACCTCTCGGTCGACGAGTACGGCGCGAACCTCGACGCAGAGGCCTTCGAGGAGAACGACGACGATCCGGCCGCGCGTGCGACGGCCTTCCTCGAGGAGGTGGACGCATGAGCGCCGACGAGAACGGCGAGGAGATCCCCGGACGGGAGATCGCCTACCGACTGTTCGCGGCCGAGTACGACGACGCCTCGCTCTCGTACGCCGAAAGCGACGAGGAGCGGGCGCCCAACTACGTGGTCACGCCGACGGGCGCGCGGCTCAACCGCGTGTTCGTCGCCGGCACGCTCACCGAGGTCACGTCGGTCAACGACGAGATGGTCCGGGCCCGGGTCGTCGATCCGACCGGCGCCTTCGTCGTCTACGCGGGCCAGTACCAGCCCGACGAACTGGCTTACCTCGAGAACGTCGACGTTCCGGAGTTCGTCGCCGTCACCGGGAAGGCCCGCACCTTCGAGCCCGAGGACGGCGATCGGGTCTACACCTCGATCCGTCCCGAGTCGATCGCGACGATCGACGCCGACACGCGCGACCGCTGGGTCGTCAGCGCCGCCGAGCGGACGATCGAGCGGATCGGAACCTACGCGGCCGCCGACGCTCTCGACGCGGACGGCGACGTCCTCGCGAGTGCGCTCGTCGAAAACGGCGTCGAAACCGGCCTCGCGGACGGAATCGCGCTCGCGCGGGACCACTACGGGACGACGCCGGACTACCTCGCCGCCCTGCGGGACTGCGCGCTCGAGGCCTGCGAGGTCGTCGCGGGCGAGCGCGACCAGGTGAGCGGACTCGGGCTCGCGCCCGACGAGTCGAGCCCGGAGTACGGGGCGACGTTCGACTCGCTGGCCGGGCTGGGCGAGACCGAGGTCGACGAATCCGACGCCGCGACCCCGTCAGAAGACGAGACTCCCGACCCCGCCGAGGTAACTGCGGGCGAGGACGAGCCGGAACCGGTGACGTCGGCGACGGCCGACGAGTTCTCGGCGAGCGAGGACGTCCCGACGGACGCCGCCGGCGAGGACCCGGCGTTCGACGCCGACGAATCCGACACGGCGACCGCTTCCGAGGACGAGACTCCCGACCCCGCCGCGGTAACTGCGGGCGAGGACGAGCCGGAGTCGGTGACATCGGCGACAGCCGACGAGTTCTCGGCGAGCGAGGAGGTCCCGAGCGACCCGGAGACGACCGTCGAGACCGGTAATGACGAGCCGGCTGTGGAGCCCGAAGCGACACCCGAGACCGAGGAACCGGCACTCGACGTCGACGACGAGGCCGACGACGCGCTCGAGGCGACGCCCGAAACCGACGAGAGCGCCGACGAGGAGCTCGGCGACTTCGACGGCGGCGGGATGTACGAGATGGACGACGACGAGCGCGAGCAGATCGAGGAGGAGTTCGGTGCGGAGTTCGCGACGGGGACCGAGGTCGACGAGCCCGGCGAGAACGACATCGACGTTCCGGAGCCCGAAACCGACGCCGACGCCGGAGTCGACGAGGAACTCGATGCGGACTCGACCCTCGGCTCGGCGGCCGAACCGGACACCGAGCCGGAGGCCGATGCCCCCTCGGCCGCCGACGGGTCTGACGCCGAGGAAAGCGACGCGGACGACGAGCCCGCGTCGGTCGACCTCGAGTCGGCGGTCGTCGAGACGATGGCGGAGCTCGACGACGGCGACGGCGCCGACCGGGCTACGGTCGTCGAACGGGTCGCCGCCGAAACCGGCGCCGACGAGGACGCCGTCGAGGACGCGATCGAGGACGCGCTGATGGGCGGGCAGTGTTACGAGCCCGCCGATGGAACGCTGAAGGCGATCTGAGCGAGCGATGGTCGCCGACCCGAACCGGCCGACGCCGGCCGTCGAGCCAGTCCCTGACGAACCGGCAGCCGTCGCGACCGTCGGCGACGAACGTGCACTGCTGGTCGCCGACTACCACGCCGGTTACGAGGCCGGGCTGCGCCACGAGCGGGGCGTCGACGTCCCGAGCCGAGCCCCGGAGCGCCGCGACCGCCTGCTTGCGGTGCTCGAACGGACCGGAGTCGACCGGCTGGTCGTCCTCGGGGATCTGATGCACTCGATCGGCGACCCCGGCGGCGCCGAACGCGGCGAACTCGAGGTACTGTTCGATTCCCTGCCCTCTGCCCTCGAGACGACCGTCGTAAAGGGCAACCACGACGGCGGGATCGCCGACTGGCTCGCGGACGCAACGATCGTCCCCGGCGACGGGACGACGCTTGGCTCGATCGGCGTCTGCCACGGCCATACCTGGCCCGCACCCGACGTCCTCGAGAGTGACGTCCTCTGTCTCGGTCACGAACATCCTTGCGTTCGCCTCGAGGACGAGGTCGGCGGCAGCCGCGTCGAACCGGCGTGGCTCAGAGGACGGATCGATCCCGAACCGTTTCGCGACCGCCCCGAGTACGCCGACGTCGACTGGCTTGCGGACGGTGATCCGCCCCGGCTGATCGTCCTGCCGGCGTTCAACGACCTCGTTGGGGGGACGTGGATAAACGTCCCTGGGCAGTCGTTTCTCTCGCCGTTCCTTCCGGAGGGGTTGACGTCGGGCGAGGCGTACCTGCTCGACGGGACGCGGCTCGGTCCGTACCGAGAGCTGTAGCGCCGGCGGGATCCCAGTGGCTGGGAACGGGCGGAACGGAAAGGAGTGCTCCGATCCAAGCGACGCGTATGAGCGTTCCGCCCGCATCCGTACTCGAGCGACCGATCCGTCTCGTCGGCAGCCGAGATCGACGCCTCGAGGCAACCGATTTCGCCGCCCTCGAGCGGGCGAGCCGCGAAATCGAGATCGTCTGTGCGACCGGCGATCGGTTCACCGCGCGCTGGAGCGGCGTTCCGATCCCATCGCTGCTCGAAATCGTGGCGGCGCCTCCGGAGACGACCCACCTGCTCGTCGACTCCCGGGACGGACTGCGAGCCTGCGTTTCCGTCGAGGACGCCCTCGAGGGCCTGCTCGCGGTCACGAAGGACGGACGCCCGCTCTCCGAGAGCGACGACTGTGCAACGCGGTTCGTGGCGCCCGGGATCGACGGCGTGCGGACGGTCAAAGGCGTCGCACGGATCGAGACGACCACGCTTGCACCCGGCGTCGATCCCGAGGACCGCGAGCGACGCGGCCCCTCGGCGTGAGTGCGAGGCGGCCGGCGTATGGAGGCCCAATTCCAATGCTCCGGCCGCGGGAACGACGGCGTATGGCACTGGAAACTTACCGACTCGAGGTCCAAGGCTCCGAGACCGGGCTCGACGCCGACGTCTACGACGACGAGGAGATGATCGAGGAGTCGACCCACGTCAGCTACGAGGACTTCGACGCCGCGGCGACCGAAGGCGCCGCGGAAGTTTCGAAAAACGAAGCGGTCACCGCCGACGTGACCGACGTCGACATCCAGGTCCAGCGCGACGGAACCGCGTTCACCTTCGAGCTGCTGGGCGATCGGGAGACGCTTGCGACGATTCGGGTCGACGACGAGGAGTAGTCACGGACGCACCGTTTTCGATCTGATCGCGTCACCCTCTCGCCACTGGTAGTGGCGATACGTCTCGCCGTCGACCTCGAGCGTCGAGACCGTCGCCTCCTCCGGGACGCCGTCCGGACGACCGTCGTTCTCAGTCGACCGGGATTCGGCCCACGTCGCCAACGCGTCGGCGTGGTCGGCGACCGTCCGGATCGTCCCGGGGTCACAGTCGGCGAGCGCCTCGAGGACGGCGCGCAGCTCCGGATCGAGTTCGTCGGGCGGGGTCGGCCGGTCGGCTGGTGGCATCGTCACGACGGTACGGCCGCGAAACAAAAAAGGTCGGCAGATCGACTGCGAGCGGGTGGCCGATTCAGAACTTCTCGAGGTAGCGATCGAGCTCCCACTGGGAGACGTCGATCAGGTACTCCTCGAACTCCTGGTTCTTTGCCTCGACGAACTTCTCGGCGACGTGATCGCCGAGCGCGTCGTAGACGACCTCGTCGTCCTCGAGGGCGTCGACGGCCTCGCCGAGGTTCGAGGGGAGGGTGTCGATCCCGTACTCCTCGCGTTTCTGCTCGTCGAACTCGTAGATGTTCTCCCGAACCGGATCGGGACAGTCGAGATCGTTCTCGATCCCGTCCAGCCCCGCGTGGATCATGACGGCGATCGCGAGGTAGGGGTTACAGGAGGGGTCGGGCGAGCGCAGCTCGATCCGCGAGGCTGCGGGGACGCGGGCCGCAGGCTTGCGGATCAGTGCCGAGCGGTTACGGTCCGACCAGGCGACGTAGACCGGGGCCTCGTAACCGGGTACCAGGCGTTTGTAGCTGTTGACCGTCGGGTTCGCGACGGCGGTGATCGCGGGGGCGTGCTCGAGGACCCCGGCGGTAAAGGCGCGGGCCTCGTCCGAGAGGTCGAACTCGTCGTCGTCGTCGTGGAAGGCGTTCTCGCCGTCCTCGGTGAACAGCGAGATGTGAGTGTGCATCCCCGACCCGTTGACTTTCGGGATCGGTTTCGGCATGAACGTCGCGTGGTAGTCGTGCTGGGCCGCGATCGCACGAACGACCGTCCGGAAGGTCGCGACGTTGTCGGCGGTCGTCAGCGCGTCGTCGTACTCGAAGTTGATCTCGTGTTGTCCCTGGGCGACCTCGTGGTGGCTGGCCTCGACCTCGAAGCCCATGTCCTCGAGCCCGTAGATGATGTCGCGGCGCACGTCGCTCGCGAGGTCCTTCGGCGCGAGATCGAAGTAGCCGCCGTGGTCATTGGTTTCGGTCGTCGCGTGGCCGTCCTCGTCCTCCTCGAACAGGAAGAACTCCGGCTCGGGAGCGGCGTTGACGGTGTACCCCATCTCCTTGGCACGATCCAGTGCCTGTTTGAGGATGTATCGTGGATCGCCCTCGAACGGTTCTCCCGTCGAGGTGTCGATCACGTCACAGATCATCCGCGCGGCGGCACTGTCGTCCTTGTCCCGCCAGGGGAGTACGGCGAACGTCTCGGGGTCGGGCTTCAGGCGCATGTCCGACTCCTGGATGCGGACGAAGCCCTCGATCGAGGAGCCGTCGAAGTAGATCCCTTCGGTGAACGCCTTCTCGGCCTGCCGGGCCGGGACCGAGACGTTCTTGACGGTTCCGAGGATGTCGGTAAACTGCAGGCGAAGGAAGTCGACGCCCTCGGTTTCGATCTCGTCCAGTACCTCCTGTTCTGTCGTGGTCAGGTTCCCATCTGACATCTTCTACTCGACTTATCCAATGGATCCCACTATTAAAGCTCTACTGTTGTGGGCGAATATACTCGATCATGTCCAGAACTGGATGATCGTAAATACGATCTCCTGCCAGACGGGGATTGGGTCGAAAGTCGGCGACGAATCGGCTCGAAAAGCTCCGAACGTTGACTCGGCAGCGTTCATCACGGGTTGTCACGGCGGTGGGACGCCCGTACGGGCGCCGTCGACCCGAAACCGACGCTTGCCTGCCAGACCGAGACTGAGGTCCGGACTACCCGGCCCCAGGCCTCGCCGGGACTGGGATCGTCGTCCTCGCGGCGTCGCCGTGCGATCACCGTCCCGCAGTCGGGACAGACGTACGCCACCTCGCTCCCGCGGGGCCTGCGGATCCAGTCGCCGTCGACGGGGCTCGCGTGGTCACACCCCCAGCAGTACAGCGTCGCCTTCAGCCCCTCGCGTGCGTCGTGGTCGTGACTGACGGAACGAGTCATCGGCGGTCGTAGGGGATCGACCCGTAAAGCCCCTTTTCTCAATGATCGTTTCTCGGACTGAGACGGGCGAATTCGTTATTTTTTCGCACAGTCGTCTCGGCTGGCACGGACTCGGAGCGGCCACGAGCGACCCGCCGCAGCCGCCGCTACCGGTTTCTGTTCTGGGTCCGTAGCCGGGGTGCGGACGACACACCGAGTCCGACGGTCGACATTCGCCCGGTCCCGACGCTCGTGCTCTTCGAGGACGGCGAAGAGGTCGGTCGGTTCGCCGAGGGGTTCACACAGACCGACGCCGTCATCGACTTTCTCGAGGATCACGTTCTCCAGGCCGTCGCGGACGGAGAGTCCGTCAGGCGTCCTCGGGCTCGAGTTCGCTCGGGTCGATATCGCCCGCGAGGTATCGCTCGCCCAGCTCGCTGAGATCGTACATCCCCATCGCGTGTTTCGTCGCGAGTCCGTACTTCGCGAGTTCGCGACACCGGTAGGCGACGTGAGGAGCGCGGGGCTCGACTTCCTCGGCGAGCTGGTCGGGCATGAAAAGCTCCTCGTCCCGAAGCAACTCGAGGAGCTCCTCGTCGATCGGAGCCATCCATTCGGCGTCGTCGTCGGTCATCGGTTCCCGAGTACGATCGCCGGAGCGGTAAATGGCTCGGAGTCGTCGCCGGTACGGACGGTGGTCAGCGCCGGGAGAGTCCGACGGCGACCGCAGCCAGCGCGATCACCGCGACCGCGGTGCCGAACCCTGGGAGTCCGTCGGCGTCGTCGCCATCGTCGTTCGAGCCGGTGTCGTTCTCACTGTCGTTCGTCGCTCCGTCATCACTGCCGCTGTCATCGCCGTTCGAGCCGTTCGCGTCGATCTCGTCGGCTCCGTCACTCTCGCTCGTCTCGTCGTCCCCGTCGGTCGATTCGTTCCCGTCCTTGGACTCGCCGGCTTCGCCGGTCAGCTGGAGGACGGCGACGGCCTGGCCGTGGGACCCGTCAGTCTTGTAGGTCCAGCCGCCGCCCGCGTCCTCGTAGGACTCGGCGTCCTCGATCGGGTCGACGTCGCTGTCCCAGGCCTCGTGTGCCTGCTGGATGTAGCCGACGACCTCGATGTCGTCGGCGTGCTCGCCGGTGAGCTCGACCTCGCCGTACTCGATCGTTCCGTCCTCGGGCTGGCCGTGCATCTCGATGCAGTGGGAGTCCATATAGCCGTCACCCTGCGGGAGCTCCGCACTCGTTCCGAACTGGTCGGCGTCGAGCGGACGGTCGTAGTTGTCGGTCACGGGATACTCGACGGTCATCGGATCCGCGTCGGGGTGCCACTCGAGCTCCTCCCCGGTCGAAATCGTCGCGGTCGTGTTCGGGACGCTCTCGCCGACGACCGGGTCGCCCGCCTCGTTGACGAGTGTCACGCAGATCTTCCCGGAGCCGTCGCCGAGGTAGGGGCTCCGGTACTCGTCTCGAGGATTGATGTAGCTGATCCAGCTCCCGTCGGGTGCGGCCGCCTCGTAGTACTCGTCGCCCGGTTCGGGGACCGGAACCTCGGCCGCGGGCTCGGAGACGGTCGTCGAGGACGCGGCGTTCGTCTCGAACTCGTCTCCAGTCGAGGCGTCGTCGGTGCCGACGGCAGCGGTCCCGCCGACGAGAAACGCCGTCGCGAGGACGCCCGCCAGCACCACGAGAGCACCGACGGCGAGAAGCCGGCTGTCGCGGCTCATGGTTCCCTCCGTCCTCGATCGATCGATCGAGAACAAGTCCAGTACCGAGATTGTTCTATATTACTGAATTTCATCTAAAATGATATAGACGAACGTCACTGTAGACTATTCGGTTATTAAAGCGCCATTAGGGATCAGATACAGCGGATTAGCTGGATACTAGTGGGCTTGCTCTCGCGGGCCGAACCGACTTACCGGTACCGCGGATAGAACGGACGATGCGTCTTCGAACCCTGTACGGGGAGCAGTCGAACCGTCGACCGCTCGCGACGGAACGATCGATCGGCGCTCGCGCCGTCGGCCTGGCGATCGTCGGCGTCGGCGCCGTCCTGGTCGCCGACGCGGTCGGCCGTCGTCTCGAATCGAGCGGCCCGTCCGCGGTCGCAGACAGCGTGCGGCGGCGTCGAGGAAAATCGACGCCGCGAGGGCCGGACCGGACCGCCGACGGCGACGAGCCGATCGACGACGAGCGGTTGAACGCCGACATGACAGCGGAGCCACGGTCGACCGAAGTGGTCGACGAACGCGCGACCGACGAGGTCCAGACGGAGCCGGCGACGCCGGGTGAAATGACCGTCGACGAGGACGTCGCCGAGAAGCTTCGCGGGGGGTAACCGTCGAAATTTCTGACCGCGAGTCGAACGGAGAACGTGGCGCTTATCCGCCCTACGTCCGTAGGAGCGTCGATGACTGAGGGAGACGTCGCCGCGTTCACGCACCTCGGGTCGACGGTCCGCGGGGCGCTTTCCGAGCGGGGGTTCTCGACGCCGACGGCGCCCCAGCGGCTGGCGATTCCGCCGCTGTCGGCCGGCGAGAACACGCTGGTTATCGCCCCGACCGGGAGCGGCAAGACCGAGACGGCGATGTTGCCCGTCTTCGACCACCTGGTCGAGCGGCGACCGGAGGGGCTGGGTGCACTGTACGTGACGCCGCTGCGGGCGCTCAACCGCGACATGCGCGAACGCCTCGAGTGGTGGGGTGAGTACCTTGATCTGGAGGTCGACGTCCGCCACGGCGACACGACCGACTACCAGCGCAGCAAGCAGGCCGAAGACCCGCCCGACGTGCTGATCACGACCCCCGAGACGGTCCAGGCAATGCTCACGGGCGAGCGGCTCCGGGAGGCGCTTGCGGATCTCTCCCACGTCGTGATCGACGAGGTCCACGAGCTCGCGGCCTCGAAGCGCGGAGCCCAGCTCTCGATCGCCCTCGAGCGACTGCACGACCTCGCGGGGCGGATGCAACGGATCGGACTCTCGGCGACGGTCGGCGATCCCGACTCGGTGGGACAGTTCCTCACCGGCGGTCGAGCCTGTGAGATCCGCGAGATCGACGTCGGGAGCAACGTCGACGTGACAGTTCGTAACCCCGAGATCACGCCCGAGGACGAGGAGCTCTCCGGGAAGCTGGTCACCGACGCCTCGACGGCCAGCCACGTCCGACTGATCCGGGATCTCGTCGCCGACCACGAGTCGACGCTGATCTTCGTCAACACCCGTCAGACCGCCGAGGCGCTGGGCTCCCGGTTCACCGAGCTCGAGCTGCCGATCGGCGTCCACCACGGCTCGCTCTCGAAGGAGGCCCGGATCGACGTCGAGGACCGGTTCAAGGACGGCGAGCTCGACGGCCTGCTGTGTACGTCCTCGATGGAGCTGGGGATCGACGTCGGCCGAGTCGATCACGTGATCCAGTACCAGAGCCCGCGCCAGGTTGCCCGCCTGCTCCAGCGGATCGGGCGCGCGGGCCACCGCCAGGACGAGGTCTCGAGCGGGACGATCGTGACGACACGTCCCGACGACACGTTCGAGGCGCTGTCGATCGCCCGACGGGCCCGCGACGGCGAGGTCGAACCCGCCGCGATCCACGAGGGGAGCCTCGACGTCGTCGCCAACCAGCTGCCGGCGCTCGTCCAGAGTCGCGGCGACACCCGCCTCGAGGACGCCGTCGAGACGATCACCCGCGCGTACCCGTTCCGGGAGGTCACAGAGGCGACGATCCGGGAGATCCTCGGCGAGCTCCACCGCAACCGGATCGTCTGGTTCGACGAGAGCGAGGACCGCATCGAGACGACCGGGGGAACCTGGCAGTACGTCTATGCGAATCTCTCGATGATCCCCGACGAGGAGACCTACGAGGTCCACGACATCGCCTCGGGGAGCCAGATCGGGACCTTGGACGAGCAGTTCGTCGTCAACTTCGCCCAGCCCGGCGAGGTGTTCATCCAGCGGGGCGAGATGTGGCGCATCGCCGAGATCGACGACGAGGAGGGCCGGGTGAAAGTGAGCCCGATCGAGGACCCCGCGGGCGAAGTGCCGTCCTGGATCGGCCAGGAGATTCCCGTTCCCGAGCCCGTCGCCGGCGAGGTCGGCGAGATCCGTGCCGTGGCCGAACCGCAACTGAAGCAGGGTGCCGACGCCGCCGCGGTCGGCCGCGAGCTCGCAGCTCGGTATCCCGCCGCTCCGGAGACGCTCGCGGCGGCCTGCTCGCAGCTCGAAGATCAGGTCGAAAGCGAGGCGCCGATGCCGACGGCCGATCGACTCGTCCTCGAGCGGCAGGGACGGACGATCGTACTCAACGCACCGTTCGGTCACAAGGTCAACGAGACGCTCGGACGGGTACTGTCGGCGCTTCTGGGCCAGCGGGCGGGCGGCTCCGTCGGCCTCGAGACCGACCCCTACCGGATCGAGCTCGAGGTACCGACCTCGATCGCGACCAGCGACGTGCTAGCGGTGCTCGAGGACACCGACCCGGACCACGTCGGGACGATCGTCGAACTCGGGCTGAAGGGGTCGGACGCGCTGGCCTTCCGGCTCGCGCAGGTCTCCGCGAAGTTCGGCGCGCTCAAGCGCTGGCAGGGGTCGGGCCGGATGTCCAACGAACGGCTCCTCTCGGCGCTCGAGAACACCCCGATGTACGACGAGTCGATCCGGGAGGTGTTCCACGAGGACTTAGACGTCGACCGCGCCGCTCGCGTCCTCGAGGACGTCCAGTCCGGCGAGCTCGAGCTGATCACCCACCGCGGTCGGACGCCCGTCGGTCTCGGCGGACGATCCTCGGGGAAGGAGCTGCTGGCGCCCGAAAACGCCGACGCAAGCGTTATCGAGACGGTCAAGGAACGCATTCGGGACGACCGGGTTATCCTGTTCTGTACCCACTGCCACGGCTGGAAGGCGAAAACGAAGGTTCGACGGGTCGCCGACCAGCCCGAGTGTCCGGAGTGTGGCTCGACCCGGATCGCGTCGCTGAACCCGTGGGCCGACGAGGTCGTGCAGGCGATCCGGGCCGACGAGAAAGACGAGGACCAGGAGGAGATGACCGAGCGCGCCTTCCACAGCGCGAGCCTGGTCCAGAGCCACGGGAAGCAGGCAGTCATCGCGATGGCTGCCCGCGGAGTCGGCCCGCACAACGCGGCCCGGATCATCAGCAAGCTCCGCGAAGACGAGGCCGACTTCTACCGAGATATCCTCTCGAAGGAACGCGAGTACGCCCGGACCCAGTCGTTCTGGGACTGACCGCGTCTACAGTCTCGGTTTCCGGCAGAGGTCTTATGTACTAAACTGACCGAGTCCACCCTATGGATGCCGGATCGCCTGACGAACCTGCCGACGACGCGGCGCCGACGCGGTCGGCCGGATCCCGCCTCTCGCTGCTCGAGACCGCGAGCGTGCCGAGCGTTCAGCTGACGTCGGCGGGGAGAATCGGCGACGCCACCGCTGCGTTCGCGTCGCTGACAGGCTACGAGCGGTCGAAGCTGCTCGGCCGGCGGTTCGCGGAGCTGCTGGCTGGAGAGGTTCCGGCGCTCGATGTGCTGGAAGCGGGCAATCGCCGGACGCCGCTGTCGACGACCTGCTCGCTGCGAACCGGGGCGGAGACCGTCGTCGACGCCGACCTTCACCTCGATCCGCCCGACGACAACGACCCGGAGCGACGAGTGACCGCGATCGTCGATCCGAAGCCGTCGCTCGCACGGAGCAGCGCGACCCAACCCGAGCTCACGTATGGACGGACGTTCGAGGCACTCGCTGACGCGGTGCCAGACGGGATCATCGTCCTCGACTCGGACAGCGAGATCCGGTACGCCAACCCCGCCGTCGAACGGATCCTCGGCCACGATCCCGCGGAGCTCGTCGGCGGGAGCAAGGTCGAGATCATTCCGCCGCGGCTCCGTCAGACTCACCTCGATGCCCTCCAGCGGTACCTCGAGACCGGGGAGCGGAACCTGAACTGGACCTACGTCGAGCTCCCGGGACAACACAGCGACGGCTACGAAATCCCCCTCGGGATCTCTCTCAACGACTTCGTTCACGACGGGGACCGGTACTTCGTCGGCCTCTTCCGGGATATCTCGCCGCGAAAGGAGGCCGAGGAGATGCTGACGACGAAGGTCGCCCAGCTGGAGTCGGTTGCCTACCTCAGTCGGTACGCCCTCGAGAACGCGGACGACGACGAGCTGTTCCGGAAGGCCAGCGAGCTGGTCACTGCGGCGTTCGACGCCGAGTACTGTGCCGTTCTCGAGACCGAGACGACCGACTCGGGCGACGAACGGACGGCCTTTCGGACCCGGGCCGCGGTCGGCTGCGAGGACGCGTTCCTCGAGAGCGAGCCGGTATCGACCGCGGAGTCGCTGGCCGCAGCCGCGTGCGCCGACGGCGAGCCGGTAGTCGTCGAGGACGTCGCGGCCGACGACCGCTTCGACGCCTCCTCGCTGCTTCCGGACGGCGAGTACCACAGCGGGCTCGCCGTCGCCGTCGGTCCGGCCGCGGACGCCTGGGGCGTCCTCGCGGTTTACGACGACCGCGCCCGCGAGTTCGGCGACCACGACGTCGACTTCCTCGACAGCGTCGCGACGATCCTGGCGACCGCCCTCGAGCGCAGACGCTACGAGCGCCGGCTCAACGAGGCGGTTCGGGACCTGGAGGCCTCGAACGAGCGCCTCGAGCAGTTCGCGTACGCGGCCTCCCACGACCTCCAGGAACCGTTGCGGATGGTCTCGAGCTACCTCGAGCTGCTCGAGGACCGGTACGGCGATCGGCTGGACGAGGACGCCGAGGAGTTCCTCGCGTACGCCGTCGACGGCGCCGAGCGGATGCGCGAGATGATCGACGGCCTGCTGGCGTACTCCCGGATCGACTCCCAGGGCGATCCCTTCGAACCGGTGGCGCTCGAGGACGTCCTCGACGACGTGCTGACGGATCTACAGGTGATGATCGAGCGCCACGACGCCGAGATCACGACGGAGCCGCTGCCGACGATCCAGGGTGATTCCAGCCAGCTCCGCCAGCTCTTCCAGAACCTGCTGTCGAACGCGATCGAGTACAGCGGGGACGAGCCCCCGCGGATCCACGTCAGTGCCGAACGCGACGGCGACCGGTGGCGGCTCTCGGTGCGCGACGAGGGGATCGGCCTCGACCCCGAGGCGGCCGACCGAATCTTTCAGGTGTTCCAGCGGCTCCACGGCACGGACGAGTACGACGGGACGGGGATCGGGCTCGCGATCTGTCGGCGAATCGTCGAGCGCCACGGCGGCGAGATCCGTGTCGACTCCGAACCCGGCGACGGAGCGACGTTCACGTTCACCCTTCCCGCGACCGAGCCGTAAGCCGTCCGTAACGACCATACGACTCGCCCGCGTGGCCCGGAGTATGAACGTCGCTCCGGGGGGCTGGAAGTACGCCCTGCCGCCGCTGCTGGCCGCGCCGTTTGCGTTGCTGTTCAGCGTCGGGGCCAGTCTCGTCGCCCTCCTCGCGGGGGTTGGAACGCTCGCGTTCTTCCGGGACCCGGACCGGAACCCGCCGCCGGCGGGCGTGGTCGCGCCCGCCGACGGCACCGTTTCGGTCCTCCGGGAGGAGGAGGGCCGCGTCCGGCTGGGAATTTTCATGAACGTCTGGCACGTCCACGTCGTCCGCGCTCCGTTCGCGGGCCGGGTGACCGACGTCGAACACGTCTCGGGCGCGAACCGACTCGCCTTCTCGAAGGAGTCAGACCGCAACGAACGGGTTCATGTCGCCGTCGAGACCGACTCGCCACAGCTCCCCGATCCCGAACTCGCCGTGGACGACGAGCCTGCTTCTGACCCCGATCGATCGCAGCACTCGACCGCGGCGACCGTTACCCTCATCGCGGGGGCGTTCGCCCGCCGGATCGTCCCCTACGTCGAACCCGACGGCGAGCTCGAGCGGGGACAGCGGCTCGGCCACATCGCCTTCGGCAGCCGCGTCGACCTGCTGTTCCCGCCCGGCGTCGGAATCGAGGACGTCGCCGTCGAACCCGGCGACTCGACGACGGCCGGCGAGACGGTCGTCCTCGAACCCGAGGAGGAGACGCTGCTGGAGGCCGGGTTCGAGGACGCCGAGCGCGAGTCCGACGACGACGTCGCGGTCGGCTCAGCGTAGGCGTCAGGCTCCGTTCGGGCGGTCGATCGACTCGGTCTCGTCGAGGATCTCCGACGCGTCGCTCATCGGGCGAAGCTCGGGCTCTGTACACGCACAACACTCCCCTTTCTCGCTCCCGATCGGTCGCAGTTCCCCGTCGCCCTCGACGCGAACGGCGACCGCATCCCCGCAGCTCTCACAGATCGCGGCCGCGCGGTCGACGTCGTCCTCGCCGCTCGCTGGATTTTCCATCACGGTTCTTCCTTTCAGCGCCCACCGGGATAATGGTCGCTCCGGAGAGCCAAGGGTCGTATATACGGACCCTATCGAAGTAGTCCCTCGATCGTGCGGTGGCGAACGTCGGCCCAGGCGTCACGCTCGAGGTCGAACCGCTCGAACAGCTCGAGCAGCGGCACCTCCTGACCGGGGTAGAGGTAGTCGCTGCCGAACACGAGCCGATCGTGGTGGGTCTCGAGCAACGCCCGCCCGTGCTCGCTGTCGCGAGTGAGCGCGTTCCATCCCGCTCGCGTCGAGAGGTCACCGTAGACGTTGTCGTACGACTCGAACAGCTCCCAGACGCGCCCGCGGGAGTCGACCGCACCGTCCGGACGGCCGCCCAGATCCGCGGACTCGACGTCCGCGGCGACGTGGGCCCACCACCCGGTGGCGTGAGCGACGAAATCGACCTCCGGGTAGGAGGCCAGCACGTCCTCGAACCCCGGAAGGCCGACGTCGTCGGTCAGCGACTGGCGGTCGGTGTGTAGCAGGATCGGCAGCTCGTAGTCGGCACACAGCTCGTAGACGCGATCGAGGCGTTCGTCGTCGATCGCCATTCCGACCTTCAGCTCACCGAACCCGCGGGCGCCCCGCTCGACGTACCGCTCGAGGACGTCGACGGCGTCCTCGCCGTAGGTCAGGGTTCGGGGATCGATCGTACAGAACGGAACAAGGCGGTCGGGGTAGGCCGCGACCTCCTCGAGGACCCACCAGCTGGGCGCCTGCACCGGGTACCCCTCGGGGGAGTCGAACGCGAGGACGACCGCGCGATCGATCCCGTTGGCGTCCATCCAGTCGACGAGATCGGCGGCAGAGAGCGCGTCGTTACCACGGGCGGCCATCGGGATAACGTGCGTGTGGGCGTCGAACAGTGGGAGCTCGTCGGCGGGGTTCGGATCGTCCTCGGACGCCGAGTCGTCGTCCTCGGGCGGTCTGACCTGTGCGGGCGAGCGGTCGGTGCCATCGGACTCGCCCGGGCCGCCGGAGCCACAGCCCGCGAGGGGAGCGAGCAGCCCGGCGCCCGCGGTCGCTGCGAGGTGTCGGCGTCGGCTGACGGTCAGCTCGTCGGCGTTGTCTCGCGGCGCCGCCGCTTGACTGTCCGCGCTACTCGCGTCGTCGCTCTGAGCTGTGGACTCGCGATTGCGAGGGCGTCTCTCGAACGGGGAAGGCATAGCTCGCGGTATCAGATCCCGGTACAAAGTCGCTCGCACGGGTAATCGGACCCTTCCCGCTCCCGGAGCCGAAACGATCGGTTTCGCACCGCCTACCTCGATCGGCTCGAGGCGTCGGTTTCCTCGCGGGCGTCCTCGAGGTGGCGTCGTTCGATCACGACCTCGTCGGCCCGTTCGTTTGCCTCCTCGGGGTCGTAGGCGGTCGCGACCTCGCGGATCGCCTTCATCGACGCCGAGCGGACCAGCGCCTCCAGATCCGCGCCTGTGTACCCCTCGAGCTCGGCCGCCAGCTCGGCGAGGTCGACGTCCCCTGCCAGCGGTTTATCGCCGGCGTGGACCGAGAGGATCTTCTCGCGGGCCTCGAGGTCGGGCTCGTCGACCAGGACGTGCGTGTCGAGCCGTCCCGGTCGGAGGAGGGCGGGATCGATCTGGTCCTTGCGGTTGGTCGCGGCAAGCACGACGAGGTTCGGGTTCTCCCGCATTCCGTCGAGCTCGGTCAGCAGCTGGGAGACCACCCGCTCGGTGACCTCGTTCTGTCCCTGACCGCGGGCCGCGGTGATGGCGTCGATCTCGTCGAAGAAGACGATCGACGGCGCGGCCTGGCGGGCCCGCTCGAACACCTTCCGGATCGCCTTTTCGGACTCGCCGACGTAGCGGTCGACGATCTCGGGGCCGTCGACCCGCACGAAGTTGACGTCGGTCTCGCCCGCGAGCGCGCGGGCCAGTAGCGTCTTCCCCGTCCCGGGCGGGCCGTACAGCAACACTCCGGAGGGCGGCTCGGTGTTCGTCTCCTCGAAGAGGCGATCGTAGGTCAGGGGCCACTCGACCGATTCACGGAGCGTGTTCTTGGCGTCCTCGAGCCCGCCGACGTCGGTGAAGTCGGTCTCCGGAGACTCGGCGACGTACTCCCGCATTGCCGAGGGTTCGACCGACGCCAGCGCCGTATCGAAGTGGGCCCGGGTCACCTTCGGCTCGCGGTTCCACTCCTCGCGGTCCTCGGCGTCGGTCGGACGCTCCCGGATCGCGGCCATCGCGGCCTCGCTGGCGACCGCGTCCAGGTCCGCGCCGACGAAGCCGTGGGTTCGCCGAGCGATCGTCTCGATGCTGACGTCTTCGTCCAGGGGCATCCCGCGGGTGTGGACCTCGAGGATCTCCCGCCGACCGGACTCGTCGGGAACGCCGATCTGGATCTCCCGATCGAATCGCCCACCCCGGCGCAGGGCGGGATCGATCGCGTCGACGCGGTTCGTCGCGCCGATGACGATCACCTCGCCGCGGGCGTCGAGCCCGTCCATCAGCGTCAACAGCTGGCCGACGATGCGGTTCTCGGCGCCTTCGTCCTCGCCGCGGGCGCCGGCGATCGAGTCGATCTCGTCGAAGAAAACGATCGTCGGCGCGTTCTCGCGGGCGCGCTCGAACACCTCCCGGAGCTGTTCCTCGCTTTCACCCTTGTACTTCGACATGATCTCCGGCCCGGAGATCGTCTCGAAGGAGGCGTCGACCTCGTTCGCGACCGCGCGGGCGATCAGCGTCTTCCCCGTCCCGGGCGGTCCGTACAGCAGAACGCCGGAGGGAGGCTCGACGCCGAGCCGCCGGAACAGTTCGGGTTCCGACAGCGGGAGCTCGATCATCTCCCGGACCTGCTCTAACTCCTCGTCTAACCCGCCGATATCCTCGTAGGTCGGCCCGGCCTCCGGGAGCGATTCCGCGTCGGATCCGTCTCCGCCACCCGAGGACTCGGTCCCGTCGCTCCGGGCACGTCCTCGGTCCGTGTTCGCCCGGTCCTCGGCGGGTGCGATCCGAACCGCGGTCGCACTCGAGATCCGCACGTCGCCGCCCGGCGTCGTGTCGACGACGGTGAAGGGGTTCTGACTGACGCCCTCGATCCGGATCTGCTCGCCGGCCCGAACCGGCCTGTTCCGGAGCTTCTGGGCCACGTCGCGAGAGGCGAGCTGTCGGTCGTCCTCGCCCATCGAGGACGGCGGCGACAGCGTCACGCGCTCGGCCTCCCCGATCGTCGAGTTGTCTTTCGGTCGGATCGTGACCGTATCGCCGACGTGAACCCCGGCGTTCGCGCGGGTGTCGCCGTCGATCTGGACGACGGTTTCGGGCACCGACGGATCCGCGGGCCACATCTTCGCGACCGTCGTCTTCTCGCCCTCGATCACGACCGTATCGCCGCTCAGAACGCCGAGCTCCCGGCGCGCGCGCTCGGGAATACGGGCGACCCCGCGCCCGGCGTCGCGCTTCTCGGCCGCCCGAACGGACAGCCGAACGCCGTCCTCGTCCGACCCACTCATAGCGTGTCGTTTCGGGTCCGTGCTCTTGAGAATTGTCCTCGGGCCGGCGCGGCCGTCGGGGGTCGTGCCGGAGAAACGCCTTTGGGTGTCCGTACCGCACGGTTTCCTATGGTGGTCCAGACCGAACGGGACGACGCCACCTGGTACGAGTGTGAGACCTGCGGGCTGCTGTTCGACGAGCAGTCCGACGCCACCGAACACGAGAAACACTGCGACGGGAGCGATCCGTCGTACATCCAGTAGCCGCGGCCGCGCTACTCGAGTCGGTCGCGGTGCTCGGTCGCGAGCTCGCGGGCCCGATCCAGCGTGTGGGCCTCCGTCCAGCGAACGCGTTCCCCGTCGCCGTAGGCCAGCGCCGTCTTGAGCTCGTCGCGCAACACGCCGTGGTCGACCGACAGCACCGTCCCCGATCCGTCTCCGAGCTCGTAGACGCCGGGTCGATCCGGGGCCCGAGCGACGGTCTCGCGGTCGAGTTCGCGCCAGGACTTTTGCAGTGGCATCACTCCGCGTCCTCCTCATTCGCGACGAGTTCGTAGGCGTGCTCGCTCATCTCGTCCTCCGCGAAGACGAAGACGCGCCCGTCGACGACCTCGGGGTCCGCCTCGACCCGGATCGAATACCCCTCCGTCGACACCGTCACGCCCGGAAACAGCACCTCCTCGTCGTTCCCCTCGAGGATCACACGGCCGACCCCGGTCGACTCGAGGATCTCCGCGTGGGTGTTACGGTCGTTGACGTAGGTCATCACGCCCTCGACGCCGTCGGGATCGGTGACCAGCACGTGGACCTCCTTCCCCGGCGGCGACGTTATCGCTTCCTCGACGGGTTTCGGCGGCCCGTGGTAGAAGACGTCTCGTCCGTCGAGGTACTCGACGACGACCCCTCCCTCGACGAAGTCGACCCCGATCGTACTGGGTGCGACGTTGCTGCGTTGGCTCATACGGCCCGGTTCGGCCGGCCCGGAGAAAAGCGGTGCGCTCGCGGCGCGACTGTTCGGTGATCGGCCTCGTCCCCACTACTCGCCGTGACCGCCAGCCTAAATACGGCCCGGGCGAGAGGGACCGGTATGGATGGCCGGGCAGTCGCGCCGGCGGCCGGGACCGTGCTGAACGCGCTCGCGACCGGTCGCGGATCGGCGTTCGCAATCGATCTCGAGACGACCGCGACGGTCGAACTGACGACCGACGACGAGATCGTCGGCACCGTCGCGGAGCGACCCGACGCCGACACCGAACTCATCGAACGCTGCGTCGAGCGCGTCCTCGAGGCGTATGCCGAGGACGCGGGGCTCACCGGCGCGGTCGGCGCCCGGGCCCGGACCGACAGCGAGATTCCGATGGCCGCCGGACTCAAGAGTTCCAGCGCCGCGGCCAACGCCACGGTGCTCGCGACCCTCGACGCCCTCGAGATCACCGACGCCGTCGACCGGATCGACGCCTGTCGGCTCGGCGTCCGGGCGGCCCGCGACGCCGGCGTCACCGCGACGGGCGCGTTCGACGACGCCAGCGCGAGCATGCTCGGCGGGGTGACGGTCACCGACAACGCGACCGACGAGCTGCTCGCCCGCGAGGACGTCGACTGGGAGGCGCTGGTCTACACGCCCCCCGAGCAGGCCTACAGCGCCGACGCCGACGTCTCGGCCTGCGAGCGAATCGCGCCGATGGCCACCCTCGTCGAGGAGCTAGCCCTCGGGGGCCGGTACGGCGAGGCGATGACGGTCAACGGTCTCGCCTTCTGTAGCGTCCTCGAGTTCCCGACGGACCCGATGGTCGAGGCGATGCCCGACGTCGACGGCGTCTCGCTGTCGGGCACCGGGCCGAGCTACGTCGCCGTCGGCGACCGAGCGACTCTCGAGACGGTCCGCGAGCGGTGGGCCGACCGCGACGGCACGACGCGACTGGTAGCGACCCGAACCGACGGAGCACGAACGATATGACACCGAACGACACCGACACCGACGACCCCGAGAATCGAACGCCAGACGAGATGGATCTCGACGAGCTTCGTGAGGAGATCGAGTCGATCGACCGCGAGATCGTCGAACTGATCGCCCAGCGAACCTACGTTGCGGACACGATCGCGGCGGTCAAAGACGAGAAGGGATTGCCGACGACCGACGAGAAACAGGAGGAACAGGTGATGGAGCGGGCGGGTCACAACGCCGAGCAGTTCGACGTCGACGCGAACCTCGTGAAGGCGATCTTCCGACTGCTGATCGAATTGAACAAAGTAGAGCAGCGTGAGAACCGGTAGCAATCGGCATAGGTTTCACGTATCGACTACTGTTTCTTCTCGCCAATAGCTTCAGCGTTCGAACGCCGAAACACCTACAGTAACACGCGGGTAATACAGGCGTATGTCCGAAGCGGCCACGAACAACGGCGACGACGAGATTGTCACGGTAAACTTCAAAGTCACACGGTCGTTTCTCAACGAGATCGAAGACACGTGGCAAGGACGAGGATTCAACAGCCGTAGCGAATTTATTCGGTATACCTTACGCGATGCCGTCGAACATCCCACGTTCGACCGCGACGAACTCGTCGCACTCCTTCAAGCGGAGGAAGATTTCCGTGAAAAGCGGACGATGAGCGCCGAAGAAGCGCGCGACCGATTCGGCACTGACGACACGAATGAGTGACGACGGGTGGGCGTGGGAACTCGCATCGAAAGCACAGGACGACCTCGATGCACTCAATCCGAACGAGCAGCAACGCATTATCGACAAACTCGACGAAATCGTCGATTCCCCGTGGCGCGACCCACCAGACTATGGTGAACCCCTCCAAAACAGTCCACGCCGTAAAATACGTGTCGGTGAGTTCCGTCTCGCGGTCACTTTCCATCGAGACGAGTACCGAATGGTGGTTGCTCGAATCAAACGTCGTGGAGGCGCGTATACCGCTGACGACGACTGAGTAGATGTACCAGAACCGGCAAAGTAGACGAGATCTGTAACATCAGTTTGAGACCTGAACAAGGTCGAGCAAAGGAATACTAGATAGCACTAAGCAGGTTTCTGAGTACGTATACTGGCTGATAACCGATTAGAAATCTTCCGATTGTTGACCAGTTGGTTGTGACGAGTACACTGGCTTTAATTTGAGTACTACGATTTTTTAAAACATCAGAGAGTTTATAACTGTATCTTCAATTTGATCAGGTTTGTCGTAGGCTGCATACCTCAGCATGGGTGTCTATCAATAAGCCTATAGCCTTCTGAGCATATCATAATGTGATATGACTTCGGAACTTTTTACGCTGGATGAATACCACGTATCTTGGGAGGTTGAATCATTTCGGAAATCAAAAGGCATCGTGACAGGGGATTCGTCACCAATCATCATAGTAAGACTCACGCGGTTAGATGGGACCTTAGACGTTTATTTTGAGACACCTACTGGTAATCGTATATATCGTGCTCATGCTGATCGACAGCATGGTATGTGGGGTACGTACTCTATAGATGATGAATCAACTGGGAAGCGCATCGGGTTTGTCGAAAAACACGCCCCTCGTCTGCGAGAGCGATGGGAGATACGCGATTCAGCGGATGTTCACGTCGCAGATATACAAGAAGGCACACTTCGGGGAATACTCACAAGACAACTAAACATACCTGCCCGGTGGACGTTAGTTAGCACCGACGGAAGCCATCTCGGAGAGGTCACTGATGATTTTCGATTGTGGGGATATTCGTTCACAGTGCACTTCAACTCACCACACCTTCAGTCCGACCAGCGAAGATTACTTCTCTTAGGGACGATTGTACGGTATTCTAGATTCCTTCAGTGACAACGGTGATTGTGAGTTCACGAGGGGGCTTTTTTCCGTGTGATTGCTACATCTCTATGTACTTCCTCTGGGCTGGCCCCGAACATCGAGTCTCTGTATCTATCTTTGCTGGGTATGCTCTTCTGTAGGAGATGGTTGATACAGTTGCATCGCTCAGATAGTGAACAGCAATCAACGCGCAGAGAGGGTCATAAGTCGATTCTCGTGTCGACAGAGATACAGTAGCATCGCAAGAGGAAACTCCAGAGACAATGCGCTACACATGAGCGGACGTTATTTTCCACGGTGCGCACCATGGATTTCATCTACCTGAACAAGGTTGAGCAAAGGGATAGTGAACCGCCTCGGGGTCAAGCCCCAAGGCTTCTTCCCGTGGTTTAATCAGATACACCCACCTGACCATCGGTCTGATAGCCTCGAACGGTCGGGTGGGTCACGGTCGGGCTGTCCACAAGCCCCGATGCCTGCCGTCGCACCTTCCGAACAACGGGAAGGCTGTTGAGAGCAGGCACATTCCAACCCATATACTTCTCGATGCCTTTCACGGCGATGTTGACGCTTGCACCACGGTCGCTGTGGTCTTGATGACCACAGTCCTCACATTTGAACCGCTTCTTCCGCCGATTCGCCCGTTCAGCGTGCCCACACAACGGGCACCGTTGGCTCGTCTTGTACGGCTCAATCGAATCTGAGGGGATTCCCTCGAACGCAGCCTTGTACGACGTATAGAACTGGAGAGAGCGAAATGGAAGGTGGTGCAAGCGTCGGTTCATCCGTGTGCCGTAGTCGATACTGTCGCGCATCTCTTTGAGGTCTTCAAAGACAATGCACGGCTTCTCGAACTGCTGACTCCACTCCGCGATGTGACGGCTCACTTTGTGGAGTCGGTCGCGGACAAACCGTTCCTCACGCCCTTCCAGCGTGTCGTGGATGCTGTCCTTCCCCGCGTTCTGCACGCGCTTCCGCATCGTGAAGTAGCGGTGGCGCTCGAACTTGATTTCGGGGAAGTCGATAACCAACGTATCCTCGACGCCATCCTCGGAGAGTGCAGTGAGAGCCACGTTGTCCTCGTTCACATCGACACCGATAACCGTTCGAGAGTCCTGCTTGTTTCGCACAGTACGTTCGGTGTTGCAAATATTGACGTGGAGTTCCGGTTCTCCCTCGCGCCACAGTGTCTCGGACGTTGTGACCTTCCACTCATCGCTCGTCAGTGCGTTCTTGAGCAAATCAAGGTGGGCGTCACTACCCTTGAGGATGCCTTTGACGTGGTTGTAGGGTTTCGCGCTGATTCGAAACGCCACTTCGCCATCATCGGTGAGCGACAGGTTGTAGCCTTCTTCGTAGTTGGCTCGAAGTGGGTACGCGCCATCTTTAGTGTGGCTGGGAATGTTGTAGTCGTCGTAGTCGTAGTAATTCTCCATCGCTTCCAAGGCTTTGGCGACGATGCGCTGGGTCGTGTTCTTGATGAGGTCGGCCTCGTCTTCGAGACGAGGGGAAATGTCGTCCCAGTCCACGCCGTTTTTGGCAAGGCGGATGGTTTCGTTGTACACCCAGCGGGCTTCGTGGGTGTGGCGTCTTCGAGCAGACTCTCGTTGTCACTCTGGATGTCGAGTTGGAAATCCAGAGTCTTCACGAGAGTCGGCTCTTCGGTTGTCATTCTTCGTCTTGTTCGGTGGGTTCTGAGGTACGAACAACTTTCACGTCCGCGCCACGCCAGCGTTTGGGGACGGTGACGTGGGCACTGTTCCCGAACGGCTTAACCTCTCCGTCGAGAACTTCCTCGCCGTCGATTTCAAAGCGATTCGCCATACCGTTGTATATCCTTTGGATATACTTAAGTGTATCGGTGTGGTGTGCCCAATATGGGGGAGAAACGGTCAAATCACACGGTGTACAACGTCAACTACCACTTCGTGTGGTGTCCGAAGTACCGCCACGCGATACTGGAGCCAATCGAGGATTCGTTGGATGAGTGGTTCCAGAAGGTATGCGATGAGTACGGCTATGACCTACAATCGTTGTATATATCTCCTGACCACGTACATGTGTTCTGTCCGCGCATCCGAAACACGCGCCGAGTGAGATTGTACGGACGATTAAGAGCATCACAGCACGAGAGATGTGGGAGCAACACGAACCGTTTCTGGAACAGTATTTGTGGGGTGGTGGATTCTGGGAAGAGTCGTACTATGTCGGGACGGCAGGCACAGTGTCGAGCGAGACGATTGAACAGTATATTGAGCGAACGGAACACGTTTAGCGGAGCTTACGGCCTTCACCCGCGGGGTCAAGCCCCGAGGCACTCGGCCTGTCTTTTCTGTAGAGCAGCATAAGAATCGGTAGCATGCAACAGAATCTGCGTCATTCATCAGCTGATTCTAGCGGAACTCGTTCCACTTCGATGTCTTCGTAGTCTTTCTCCGATGAAAGCACGTTCAGCGTCCGCGTTTCTGCAGTCGTGGCGTGGAACGCATCGAACGCCGTCGCTCCCTCGTCGTAGTAGTTGACGGCCTTCAGAACGATTTGTCGTTCTTCCTCGTCTCGGACAGGGACGAGTTCGAGCAGATCTGGCACGAGTGAAACGTACTCGAACTCGGACCGTTCTCGGGCGAGACGGAGTTCGGATCGTCGGCGACGAAAAGCGAGCTGGTTGACGGCCCGTCCGTCGTGGCCCCCGCCTCGACGACGCCCGAACGGCT
The DNA here is from genome assembly GCF_000328685.1 of Natronococcus occultus SP4. Classification (NCBI taxonomy): domain Archaea; kingdom Methanobacteriati; phylum Methanobacteriota; class Halobacteria; order Halobacteriales; family Natrialbaceae; genus Natronococcus; species Natronococcus occultus. The sequence goes on along the minus strand of NC_019974.1, from coordinate 3,263,971 downwards.
ACTCGAGCAGGCGTCGCTCGCTCGAGTCCTCGAGGGATCTGGCATCAATTACCGTGGCCTCGACCTCGTCAACAGCGGTCGCGGTCGGCGAGTCCTGCAGCGTCTCGCCGGGCTCGATGACGATCCGTTCGACATCTATGTCGAGGTGGTAGTATTTCGTTGTTTCCGGGAGGTTCTCTCGCGGACTGGGCCCGTCCCGAACACATCGAATCCACTTTCCGTTGTTCCGTTCCAGCACTACGATTTCGTCGAACGACACGGATTGCCCATCACGTAGGTCGACGGTGAATTCCCCCACCATATCTTACTCTTGGAACGTCACTGGTTTTGTTCTATTGGACGATTTCATAATTCGAGAGAGTTGATTAATCGGCGACAGAAGAAACATCACTCCGAACGGCTCCGTACCGAACGCGAAACCCCAGTCCTAGACCGGCGTCTCGTCTTCCGCGTGGCCCGGTTCGACTCGACTCGATCGACGGTGCACCCCGCGTTGCGATCGCAACCCGACCCAACGTGATTTGACCGAGGGGTTTTGCGACTCACGAGAGTCGGTTTGGGTAGGCATGGACCGAACGGAGACGTTCGAGGTACTCGCCAGCGCCGACCGCCAGCTCGTTCTCCACGAACTCGTCAGGCGGAACGGAACGTCCTCGGTGGAGCAACTCTCACAGAGCGTGGCCGCCCGTCGCCACCAGCTCGCACCCGAGGACCTCGACGAGCAAGCGATCGAACGCGCCCGCTTCCGGTTGACTCGAACCCACCTCCCCAAGCTCGCGGAACGAGACGTCATCCACCTGGATTGGGACGAGGACGCGGTGGCACTCGCCGACGGGAAGAACGCGGCCCGGGTGTTCGGTCTCTCCGAGGAGCTCGAGTGTTTTCCGCCCGACGACGCCCTGGAGCATCCGTCCCGAAGCTGGTAGTCCCGCCTCGCGTCGACGATCGACGCCCTCAGTTTGTGAGTGCCAACTCGAGCGCTACCTTGCTACCCACGACCGGCACTCGGACTGAGCTCCGGTTGAGATCGAGTTCGATCTCGACGTGGGTCTCCGACGGCTGCAACACCTCCTTCCGGGGTCGGTCGAGGCCAACAGTACGCCGAACCGCGTCCTCGCTTCGAAGACGCGGTCAGTCGCCTGCAGGTCGAACTCGAGGTGATACGGACGATCCGAGAGATGTAATTCTCCCTGATTACGTCATGTTCTGCGAAGACCGGTTGGGCGCGTCCCTCGTCGAAGGTCGGCTCGCCGCCCGTCGCGGCCGCGTTCGAAGCGGCCGCCCCGGTCGTGACGACGCTAGTCACGGCGGTGGTTCGCAGAACGCGGCGTCTAGTGAGCACTCGGCTATTTCGTCGAGCTTCTCGTGACAGTCATACTCACAACGGATTATTACCATATAAATCGTTCTACGGGTCGACAAAAATCAAGAAACTTGATCCGGTTCGGAACCGCCGCGATATCGATAGAATGAAAGTGGACGATATCCGAACTGGGATCTCCGGTCCGTACTACCCCGTTTCACCGCTCACAGGGCAGACTGGTTGTTACTTACCCCACTCTACGTGGAATCATGACTAAATATGGCTAGGAATACTAGTACTGAATACCCGTATGTCCAACACCGTCATATAGTGGCTCGTGTTAGCACAGGACGTGCATGATCGAGATAACAGTCAATAGCCTCGGGGTGCGGGCGCCGCCGACAGTGTCGCCGGACTTGCCCGTCAGCGAAGCGGCACAGCACCTTCGTCGTCCCGCGGTTCCCGCGCTCGTGGTCCAGCTCGATGGGCAGGTCGTCGGGATCGTTACCGAGTCGGATGTCGTCGCGACAGTTGCGGAAACGACCGAACAGCCGACCGTGGGCGAGATTATGTCGACCCCGGTGACGACGATCGAACCGACGGCGACCCTGGACACGGTAATCGAAACGATGCGAGGCGCGGGCGTCAAACATCTCCCCGTCGTCCGCGACGGCAGCTATCACGGGCTGCTGTCGGCAGACGCCCTCTCCCCGTACCTTTCGCGGGGAAAACTCGAGATCGAGTGGCACGGTGAGCCGCTACGGGTCGACACAACTGATGGTCAGGAGTTCACAATGAGAGGGTAGCTATCGCCGAAAGCGAAGCGGGAATCGACGGGACCGTTCGTACTCGAGTTCCGAAGGCCCTTAGAACCCCTGCGCCGAGCCGTCTCCTCGCGGATCTGCACCTCCCTCGAGGTACCCCGTCTCCGGGTCGATGCGGATCGCCTGTGCGTGCCCCATGTTGTCGTCCCAGTCGTCGAGGACCGTCGTCGGCTGACCGCGGGCGGCGAGTTCGTCGATGACTGCGTCGTCGACCCGCCCCTCGAGCGAGAGATCCCTGTCGTCGGTGCCCCACGTCGGACCCATCAGCCAGCGCGGCGTCTCGATGGCCTGCTGGACGTCGTAGTCGAAGTCGACGAGGCGGGTCACCATCGCGGCCTGAGTCTGTGGCTGGCCCTCGCCGCCCATCGTCCCGTAGCAGAGGTACGGCTCGCCGTCCTTGCAGAGTATCGCCGGAATCAGGGTATGAAACGTACGCTTCCCCGGTTCGAGACGGTTCGGATGGTCTTCGTCGAGCGAGAAGAAAGAGCCCCTGTTCTGGAGGATGATTCCGCTGTCGCCGCCGACGACGGCGCTACCGAAATCGTAGTAGACCGACTGAATGAGCGAGACCGCCAACCCGTCGTCGTCGACGGCCGTCAGGTAGACCGTGTCGCCGCCCGGTATGTCGCGGTCGGAACCGCCGAATTCGATACCAGGCTCGACGTCATCCATTTCCATCGCGCTCTCAGCGTCGATACGGCCGCGGCGTTCGTCGGCGTACTCCTTTGAGAGCAGCGTCTCGAGCGGGATGTCGACGTGGTCGGGATCCGTGAGCCACTCGTCGCGGTCGGCGAAGGCAACCTTGACTGCCTCGGCCATGTGATGGTAGTAGTCGGCCGTGCCGTCGCCCCAGGATTCGATGTCGAACCCCTCGAGCAGATTGAGCACCTGCAGGGCGGCGAAGCCCTGCGTGTTCGGCGGGAAGTTGTACGCGGTGTAGCCGCGGTAGGTCGTGGAGATGGGTTCGACCCAGTCGGCCTCAAAGTCGGCGAAGTCGGCGGACGTCAACGGGGATCCTTCGGGCGAAGCGAGTTCCTCGGCGATTGGACCGTCGTAGAATCCCTCGCGCGCCCCCTCGGTAGCGAGGGTTTCGAGCGAGTCGGCGAGTGCGGTTTGGACGAGTCGGTCGCCTTCTTCGGGGACGTCCCCGTCGGGCAGGAAAATCTCGGCCGTGTCGGGAAACTCCCTGAGTATCGGCTCGTCGATCTCGAGCCAGTCAGCTAGCGAATGCCCGACCGGAACGCCCTCGCGAGCATGGCGGATCGCGTCCCCGAACAGTTCTTCCCAGGCGAGCCCGCCGTATGCCTCGTGGGCACGTCGCCAGCCGTCGACCGCACCGGGGACGGTCAGCGCCGATTCCGGTCCACGATCGGGTAGTTCGTCGTACTCGGCGAACCGCTCGCGGGTCGCGTTCGCCGCGGCGGGACCGCTCGCGTTCAGCGCGCGGACGTCGTTACCGTCGTGGATCAGCCAGAAGGCGTCCCCGCCCAGTCCGGACATGTGAGGGTAGGCGACCGACAGCACGGCGTTCGCGGCGATTGCAGCGTCGACGGCGCTGCCACCGTTTCGAAGCGCGTCGTTGCCCGCCGCGGTTGCGAGCCAGTGCGGCGTCGCGACCATCCCGCGGTCGCCACGGGCGGGCGGACGCCCCGTGTGCGGACCGCGACGTTCCGGCGCCGGTGCCGGGTCCGGGATCCCGTCGTTCGCGGCCCCATTTGGCTCGCCGTCTTCGGCGCCCGCAGTCAGTCCCGTCGAGACCGCACCGGCTCCGGCCGCGGCCGTCCCCGCGAGAAACGTTCGGCGATTCGGTTCGAGCCTTCCGTCGTCGTCGCGTTCGTCCATCACGTTCCGGGCCAGGAACGTTTCTTAAATAATATCTTCTGTTTATGAATCAGTAGTTGGGAAGGAATTAGTGCGATTATGTTAGAAACACCATCATAATTGAGGTGTATAAGGAGATAATCGTCAGAATCTTCGGGATAGATACAACGATCGCCGACCATCGATCGACGGTCGCTACGCGAGAGCGAAGCGACGGCGACGGAACCGTGTCCGAGTGTGTCACCCCTCGGTTGACAGCTCGAGACTATCCACGGTCTCGATACTGGAGTGCGATCGGGGCGACGAGCGAGACGACCGCGAAGACGAGGATCAGCATCGCGATGGGGTTCGTGTAGATGATGTCCCAGCTACCGTTTGAGAGTTCGAGCGATCGCCGGAGGTTTTCCTCGGCGATCGGTCCCAGAATCATTCCCAACACGATCGGAGCGAGCGGGTAGCCGTCCATCCGCAGAATAATTCCGAGGACGCCGGCGGCGACCATGACCCACATATCAAGGAGATTTCCTCGAAGTGCGAACGCGCCGACGACACAGAGCACGAAGATACTCGGCCACAGGTACTTGGCGGGGAAGTTGATAACGCGGACCCAGGCGTGAGCACCTAGCAGACCGAGGACGAGAATTACGACGTAGACGAGAAAGAAGCCGACGAAGATCGAGAAGACGAGTCCCGGCTCGTCGTCGAACAGTCCCGGCCCTGGTTGGATCCCGTGGACGAGTAGCGCGCCGATCAGAATGGCGGTTACCGAATCCCCGGGAATCCCGAGCGTAAGCGTCGGCACGAGAGCGCCCGCCGTGCTCGAGTTGTTTCCGGACTCGGCTGCGGCGACGCCCTTGATGTTTCCGTCGCCGAACTCCGGCGTCGCGTTTTTCACCCAGCGCTTGGCTTCGTTGTAGGTGACGAACGACGCGATGTCGCCGCCCGCGCCGGGGATTGACCCGATCAACGATCCGACGACGCTCGAGCCGAGCGTGACGTTTCGGATGTTTTTCAGATCGCCAACCGACGGCGTGATGCCGCTGAGGTTCTGTTGGATGTCGATCGTTCCGATCCCCTCGCGATACCGGTTGAGTCCTTCCGCCAGCCCGAAGAGCCCGATCATCACCGCGATAAACTCGATCCCGGCACTCAACTCGGGGAACCCGAACGTGAACCGTGGTTGTCCCAGTGTCGGATCGAGCCCGACCGTCGCGATCAGCATTCCGAGCAGACCTGAGAGCATCCCTTTCGTGATCGAGTCGCCGCTGATACTCGCGATGATCGTCAGCCCGAAGAACGCGATCGCGAAGTACTCGGGGGAACCGATGTTGAGTGCGATGTCCGCGATCTGTGGAGAGAGGAAAGTTACGATGACAACGCTAATAGCACCGCCGACGAACGATGCGATGGTGGCGATCCCGATCGCCTTGCCAGCCTGTCCCCGTTCGGAGAGCGGAAACCCGTCGAAGATCGTCGCGGCGGCGCTCGGCGTTCCCGGCGTCCGGATGAGAATCGCAGGAATCGAGCCCGCGTACAGCGCACCGCCATAGATCCCGAGCAATAGCATCATCCCCTCGGTCGGGTTCATCCCGAACGTAAACGAGACGAGTACGGCGACCGTCATCGTCGCGGTCATCCCCGGGATCGACCCCATGACGATCCCAACGACGACCCCGAAGACGATCAGCGCGAGTGCGAGCGGCTGGAAGACGAGCGTCAGCCCCTCGAGCAGTCCGGCGAGCATCTATCCGAACACCCCGGTGGTTAGTCCGAGTCTGATCAAACCGGGAAGCATGTCCTCGACGGGAACGAAGGGGCTTTCCGGAAGCGGAATGCGGAGAAACACCGCGAACACGTAGTAGAGCAACAGCGCCAGTCCGACGGCGGCGACACCGATCGGGATCGGAGACCGCGCCCCGGAGTAGAGCATTCCAACGACGAGGAAGAGAATCGTCCCGGCAACGAACCCGAACCACGGCAGAGAGAGCACGTAAACCGTGACGAGCGCGACGACTGCGAGAACTGGCCGTGCCTGCTCCCGGGAGAGCGTGCGAGTTTGAAGCTCTTCCTCGTAGACGCTCCGAGCGAGCTGTAACGTAGCGAATCCGGCGATGAGAACCGCGATGACTCGCGGATAGAACGCGGCACCGGTTTCTCCGGTGCCAGTAGGTAGATCCGCTGAGGCGACGAAGACGCCTACTGCTAACAGTAGCCAGAGAATCGATCCAATCTTATCGGTATGTGGTAGAGTAACTGCCATTCTCGTCTCCGGTAAGCGTATACTGCCTCGTTGCTACTCGCCTTCGATCCCGAGCTCGTCGATGAGATCGCCGAATCGATCGTACTCCTCGTCCATGAACTGGCCGAAATCGTCGGCGTCCCGGTGCTCCAGCTGGAAGTTATTGTTCTCCATGAACTCCTCGAACTCCGCAGAGTCGTGGATCTCGTCGAAGGCGTCCTCGAGCGTAGCGACGATCTCGTCGTCCATATCCGCGGGGCCGCCGATACCTCGCCACGCACCGACGGTAACATCGTACCCCTCCTCGGTCAACGTCGGCACGTCCTCGAACGCGGGGTGGCGCTCGTCCCCGAAGAACGCGAGCATCTCGAGTTCGCCGTCCTGAACCTGCGAGGAAACCTCTGCTGCACTCGAGGTCGTCGCCTCGACCTCGCCGCTGAGAACCGCCTCCGTCGCGGGCGCGGCTCCCTCGTACCCGATGTGGTCGAGTTCGATGTCGGCGGCCTGCTCGAACTCCGCCGCCGCGAGGTGCCAGATCGCGCCCGTCCCCGAGTTCGAGACGCTCACCTCGCCAGGGTTGTCCTCGGCGTAGTCGACGAACTCCTCGAGCGTGTCGTAGGGGGCGTCCTCGTGGACGGTAAGCGCGGCCGGATCGAAGTTGTACTGGAGAATCGGCGTCATATCCTCGTGAGTGACGTCCCCGATATCCAGGTGAGAAACGGTACAGATCTCGACTGTCAGGATCCCGAGTGTATGTCCATCGGCGGACGCGGACGCGATTTCACTGAAGCCGACGCTTCCTGATCCACCCGTCGAGTTCGTTACGAACGAGGACGTATCTAGCTCCGCTTCTAGCTGCTCGGACAGTTGTCGCGCCGTGAGGTCGGTCCCTCCTCCTTCGTCGAACGGGCAGATGATCTCGATATCGTCGTCGGGGAACTCGGCTGCCTCTCCATCGGCTCCGTTTTCGTCGGGGGTTAACGCGTCAGTACACCCGGCTACTCCGAACGTCGTTCCAGCGGCGGCCGTTGCGAGAAACGTTCGTCGTCCACTATCTCCCATCATCTTTCATCAAGTGGTGTATTTTATCCCCACATTATAATTTTGTATCTGTTCCAACACCATCCCTATTGAAAGGATTTGCAGTCGTGTAAGCCGAATATAATTCCTTGACAATTGCGTGTTCTGCCGTCGCCGTCGGCAAGACCGAGATACTGTACTCGGAAGCCACTGACGGCAGGGACGGCCCTCGTGGCGATAGGATTGCTTACCAGTACTCGCCGAAGCGGCGGAAATCACCCTATACATTCCGCAAGCGGATCGAACCGGTCGCTGTACCTGCCGATTACTGAAGCACGAGGACGTGGGACCGGACGTTCGATCGATCCCCTCCCCGCATGGCCCCCGCAATCGTTCACTTCTTGGTCGGTGCGGCGCTCGTCTTGCTAGTGGTGACACCGATCGCGCTGCGGTACCGCCTCCCAACGTGGGTGGCGCTGTGGCTCGTCGTGATCGGGGGACTCTGGGGGCTGTTCCCCGATATCCACCACATCACCCCGGCGTACGAATCCCAGCTGTACGCGTTCCACAACTCCCAGTGGGCCGACCTCTTCGCCTTCCACTACACGCTCGATCGGCCCGCCGTCCGCGCCCGGTACAACGCGAGTATCTTCTGGTCGATCGTGCTGTTTCTCGGCGCCAGCGCGGCGTTTACCGTCGCCAGCGTCGCGAACGCTCGAACCGCGGTCGACGAGACGCCGGCGCCACACCTCCTGGCACTCGTGACCGCGTCGATCCCCGCATTGCTGTTCGTCGTCGCCGCGGCCGGTGGCCCGTTCTGATCGAGCGACGTTTCATACGGCAACAGGGCGAAGCCCACGAGTGTACTCGTGGTAACTGCACCCGCTGAAGCGCAACCGTCCTCGGAATCGTTCGTGGTTCTGACTATCCGACGTTCAGGGGAGTCGCTACTCGGTGACAATAATACAATATGAACTCGCGGTACTGAGGCGGACGTTCACCGTATTACGGACTATAATATTGTCTAATAATCAAATACCCATTGAAAGTGTCATTCAATTTATTAGTACAGACAGACTATGGCGTTTATTGAGATAGAACGGTAGTGTCGGACGAATACGGCTGAATCAGACTATATATTCTTCCTATTCAGTGACAAAGTTACACCAAGATATGGAGTATATAAATTAGCTTTCGTTTTAACTATTGCCATAAACACACAAATCTATACCCGGGGCGATGGCACCAGCCAGATACATTACACAAACCTATTATATCAACGACATCTAGATTAAATAAATATTGTTAGGACGCGAACCGGACTTCCGAGAAACGAACGGCAGATCATCACCGGGTTCCGAAGCCAGCTCGTCCCGGCTGTTCAATCGTCCTCGCCGTCCGAGGACTCTGGGTCGTAGCTCGTGATGAACGCGTCGCCGCGCTCGTGATCCAGCTCGCCGTGGTAGTACTCCCGCGCGGCAACGTAGCTCGCGTACGCGATCGCTAGCAAGAACAGCGTGAACGGAAGTGCAAGCACCGTCGGGAACGCCTGCATCGCGTCGAAGACGGGTAGCTCGAGCGTCATCACGCCGAGAAACGAGAGCAACACGCCCCACCACGCGCGATTGCGGGCGTTGGGCGTCTCGTCGCCAAGGGTGATCGACGAGAGGATATACACCGCGGAGTCCAGCGAGGTAAGCACGTACCCCGCGATGACGAGGATGAACAGTACGCCCACCACCGCACCGTACGGCGTGATCGTCACGGCGGTTGCGATCGCGGCTGGAATCCCACCGTTGTTCAGCGCATCCGTCACGGGCTCGATGTAGCCGGGTGCGAGGACCCAGCCACCGATGATCGAGTGCTGGACCCAGAGGAGCCCGGCCGGGATAAACACCAGACTAACGAACGTCTCCCGGATCGTCCGGCCCTTCGAGACGCGGGCCACGAAGCTCCCGACGAACAGTCCCCAGGCGGCCCACCACGCCCACCAGAAGCTGGTCCAGCTCTGGGGCCAGTTGCCGTCGGCGGTCGGCGCGGTGTACAGCGAGAGCCGGAACATGTTATCGAGCCAGACGCCGGCCGCATCGAGCCCGATGTTGAGAATAAACAGCGTCGGTCCGACGACGAACAGGAACGCGAACGAGACGAGCATCAGGACGATCGTCGCCCGCGCGGCGTTCTGGATCCCCTTGTGGAGCCCCAGCCAGACGTCGGCCAGAAAGACGAGCCCGAGGATCGCGAACAGGACGTAGGTAAACGCCGTCGCGGGGAGGCCGAACGCCGAACCGAGAAGCGCCGAGAACACCTGCGCGGAGAACCCGATCGCCGCGGCGACGCCGCCGACGATCGCGATCAGCGCGGCCAGGTCGACGATCCAGTAGAGTCCGCGGTGGCCGTCCTCGTCGAGGATCACCTTCAGCATCGCGCTGAACTTGTACTCGTCGGTTCCCCGGGTGTAGATGATCAGCCCGAACGCAAGCGCGAACGGTGGGTACCACATAGCCAGCCCCGGGAAGACCTCGTGGATGTACATGAACGCGAGGGCGAGCGATTCGATCGGCGCTCCCGCGACCGGCGCCGGATCCGGTGGCGGATCCGCGACGATGGAGACGGGTTCGCCGACGCCCCAGATGATGATCGAACCGCTGTATCCGACGGTGAAGACCATCGCGAGCCAGGAAAACAGTCCGAACTCGGGCTCGGCGTCCTGGCCCCCGATCCGAACGTGGCCGTACTTCGAGAACACGATAAACGCCGAAAAGCCGAGCAACACGACTCCGAGCAGCATGAACCACCAGCCGAAGTAGTTCAGCACCCACTCGAAGGCTGCGTTCATCGTTTCGTTGAGGCCGTGCGGGTTCCAAAGTCCGACAGCCCCCAGCGCTGCAAGCGACGCCGCAGTGATGATGAAAAGCCCGCGCTCTCCGCGTCGGGCGTCCTCTAGCCCGAAGAGATACCAGGGGTTCATGGCTGCGGGCGAGCGAACATCGGCGTTGCCGTCGGCGAACGGATCTCTTCGTGTTCCATGGTAGCGTACACTATGGCTCAAACAGAGCGTTACCGATGACTTATATTTTTCGACGATGGTCCGGTTCGATCCAAAACTACTCCGAACCGGACGGTATCACCGGCCTCAGCAGCTCGGCTCGTCGAGATTGACGTAGACCGATTTCGTGCGCTGGTAGTGCTCGAGGACGTCCGTCCCGAGATCCTTCCCGATCCCGGAGGCCTTGAACCCGCCGTACGGCGCCTCCGGCAGGATCGGGCCGTACTCGTTGACATAGACGACTCCGGCCTCGAGATCGGCCGCGGCGCCGTGGGCGAGGTCGGTTCGCTCGGTGGCGATCCCGGCCGCCAGTCCGAACTGAGTGTCGTTTGCGAGTTCGATCGCTTCCTCGTAGGTCGAGAACGTGTTGATCGTCTGGACCGGACCGAAGATCTCCTCCTGGGCGACCGTCATGTCGTTGTCGACGTCGCCGAAGACGGTCGGTTCGAAGAACCAGCCGTCCCGAAGCGCCTCGTCGTCCGGCGGGCTGCCACCGGTCAGCAGCGTCGCCCCCTCCTCGACGCCGCGCTCGACGTAGTCGGTGACCGTCTCGTACTGCGCCTGCGAGGTCAGCGGCCCCATCGTCGTCGCCTCGTCGAGCGGGTCGCCGAGGACGTGCGATTCGGCCGCCGCGACGAACCGGTCGACGAACTCTTCGTGGACGTCCTCGTGGACCAGCGCGCGGGAGAACGCGTCACAGATCTCACCCGTGCTGTAGAAGATCCCGTTCGCGACCGCCTCGACCGCCGTATCGAGATCGGCGTCCGGAAAGACCAGGACCGGTGACTTGCCGCCAAGTTCCAGGGTCACCGGCGTCAGGGTGTCGGCAGCGGCTTTCATGACCTTGGTGCCGACGCCGACGCTCCCGGTAAAGGAGAGCTTCCGGACGTCCTCGTGATCGGTGATCGTCGACCCGACTTCCGACCCGGTGCCGGGGACGACGTTGAGCACGCCGTCGGGAAAGATTCCCGCGGAGAGTTCGGCGATCCGAATCGTCGAGAGCGGACAGTCCGTCGCGGGTTTGAGAACGACGGCGTTTCCGGTCGCGAGCGCGGGACCGAGCTTCCAGGCGGCCGCCCAGATCGGGAAGTTCCACGGGATGATCTGCCCGACGACGCCGTACGGCTCCGTTCGCGTATACAGGTGCAGATCGTCGTCAGTCGCGATCTGTCGGCCGTCCTGGACCCGACACAGCGAGGCGTAGTACTCGAGGGTATCGATCGCACCCTCGACCTCGCCGCGAGCCTGCGAGCGGGGCTTGCCCGTGTCGAGACATTCGATCAGCGTGAGCTCCTCGACGTGATCGTGGAGTCGATCGGTCCACTCGAACAACAGTCGGGACCGCTCGCGGGGCGTCGATTCCGACCACCGCGTGTCGAACGTTCGCCGGGCGGTTTCGACGGCGGTTTCGACGTCGGCAGCCCCACACCGTGTGACCGTCGTGATCGGTTCGTTCACCACGGGATCGATCGTCTCGAGCGATCCGTCGCCCGCGACGGCGGTGCCGTCGATCCACGCGTTCCAGTCGCTGAGTTCACGTACCTCTTCCCGGGCAGCCGCATGGGCCTCCCGTAGCTGTCCGCTAAACGTACCAGACATTAGCGTCAGTTGGTTCGACGTCACAGTTCTTATCTCTTTGGGGGGGTGTGACACGCTAAAGGCGCCGCTATCGGCCCGGGAGCGGGGCGGTGGGCGCAATCCGTCAGTAGGCGTCGGTCGCGATCTCGAAGAGATCGTCCGCGTCCGCGGGGCGGGGGTTGTCGTGAATCTCGATCGTGTCGAGCGAGTTCGTCGCGATCTCCGGGAGGTCCGACTCCGCCACGCCCAGTTCTCGGAGACTGGACGGTAAGTCGACGCGATCGATGAGCCGTTCGACGGCGTCGACCGACGCCAGCGCGGCCTCTCGCGTCGACCGCCCCGCGGTGTCGACGCCCATCGCCGCGGCGACCTCGGCGTACCGCTCGGGGACCGCCTCGATATTGTACCGCATCACGGCGGGGGTGTAGGCAGCGATCGCCTCGCCGTGGGGGATCGAGGGGTACATCCCGCCGGTCGTCTCGGCCAGCGAATGGATCGCGCCGAAGCCGGCGAAGTTCTCGCAAAAGCCCGCGACGTGTGAGCCAAACAGCATCCGCTCGCGGGCGTCCATCGCTCCGTCCTCGTAGGCCCGGGGGAGCGCCTCCGGCACGAGCCCGAGGACGTGTTCGGTCATCGGTTTGACGATCGGCGGACACGCCGCTGACACGTGGTTCTCGAGGGCGTGGGAGAACGCGTCGAACCCGGTCGCAGCCGTCTGTCTCGGCGGCAGAGATTCCGTCAGGGCGGGGTCGACGACCGAGAGTTCGGCGCCGAGATAGGGACCGCCGGGGTGCTGGGGCGACTGACCGAGCGCCATCTTGAACTCGCGGTCCTCGTCGGTGATGACGGCCCAGTAATCGACCTCGCTTCCGGTTCCGGCGGTCGTCGGCACCGTCGCGAGCGGAAGCGGGTGGTTCTCGATTGGTGCCGCGCTTACGTCCGCCGCACAGGTCACCTCGTAATCAGCGACCGTACCGGGGTTCGTCGCCAGCAGGGAAGCGCCCTTTCCGACGTCGATCGAACTGCCGCCACCGACTGCGACGATCGCGTCACAGCCCTCGGACTCGATCGCCGCCGTCGCCTCGTTGACCATGGCAGTGGTCGGGTTCGGTTCGACACCGTCGTAGGTCGCGTAGTCGATTCCGGCGGCCGTCAGCGACGCCGTCACGTCCTCGAGCAGGCCGGCGTCGATGATCCCCTGGTCGGTAACGATCAGCGGGTTCTCCCAGCCCTGTGCGGCGACGAGCTCGCCAAGATTCCCGGTCGAGCCGGTCCCGAACTCGACCCAGATCGGGAACGCGAGCGTGTACTCCTGGAGCGTCATCGGGTTCCTCCTCGCCCTGTGATCGATGGTACCGGTGCTATCTCTACAATCGTGATTGTCAATACCATGCGCTACGAGTGTAGTTCGAACGAGCATATAAAACTAGTCGAACGGCCGGTTCGGGCGCGAGCAGCGGCGAGAGAACCACTTTCGATACGCGAAAGCCGGTCGGTGCGAGGACGGAGCTACCCCGTGTTCGCCTCGACCAGTTCGCGCTGGAGGTCGGCTCGCACGCCCCGTACCGCCTCGGGGATCGTCGTCCGGAGGACGTCGCCGTGAAGGCGGTAGCTGGGACCGGAAACGCTAATCGCGCCGACAACGCCGCCGTCGGGGCCGGTGATAGCCGTGCCGACGCTCCGGAGTCCGTCGGCGTACTCCTGGTCGTCGATCGCGTACCCGCGCTCGGCGACGCGGTCGAGTTCGGCGAACAGCTCGGTTCGATCGGTGATGGTCCGCTCCGTTCGAGCGGGTAACCCCCATGCGTCGACGATCGCGTCGACGCGCTCGCGGGGATAGGAAGCCAGAATCGCCTTCCCGGTCGCCGTCGCGTGCATGGGGTAGTACGATCCGATCCGTGCGCGATACCGTTCGGCGCCGCCGTCGTCACCGTACTTGACCCACTTGTGGTACGACTCCAAAATCGTCATCACGCGCCCGTGGTCCTCGACGGTGAAATCGACCTCTTCGTCGGTTTCGGCGGTCAGCTCCTGGACCGCGTCCTCGATAAGCCTGAGTCCGCTGATTCGGCTTCGGGCGTGTTCCCCGAGGTTGAGAAAGCGAAAGCCGACGTAGTACGTGTTTCCCCGCTCGTTGAGATACCCCTTGGACTGCAACGTGACGAGGTGTTTGTACACCGTACTCGGGGCGAGCGAGCACTCCTGTGCAAGCTCGGATACCGTCGCGCCCGCCAGTCGTTCGATCGCCTCGAGGAGTTCGATCGAACGCTCGGTCGTTTCGAGGGTGTGCTCCGGGGTGTCTCGTAACATGGGCCAGTAGAGAACGTCGGGATACTTAACTATTTCACGGCTGCGAAAGCCACACCGCGTCCGTTTCGCATCTGGTCCGCCGAAGCAGGTGGATCGAACCCGAGACGCGCTCCGCTCCCACCGCCGCTTTCGGCATACGAAACGAAACGGAAAAGGATCGAGCCGAACTGGAGCGTTCGGGAATTTGGTTACAGACATACGGATGTAATAGCAGTTGTACCGAGTTCGGCGACGCGAACCGACGGAGAACACGAGCTATCAGTAGCTCGACTTTTCGAGGAATCGGTACCGGTAGTGGACCGTAATAGTTAGATAGTATATGGTTTGCAGTTCTAATTTGGTTATTGATGATTATTTCGCCCTGACTGGTCCGGAAGCACGGACGGTCGATAGTAGAGCCGCGCTTATCCAACTTTCGAGTCGAAGTGGCGCCAAAAACGCCGTTTCCTGCTGAAGTTCGCTCGGGCCGATCGACTCGGTCCCACGGGAGCGCTCGGGTCGAATCGAGCGGAATCACCCCCTCAAGCGATCGATACGCGGTCGGTACTCTCGTTCGGGCCGACGTCCTCGCTGCTGTGGGAGAATCGCTATAATAACAGATCTCTAATATACATTATTAGTCGATGTAGTTCTAGCGAACGGTCGTAGCACCACCGGCCGCGAGCGAAGCTTCCGGAGGAACGACGGCCCCACTCTATGCACACGCGTCGACCAGGGAACGGCGAGCGGCGGCGTCAAAACCCGACCGCCGTCAGCAGGTTCCAGTACCACAGCTGCCAGCCGAGGACGGCCAGCGCGAGCGCCAGGACGGTCAGGTACGCCAGGCCCAGTGGCGTCGTCGAGCCCGCACCGAGGTCCCGGGCTCCGAGGACGCGGCGCCACTCGAGGCCGACGAGCGCCAGTACAGCGAGTGCCGCGAGCGGGACGACGAGCAGGAACGCGAGCGCGAGCCGCAGCCACGGCGAGTAGCCGTAGACGAGCTGGTTCGGATCCACGAGCACGTTCGCGAACAGGCCGAGGACGGCCGCGAGCACCGCCGCCGCGCCGCCGACCACCGCCAGCCGCGGGCGGGTGAGGTGGGCGCGCATCCGTCCCCACCCCCGGCTCCGGTAGGCGCTGATCGGCCAGACGACGAGCGTCGACAGCACCGCTGCGAGCGCGAGGACGGCGACCCCGATCTGGACCGCCGCGGTCTCATACCACGAGACGCGCTCGTAGGGCGGCGTCGGGGCGTCGACGTAGAGGGTGTCGTCCTCGATGGCCACCGTCGAGATCAGCCCCGCGTCCTCGTCGGGGGCCGGCTCGAAGACGCCCGGCTCGACCTCGACCCAGCGCGTCGCGTCGCCGCCGAGCGGCGAGCCGAGCTCGAGGTACCCCTCGTCGGTCACGGAGACCGACATCGACTCCCCGAGGCCGACGAGCTTCTCGGGAGTCGTCTGGAACGCGGTGGTCCGGTACTCCCCCTCGTAGGCGTCGGCGCGGTCGGCAGTGGCGGGGTCGGGCTCGAGGGTCGACTCCTCGCCGCCGAAGCGCTGGTCGATGAACTCGTCGAGGACGTCGGCCAGCGCGGCGCCGCTGCCGGCCGTGTTGAAGCTGACGTACAGCGCGACGTCACGGTCGGGAAACAGCGCGAACAGCGTGTAGAAGTACTCGGTGCCGCCGGTGTGCCAGGCCAGTCGCTCGCCGCCGCGCTCGCCGAGCATGTAGCCGTAGCCGACCCCGTCGACGGCGGGGTGATTCGTCGCCCGCTGGTCGAGCATCGCCTCGACCGATTCGGCCTCGAGGACGCGGTCGTCCTCGAACGCGCCGTCACCGAGCACGGCGGCCGCGAAGTTCCCCATGTCGGTCGCGGTCGCGCTCATCGAGCCCGCGGGTGGAACACCGAGAATCGTGGGGTCGTCAGTCTCGAACCCGTCGTCGGTCGGGACGTGGCCCTGCGAGACCGGCGCCAGCTCGTCGGGGACGGGTTGTTCGAACGTCGCCTCGTCCATCGCCAGCGGCTCGAACACCTCGCGCTCGACGTACGCCTCGAACGGCTCGCCGACCGCCTCCTGGACGACCAGCGCCGCGAGCCCGGTGCCGTGGTTGGAGTAGGCGACCGTCTCGCCCGGCGGCCGGACCTGTGCGGGCAGCTCCCGCTCGAGTTTCGGCTCCCAGTCGTCGGCCTCCGCCGGATCGTCGACGAACAGCCCCTGTAGCCGATCCTCGTACCCCGGCGTGTGGGTCCCGAGCTGTTCGAGCGTGATCTCGTCTTCCCCCTCGACGGAGTAGTTCTCGAGGTAGGTGCCGATCGGTTCGTCGAGCTCGAGGGCGCCGTCCTCGACGCCCTGCATCACCGCCGTCCAGACAGTGAGCTTCGCGACGGAGCCGACCATGAACGACGTCTCGTTCGGCTCGACCGCGGTTCCGGCCGCGGCGTCGGCCTCGCCGTACCCCTCGACGTGGACGAGTTCGTCCTCTTCGACGACCGCGACGGAGGCACCCGCGACGTCGTGGTCGTCCATCGCGTCCTCGAGCAGCCGATCCAGTTCGTCGCCGGCAACCGCGTCGCCCCCGGTCGCTTCGACGGTCGGCGACGCTTCGGGTCCGTCCTCGGCGACGCCGGACGCCGTGACGGCCGGACCGACGAGCCCCGTTATCAGTACCAGACAGACAATGCCAGTCAGTACCACCCTCCGAACCATACCGCACGCACGACGGCCGGCGAAAAAGCTGTTGGGTGAGTTACCGTTCGAAGGCGCCGATCCACCGATCGGTGCCGTCAACCGGGCAGAACTCCTCGTGGTTTTTGCTGCAGTTGGGATCCATACACCAGCCACACTCACAGACCCGTTGTGTCGAACGGTCCGGGATCGTTCGCCTGCAGAGGGTACATTTGACTCGCATATGTGGGAGTATGCTATTCAGTACCATAGTTGTACGCCTACATTGAATTAAAGCTTCAGGTCTTCTATCCGCAGTGAGCTGGCGTTTCAGTATTCGATCCGTCGTGGAAATCGCACGAGCGAGCGACCGACGGTCCGCGAATCGCTGCGAGTTTCTACTGCAGGCGATCTCGATTCAAAAATTATACACCAAAGAAAGTATGGGTACCGGCTATATTTATTACCCCTCAACCTATTTGTTATCGTATGCCACGATCGACGCTCGATCTCGATCGTCGGGGGTTCCTCAAGGCCGGTGCTGCGGGGGCCCTCGCGACGGCGGTCGGGGGGCGAACGCTCCTCGAACGGGGGGAAGCACAGGACGACGACACCGTCGATCCCGACGCGGCCGACGAGCTGGTCAAGACGGTCTGTACGCACTGCTCGGTCGGCTGTGGAGTACAGATGGCCGTCGACGGCGACGCGCTCGTCGGCCAGGAGACGTGGGACGACAACCCGATCAACCAGGGTGGGCTCTGCTCGAAGGGAGCCTCGCTCGCCCAGTCGGTCAACTCCGACAAGCGGCTCAAGGAGCCGCTGAAACTCGAGGACGGCGAGTGGACCCAGATGGAGTGGGACGAGATCCTGGGGGAGATCACGGGCCGGCTCAACGATATCCGCGAGGAGACCGGTCCTCACGCGACGATGTGGGTCGGATCGGCGAAACACACCAACGAGTCCGCCTACCTAATCCGGAAGCTGGCCGCGTTCTACGGGACGAACAACATCGACCACCAGGCGCGGATCTGTCACTCGACGACGGTTACCGGGATCGCCAACACGTGGGGCGTCGGCGCCATGACGAACAACAACAACGACATGCGCAACGTCGGCGTCAACCTCATCATCGGCCACAACCCCCTCGAGAGCCACCCCGTCGCCTGGCAGCACTTCCAGGAGGCACAGCACCGCGGGGGTGAACACATCGTCGCCGAACCGCGGTACACCAAGACTGCAGCCGCGGCCGACGACTACTACCAGTTCCGCTCGGGAACAGACGTCGCGTTCATCTACGGGCTGATCTACCACATCGTGGAGAACGATCTCCACGACGAGGAGTTCATCGAGAGCCGCGTGATGGTACCGACCTGGGAGGAGTTCCGCGACGACGTCCTCCCCGAGTACGACCTCGAGACGGTCTCCGATATCACCGGAACGCCCGAGGACGACCTCGCGGAGCTGGCCGAGCGGCTGGCCGCGGCCGAGGTGAGCTGCGTCGAGTGGGCGATGGGCGGCACCCAGCACAACAACGCGACGGGCAACGTCCGGGCGTACGCGATGTTGAACCTGGCCCTCGGTCACGCCGCCCAGCCCGGCGGCGGCACGCCCATCTACCGGGGCCACGACAACGTCCAGGGCGCGACCGACCTCGGCGTCGACTCGGGCAACACCCCCGGCTACTACGGGCTCGAACAGGACGCCTGGGAGCACTGGACGAACGTCTGGACCGAGACCGAAAGCACCTCCGGGGAGATCAGCTACGACGAGCTCCACGACCGGTTCCACTCGACGGAGCTGATGGAGAAAAACGGGTTCACCGTCGCCCGCTGGTTCGAGGGCGTCCTCGACGACGAGTGGGAGATCTACCAGCCCGATCCGCTCCGGGCGGCGATCTTCTGGGGCCACGGACTCGGCTCGCTCAGCGAGTACAAGCGGGTTCGGGAGGCGGTCAACGAGCTGGAGTTCATCGTCAACGTCGACGTCTATCCGAACCAGGTCGCCGAGCTCGCCGACAGCGACACCGACGTCTACATGCTGCCGGCGGCGACCAACATGGAGGAGGCCGGAACCGCCACGAACACCGGTCGGCAGCTCCAGTGGCGAAACCAGGCGATCTCGCCGCGACACAACTCTCGGCGGGACTGGCGGCTCCTCTGTGATTTCGCCGAGCACCTTGGCTTCGGCGAGCACTTCGACTACGACGAGGTCGAGGACGTCCTCCGGGAGATCAACCTGGGGACGCGCTCGATCGGGTACACCGGCCAGACGCCCGAACGGCTGAAACGCCACCAGGAGCACGCCGACCTGTTCAGCGTCGAGGACCTGCAGGCGGATCTCGACGAGGACCACGAGCTGTACGACGAGCTCGACGGCGACTACTACGGGCTGCCGTGGCCGTCCTGGCACGAAGACCACCCCGGGACGCCGATCCTCTACGACGCCTCGCTGCCGCCCGAGGAGGGCGGGATGGACTTTCGGGCGAACTGGTGGGACGGGGCGGTCGAGGCGGACGACCCCGAGGTCGAGCCCGACGACCAGCTCCGGGACCCGTTCGAACCCGACTGGTGGGACGGCGAACTCGAGGGCGTTCCCCAGTACCCCATGTTCTCGACGGTGCTTCCGGACCCCGAAAACCCCGCCGCGACGACGCTCCCGATCGAGGGCGCGTTCGACGAGGAGACGTCGGTCGCCGACGTCGCCGAGGCGCTGGCCGACGAGGGGTACGACGTCGACCTCGAGCGCTACGAGGAGTTCGACAACCCACAGCCCGACGCCCCGTGGGGCCGCGGCCGGGCCCGGATGAAGGCCTGGAACCTCGAGGACGAGATCCCCGTCCACCGCGAGCCTGCGGTGACGCCCCGGCCCGATCTCGTCGAGGAGTACCCCTGTAACGAACGGACCGAGGACCACTGGCGCGTCGAACTCGACAACGCGGGCGTCCAGCAGGACAACATCGACGCGGTCGAGGAGCTCGCCGACGCCGGCGACGTCGAGCCGATGGTCCTCACCTCGGGCCGCCAGGTCGAACACCAGGGCGCGGCCGCACAGACGCGCAGCACGCAGGGGACCGCCTCGCGGTCGCCGATGATGTACCTCGAGATCCATCCCGACGTCGGCGACGACCTCGGGGTGGAGGACGGCGACTGGATCGTCGTCGGAACGCCCCACGCCGAGATGGTCGTTCAGGCTAACGTCACCGAGCGGGTCGCACCGGACCACGCGTTCGCCCCGTACCACTGGAGCGGGATCCTCGAGGGGGAGAACATGCTGGAGACCGTCCCCGAGGGGCTGGGCCCGCTGGTGATCGGCGAGACGATCAACGCCGGAACGGCGCCGGCCTACGACCGCGAGACCCAGATGCAGGAGACGAAGGCGACGCTGTGTAACGTCCGGGTGGCCGAGGACGACGAGATCCCCGAGCTGTCGGATCGGCAGCTCCGGTGGCAGGAACAGCGCATCAACCGTCACAAGCGATAGGTAAATCCAATGAGCACACAAGAGAGCGACGGACCGGCGCGAGTCGTTCCGAACTGGGAGTCCTGTATCGACTGCGGGGCCTGCGAGGTCGCCTGCCAGCGAACGTGGGATCTCCCGGCCGAAACCAACCGCATCCAGGTCGTCGCTATCGGACACGGTACCGACGACGAGACCAACAAGCCCATGCAGTGTTACAACTGCGCCGAAGCACCTTGCGTCGAGGTCTGCCCGACAGAGGCGCTTTTTTTCCGCGATAACGGAACCGTCCGAGTGAGCGGCGATCGGTGTATCGGCTGTCACTACTGCGGCGTTGCCTGTCCGTTCGGCGCGCCCCAGTACCCCGACGCGGAAGTGCCGGAGGCCGAGGAAGCCTCGCCGCTCGGCGCCCGCGGGAACGGCCTGATGGACAAGTGTACAACCTGCGAGCCGCGTCAGGAGGCGGATCTCGAGCCCGCCTGCTCCTCGGAGTGTCCGACCGACGCCTTGCTGTTCGGTACGCCCGAGCAGCTCTCGGAGAAGCTCGACGAGGAGCACGTCTCGACGCCGTTTTCCGACGAGGCCGCCGAGATCGTGTTCGGCGACGACGCGGACGACGTCGTGGGGGGTGACTGACCGATGGCGACTGAAGTCGTCTTCGAACTGCCGTACACGCAGTGGGACTGGCGGATCGGCACGTACATCGCGCTAATCGGGATCGCCAGCGGGGCGTTCCTGATGGGGTACTTCGCGGACGTCCTCTCGTGGCGACGCGGCGTGCGCGAACACGGCAAGATCGCCCAGTACGGCTATCTCGCCGGGTTGATCGGGCTGGCGATCGGACCGCCGGTCCTGCTGTCACACCTCGCGACGCCGCTTCGCGCGCTGATGCTCCCGGTGATCATGACGAACCTGGACTCGTGGATGGCGATCGGCCCGTACCTGCTCGTCGTCTTCGGCCTGGGTGCCGTCCTGATGTTCCTCTGGGTCACGTTCGGCGAGAAGCGCCCGCACCGTCCGACCGCCGAAAGCGGCGAGTCGGTCGCGGCCGACGGCGGCCGAGACGTCGCGTCCGACGGGGGCGACCCCGGAACCGCCGAGGCCGCGACGGGTGGTACGGCCGGCGGCGTCCGCAACGTCGTCCGTCGCGTCGGGCTGCTCGATCGGCTGGACGCGCTCGCCGACTACACCCGCCCCTCGGAGCCGATCCGGCTCGTCCTCGGCGGCGTCTTCGCGATCTTCGCCGCGGGCGTGTTGGTCTACTCCGCGATGGCCTACGGCTCCGGGATGACCGAACGGGTCGCGCTGTGGGACAAGACGTTCCTGCTCCCGGTCCAGATCTTCAGCGGGCTGGGCGCGGGACTGGCCGTGACGGTCGGACTGACGGCGATCGCCGATCGGTCGGTCAGCAGAACGGTCCAGAACTACGCGCTCGGCGCCGCCGGACTGCTCACGGCGACGCTGGTGGCGGTGCTCGCGACGGTTCTCTTGTTGCCCGAGCAGGTCCCTGCGGCCGAGCCAGCCGTCGGGAACCTGCTGACCACTCACGCGACGCTGTTCGTCGGCGTCGCCGTGATCGGCGGACTGGTCGTGCCGATCCTGCTGTCGGTCGGCGCGGTCGTCGGCCAGCGACGCGCTGGACTCTCCCCGACGGCAGCCACGGCGTCGTATGCCGTCGCCGGACTGCTGGTGATCGTCGGCAAGGTTGCACTGGCGATCGCCTACCTGCTCGCCGCCGAGTTCGCGCCGATCCCGCTTCCCGTCTGACCACGCCGTCTCGAACCGAGCGACCGTCGGTTCCGGAACAGGTCGGACGGAACCGCCCTCACTCGATCCCGAACGCATCGGCTCCCAGCCAGCGTACCGATAGCCGATGACACCTCCGGGACGCGACCGCCGACGCGGACGACCACTCGTTCGACTACGAGTGCGGCACCGAACTGCTCGACGTCCTTCGAGAGTCGACTCCGTCGGGGACTGTTTCGCGAGGGGTCGTAGGTCGTCGACTACCGGCGACTCCGGTTCGTGGCAGTTTCGGCGAACGGAGGGGTAAAATAGGGGGCTATTGAAAGATAGGCCCCTGATCTGAACATCTCAACTCAGGAGCGATGTCACGACGAGGTAGCCGATGTACACCACGAGCGCGAGGACGGCCAGCGAGACGACGGCACTGACGACCCACGCCACGAGCCCGAACAGCAACGCGAGCACCTCGAGGACGATCCAGAGCGCGACGATGGCGGCGACCCCGAGGCCGACGATCCGTAACGTTCGTGTCATACCTAGAACGTATACTCGAGGAACAATGAGTGTTTTCGCCGCCGGGCGTGGACGACGGGAGTCGTTCTCGCGTTCGTGATCGATCGCTGCGAGGTCGATCATATATTTGTCTGCTAGAATACTTTGTAATCTGGGTATTTGCCGATATCGTTGATCGGGAGAGTAACGTTCGAGCGAGAAAAAACGGAAATCAGAATAGGTAAAATAGGAGACTATCATACCTGTTAGAATTGAGGGAGGCGATTTACAGCTTCTCTGACGGCTCAAGCTGAGGCCGTCAGAGCTAGCCGGTCGGGAAACTGGTCCGAATGGTCGCCGAGCAGGAGCGGCGTTCGGAGTATCGATAAATAGAAGAAATCAGAGGTAAAATCGTTCTTCCGCCTTGCTTAGAGGTGTCGTCGGGAGATCCACGGTGATCGGAACGCGACCGCCGGTTTCGATCTCGGTCGTCGCGGGTCCTCGCGGACGCTCGCCCCTGCGAGGGGACGAGGACTCGAGACAGCCGAACCAGTGTTTTACACACATACGGACGTAAGAGTATGGTGAAACACGTTCTGTCATACAGCTGTCACCAGCGGACGCGTCAGTCGACGTCCACACCGGTTGCAATCCGCTACCCGTTCCGGAATCTCAAACGCTTTGGGGTCGCGGCCGAGACGCCGTCGTATGTGGTCGTCACCGACGAACCGTCGCTGGCTGCTGTGGGGTGTGCTGGCCGTCTCCTTCCTGCTCGTCAACGTCTACCGACTTTCGACGGCCGTCCTCGCCGACGATCTGATGGCCGCGTTCCGGACGACGGGCGGCCAGCTCGGTACGCTCCACGCCGCCTTTTTCCTCGTCTACGCCGTGATGCAGTTCCCGACGGGCGTCCTCGTCGATCGGATCGGTCCCCGCCGAACTGCCGCCGTCGGCGCGGCAACGATGAACGCCGGCGCGCTCTGGTTCGCGCTGGCGGACGGCTACGGGTCGGCGCTGGGCGCCCGCCTGGTGATCGGTCTCGGCGGGAGCGTGATCTTCGTCTGTTTGCTGCGGTTCTGTGCCAGCTGGTACCGTGTCGACGAGTTCGGCACGATGAACGGCCTGAGCTTCGCCGTCGGCGGCGTCGGCGGCGTCCTCGCGACGACGCCGCTTGCCGTACTGGTCGACGCGACGGGGTGGCGAACGTCGCTGTCGCTGCTTTCGACCGTCGGCCTGGTCGTCGCCGTCGCGACGGCGCTCGTGGTCCGGGATTCGCCCGAACGGGCCGGGCTGGGTCCCATCGACGGCGTCCCCGAACAGTCCCGGCTCACGCTCGCGGAGATCCGTCGTCACGGGCGGGCGGTCCTGCGCGATCGGTGGACCTGGATCGTCAGCGTCCTGCTGTTCTGTACGGGCGGCGTGAACCTCACGCTGTTCGGGCTGTGGGGCATTCCCTACGTCGTACAGGTGTACGACACCTCCGTCGCCGTCGCGTCGCTGTGTACGCTGCTGGGCGGCGTCGGAAGCACGCTCGGTCCGCCGGCGTTCGGCTGGCTCTCGGACCGTCTCGAGCGACGGACCGAGTTCATCGTCGGCGGCGGGCTCTGCTACACCGGTGCGCTCGCCTTGCTCGCCGTCGTCGGCGACCCGCCGCTGGTCGTCGTCGGCGCCGTTTTCTTCGTCACCGGCGCGCTACTGGGAACGTTCGTCCTCACCTACCCGCTGGTGAAGGAACGCCACCCGAGCCGGGCGAGCGGGATCTCGATGGGTGCGATCAACGGCGCCTCGTTCTTCGGTGCCGCCGCCTTTCCGACGCTGATGGGGTGGGTCCTCGACGCCTACTGGACCGGGGAGTTCGTCGGCGGGGTTCGGGTCTACACCGTGACGGGGTACCGGGTCGCGTTCGGGATCGCCGCCGTCGCCGGCCTCGTCACGATCGCCTGTGCGGTCTGGATCCACCGACGGGCCACAGCCGAAACGCTGGAGACACACTCGGAGAAGCGCAGGGAAAGCTGACCGCGCGGTGCGGATCCGACGTCAGGCGTCGTAGGCCTCCTGTGCGAGCCGGTGGAGTTTGTGGACGGTGTGCTCGTTCGGACCCAGCTGGGCCTGTGAGAGCGCGCCCGTCTTCAGCCCCGCCCACTGGCGCTCGACGAGCTCGAAGTCCTCCTCCTGGAGCTGGCGGCTCGTGCGGACGAACTCGCGTTCCTCCTCGGAGAGGTCGCCGTCCCTGAAGTAGTAGTCCGCGATCAGCCGGAAGCGGCCGGTGTCGATCGGGTCGATGATGTAGGTGCCGTAGCCGTCGGCGGTGCCGTACATGTTGACCGTGAAGTTCGGCCAGAGGTAGTGGAACTGTGCCTCGCGGGCGTCGTGAATCCGGAGCTCGTCATCGACGTCCTCGTCGTGGGTGTAGTGGAGAACCCAGTGGTAGTCGTTGACCTCGAGCTCGGAGTCGTTGAGCTCGATCCCTTTGATCCAGTCCTGGTGATTGGCCTGGCAGTGGTCACACTCGGAGTAGTTGCCCGCGAACACCTTCCAGTTGCACTCGACCGCCGAGGTGATCCGGCAGCCGTGTTCGTACTCCCCGAGGGGAAGCGCATCGAGTCGGTCCTTCATCACGCCGGCCTGTTCGGCCAGCGGCATCGGATCGTCGTCGAGGTTCACGAAGATCAGCGGGCCGATGCTGTCGACGTGGACCGCCTCGGCGTCCTCGAGTGCTGCCGTGTCGACGCGTCCGGGGTCGGTCATTGCGGCGTCGTCGACGACGGGCTCGCCCGTCCGGGCCGAGAAGTTCTCGAACGCGCGGACGTCGCCGTCGTCGGCCCGACAGACGACGAGCTCGCGGCCGCCGATGGTTCGGGTGAAGAACTGTCCCGGGTCGGCGATGCTGTTGGCGTGGCCGGCATACACCCAGTACCGCCCGAAGATCTTCTCCTTCTCGAGTTCGAAGATCTCGGGATCGGTGAAGTACCGCGCCGGCAGGGCGTTCGACCTGTCCGTGATGTCCGGGCTAACCGTCTCCGTCTGGGTCTGCTCCCACTGCGTCATATACTCTCACGATCGAGAGTGTTCATCATAGAAGTTCACCAGGTATATATCGTACCCTTATATGACGGATGCGATTCGAGCGGAGCACCGGGCTGTAGACGGCCGTTCGGCTCGACGTTGTAGACGAAGACAATCGGAGCCAGAAGTCGGAACCCGACGGGAGTGACTGAAGTCGTGGGCTTCCGCGATATTTGTGTCAGAACGCGCGCAGATGGTCGTCTCGCGGTTCGTACAGCGCGCCGTTCATGCGGATCTCGTGGGCCGCCTCGAGCGTCTCACCGATGGAGCGTCCCCGATCGCTCATCGCCGCCGCGACGGCCCCGATCGGAACGCCGTCGTCGTACTCGTCTTCGAGCTGGGCGACGACGTCCGCGAGCGTGTAGACCTCGTCGAGGACGTCCTCGGTGACCGCTTCGCCGAGCGACGGCTCGATCCGCTCGAAGGTCACGTCGTGGCCCGTCACACGGTAGTGGCGCCGGTAGAAGTCGACGATCTCGTTGGGCGCGTCGGTCTCGAGGTCGACCTCGCAGTCCGGGCAGCGCGCGGCGTAGGCGGGATCCCGGCGGTCGCTCACCGTCATGCGTCCGATCCCTCCCGAACGAGCTGGCGGAGCTTGGCGGCGATGCGATCGGTCACGCCGACCTGCGCCGACGCGCCGCTCTCGAGGGCGGCCCACTGCTGCTCGGCGCGGTCGGCGTCCTCGGCGCGGCGTTCGCGGGTCCGTCGGACGAGTTCGCGCTCTTGCTCGGAGCGGTCGCCGTCCCGGAAGTAGTAGTCCGCGATCAGCTGGACCCGGTCGGGGCCGACCGGATCGAGGACGACGGTGCCGTAGCCGTCGACGGCGTCGTAGACGTCGACGGCGACGTTCGGCCAGCGGTAGTGGAACTGGGCCTCGATCCCGTCGGGGCGACGGTCCTCGCTTCCGTCGTCGTCGGACGCGGACTCGACCGTCCAGCCGTCCTCGGCGATCGCCAGCGTCCCATCGCCGTCCCGCTCTTCGCTGCCGTCGAAGTGGACGGCCGCGAACAGCTTCCAGTTGCACGCGACCTCCGAGACGATCCGACGGGCGTGTTCGTACTCCTCGAGGGGGAGCGATCCGAGTCGCTCCGCGACGCCGTCGGCACCCTCCGACGGCGCCGTCGGAGCGTCGTCGGCGAGGGTCACGAAGACGAGCGGACCGACCGTATCGACGCGAACGTCGTTCAGCCCGTTCGTTTCGCAGTCGAACTCCTGGACCTCGTCGTCCTCGAGGTCGGGGTTCAGTCTCGCGTCCTCGAAACTCTTCGGCGTGCTCCGGAGGTCGCCGTCGAGGTCGTAGGTCCAGAGATGGTACGGACACTGGATCCGACCGCCGCCGCCGGGGTCGGTCATCGGCGTGTCCTCGACCATCTTCGATCCCCGGTGGGCACAGACGTTGTCGAAGGCCTTCACCTCGCCATCGTGGCCGCGGACGACGATCAGCTGCCGGTCGCCGATGTTCCGGGTGAAGTACTGACCCGGTTCGGCGATGCTGTCGGCGTGGCCGACGTACACCCAGTCGCGCCCGAACACCGTTTCCTTCTCCCGCTCGAAGGCTTCGGGCCCGGTGAATCGCCGCGCCGAGAGTGCGTTCGGTTGCTCCGTACCGTCGTCACTCGCTGCCGAGGCTCGCGAGTCATCCCGCTGTGACATACGGTATCATCAACACAACGGGTACTGAAAACCGTTCACCCGTGCTACTGAACATCAATAAGTACCCCCGTTCGAAAGGAGAGCTGCGATCGTCCGGACGATCGGGCTGTAGAGTGCTCAGATCGGTGGTTTCCCGGTAGCTATCGACACCAACCCTACGAGAGCGCGGGTCGGAAGTCGTCGTACCCCTCCGACGGCGTCCGGGAGCGGTCGGTGCTCCCGCGGATGCGCTCGGCGATCACTTCCCGGGACGGTCCCGCCTCGGGCTCGCTGGACGCGTAGACGCGTCTGACGACGAGATCGAGCAGGTCGAGCTGTGCCAGTAGCTCGCGGGCTCGCTCGCGCTCGAGCTCGAGGCGCCGACAGACCTCCCGCAGCGTCATCGAAGACTCGACGGCGTCGATCAGTTCCTCGAGGTCGACCCCCTCAGGGAGCCCGAGCCCGTCGGCGGCGAGCCGCTCGGTTGGGAGGCGCTCGATCGGGTCGGCGACCTCGTCCGGACTGTCGGGCTCCGGCTCGCTCGCGGACGCCTGCCCGTCCGGCTCGACGTCTTCGTCGACGTCGTACGAGACCGGATCGTGCACTCCGGCGTCGATCATGTACCGACGAACAGTTTCGGCGGCGACGTCCATCTCGAGGACGTCCGCCATCGCCTCGAAGGTATCCAGCGACTCGTAGAGCGCCTCGAGGTACGGGACGTCCTCGTAGGGCGGGACGTCCTCGTCGCGGGCGTCCGCGAGCGCTCGTACAGTCTCGGCGTCGAGCTCCGGGTGGGGGTCGACGGGAGGGTCGTCTTCGGCGTCCTCGCTCGCCGCGAGCTCGGAGTCGATGGCCGGTTCGAGGGTCGGTGGCGTCGAGCCCTCACGTTCCGTCGACTCCACGTCCTCGAACTCGACGGCGAACGTCACGACGACGTCGCCGTCACCGGTCACGCAGGCGCCGTCGCTCG
This sequence comes from Natronococcus occultus SP4, assembly GCF_000328685.1. NCBI lineage: Archaea > Methanobacteriati > Methanobacteriota > Halobacteria > Halobacteriales > Natrialbaceae > Natronococcus > Natronococcus occultus. The sequence goes on along the minus strand of NC_019974.1, from coordinate 3,235,823 downwards.
TGATACGAACTCCGTCGGGCGCGTACTCCTCGAGTGCGGGCAGGACCGACGCGTCGAACTCGAGCTGTAGTGTTCCGTCCTCGAGCCGTGCGGTTTCGGGAGCCGAGTCGGAATCACACGGGGAGACGAGGACGTCGACCGAGGCGCTTGGCCCGTCATCGTGCCCGGAGATCGCTGCGTCGACCTGCTGGACCGATCCGCCGTCCGTCTCGTACCGGTCGATTATTTGGGAGAGTGTATCTACCGAGTCACCGATACTCATGATTTGACTACGCTTCGATCCGGTTCGAAGTAAGACTGGGTGGGGAATACTCCGTCCCTTCATATGTACCCCTTCGACGAGGACGCACGGACCGGGTCGCCGCCCGTCGGCGTCGCGGAACCGCTCCGATCCGGAAACCGATCGCGCCGCATGGCTTCCCGGGCGGCCGAGCGAAACTCTACCTGTCATCGAACGTATCGATCGTTGGAACAGTACCCCGGGGCGATAACTATATTTGTCCCCCAGCGGGATATCGATGCGAGTTATGGACACGCACGATAGTCTGCCGGCCGAGGCCGATACGGTCATCGTCGGCGCCGGTATCGTCGGCTGTAGCACGGCGTACCACCTGACCGAGTTCGGACGCGAGGACGTCGTCGTCGTCGATCAGGGGCCGCTCCCGACCACGGGCGGGTCCTCGAGCCACGCGCCGGGGATCATGTTCCAGACCGCCGAGGAGAAGGTGTTGACCAAGTTCGCGAACTACAGCCGCAAGCTGTACTCGCAACTCGAGGACGACGACGGGAACCAGCTCTACAGCGAGACGGGCGGGATCGAGGTTGCCCGGACCGACGAGCGGATGGAGTTCCTCCAGCGCCGGGTCGAGCACGGCACCGCCTGGGGCGTTCCGGATCCGCAGCTCCTCTCGCCGGAAAAGGTCGAGGAGAAGCTACCGCTGGTCGACAGCGACGTTATCCAGGGCGGCTACTACTCGCCGACCGACGGCCAGGTGTCAGGCGTCAAGGCCTGCGCCGCGCTGGCGAAGGCGTCGATGGACCGGGGCGCGAAGTTCGTTCCGCACACCCGGACCGAGGACGTCGCGGTCGAGGACGGCGAGGTGCAGGCGGTCGTCACCGAGCACGGCAACATCGACTGTGACGAGGTCGTGATCGCGACGAACATCTGGGCGCGTCAGCTGGGCGAACAGCTCGGGGTCCACCTCCCGGTGACGCCGGTCGAACACCAGTACACGATCACCGAGCCCCTCGAGGAGCTTTCCGACGACCGGGACGTCACCGACGATCCGGTCTACGAAAACTACCGCGAGGTCTCCGGCGAGAGGGCCGATCGCCTGCTCGCGAACCCGGATCGGCCGATCCTCCGGGACCAGGACCACGCGCTGTACTTCCGGACCCACGGCGACGCCTACGGGATCGGTTCGTACAACCACGAGCCGCTGGTGCCGGACCCCCAGGAGCTGGGCGGCAACGAGGAGGACGGCGAGCAGGGCTCGGTCCACGAGTTCTCCGACTACCACCTGAACAACCCGACCCACCCCGATCGCCCGGACAAGGCGCCCCGCCAGGCCAGCGACGAGCTGTTGCCCGCCACCGAGGGCAAGGAGCTCGAGCACAAGTACAACGGGATGTTCGCGGAGTCGCCGAACGGCCTCCCCGTGATGGGGCCCGTCCAGGAGTACGACGGGCTCTGGACCGCCGCGGCCATCTGGGTCACCCACGCCGGCGGCGCGGGGCGAGCGCTGGCCGAGTGGATGGAGACCGGTGCCCCGAAGCTGCCCGACGGACCGATCGACCTCTCGCACTGTAACGTCAACCGGTTCCAGCCCCACGAGGGCAGCTGGGACTTCGCCCGCGACATCGGAGGCGAGGAGTACCGGATCGTCTACAACATCGTCCACCCCAAGTGGACCTGGACGGACCACCAGCGGGATATCCGCCGCAGCTCGGTCTACCACAAACTGCAGGAGCTCGACGCCGAGCTGTGGGCCGAGGCCGGCTGGGAGGAGGCCCAGTGGTTCGATTCGAACGCCGACCTGCTGGCGCGCTACGGCGAGGATGTCCCCGAGCGGGACGGCTGGGAGGCGAAGTACTGGTCGCCGATCGAGGGTGCCGAGTCCCTGCACGTCCGTAACGAGGTCGGCATCCACGATATGACCTCGTTCAACAAGCTGGCGGTCAGCGGACAGGGCGCCGACGAGTTCCTCCAGTATCTGTGTACCAACGACATGGATATCGACGTTGGTCAGATTCGGTACACCCTCCTGTGCAACGAGGAGGGCGGCGTGCGCGCCGACGTCACCGTCACCCGGACCGACGAGGACCGCTACCTCGTGCTCACGACGGGTCGGGAGGTCGGCCAGAACCACGTCGCCTGGGTCGAGAAACACGCCCCCGAGGACGTCACGGTCCGGGAGGTCACCTCGGAGCTCTCCTCGTTCGTCCTCACGGGGCCGAACGCCCGCGACGTGTTGAGCGAGGTGACGCGAGCGGATCTCTCCGACGAGGCGTTCCCGTTCTACACCACCCAGGAGCTGTTCGTGAAGAACGTCCCGGTGCGGGCACTGCGTCTCTCCTATGCGGGCGAGCTCGGCTGGGAGCTGTACACGCCAAGCGAGTACGGCGAGCAGCTCTGGGAGCACCTCTGGGAGGCCGGGCAGGATCACGACCTCCGGCCGTACGGCAACGGCACGCTCGACTCGCTTCGCATCGAGAAAGGGTTCCGGCTGTGGGGCCAGGATCTGCACACCGAGCACAACCCCTACGAGGCCGGGTTGAGCTTCGCGGTCGACCTCGAGACCGACTTCATCGGGAAGGAGGCGGTCGTCGAGGCCGCGGAGGGCGAACGGATCGACCACGAGGTGGCCTGCCTGACGCTGGACGACGAGGACGCGGTCGTCTTCAAGGACCGGCCCGTCCTCGACGGCGACGAGTCGCTGGGGTACGTCCACAGCGCGGAGTACGGCTACACCGTCGGCGCCTGCGTCGCCTACGCCTACCTCCCGCCGGAGTATGCCGAGCCCGGCACCGACGTCGAGATCCTCCACGAGGGCGAGCGCTACGCCGCGACGGTCCGGGAGGAACCGCTGTTGTAGCTCGACGACGAACTTTTTGAGCGGGCTCGACGCGAAAAGACAGGGACCTACTGGTGCTATGGGAGAGGGGCGCCACCGTTGTGTCGCCCCCGCTGCATGGCAGAGACACCTATCGTCAGGTGCCAGCCGATCGTTGACAGCTGTCCACGAAGTAGGTTCAGGGGGAATAGTTGTGGTGTTTATCCCCGCGCCGACAGGCGGCCCCGACTACTCACGTCTCGAACCGGCGGACGTCGGTCCCGGGATCGATCGGTCTGCCGAGAGAGCAACGGCCAGCGCTGCGGTCGTCGGTCCGTGTCGGAAATCGAGGTTCGATTCCACGCGGCCGCAAACGTCGACACCGCAGGGGGAGGCGTCGTGATCGATCTCGACTCTCACAACTCCTATCAGAAGATCGTGATATTGTGGAGTCGCGGATCGAAACCGCCGTTCGAACCGTCGAATCGAACTGTTCGTCGTGTTTCGAGCGGCTGACCGATGCACTTATAGGATCGACCCGCACACAGTGTGGCATATGAGCACAGACGCCTTACCATCGAGCGCCGAGACGGTGATCATCGGCGCCGGAGCGGTCGGATGCAGCGTCGCGTACCACCTCACGGAGCTGGGCGCCGAGGACGTCGTCGTCCTCGACAAGGGGCCGCTGCCGGTGACCGGCGGGTCCTCGACCCACGCCCCGGGGATCATGTTCCAGACCTCCCCCTCGAAGATCCAGACGAAGACGGCCCACTACACGACTCGCCTGCTGAAGGACGCGGGCGTTTACAACGAGACCGGCGGGATCGAGCTCGCCCGCTCGGAGGAACGGATGGACTTTCTCCGTCGGCGCGTCGAGTGGGCCACCGCCTACGGGCTCCCCGAGCCGGAGTTGCTGGAACCCGAGGAGGTCACGGAACGGCTGCCGCTGGTCGACGCCGAGGAGATCCTCGGGGGGTACTACTCGCCGACCGACGGCCAGGTCGCCGGCACCGACGCGCTCCAGTGGTACATCGAGACGACGCCCGCGTCGTTCCACGGCCACACCGAGGTAACCGACCTCGAACTCGAGGACGACGCCGTGCGGGCGGTCGAAACCGACCGCGGTCGCATCGAGTGTGACCGCTGCGTGCTGGCGACGAACAACTGGGCCTATCAGACCGGGCAGCTGGCGGATGTCGAGCTGCCGATCGCCCCGGTCGAACACCAGTACGTCGTCACCGAACCGCTCGAGGAGCTGCGGGGCAACGAACGGGCCGACGACGCCGTCACCGGGCTCGAGATTCCGGGCGATCGAGAGATCACCGAGTCGATGGCCCAGCCCCCGGACCGTCCGGTCGGCCGGGACCAGGACAACTCGCTGTACTTCCGGACCCACGGCGAGGGGTACGGGCTGGGCTCGTACAACCACGAGCCGCTCGTGGTCGACCCCGACGAGATGGGGTCGAACTCGGCGGAGAGCCAGGCGTCGGTCCACAGCTTCACCGAAAAGCACTGGCGGAAGGCGACCCACCCGAACCGCGAGAAGTCGCCGAAACAGGCGTTCGACGAGCTGCTGCCCGCGACAGCCGACGCGGAGTTCGACGCCACCGAGAACGGGATCTTCGTCTACACGCCCGATGGGATGCCCGTGCTCGGCGAAACCGCACAGGTCGACGGGCTCTGGACCGGGCTCGCGATCTGGTGGACCCACTCGGGCGGCTACGGGAAGATCCTCGCCGAGTGGATGGAGACAGGCGTCCCGCGGCTGCCGTCGGGACCCGTCGATACGAGCGGGATCGACGTCAACCGGTTCGAACCCCACGCGGGGAACAAGCAGTACTTCATGGACCGGGGCGGGATGCGCTACCAGCAGGTCTACAGCATCGTCGAACCCCGCTGGCAGCCCGCAGATCGCCGCGGGCTCCGGACGAGTCCGTTCTACCACCGCCAGCAGGAACTGGGCGCGGAGTTCTATCAGAGCGGCGGCTGGGAAGTTCCGCAGTGGTACGAGTCAAACGCCGACCTCGTCTCGGAGTACGAGGACCGAATCCCCGACCAGGACGGCTGGCAGGGGAGCAACCGCTCCCCGATCGAGGGCGCCGAGCACCTCCACACCCGCGAGAAGGTGTCGATGTACGATATGACGACGTTCAGCTCGATCATGGTCGAGGGGAGCGACGCCGGCGACTTCCTCCAGCGGGTCTGTAGCAACGACATGGACCTCTCGATCGGCCAGGTCCGCTACACCACGATGTTGAACGAAGGGGGGACCGTCCTCGCGGACCTCACCGTCGCCCGCCTCGACGACGATGAGTACATGGTGACGACCGGCGGCGGGAACTCGCCGGGGATCCACGGCTCCTGGCTCGAGGAACACGCCCCCGAGACGGTCTCGGTCACGGTCGAGGAGTCCGCGAAGAGCACGATCGGACTCTGGGGGCCAAACGCACGACTGCTCCTCCAGCGGACGACCGAGGCCGACCTCTCGAACGATGCGTTCCCCTACTTCAGCGGGAAGCGGATCTACGTCGGGGACGTGCCCGTGATCGCCCTGCGGCTTTCCTACGTCGGCGAACTCGGCTGGGAGCTGTGGGCGCCCACCGAGTACGGACAGAAACTCTGGGATACCCTCTGGGAGGCCGGACAGGATCTCGGCGTCCGTCCCATGGGTGCCGGTGCGGTCGAGTCGATGCGCCTCGAGAAAGGGTTCCGGCTGTGGGGGGCCGACGTCGATACGGACGTCAACCCCTACGAGGCCGGACTCCCGTTCGCGGTCGATCTCGACACCGACTTCGTCGGGAAGGAAGCGCTCGTCGAGGCCAGAGACGACGGGATCGACCAGCGGGTCGCCTGCCTCACCCTCGACGACTCGACGGACGCGATGCTCGGCGGCCGGCCCGTCTACGCGGACGGCGAGGCGGTTGGCTACGTCCAGGCCGGCGACTACGGGTACAGCGTCGGCGAGTCGATCGCGTACACCTACCTGCCCGAGGAGTACGCCGCCGCCGGGACGTCGGTCCGAATCGAGTGCGAGGGTCGGAGCTACGACGCGACGGTTCGGGACGAGCCGCTGTTCGATCCCGGCCGCGACAAAATTATCCGGTAGCCGGGAGAGCTATGCGTATGAACGAATCACAGGAATCCGAACTGGCGGTACAGTACGAGGACGTCGAACGGGCACGCGAGCGACTCGACGACGAGTCGGTCGTGAAGCGAACGCCGATCGAGCGCAGCACGTCGCTGGGGGAGGTGGTCGACGCCGACGTCTACCTCAAGATGGAACACCTCCAGTGGACGGGCTCGTTCAAGACCCGCGGCGCGTACAACAAGATCAGCCAGGCGGTCGCGGACGGCGCCGACGAGTTCGTCGCGGCCAGCGCGGGCAACCACGCGCAAGGCGTCGCGCTGGCGGCGACGGAGTGTGGCGCCGACTCGACGATCGTCATGCCGAAACACGCCCCCCAGGCGAAGATCGACGCGACCCGGAGCTACGGAGCGACGGTCGAGCTCGTCGGCCGGGACTTCCAGGAGGCGATGGAGTACGCCCAGTCCTACGCGGCCGATCACGACGTCGAGTTCGTCCACGCCTACGACGATCCCGCGATCGTCGCCGGCCAGGGCACGCTGGGAATCGAGATGCACGAGGACCTCCCCGAAGTCGACACCGTCATCGTCCCGATCGGCGGCGGCGGGCTGATAAGCGGGATCTCGACGGCGCTCGATCATCTCTCCCCCGAGACGCGAGTCGTCGGCGTCCAGGCGACGGGCGCCCAGACCGTCCACGAGAGCCTCGATAAGGGCGTTCCCGTCACGCTCGATACGGTGGACACGATCGCCGACGGGATCGCCACCGGAGGGATCTCCGAGCTGACCCTCGATCTCATCGAGGCTCACGTCGACGAGGTCGTCACCGTCACCGACTCCCAGATCGCCAGCGCGATCCTGCTCTTGCTCGAGCGCGCAAAGCAGGTCGTCGAGGGGGCGGCCGCGGCGTCGGTCGCGGCGCTGCTGTCCGACGACCTGGACGTCGGCGGCGAAACCGTGATGCCCCTGCTGTGTGGGGGGAACCTCGATATGACGATGCTCCAGACCGTCCTGATCCACGCGCTCACCGGGCGGGGCCAGATCCTGCGCCTGCGCGTGAAGATCAACGATATGCCCGGCAAGATGACCGAGCTCTCGGGGATCATCGCCGACCACGGCGCGAACATCCAGACGGTCCGTCACGACCGCGCCGTCGAGGAGCTCAACGTCGGCGAGGCCTACCTCGTCTTCCAGATCGAGACCAGCGGGATCGAACACGCCGCCGCGATCATCGATAGCATCGAGGCCGAGGGGTACGACGTCGAGGACGTCAACCGCGAGTAGGGGCGTCCTCGTTCCCGAACCGAACGCGATTCACGACTCCGATACACGACGGAGACGGACGCCCGTCGCACGAACTAGCTGGAAGAGAATATCTAGCATGTTACGACAGCGCACCGAGCGGACGAAACGGCGCACCGAGCGACGAACCGACCGAGCGATCCGGGTACCGGAGGTGAGAACGCGTGGCTGGCTCTGAATCGACCGGGCCGCTGCGGCGGTTCGCCGAGGAGCTCGACGTCGCCGTGTTCGCGGTTGGGTTCACCATCGCGACCGCGGCGGTCCTCGCGTTCGTGCTTCGCCCCGAAGCGGCGTCGACGCTGATGGCCGGCGCGAACGACGTTCTGTGGACTGCCGCCGGCTGGTGGTACCTGGCCGCGATGTTCATCCTCGTCGCGTTCGTCGGCTTCCTGATCTTTGGGCCGTGGGGGAACATCAAACTCGGTGACGACGACGAGCGCCCGGAGTTTGCCTTCCCGGCGTACTTCGCGATGCTGTACTCTGCAGGGATCGCTGCAGGGATCGTGTTCTGGGGCCCCGCCGAGGCCGTCTTCCACTACGACGCCGTCTCGCCGTTCGTCGACGCCGAGTCCCAGTCCTCGGGGGCCGCGGTCAGCGCGATCCAGTACACGTTCTTCCACTGGGGCGTCTCCGCCTGGACCGCCTACGTGGTGATGGCACTGCCGATCGCGTACTTCGCCTACCGCTACGACGCCCCGCTTCGTATCTCGACGGTGATCGCGCCGTGGGTCGGCCTCGAGAACCTCGACGGCCCGCTGGCGAAGTCGATCGACGTCCTCGCAGTGTTCGCCACGATCGGGGGTGTCGCGACCACGCTCGGGCTGGTCGGGAGCCAGTTCCTCGTCGGCATCGAGTGGACCACCGGTGCCAGCGTCGGCGACGCCGGCACAGTGGCGGTGATCACCGGCCTCACGGTCGCGTTCACCGTCTCGGTCGCGCTCGGGGTCCGCAAGGGGATCCGACGGCTCTCGTATTTCAACATGGGGCTGTTCGTGCTCGTGACCGTCGCGACGTTCCTGCTCGGGCCCACGACACAAATCATGTCGATGGGAACCCAGGCGCTCGGTGCCTATATCAACGACTTCATCACGATGAGTTTCTACACCGGCTCCGGCGCCGCGGGCGGTTCGGGCGTCGCCGAGTGGGTCGGCGACTGGACGATCTTCTACTGGGCCTGGTGGTTCTCCTGGACGCCGTTCGTCGGCCTCTTCATCGCGCGGATCTCGCGGGGCCGAACGGTCCGACAGGTTGCCGTCACGGGCGTGATCGCCTCGACCGGCATCACGGTCCCCTGGTTCGCGACCATGGGCGGGACGGCGATCTTCCTCCAGGACAGCGGCCGTGCTGACATCCTCGCGGTCGTCGGCGAGCTCGGCGAGGCGGGGTCGGGCTACCCGCTGTTCGAGGCGCTGCCACTCGGTGGCATCCTGACCGTGCTGTTCCTGGTGCTCGTGACGACGTTCCTGATCACGTCGGCCGACTCCTCGACGCTCGCGCTCGGCATGCTAACCACCGGCGGCGTCGAGGAACCCTCGACGATCAACCGCGTCATCTGGGGCTTTCTCATCGGGGCGCTTGCTTCCTTGCTAATGGTCACCGGCGGCGTCGACGCGCTTCAGCAGGCCGCGATCATCACCGGTGGCCCGTTCTCGATCATCGCCCTGCTCGCGGTGATCTCGATGATCGCCGCGTTCGGCGCCCGGCGACCCCTGTTCCTCCGGGAGGAAGACGAGCTCTCGATCGGGTCCTCGGATCTCGAAACGTCCAGTGCGGACCCAGACCCCGAAACGGTCGATCCGTCCGACGACTGACCGTCCGGGACTTCGGTACTCTCCTGGCGCCGCTTCACCGTCGTCCGTGCCGTCGGACCGAAACCGAGCCCAACGGTACTGGCATCCCGTAGTCCGAGGACGGACGTCGCCGTCTCAAAACTGCGGCGACGAGGACGCGGACGGAACGCCCGCGGGCCCTCCTCGATCCAAAACTAGTCGTAGATCGGATGCGTTTCACAGAGGTCGTCGACCCGCGAGGCGACGCGGTCGGCGACGGCTTCGTCCTCGGGCGCGTCGAGGACGTCGACGATACAGTCGGCGACGGTCTCCATTTCCGCCTCGTCGAACCCGCGCGTGGTCAGCGCCGGCGTGCCGACGCGGATCCCGCTTGTGACCATCGGCGATCTGGTCTCGCCGGGGACGCTGTTTTTGTTGACGACGACGCCGACGTCGCTCAGCAACGATTCGGCCTCCGTCCCGGTGAGTTCGGGGTGAGAGTCTCGAAGGTCGACCAGCAGGAGGTGTTTGTCGGTGCCGCCGCTGACAAGCGAGAGTCCTCGCTCCCGGAAGACGTCGGCGAGTCGCTGTGCGTTCGCGACGACCTGCTCGGCGTAGCGCTCGAACGCGTCCGTCTGGGCCTCCGCGAAGCCGACGGCCTTGCCCGCGACGTTGTGCATCAGCGGCCCACCCTGGGCACCAGGGAAGACCGCCGAGTCGATATCGTCGGCGTACTCCGCGTCGCACACGACGATCCCACCGCGACCCGCGCGGATGGTCTTGTGCGTGCTTCCGGTGACGAACTCGGCGTGCTCGACGGGTGAGGCGTGGACGCCGGCGGCCACGAGCCCGGTCACGTGGGCGATATCCGCGAGGTGGAAGGCGTCGACCGCGTCCGCGATTGCCCCGATGCGCTCGTAGTCGAACTCGCGGGGATACGCCGAGGAGCCGCTGACAATCATCGCGGGCTCGGTTTCGCGGGCCTGCCGCTCGAGTTCATCGTAGTCGATGTAGCCGGTGTCCGGGTCGACTCCGTACTGCTCGACGTCGTAGAGCTGTCCGGAGAAGTTGACGCTGTGGCCGTGGCTCAGGTGGCCGCCGTGGTCGAGATCGAGCGAGAGGATCCTGTCGCCGGGTTCGAGGACGGCGAAGTAGACACTCATGTTCGCCTGGGTTCCGCTGTGGGGCTGGACATTGGCGTGGTCGGCGCCGAACAGGTCTCGGGCTCGCTCGATCGCCTCCGCCTCGACGGTGTCGACGTGTTCGCAGCCGCCGTAGTATCGCCCGCCGGGGTACCCCTCCGCGTACTTGTTCGTCAGCGTACTGCCCTGGGCCTCGAGGACGGCCGCCGAGACGTGGTTCTCCGATGCGATCATTCCGAGCGTCGACTCCTGACGATCGCGTTCGCGATCGATGGCGTCGGCGACGCTCGGGACTGTGCGGTCGAGTGGCTGGTCGAACGCCATACCACGAGTAGCGAGAACCCGGAGTAAGTATCTTGCGTGCGTGAGTTTCCAACCACGATATGTAAGACGCGTGTCCAGTAGTGGACCGTACGGGCGACGAAATCGGACGCGTTCGTGACCAAAAACTGCGGGTCGTCCTCGTCGACAGCCTCGGCGTAGACGGACGACGACGGAGTCGATCCGGCCGGTCAGAGACGCTCCGGTCGGAAGCAGGATCGAGTCGGTTTCGAGGAAACAGTCCGCGGAGTCGGCGTCAGTCGTCCGCAACGGCCGTGTTATCCCGCTCGTCGCCGGCCAGCGTCTCGCGTTCGTCGACCGGCGCGTCGGGGTTCGCGCGGTCCAGTTCCTCGGGGGCGCCGAGCTGTGCGGTCGATCGGTTCGGTCGCTCGAGTTCCGTTCGGCCGTCCGCGACGACGAGTTCGTCCTCGAGGTGCAACTCGATGGCCTCGAGCAAGGCGTCGGCTTCGAGGGGCTGGCCGCGTGCCTTGAGCTCGGCCTCGGTCGCGTCGGCGGGAACGTTGAACGCGCGCTGGGTGATGATCGGCCCCTGATCGAGGTCGGTGGTCACGTAGTGTGCGGTGACCCCGGTGATTCGAGCTCCCTTCTGGAGGGCCTGGCGGTAGGCCGCGGCACCGGGGAACGCCGGCAGCAGCGATGGGTGGACGTTGATGATCCGATCCTCGTACCGGAAGACGACCTCCGGCGAGAGGATCTGGATGTACCGGGCCAGCGTGATTAAGTCGATCCCGTACTCGGCGAGCAGCTCGAGTAACTCGTCCTCGTCCGGGGTTCCGCTCTCGTCGCCGACGTCGTGGAACGGGACGCCGTACTCGGCGGCGAGCGGACGGAGATCGTCGTGGTTCCCGATGACGACCTCGAGATCCGCACCGAGTTCGCCGTCGTCCCACGCTTCGAGCAACGCCTCCAGACAGTGGCTCTCTTTGGTGACCAGGACGGCGATCGACTGATTCTCGCAGCCCGAAGGGTACCGTACCTGTACGTCGGCGTCGAACTCGTCGCCAAGCGCCCGCAGTTCCGCCCGGAGCGTTGACCGTGAGAGCGCCATCGACGCGGTGTCGACTCTGGCGGTCAGCCGGAAGGTTCCCTCCCGGTCGGCCTGATCGAGGTCGAGCAGTTCGACATCGCGCTCGACCAGGAAGGTAGTCAGTTCCGCGATGACGCCCGAGTCGTCCTCGCCGATGAGGGTGATCTCGGTGGCGTCGCGGCTCATCTGTTCGACCCTCGCTCACGGCCGGTCACCGCTACCGTCGCCCGTCGTAGTCGCTTCTCGAACCGTTCGGCGTGCTCGTTTCGTGCCATCCGGTGCCACAGTACCCGCCGGGTAGTAATGAACGTTGATCCACCTCCCGTCGCGCCGAGAGGACGTGGTTCGGCGCGCTCGACCTATCAGATACGCGAGTGGTTTCGGATCGGTCCTCGAGGTGAACCGCAGCCCTGGATAGTTTAAACTTCTTTTCTATTTTTCTTACTTGAGTATGTTCGGCACAGTGCGGGTTCAAAGCGAGTACTACTCGAGGAACAATAGAAACAATCGTAGTCTAGTTTATCATCGACCCGATCCGGAGCCGAAGCGACGAGCTGGGTCCGGGGGTCCCCGGACGTCGCGAGCGGAACTCGAAGTTCGCAGCCAGTATCACTTTGGTGCTTGTCGTCGAGCCACACGGTATGGATACGGACCTGCTGATCGAACTCGTCCCCCACTACGTCGCGATGCTGGTACTTGTGTTTCTCGTCCTCGGAATCCTGCGAGCCGTCGCCGGCGACCTCGGGTTCTGGGTCGAACTCGCGATCATCTTCGTCGTCGTTTTTCTGTATCGCCCGGCAGTTCAGCTGCTGGACGTCGCTCCGAGTGCGTGGGAGCGCCAGTAGTCGCCGACGCCGTCGCTGACGTCGACCGCCAGAAGACAGGCACGTCAAGAATAATCGGTTGGACTGGTTTGCTGATTGCGAGACAAGTAGAGGAACAGAACCTATAAGGGGAGCAATCTCGTCGATGTCAATATGGTGTCCACTTCCCACGCCAATTGCTGGCGTTGGCACGCGTTTCGGGAAGTGGACAGTATCGCGGTTTAGGGTCGGACGGGCTTAACCCGGCAGATTCGACCGCGATGCTCACTCGCTTTCTCAATCGCATCGTCTCCAAGTGACTACAACCATCAAACACATATGCCAGCAGAAGACGACTTCACCGTAACGCCATACGCCGTCGAAGGCGACATCGACTACGACCGACTCCTCGACAAGTTCGGGGCTGATGCCCTCACTGCCGAACAGAAGGCGAAGTTTCCCGACCCCAGCCATCCGCTCGTGCGCCGTGACGTGTTCTATGCAGAGCGAGATGTAGACCCATTCCTTGATGCCGCCAACGAAGGTAAACCACACTCCATCGTGACGGGACGAGGCCCCTCAGGGCCGATGCACATCGGTCACATCTTCCCGTTCTACTTCGCTAAGTATCTGCAAGACCAGACGGGAACTCTCGTCTACATCCCCTTCTCCGACGACGAGAAGTACTTCCTAAAAGACAAATCGCTGGGCGAGATTAGCGACTACACCCGCGAGAACCTCCTTGACCTTCTCGCGGTTGGGTTCGACCCCGAGCGAACCCGAATCATCGTAGACACGGCTGACGCTGACGTGGTGTATCCTTTAGCAACTGCGTTTGCCAAGGAAGTGACGCAATCGACCGTGGATGCAACATATGGAGAGCCCGAGAATATCGGTCTCTCGTTCTACCCTGCTGTCCAAGCCACACACCTCCTCTTACCACAACTTGTGGAGGGTCGCCATCCGACGCTCGTCCCGATTGCGGTTGACCAAGACCCCCACGTTCGAGTCTGCCGTGACATCGCGGCCAAGCAACGGTATGACGTGGCCAAGCCCGGTGCCTTGCTCTCAAAGTTCCTCCCGAGCCTCGAAGGGCCGGGGAAGATGAGTTCGTCCGACGACGCACCGAGCATCCTCCTTTCAGATGACCGGGAGACGGTCTTCGGCAAAATCCGTACTCACGCTTACTCTGGTGGACAGACTAGTCTCAAAGAACATCGAGAACAGGGAGGGAATCCCGAGGTGGATGTCTCGTATCAGTTCTTGTACTACTTCTTTGAAGAAAGTGATGAGCAGGTGGAACGGCTTGCACGCGAGTATCAACAAGGGTCGCTCCTGAGTGGTGAACTCAAAGAGATGGCGGCAGAGAATATTGCGAACTTCCTCGAAGCACATCAAGAACGTCGTAGGGCACTCGGCCCGCTCGAAGAAGAGTTGGAACAGTACCGCCTGACAGAGAGCGAGCGGCAGGATGCGCGGCGACGGACAGGATACCCCGACAATTCTCTGGTTCAGCAATAGACGCACCCACAGGAGCCTTCCACCTCGAAAATATCCAAGATTATATATAATCCATTTCTCGTGCTACCCAGTAGTGTCGGTTACTCAACCTACTGAATCACCGTTCGACCATGACAGGTACTTCACGTTCACCGTCAGCGGCGAGACCTACGATGGGAGTATCCACTTCCTCACCCAGTACGACGAGAAGCCCGATTTCGTCGAAGTCCTACGAAATGCCTTCTTCCGCGACGAAACTTACGGTGATGCCCGTGCGGACTGGCATCGGAATACTACGTCGTTTTACGCGTGGGTGAAGGCTCATATGCTCCGGCTCGCGTGGGACTGCCGCGAAGGGTTCCTCCGCTACTTCCTCCACTCATTCCCCAACATTTGCCGTGACCTTGGCTTTCCCGTCGCGCACAACCGCGACACGAGCGGAGCGCCGAGTCAGTCGCGGCTCTGGGAGATGTGGAACAAGGAGTTCACCGACGTACAGCGCGAATTTGTGCGGACGGCCACCGAGGAAGCCCTTGACTTTGCCCGCGAACAAGGCATTCCCGCCCCCGACCCTGTGTTTCGGCCCGAGGAACGCGACATCTCCTCGAAGCGGAGCGAACAGCGACTCGTCGCAGAGAAGACCAAGGAGGTCTGGCAACAGGCCAAACCGTTCGTTACGGACACATTCTACCTGAAGCGGGCTGACAACAGCGTAATCCACGAGAACGCGTTCTGGGAACAGCACGCCTACATGGGGATGCGCGAGAACATGTACGCTCAGAGCGGCCAGCACTCCTTTTATATCGACACCCAGCGCGACCGCACCCCGAGTGCGTCGAACCACCGCTACCAGATTGGGAAACTCACCGTTGAGGAGACGCGCTCGATGCTCCACGAGACCACCCGGATGCTCATCGCCCGCGCTCGGCACAACGCCGAACTTGTCGGCAAACTCTGGGCCGCCATCGACATCACGAAAGGCAACCCGTGGACGGGCAAAATCGAGCGCGACGGGGACAACAACATTACGGAGGACTGGATTCTCGGCTACAAAGACGGCGAAGTGTACTATCAGTGGGCCACCATCCAGATTGTTGGCTACGACATTCCGCTCGTGCTGGACGCGGTTCCGGTCAAGCGTGGGATGAAGCGAGCCGACATTGTGGACCGTCTGCTGGAGAACGCACTTGACCTCGTGGATGACATCGAACTCGTGATGATGGACAGAGAGTTCGATAGCGAAGGCGTGAAAGACGCCTGTGACAGGCACGAGGTCTGCTACCTGAACGGCGCACGGAAGTACGAGTCAGAGAAGGCAACGTGTACACGGCTCCATCGTTCTGGGAAGACGATTCACATCGAGGAAGAATCTGTCTCAAGCGGCCCGACTCGCAAACGGATGTACCTCCCGTCCAGTGCTGAAGACGGCTTTGAGGCCGAGGACGAGGAAAAAGACGAGAATGAGGAGAGGTCAGACATCCGTGAGGAGATGCTTGAAGACCTCGCTGACCTCGGTATCGAACTGGATGAGGAGGATGCCTCGCACGGATTCAGCGCCCTTACGGAGGAACTTCGAGAGGAGGAGGCGAACGAGCCGACCGTGGGGTGCAAGGAGGATTCACAGGCGTACGCGCTGTTCGAGACCAACCATCCCAGCGTGACGCTGAATGAGGATGATAGCGAGGTAGAGCGCATCCACATGGTCGAACGGATGGTTCGTCGCTACCGCCACCGTTGGGGCATCGAGAACGGCTACAAGCAAATCAAGACGTTCCGTGTCCGCACGACGAGCAAGCGCCACACGTATCGGTTCTTCAACTTCGTGTTCGCGTGCGTACTGTACAACGTCTGGCGGCTCGTGGATTTGCTGGTGAAACTCGCTATCGAAGGCGAGAATGCGACGTACGCACCGCGTGTAGATGCGAACCAGTTCTTGACGGTGGCGAAGAAATACTACGGTCTCGACCCGCCGGACTAACGTCGTCGGCGGTCAGGTGTCCGCTGACCACTGAGCGGCGGCGCTGTCCTGCGTTCCTTATTTTCGGCTGATTGGTGTCTGTTTCCGAACCATCGCCCTTAGCGCCTTCTCACGATATTTTATTACAGAATAGATATGACGCAAGGAAACTCGGTTCAACCGATTATTTGGTCACATGCCTGCCTTCTAGACCGCGTATTTGTATCGTCGAATACGATTCATCGAAGCGGTTCCAGCGCGTTCTCAGAGTACCGAGACGGTTGCGGCGATTCGATCGAGGAGTTCCGACTCTGAGAGTTCACCCTCGTCGTAGGCGACGATCCACTCCGACTCGATGTAAAACGTTGCGAGTTCGCTACCCCCGTGTTGGACGTCCCACTCGACGGTCGACACCGTTTCGGCGAACTCCTCGGTGTCGTCGATCGCATTGACGAACTCCCCGCCAGCTTCTGCGAGTTCGTCCTCCAGAGCCTCCTGATCGAGGGTGTTCGCCGCCATCCGGACGGTGACCGTCTCGTCGTCGTGGTCGATCTCCTCGACGGTCAGCTCCTCGTTGTCGATGTCGAACGCCTCGGCGTCGAAGCCCGGAATTCGCTCCTCCGAGTCAGGCTCGTCGTCCTCGTCGTCGACTTCGGGCAACTCGTCGTCAACCGCCTCGTCGTCCATCCCGTTCTCGACGGCGTCCGCCGTCCCGTCGTCCGCGTCGTCCTCGCTGTCGGTCTCGAGACTTCCGCATCCCGCGACGGTCGTCGCGAGGACGGTCCCGGTGCCGGCAAGGAGCGTCCGTCGGTCCATGCTGGTGCCTTTGGTCGGTAGCGTGGTTAGTAATAGTCACATAAGCGAGAAACGGTACGTTGTGTTCGCCGAAACAGCGTCTACCCGACCGATACCGGATCGTTCTGGCTCGATAGCGAGCAGCCGATCGGAGCCGAGCACAACGTCGGCACACCTCGCTAACGCCGCGGTCGCCTCGACCGGTCACGGGCGCCGACCCCATCTCCGACCGTTAGAAACGACATAATTAGACTGACAGATAAGGGAAATTTACCATCTATAGAAAATCCTGAATGTGCTGTAATACTATCCTACATCGTCTCACAAGCTTTAATATGATGTCTGAGGGAGTGAACATGTTGAATGTTACTAGGTTGGGAGTACCGACGCGCTGCAGTGGCAGGGACGCTGCTGCTCGCACTCGCGGCGGGGCTCGCCGCGAGCGTCCCGACCGAGGCATCGCCAACGTTCGGCGAGCAACTGCTCGCTGCGGTGCTTATCGCCGGCGTCGTCAGCGTCGCGTTGACGCCGCTGTACGTCTCCCGGCCGCGCTCGGTACCGACGCTCCTCGCCGCCACCTGGCAACAGCTCTGTCTCGCCGCGCTCGTTCTGATCGGGCTCGCCGTCGTCGGTCTCGCCACCGCTCCGGCGATCCCGACGACGCTGCTCACAGGACTCCTGCTTTCGATCGCGCTTCCGGCCTGGTACGGCCTCTGTCGGCGCCAGCGCGACCCGAAACGGGTCCTCGTCGTCGGGGACGATCCGACGCTGATCGCGTCCTCGATCCTCTCGCTTCCCGCCACGCCGCTTGGGTTTCTCTCACCGGTGCTGACCGAACGATCTATCGAAATGTCGTATCCCGGCGATTCGACCACCCACGACGGCGAACGGGTCGTTTCGACCGACGGCGGAACCGCGACCGAAGGTCGCGTCACTCGTCTCGATATGATCGCCGGCGCCGAACGCCTCGGCGGTCTCTCGCGGCTCGAACGAACCCTCCAGGAGCGTGACGTCGATACCGTCGTTGTCGCGTTCGCTCACGGCGATCGCGAGGAGTGTTTCGGCGTTCTCCGGACCTGCCGGGAACACGGCGTCGACGCGCTCGCTCACGACTCGCTTTCCGATCGCGTCCTCGCGTCCGAGGACGTCGGCGACTCGTTGCTGCGGGTCGAGCTCCAGCCGTGGCCCTGGTACGGGCGGCTCGCAAAACGGGCGTTCGATCTGGTCTTCGCGACGGTCGGGCTGGTCGTGCTCTCGCCGGTGGTCGTACTGGTCGCGGTCGCGATCAAACTCGACTCTCCGGGACCGGTCCTGTACAATCAGACCCGAACGGGAACCCTCGGCGGGAGTTTTACGGTTTCGAAGTTCCGGAGCATGAGTACTGACGCCGAGGACGACGGCGCCCAGCTCAGCGACGAGGACGCCGGCGGCGTCGACCCCCGGGTCACGAGCGTCGGACGGGTGCTCCGGAAGACTCACCTCGACGAGATCCCCCAGCTGTTTTCGATCCTCAGCGGGGAGATGAGCGTCGTCGGTCCACGGCCCGAACGACCCCAGATCGACCGCGAGATCGAAGCCGACGGCATCGACTGGACGAAGCGCTGGTTCGTCAAACCCGGGCTGACCGGGATCGCCCAGATCAACGACGTCACCGGGTTCGAGCCCGAAAAGAAACTCGAACACGACCTCGAGTACGTCCGTCGGCAGTCGCTGTGGCTCGACGTGAAACTCGTCGTCGTCCAGATCTGGTCGGTCGCGGTCGACGTCGCCGACCTCTTCTCTGAACGATTAAATAACGAGGGCGACGAGGACTCGAGTAGGAGCTAATGTCAGGGCAGATACCGGAGCCGCCGAGAGGAGAGACGATTCTGGTGACGGGTGGAGCGGGGTTCATCGGGAGCCACCTCGTAGACGTCCTCACCGACGAGAACGACGTTCGGGTCCTCGACAACCTCTCGAGCGGTCGCCGCGAGCGGCTCCCGGATGGCGTGACCCTCTTCGAGGGGGATCTCCGCGACGGCGACACCGTCGGGCGCGCGACGGCCGACGTCGATCTGATCTTTCACGAGGCCGCGCTCGTCAGCGTCGAGGAGTCGGTCGCCGCGCCGGTCGAGAGCCACTCGGTCAACGTCGACGGGACGCTGGCGCTGCTCGAGCGGGCCCGTGCCGAGGACGCCCGCGTCGTGCTGGCCTCGAGCGCGGCGATCTACGGCCATCCCGAGTACGTCCCCATCGACGAAACGCATCCGACGGCGCCGTCCTCGCCGTACGGCCTCGAGAAGGTAACTATCGACGAGTACGCCCGGCTCTACCACGAGCTGTACGGGCTCGAAACGGTCGTTCTGCGGTACTTCAACGTCTACGGCCCCCGACAGGTCGGCGGCGACTACAGCGCCGTCATCAGTGTCTTCCTCGAGCAGGCCCGGTCCGGGGACCCGATTACGGTCGACGGCGACGGGACCCAGACCCGCGACTTCGTCCACGTCTCGGACGTCGTGCAGGCGAACCTGCTGGCGGCGACAACCGACGCCGTCGGCGAGTCGTTCAACGTCGGAACCGGCTCGTCGGTAACGATCCGGGAGCTCGCCGAGACGATCCGGACGGTCGTCGGCTCGGACGCCGAGATCGTCCACGGCGACCCACGACCCGGCGATATCGATCGCAGCCGGGCCGCGATCGAGAAGGCCCGAACGGAACTCGGCTACGAACCGACCGTCCCTCTCGAAGCGGGGCTCGAAACGCTCGCGCACAACGGCTGAGGCTGCTCAGATGGTGCCCGAACTACCGGAGACCGATCGGCCGATGCGAATCCTGCGGATCGCACAGAAGGCGTACCCGGACGTCAACGGTGGCGGTGCCTACCACGTCCACGCGATGAGCCGGGATCAGGCAGCGATGGGCCACGACGTGACGGTAGCGACGGTTCGGCGCGATCCGGACACACCCCACGTCGAACGCCGCAGCGGGTACACCGTCGTTCGCTACGAGCCGACGGTCAGCCCGCTCGGAAACGAGCTCTCGACGGGACTCGCCCGGTACCTGCTCGAGGCGGACGGGTTCGACGTCGTTCACGCCCACTCACATCTGTACTTCTCGACGAACCTGGCGGCGCTCAAACGGCGACTCGGCGGAGCGCCGCTCGCGATTACGAACCACGGGCTCTACTCCCAGACTGCGCCCGAATGGCTGTTCGAGTGGTATCTACGGACCCTCGGTCGATGGACGTTCAACCGGGCCGACCTCGCGTTCTGTTACACCGACGTCGACAAACGCCGACTTCGCGAGTTCGGCGTCCGAGCACCGATCAAGGTCGTCCCCAACGGGATCGACACCGAACGGTTCGGATCACAGGGCCCCGAAAGCGAGGACGTCGACGCCGATGGGCCGACGCTGTTGTTCGTCGGGCGACTGGTCGAGGGGAAACGACCGCAGGACGCCGTCGCGGCCGTCGAACGGGTCCGCGAGACGCACCCGGACGCGACGCTGTACGTCTGCGGCGAGGGACCGTTGCGGGACGCCCTGGAGGACCGGGCCGACGAGGGGGTCGTGTTTCTCGGCCACCGTCCCTACCGGGAGATGCCCCGGATCTACCGGTCGGCCGACGTCCTCGTCCTGCCGAGTCGCACCGAGGGCGTCCCGCGGACGGTACTCGAGGCCAGGGCCGCAGGCGTTCGCGTCGTCTGCTCGGCCCTCGAGCAGGTCGCCGACGTCGTCGACGACGCCGGCACGACCGTCCCGGTCGGCGACGTCGACGGGTTCGCGGCGGCGATTCGCGATCAGCTCTCCCAACCGATGCGCCACGACGGCGGGACCCTCGAGCCGGCCTACGACTGGCGGACGACCGTCGAATCGACGACGCGGGCGCTGCGGTCGCTACGGGAGTGAAGGCACGGTCCAACCCGGTTACTGCAGCGATCGGACGCGCTCGCGAACGGCCGCGACGCTCTCCGCGAGATCCGATCGGGAGTCGTTCGCCACGCGGAGCGTCTCGACGGCCGGGCGGTCGGCGACGGTTTCGAGGAGCGTCCGTTCGACTCGTCGCTCGAGTGCGACCGCCGCGGCGATCTCGTCGGGATCGACCCGCGTGTCGCCGTCCGATCGGGTGGCGATCCGTTCGCGGGCCGTCTCCGGCTCGACGTCGACGAGGACGACTAGCGCAGGCCCCGACCGTGAGAGCGCCTCGACGGCCAGTTCGACGAGTGCTCCGATCCGGTCCCGCGTGGCGGCGAGCCCGACCGACCAGGTCGCCTGGAGCAGCCCCTGGTCGAGCACTCGCAGCTCCCCAGGCGGTCGCGAGCCGACCACGCCGTCGACGTACAGCCAGTTGAACGCCAGCTTCCCCAGTCCGCGACGCGACGGCTGCTCGGTGGCCGCGATCAGTCGCGCGGCCTCGAGGGCCCGTCGCGGACGGCGGGCGACGGCGTCGGCGGCATAGCGTCCCTTCTTCCGGTACCGCGCCGCCGTCGAGACCTCGTGGGCCAGCTCGTAGGTCGGCTCGGTCACCGTCCGCGTCGCCGTCAGGCGCTCGCTCGCCCGACGGGCAATCGTCGACTTGCCGGCGCCCGGGACGCCGAAGAACTCTACGGTCGCACCGTCGTCAGCCCCCGTCACGGCCGACTAGTTTCCGCTCCGGCCGAAAGCGGTTCCGGTCTACGCCGCGTCGGCTACGCCTCGAGCAGCGCCGCGTACAGCTCGCGGTAGGCCTGGGCGGTTCTCTCGATCGGGAACTCGCTCCGGGCGCGCTCGGCCGCGCGCCGTCCCGCCTTGAGGCGACGGCGATCGTCAACGAGCAGCCGCTCCAGCTGTGCCGCGAACGCGTCGACGTCGGTCGGCGGAACGAAGGCGCCGGCGTCGCCGACGACCTCGTGGAGCACGGGCAGGTCGCTGACGACGACCGGCAGCTCGCAGGCCATCGCCTCGACGAGGGCGACGCAA
This sequence comes from Natronococcus occultus SP4, assembly GCF_000328685.1. Classification (NCBI taxonomy): domain Archaea; kingdom Methanobacteriati; phylum Methanobacteriota; class Halobacteria; order Halobacteriales; family Natrialbaceae; genus Natronococcus; species Natronococcus occultus. Next base: position 3,214,114 of record NC_019974.1, on the reverse strand, counting down.
AACCCCTCCGACAGCGACGGCTGCACGTAGACGTCGCTGGCCGCCAGGATCCGGTAGACGTCCTCGCGGTCCACGAACCCCGTGAACTCGACGCGGTCCCGGACGCCCAGCGAGGACGCCAGTGCCTCGAGCTCCTCGCGGAGGGGGCCGTCCCCGACGATCGTCAGTCGCGCGTCGGGCGCCTCGCCGGCGACCGCCGCGAACGCCCGGACGAGCGTCGCCTGGTTTTTCGTCTCGCTCAGCCGGCCGACCGTCGCGATCCGTCGCCCGTCGATCGCGTAGGGGGTCGTCGCCTCCGCGAGGACGCGGTCGATGCGGTCGGTGTCGATCCCGTTGTAGATGACGGAACACTGGTCGTCGGCCAGCCCGACTCGCTCGATCCGGTACAGCGACGCGAGGGTTCGCTCGGAGTTGGCCACGACGCGGTCCGCGCGCGGGAGCGTCGCCGCGTTGACCAGTACCTGCGGGAGCGAGTAGTGGTGCTCGTGGTCGGCGTGCTCGGTGTCGACGATCGGCGTCCCGCGGGGCGCGAGCAGCCGGGCCAGCGAGCCGACGAAGTTGTGGTGGGTGTGGAGGACGTCGTACGATCGCCGCTGGAGGACCCACCGGAGGTGCCGGATCGCGCTCGGATCGAACCGCGAGGACGCACCCAGCGGGACGAGTTCGACCGCGGAGTCGGGCGCCATCGCGGTCTCCGCGACCGAGGCGTCGTAGTAGGAGACGATCGTCACCTCGAGGTCGTCGATCGCCGCCAGCGCCTCGGCGAGCTCGAAGGAGAAGGTCGTCGCGCTGACGTGGGTGAGGACCGCGAGGACGCGAGGCATACGACTCGAGACGTTTCCGATCGGCGACCTAAAGGCTTCGGTCGGTCACGCGCCGGCGACGCCGTCGATCCGCTCCCGGTAGTCGAACGCGTCGGGGCCCCGTTTCGACCGCAGGTACCGCGTTGCGGTGATCGCCGACCGCACCACCGACGGGTGCGTGTACGACAGCGCCAGCAGCGCCGCCCGGCGTTTCGTTGGCTCCGTCGAGAGCGCCGCCCGGAGCGCGTTGCGGGCCTCGCCAAGTTCGCCGTACTCGAGGTACGCCCGCCCCGCGCGCTCGGCGATGGCGGCCGTCGCAGGCTCCCAGTACCCTTGCTCGCGGATCAGCGCCTCGTGTTTCTCGAGGACGGCTCGGTAGTCCCGCGTCACGGCCGTCGGCGAACTGGACATGCTCTCATGGGCGGTCCGAAAGCAGAGGTGGTCGCGAACGGCGCCGACCCGCCAGCGCTGGCAGAGCCTGATGTAGAGATCCCAGTCCTGTTTCGTCGGGAGCTCCTCGTCGAACCCGCCCAGCTCCTCGAGGACGTCCGTTCGGACGAGGACCCGCGACGGCGAGCCGATCAGGTTCTTCCGCAGGATCGGATCCGAGAGGTCGCCGCTCGGTGCGTCGCGCTCGACGTGGATCACCTCCCCATCGGGAGTCACCGACACCGAGAGGCAGGTGACCAGCCCGGGTCGGTCGGCGTCCTCGATGCGTTCGAGCTGGCGCTCGATCTTGGTCTCGTGCCAGCGGTCGTCGTCGTCGAGGAAGGCGACGTACTCCCCGCTCGCGCGTTCGATCCCGGTGTTGCGCGCCGCGGAGAGCCCCCGGTTCTCGTCGTGTTCGACGCAGACGACCCGATTCGGGAACGTCGCGACGGTCTCCCGGGCGTAGTCCCGCTCGGAGCCGTCGTCGACGACGACGACCTCGAGGTCCTCACACGTCTGGGCCAGCGCGGTCCGCACGGCGTCCTCGAGGAAGCCCGGGCGCTCGTAGGTCGGGATCACGACGCTGACGCGCATACAGGGACGATTTTCCTCTCGGTACTTACGTATTGCTTCCGCGAGGGTCGTAGACTCCGCCGGGCTGAGACCGACGCCGATCACCGAAAGCTATGTGCTCGGGGTCGCTACTCGAACCGTAATCGCCCTCCGATTTCCCGTGATCGACAGGAACCTCCTCCGGCTGAAGGTCAGGGACGCACTCCCGCGGTCAGTTACGGGACCGACCCTGCCGCCGTTTCCGATCTGTCGGGTCGACCCCGACGCGATCGAGCGCTACGTCGAGTACGCGGTGTTGAAAAAGTACAGGTGCGCTGGGCGGGTGAAGGACGGATCGTGGGATCTGCGGGCAAAACCGCTCGCCGAGAGCCCCAAGTACCGGCTGCTCCGGGGGTACCACGAGGGGGAGATCGACGCGGCCGAGCTAACCTACGAGCGCCTGCGTGAGCACGGCTACCCCGAGCGCGAGGCCGAGTTCTACGCCGACTACGGCTACGGCGCCTACCTCGACGAGCTGTTCGAATCGATACGAGAACGGGGCGTCGAGCCAGCCGTCGGTGACGGCGGAACCGAACGCACCCACGACAGGTACGACCAGGTGGCGATCAACGTCGACCGCGACGGGGCGCTCGTGTTCAACTCCTGTGGCTTCCACCGGCTCGTGATCGCCCAGCTGGTCGGGCTCGAGGCGATCCCGGTGCGGATCAACGCGGTTCACGAGCGGTGGTGGCGAGCCCGCAGCGAGTCGCCGACCCCCGTCGACGACCACCCGGAGCTGACCGCCGTCGGACGGCTCCCGATCCGCTGGCGGGACGTCCTCGGGGTCGCGCGGGACTGATCGCCGGGGCGGCGGTCGTAGTCGAGTCCGGGACGTCGACGGTTCAGAGGGGAATCGCCGACCGCAGCTGTCCTTTCTCGACCAGTCCGACCGAGACCGTCGCGCCGAGCCAGACCGTCGTCCCGAGCGCGACGACCGCGACCAGCGAGAGCACCCCCTCGATCGCGGCGGCGAACGGCACCACGGCGAGGGCCATGACGACCGTGACGGCGGCGACCTTGCCACAGCGACGGCTGATCCTCCGCCAGTCCAGCGCCAGCTCGCGGTCGATCAGGTAGACGTTCACCGCGACGTAGGCGGCGTACGTTCCAGCCGTCGAGAGCGCGGCGCCCGCGATCCCGATCGTCGGGATGAGCGCGAGGTTCAACAGGAGGTTCGCGACCGCCGTCGCCCCCTTCGCGTACGCGCGGTGCTTCGCCAGCCCGAGGTAGTCGAGTCCGCCGCTCGTTACGTAGGACACCGCCTGGACGACCAGGTAGATCGTCAGGATCTGCAGGACGATCGCCCCGCCGGCGTACTCGGCGCCGAACAGCAGCGTGAGCGTCGGCTCGGCGACGATCGCCAGCCCGACCGCCGCTGGCACGTAGAAGGCGAGGACGCCCGTCAGGGCCTCGACGTAGAGTCGGGACGCGGTCTCGAGGTTCCCCCGCTGGAGCTGCTCGCTGTACCGCGGGGAGATCGCGAACCCCAGCGAGTTCGCGGGCGACTTGAGAAACGTCGTGAGCTGTTTGGCGACGACGTAGTAACTGACCGCAAGCGGCGTCAGAAAGGCCCCGATGAGGACGATGTCGACGCGTTTGATGATCGTGCTCCCGTTCTCGGTCAGCGTGATCGGCACCGCGTACTCGGCGACCCGACGGCGGAGCCCGTCCTCGATCTCGGAGCGGGCGATACTCGCGTACCGACGGTAGAGGACGACCGCGAACAGCGCCGCCCCAAGGACCGAGGCAACGACGTAGCCGACCAGCGCGCCGACTGCGCCGAAGCCCGCCAGGACGAGGGCGACGGCGACAACGGGGCGGACGAGCGCCTCGACGAGCGCGACGGCGGCGGCCAGCTCGATCTCCTTGAACCCCTGACAGAGGTTCCGCCCGGAGTTGACGAGACCGTGGCCCGCGACGTACAGCGCGCCGACGAGCAACAGCGGCTCGAGCCCGGGTTCGCCAAGCAGCGCCGCGATCGGCTCACGGGCGACGACCAGCGTGAGGGTCACGACGCCGAGGGTGGCCGCCAGCGCGACCGTGGTGGTCTCGACGACGTGGGGGATCTGTCCGGTATCGCCCTCCTCGTACTCCGTGATATACCGGGCGGCGGACTTGCCCAGTCCGAGCCGACCGACCACTGCGGCGATCGAGAAAATCGAGATCGCCAGGTAGAGCAGCCCGTACTCGTCGGGCTGGAGAAGCCGGGCGAGGACGACCACCAGAAGTCCGCCGGAGAGGTTCGTCACCAGCCGGGAGGCGACGTCGGCCGTCAGTCCGGACCGAATCTTCGCGGCCAGAGACATTCAGGAACGCAATCCGGGCAGTCGAGAATAAGGCTACTGGTTCGGATTCGCGGGGCGGTCGTCGCGCTCGCTCTCGACTGCGTTCGGGAGCGGGATCGTCCGTCGTTCTGAGGCCTCGACCAGCGCGAGCCCGACGAACGTCGCCAGCACCAGCGACGTGGTCGAGAGCCCGCCGAGGGTAAACGACTCGGTCAGCATCTGGACGACGAGCAGCGTCATCGCCGCGAGGACGAACCCGTCCCACGGCGTTCCCGTCCGGGCCTTCGCGAGGGCGCTCCGGACCGCGCCCGCGATGACGAGGACGTACAGGCCGCCGACGAGCACGCCCGCGTTCAGAACGATGGCCACGATGGAGTTGTGCGTCGGGAGCCCGTGGTCGAACCCCGCGCCGACGAGCGGGTTCTCGGCGGCCCGCGAGAGCGCCGCGGTCCAGAACGCGACGCGCTCGCTCCCGCCCCGCTCGACCAGCAGCGTCAGGTACGACGCGCCGAGGTCGGTCTGGAAGAAGCCGACGGCGAGGACGGCGCCGGAGCCCGCGACCGCCAGTCCGAGCGTCGGTGACCGGAGGACGAGCAACACCGCCGTCGCCGCGCCGAACGCCATCAGGGCCATCGTCGCGTCGCTCAACACGAGTCCCGCGAGCGGTACCGGGAGCGTCGCCGCCCACCGGCGACGGCGGGTCTCGAGGGTCGCCCACAGCGCGCCGAGGCTCGCGACGGCGGCCGCGAACCCGAAGGCGTTGGGATTGCCGTAGATCGACGCGACCCGGAGTCCGGGGATCCCGAAGACGTTGTTCCCGGTCCAGGGGAACGCGAGCGCGGTCCCCCACTCGAGGACTAACAGGCCGACCCCGAGCAGGGTCAGCGCCGAGACGGTGCCGACGAACCCGCCGAGAAACGACCGCGGATCCGCGAGGACGATCGGCAGACAGCCGTACCACAGCGTCAGGACGACGATCGGCGTGAGGACGACGTACGCGAGAACGGAAAGCGACCCCGTGAGCGCGAACTGGCCGACCAGTCCCAGCCAGTACAGCGCCAGGACGGCGACGACGAGGCGCTCGAGGACGACCGTCTCGAGTCGGCCGTCCTCGGCGTTCCGCGCGATCCCCGCCGCGAGCAGCGCCGCCAGTATCGCCCCGGCGAGGACGTAGCCGACGGTCGATTCGAGGAGCCACGTGGTCGGCGCCGCGCCCGCGAGCACGATCGCGGCGCCGACGGCCGCCCCAGCCCGATTCACCATCGGTTCTGATCAGGGACGTCACGCTGTTAGGTTTTCGTTCACGCGATCCGAACGGTCTGCCGATCGTCGTCGCGGCGTCGCCGGGATCGACTCACGACCGCAGAACCAGCGGCTCGTACCAGTCGCGATTGGCCCGGTACCAGCGGATGAACTCCCGGACGCCCTCGCGGATGGTCGTCGAGGGATCGTACCCCAGCAGCGCCCGGGCCTTCCCGACGTCGGCGTGGGTGTGTTCGGCGTCGGCCTCGCGGGCCGCGGCGTACTCGATTTCGAGATCGGGTGCGAGTTCGTCCCGGATCAGCTCGGCGAGCGAGCGGATGTCGATGGTATCGGTGCTGCCGACGTTGAGGATCTCGCCGTCGGCCGCGTCGTCTCGCAGCAGCTGGCGGTTCACGCCGACGACGTCGTCGACGTACGTGAAATCGCGGGTCTGAGTGCCGTCGCCGTAGACGACCGGGGGCTCGCCGTTGAGACAGCGGGAGACGAAGTTGCTGATCGCCATGTTCGGACGCATGCGGGGGCCGTAGACGGTGAAGTACCGCAGCGACACCGTGGGAAGGCCGTACACCTCGTGGTAGACCCGGGCGTACTGGTCGGCAGCCAGCTTCGAGACCCCGTAGGGACTGACCGGCGTCGTCGGGTGGTTTTCGTCGTACGGGAGGTACTCCGGTTTGCCGTACACCGACGAGGAGCTGGCGAGGACGACCCGTTCGATCTCGGTCTCCCGGGCCGCGTCCAGCACGTTCAGCGTCCCGTCGACGTTGATCGCGTTCGGTTTCCGGGGATCGTCGACGCTCGTCCGAACGCCGGCCTGTGCGGCCTGGTGGTAGACGACCGCCGCGTCGCCGACCAGCTCGTCGATCAGCGCCGCGTTCCGGACGTCGCCCTCGACGAACTCGTAGCTGCCGGCGCCGTCCTCGGCGGCCGCGGCCGCGGCGTCGACGGCTCGTTGCTTGATCCCGGTGTCGTAGTAGGGGTCCAGGTTGTCGACCGCCGTCACGTCGTGGCCCGCCCGTACGAGGGACTCGGCGAGGTTTCCCCCGATGAACCCGGCGCCGCCGGTTACGAGGACGCGCATCGTTCGAGAACTGCGGGCCGAGGGTCAAAAGTGTATCCGATCCGAAACGCGTTCTCGGGCCTCTCGTTCGGAGGCCTCGCGCCGACTGATCCCCGCCCACGGGTCCGTCTTCGGGGCCGGAGCGATCACGCTCGGCCGCTCGCCGAACTCGCGAACTCCCGGATCCGGAATAGGTACCGGAATAGATATGTAATGGTCGCCACTAATTAGTCGGATAGTGAGCGCTGTCGAACGCGAGCCGGCGACGCTTTTCGATCAGGGCTGGGATCTCGACCGGCTCGTCGACGGCGTCGTCTACGCCTTGTTCGGGCTTCACCTGCTCGTCGTCTTGCTCGCGTACGCGACCGATCTGGTCGTCGCCTGGCAGGTCGCCGCCTTCGCCGTCCTGCTGAGTGCGGTGCTTGGCTGTCGGCTCGCCGCGGACGCCTACCAGGAGTTCGAACACCGCCAGGCAGCCGTCCTCTCGGTGCTCGGAATCTCCTTTGTCGTCCTTGGAATCCTGTATCAGAGCAGCTCTCCGGGGCTCGGTCTCGGACCGAACCGACTGCTCGCGCTCGCGGTCGTGTTCGGCTCCCTGCTTACCTTCCTGCTTGTCGTCAGCGACGCGAGGGGGTACACGGTCGGCCAGTGGGCCGCCGTCGGCTGCTTCGCGGTGCTGACAGCGCTGTATTTCGTCCACACCCTCGAGTACGATCCCTCGAGCACGCAGTCGCGCTGGCCGATCTGGGCTGCGGTCGTGCTGGGAACGAACCTCTTCGTTATCCCGCGGTTCGTTCCGTCGCGGATCTTCCTCTGGATCCTTCCGCGGCTCGCGACGGTCGTCGTTATGCTTGGCCTCGGAACGTACGTCGTTGGCGAGTACTCGCTGTGGATCTTCGAGGTCCGCCAGTGGTCGGGGACACCGTCGGTGCCGCTCGTCGACACCGATATCACGACGATCCAGTCGATCTTCCCGAACCCCAACTCCTTCGGTCTGGTGGCGTTTGCCGGATTCGTCGGCGCCATCGTCGAACTCCATCGCTCGGCGCTGGCGCGCCGTCCGCTGGAGATCGCTCTGGCGGTCTTGCTCGCGGCGATCTGTGCCGTCGGCGTCTTTCTCTCGAACGCTCGCGCGGCGATGCTGGCCTCCGTGGTCGTACTCACGATCTACGTCGCCTACGCCCTCGGCGGCCGCCTCGCCGCGCCCGTCGCGTCGGTCGCGGCGCTGTTTGGCGTCGCCGGACTGCTCGTCGCGATGTATCTCGACATTATCGGGATCACGACCTCCGGCCGGTTCGAGCTCTGGTCAGCGAGCCTCAGCGCCGTTCGGGACGGACCGTTGCTGTTCGGCCACGGTAGCGGCCCGGCGAACCTCGTCATCGAGCCCTACCTCGAGGGAGAGACGGCGCCGTTACCCCACAACGCCTACCTCACGGTACTCCTCCAGACCGGACTCGTCGGCGGGATCGCCTACCTCGGAGTCGTCGGCGGGAGCATCGTCGCCGGAATGCTCGACTTCGAGCGAGCCGACGGCGCGATGCTCGCGTTTACCGTCGGCTGGGCGGTCCACAAGTTCTTCGAGTCCTACACCCTCTTCGAGTGGTCGATCGGTGCGGTCCTGGCGAGCCTGACGATCGGTTACCTTCTGTTCGGAACCGGAGAGTGATCTGATAACGGCCGTTTTCACCGCCGTGACCGTCACACGAGCCGAGCGTACGTCTCGAGGACGCGCCGACGAACCGGCTGGCGCTCGAGGACCCACCACCCCGCCGACGCGCCGGCGGTTCCGGCGGCCGCGAGGACGGCCCGATCGTTCGCGCCCGCGAGAACGAGCGCCGCGAGTGCGATCACCAGCGCGGCGAGAAACACCCGTTTCGGATCGCCACGCGTCAGCCGGCTAACGGCGACGAGGTACGTGACGCCGAAGGCCACCGAGGCGACGACGTCGACGAGATAGTGGACCCCGAGCGCGAGTCGGGAGAGGGCGACGACGGCGACGATCGCGCCGGCGAGACCGTACCGGACCGACCGTCGGCCGACGGAGAGCCACGCCGCGACCGCTCCCCAGAAGACCGTGGCTGCCATCGTGTGTCCGCTCGGGAAGCCGAACTCGCTGGCCGAGATCGCGTGGTACTCGGCGGGCGGGCGCGGAAGCGCGAACACCGACTCCAGCGCGACGACGAGCGCGAGTCCGCCGAAGACGGTCGCGACGAGGACGGCAGTTCGGTCCGAACACAGCGAGTCGGCGTCGGGATTCGCCCGGCGAAGCGTCGCGCCGACGTCGAGGAGATACCACAGCGCCAGCGCGGGGACGACGACCACGAGGTCGCCCAGCAGCGTGGTCGCGGCGAAGGCGTCCAGCGACCACTCGGGAACGGCCGTCCGAATCGTCTCCATCACGCCGAGGCTGCGGCTCATCGATCCGCGCCCCACTTACCGCGTGCGTTCGGGCGACACGGGCCCGTTCGGAGTCCCCACATGCAGCGTCCGTACGGAGAACCTGCCAGCTCTGGCCCAAAAGGGTATCGTCCTCGTGTCGCTGGGCGGGAGCCGACGTCGCGACGTCGGCACCGTACCGGCCGTCGTGGCACACCGTCACTACTGCGATGGGGCGGCCAGCGCTCGCTCGACGCTTTCGACCGCCTCCTCGAGACGCCCCTCATTCGAGACCGTGACGACGGTTATCCCGTCGGTCGCCTCGGCAGCCTCGACGACCCGCGCGCAGGCGTCCTCGTGGCGCTGCTGGGCGTCGTCCATCGCCGCGACCGCGTGTCGGTCCGCGAGGGTCTTCTCCCGGTCACGCTGGCGACGGAGACAGACCTCCCGTGGTGCAGTGACGTGGACGAGCGTCTCGGGGGTCGGCACGCACTCGAAGTACGCCGGAAGCGAGAACGCCTCGCCGCCCCGCCACAGCACCGCGACGGCGCCCATCATGAACCCCTCGTCCATACAGAACCGCTCGTCGGGTCCGACCGTCTCGACGCCCAGCTGGTACCGCTCCGCGGCGTTTTTGAGCACGGTCGGGCCCGCGTCGGGTTCCGTGGTCGCCACGCGGTGAGCGTTCCACATCGCGGCCGGAAACGACGGGTTCTCGACGACGAACTCGTCGAGCAGCCGGGCCCGGAGCGGATGCTGCAGGGACACCGTCTCGAGGACGGAGCGAAGACCCGAGGGAAGCAGCCGGTAGGCGAGCCGTCGCCACCCGCAGAGTTGCTCGCGAGCCAGCCGCTCGATGGCGTCGGCGTAGATCCCGCCGTAGTACCGGGGCGCCGCCGTCAGCTCCCTGTGGACGGTCGACTTCCCCGCTCCCGGTGGACCGAGAAACTCGACGTGTGTGTGCTCGGGCATAGGTGTTCGGCGTCGTCCTCGCGAACGGTTACCGCTGGGACTGGATCGAGTACAGCTCCGCGTACTGTCCGTCCCGGTCAATCAACTCACCGTGTCGGCCCGCCTCGACGACCTCACCGTCCGAGAGCGTGTAGATCCGATCGGCGTTCTCGACGGTCGAGAGCCGGTGGGCGATCGCGATCATCGCGTAATCTCGGTCCATCCCCTCGATCGCCGCCTGGACCTCCTGTTCGAGACTCGAGTCCAGATCGCTGGTCGCCTCGTCCAGGATCAACAGCTCGGTGTCCTCGAGTAACGCCCGGGCGAGCGAGACGCGCTGTTTCTGGCCGCCCGACAGCCGGGTCCCGTCGTCTCCGAGGACGGTGTCGTACCCGTTCGGAAGCTCGTCGATGAACTCGTCGACCTTCGCGATCGAACACGCGCGGTCGATCTCGGCCCGGGAAACGTCCCGGTTGCCGATCGTGAGGTTGTACCGCAGTGTGTCGTTGAAGATGAACGGATCCTGCCGGACGATCGAGATCCGGTCGCGCCACTCGTCGACGTCCATCTCGGCGATCGGGACGCCGTTGGCACGAATCTCGCCGCGATCGATCTCGTAGAGGCGGGCCAGCAGCGAGACGATCGTCGACTTTCCGGCGCCGGACTGACCGACAAAGGCGACGAACTCGCCGTTCTCGACCTCGAAGCTGATCCCGTCGAGGACGCGCTCGTCGCCGTCGTAGGAGAACTCGACGTCGTCGAACTCGACGTGATCGACCGCGTCGGGGACCGCCCGCGTCGGCTCGTTGACTTCCTCGCGGCCCTCGAGGTCGTCGATGAACTGCTGGGTTCGAACGAGGTGGGGGAGATCGTTCTCGACCTTGTAGTAGTACTCGTTGAGCGCGCTGACCTTGGGGCCGAGTTGCATCATTGCAAAGAGGAACACGCCGAGCGCGCCGATCGACAGATCGGCGAAGGTGAGCGCGAGATAGATGAGGACGAACACCGAGACGGCGACGCCGAGATTGTAGAAGTTGTTGATCGCCGCCTCGTTGCGCCGGAGCTTGATTCGGGCGGTCGTGTACTGGTCGACGGCCGAGAGGAAGTTCCCGCGCAGCTCGTTGGCGAGCCCGAAGATCCGCACGTCACGGATCCCCTGGGTGCCGGCTTGGGCGGCCTCCTGGCGGCGCTCGTTGGCGTCCGCGACCTCGTCGCCGAGGTCGTAGCCGCCCTCGAGGACGCCGCGTAACAGCACCGTCAGCCCGCCGAGGATGGCGATTGCGATCAGTGTCAGCGTCGGCGCCATCACCAGCGCGATAACGAGGTAGGCAAGCGAGAGAAACAGCTGCTCGAGGACCTTGATCACACGCCGGATCACCCGTCCCGCGTAGTAGGTCTGGGTGACGATCGCGTTGAGAATGTCGTCGGAACCCTCCTCGTCGAAGTACTTGACCTCCGCGTCGAGGGCGTTGTCGAACGCCCGCACCTGCAGATCCCGGATGTAGTAGGTCCGCAGTGCCTCGCGGAACCAGCCGACCAGGAAGCTCGCGGTGTAGCGAACGGTCATCACGGCCGCGACGCCGGTCACCACGAACCCGAGGGTGAACGGGATGCCGAGCGTCTCGTAGACGAGGACGAACGCCTCCATCAGCCCGTCGGCCTCCGCGGCCGGATCGTCGGTCTGGACGATCTCGATGATCGGGAGAATGAAGCTCAGCCCGATCCCCTCGAGAACCGCGGCGAGCAACCCGAGACCGACGATCAGGGTCGTAAACTTCGGACTGAACCGAGCGACGTCTAACAGTGCGTCGAGTTTGTCACGCCGAGAGATATGCTCGGCATCGTCAGCAGACATATCGGAAGTAGTAGCGTATCGCCTGTGGAGTCGTATAGTCCCATCGGATCCGTACGACGGCGTTTCGGCGGCCTCAGTTCGAGCCCGCTTCGGCCGGAACCTTCTCCTGAAGACGCTCCTCGGCCCGGTCGCGGTCCTCGGGGTAGCCGACGTCGATCCGCCACCCGTCGAGGCCGATCGCGTCGATCGTCCGCCCCGACTGGATAAGCAAGTCGACCGCGTCGCTGATCTCGTACTCGCCCCGATCGGAGGGCTGGACGAGATGACAGGCGTGGAAGATCGCGGGCGTGAACGTGTAGAACCCGGTCATCACGAGGTTCGAGGGCGGGTCGTCGGGCTTCTCGACGACGTCGGTAATCTCGCCGTAGGCGTTCGTATCGCAGACGCCGTATCTGGAGGCCTCGTCCCAGGGGACTTCCTCGACGAGGAAGGCCGCGTCCGCGCGCTCCTCTTGCTGACGGCGAACGACGTCCTCGAGGTTCGCCTCGAAGATGTTGTCGCCCAGAATCAGCATGAAGTCGTCGTTGATATGTTCCTCTACACACAGCAAGGCGTGGGCGAGCCCCTTCTGCTCGCGCTGGTGGGCGTAGGTGATCGGCACCCCGCGGTACTCGTCGCCGTAGTGGTCGATGATCTTCTCCTTGAGGTAGCCGACCACGATGACGAACTCGCTTGCGCCAAGCTCGACGAGACGATCGAGACAGTGGGTGATGATCGGTTTCTCGTCGACCTCGACGAGTCCCTTCGGCTTGTCCTCGGTTAGCGGACGGAGTCGCGTCCCCTCTCCGGCCGCGAGTACGACGGCTTGCATTGACACTAAATGGTAACTCTCTCGTTACAATAACGTTCTGGTCCGTAACGGTATCGATCCGGAACGGTCTCCGGACCGGTTCGTGCGTCGATCCGCGCCGCGGCCCGATTCCCCAGATTTCCGCCACAGAGCCGCGTACGGTGGCTCGTGGGCGAACAGGACAGATATTTATTGCTCACTTCGAATCCTTAGCCCAGTGAGTACCGCTGAACGGGATCCGACGACGGCACTCGCCGAACGGATCGGCGGCGAACGTATCGGACACGGCGTGATCTACGGACTGGTCGCCCTCTATCTGCTCCTCGTCGTCGTCGCCCACACGACTGGGGCCGTCCTGGCGTGGCAGCTCTCCGTCGCCGCGGTCGTCCTCGGAGCGATCCTCGGGATCCGCCTCGCCGTCAACGCCGTCCGGGAGCGTCGTCCCCGACAGGCCGCGATCCGTTCGGCCCTCGGCGTCGTCGTTGCCGTTGCCATCGTCGGGCTGCTCTATCAGACCAGCTCGCCGGGGTTCGGACCGGGTTCGAGCCGCGTCCTCGCGATCGTTCTCGCGGTCGCACTCGTCCTCGCGTACGTTCTGGTCGTCAGCGACGTCAGGCAGTTTACCGCCGTCCAGTGGGTCGCGGTCGGCTGTTTTGCGGTGCTGACGGCGCTGTATCTCGCCCACACCCTCGCGTTCGTCCCCTCGAGTACGCAGTCGCGCTGGCCCGTCTGGGCCGCTGTGGTGATGGGGACCAGCCTCGTCGTGATCCCCCGGCTCCTTCCCGAGCGCGTGTTTCTTTGGTTCCTGTCCGGACTCGCCGCGGTCGTCGTGGTGCTTGGCCTCCCGACCTATCTCGTCGGCGACTACACGCTGTGGCTCTTCGACGTCGGCCGGTACACCGCGTCCTCGCCGAGCGTTCCGGGGTTCGATCCGGACATCCTGACGCTCCAGTCGATCTTCCCGAACCCGAACGGGCTCGGGCTGCTGTCGTTTGCCGGGTTCGTCGCCGCGGTCGTCGAGACACACCGACTGGCCGTCGCCCGACGACCGCTCGGCGCGAGCGCGGCCAGCGTCCTCGCGGTCGTCTGCGGGCTCGGTCTCTTCCTCTCGAACGCCCGCGCGGCGATGCTGGCCGCCGCGGTCGCCACCGCCATCTATGGCGCCTTCGCGGTCGGCGGGCGCGACGCCGTTCCGATCGCGGTCGGCGCGTCCGTCCTCGCGGTTGTCGGCGTCCTCGGGGCGATGGCCGCCGGCGCCGTCGGCATCTCCGCGTCCGGGCGCTTCGAGCTGTGGGCTGCGAGCCTCCACGCCGTCCAGGACGGCCCGCTGTTGTTCGGCCACGGCAGCGGTCCGGCCAGTACCGTCATCGAACCCTATCTTCCCGGTGAGGGGGCGCCGACGCCGCACAATTCCTATCTCACGGTGCTCGTCCAGACCGGTCTCGTGGGTGCGCTCGCCTACATCGGGCTCGTCTCCGGAAGCGTCGCGGCCGCGACGCTGGACTACTCACGGATCGACATCGGAATGCTCGCGCTCGCCGTCGGCTGGGCGATCCACCAGTTCTTCGAGTCCTACACGCTGTTCGACTGGTCGGTCGGCGCGGTGCTCGCGACCGTCGCGATCGGCTACCTGCTGTTCGGAGAACGGACGGAGCCGCCCCGATAGCCGCCGCCGGTGGACGCGACGTCCGGGTTTCGCCGTCGCCTCCGCGGCAGCTTTAGGTGGTTCGGTTCTCGAGGACGTCCCGGACGGTACCGAGCCGTCGACTGCCGACCCCGTAGGCCATCACGCCGACGATCGCGAACAGGTAGCGGTCGTCGTTCAGGTCGCCGGTGACCATCGCGTTGACCAGCATGTAAACGAGCAGGATCCCGAGGACGACGTGGGTCGGCTCCGGGTGTGCGAGCCAGTCATGAGCGGCGTGGAGGACGACGTACCCGAACAGGGCTCCGACGAGAACGAGTCCGACGATACCGAGTTCGAACAGGATCTCGAAGAGCATATTGTGGGGATAGTAGCGGGTGTCGGATCCGGGGTCGATCAACACCGGCCAGGCGCCGAACCCCTCTCCGAGGACGAGCATCCCCGGGTGGAGAGCGTCGAGCGTATTCGTCCAGTAGCCAAAGCGAAGGCCGAGCGACCGTCCCGGGCCGTCGACGAGGGCGAGAAGCCGCTGTATGGCACGCAGTTGTCTGGCGACGGTAACGAGGGCGATCAGCGACGCGACGCCGGCGACGCTGTATCCAGCCAGTGCGAGCCTGCCGTTTGGCAACGTTCCGAGAACGATCCCGGCCGCGACGAGCAACGCGATCGAGCCCACGACGGCGACCGTGGGTCCGCGAGCGCCGCTGATCAACAGGGCGTACCCCATCACGACCGCCCCGACGGCCGCTGTGGCGGTGAGGGTTCGGTCCTCGCGGGAGAGCACGAGGTAGCCGACCGCCAGCAACAGCCCCAGGCCGATCGCCCGGCCCGTGATGAGGTAGTTCGTGCCGAACGGGGAGGGTTCGCCTCCGCCGGCCTGGTAGTACTGGGAGAGCATCTCGAGGGCGGTGAGCAGTGCGACCCCCGCGGTTGCGAAGCCAGCGTACCGCAGCCGTCGGACCGACGTCGCGATCACGATCGCGCCGAGCCCGAGCGCCAGCCCGGTAACGCCGACCAGCCGAAGCGACTTCGAGAGGAAGTACTCCGTACTCGGCGACCAGAGCCCCGAAAGGACGGCGTAGCCGGCAAAGAGGCCGAACAGGGCGGGAACGAGCAGCGACGGGCGGGTGAGCGCGATCCGATCGCGTGCGACCAGCAGGCCCGAGACGCCGACCGTCGCCGCGCCAAACAGCACCGTCAGATCGATCGGACTCCACTGGAGGTACCAGGCGCTCTTATAGACGCCAGAGAAGACGAACGCGACGTAACAGATCGCAACGGCGGCATCGAGCCGTTTCGGCTGGTCGACCATCGAGGTCACGTTTCCGATTTCCGCTGAAGTGTCTTGCTATCGAGAACGCGCCGTTTCGAGAGGCTCACTGGCCGAGGAGGCGTTTTACCCGTCGTTTTGCCGACATGCCGAGCGCGAACGTCGTCGGCGTCACGCAGGTCGCCAGGTGGACGTACGGAAACGGGTTCGTCGGATCGAGTCGGATCGCCCTGGCGAGCTCCCGGCGTGCTGGCCCCAGTTCGTCGCGTTTCGCGTGGGTCAGCCCGAGGAGGTAGTGGTGGTGGGCGTGGCGCCGAGCGGTCAACACGTCGCCGTGGCGCTCGACGAGCTGGGCCTTCCCCGTGCGTCGCGCGTCCAGATCCAGCGAGATCGAGTCGTCCTGTCGGTAGTGTTTCGCAAGCACCGTGCCGAGTCCGTAGAGATCGTACTCCCGGGCGACCCGCAGGTAGAACTCGTAGTCCTGGGAGGAGGCCATCGCCTCGTCGAGGAGACCGACGTCCTCGAAGACCTCGCGTCTGAACGCCGTCGTGATGAAGCTGCCCGGGACGTTGGCCTCGCCGAGATCCGAGAGGGTCACGCGGCCGTCGTCGGTCGCCTCCGGGCCGAGGTAGGTCTCGCCCCGATAGATGTCGTAGCCGTGGAAGACCCCGCCGTAACGCTCGGGCAGCGACTCGAGAGCGTCGACGCAGGCTTCGAGCTTGCCCGGGTAGTACTCGTCGTCGGAGTCGAGAAACGCGACGTACTCTCCCGAGGACGTCCGGATCCCCTCGTTTCGGGCGACGTTCGCCCCGTTGTTGCCCTCGAGGCGGACGTACTCGATGCGGTCGTCGTCGTAGCCCTCGACGACCGACGGAGTGTCGTCGGTCGAGCCGTCGTCGACGATCACGTGTTCGAACTCCTCGTGGCGCTGTCCGAGGACGCTCTCGATCGCTCGCGGAAGCGTCTCCGCCCGGTTGTACGTGGGTGTGATAACTGAAACGGTGGTCATGCGAAGGGGGTCGTCATCGGCGGTCGGTGAGCTGTGCGTACGCGGCCAGCAGTCGGTCCCGTTCGATCTCCCAGCTGTACTCCGAGGCGACCGCCTCGCGGCCGGCCTCGCCCATCCGGACTCTGGTCTCGGGCGCCTCGAGCAGCCCTGCAAGCTCCTCGACGGTCCGATCGAGATCGTCCTCGGGCACCGCAACACAGTAGTCGTCGTCCGCGTAGGGCTCGAGCGACGGCACCTCGGTCATCACGACGGGAAGCTCACAGTAGAGGTACTCGAAGAACTTCGTCGGCACGTTGCGTGCGAACCGCTCCTCGTCGACCAACAGCAGGCCGACGTCGGCCGCCGAGAGATAGGAGAAGATCTCGTCGTAGTCGACGTAGCCGAACAGCCGGACGTGTTCGGCGATCCCCTCCCGGTCCATGAACTCGCGGGCCGTGCGCTCGATCGCCCCGTCCTGGAACGGGCCGAGCAGCCAGAGCCCGACGTCGAGTCCTCGCTCCCGGAGCCGGGCGGTTACCTGGAGCATGGTCAACAGGCCCCGTTCCCGGTCGAGGCCGCCGACGTAGGCCAGTACGTGCTCGTGGGAGCGCTCGACGTCGACGCGGTCGGTCTCGATCCCCGCGACCGTCGGCAGGTTCCGCACCGTTTCGACGGGCGTGCTCGTGTGTCCCTCGAGCTGTGCCCGGGTCGAGTCGTCGGCGGTCACGACCAGCTCCAGCGGTCGGGTTAGCGCCGCCTGAACGGTTGGAAACACCCGCTGCAGAACGGGCTTGACGGGTTCGGGGATCCACTCGCGGACCCGGATCGCGTCCGCGTAGTCCTCGTGGACGTCGTAGACGACACTCGCGTCGGTCGTCAGCGACAGCAAGACCCCGATCGGCAACAGCTCCGGATCGTGGACGTGGTAGACGTCGGCGTCCTCGGCCCGAGCTTCCCGGAACAGCGTCGGGAGGTTCCGCCAGCGCTCGAGGCGACTCTCGACGTCGCCGACCGAGCGTACGGTGACGCCGTCGCGCTCGGTCGAGTCCTCGTGGTGGACCAGCAGCGTCGTCCGGTAGCCGGCGTCGGACAGCGCCTGCAGTTGCTTGTGGAAGATGCGCGGATCGAACGGGTAGTGGACCGAAGAGATGTGGACGACGTGGGTCATGACTCTGGCTCGTGATCGGATTCTCGCGAGGTCGTGTTCCAGGTGACGATGTTCTCCCGCCGGAGGAAGTTCCGGAGGCCGACGAGCATACCGTAGTTCGCGACGAGGAAGAAGTGGGGGACGTGGACGATCGTCGGCGGCGAGACCGCGGTTCGATCGAGGACGGCGCCGACGAGTGCGAGCCCGTAGAACGCGAGCTGGGCGGCCAGTGCCGCCAGCGAGAGGGGGTTCGCGGAGAGGACGACGAGCCCGATCGTCGAGAGCAAGGCGGTTGCGAGAAACACCGGCGAGAGCCACCGGAGCACCTTGTGTGAGAGCAGTTGAAACGAGAACAGCGGATACCGGGCGGGGTTCAACAGTTCGGCGTTGTTCGCGACGGTGTGCCACGACCGGGTGACGATTCGGCTGCGGCGGTCGAGTTCGTCGTCGACGCTCTCTTCGGTGTTCTCCCAGGCGACCGCGTCAGCGGTGTAGGTCACCCGCTCGCCGTTCTTGACGATCGCCAGCGGCTCCGCGAAGTCGCTGATCGCGTCCCGGCGAAGCGGAACGTACGACGAGCTCCGGACCGCGTAGATCGCGCCGTTGCCCGTCACCGACGAGCCGACGGCCGACTCGAGGCGCTTGAGCAGCGACTCGTAGCGCCAGTAGATCGACTCGCCGTCGACGTCGCTCGAGTCGCGGTACGTGAGTTCGCCGACGACACAGCCCACGTCCGGGCCGAACGACGACACCAGCTCGCGGATCGCGTCCGGCTCGTACATGCTGTTTGCGTCCGAGAAGACGATGATCTCCTCGTCGACGGCGTCGGCGACCCGGTTCTGGCACTCGGTCTTGCCGACTCGCCCCTCGATCCGGACGAGTTCGACCCCCTCGTCGGCGTACGAACGGACGATCTCGTCGGTCCGGTCCGAGGACGCGTCCGAGAAGACGATGATCGACAGTCGATCCGCGGGGTAGTCGAGTTCGAGGCTGTTCTCGATCTTTTCGGCGATGATCTCCTCCTCGTTGTACGCCGCGACGACGAGTGCGACCGAGGGCAGGGTGTCGGGGGTGGACGTCCTCGGCGTCGGGGTCAACCGCGCCAGCAACGCGAGCGCCGGCGGGTAGAGGAAATACGAGTGGACAAGCGCCAGAACCGAGACGACGAGGACGATCAGGAGCGTGAGTTCGAGCATGAGTGCGAAACGGATCGGAAACGGCGGATCGAGACGGGTATCCTACGTCCGTTTTGCTCCAACGGCAAGTTCAACCTTCCGACATGGATCCGCAAGCACAGCGTCTCACGGGCCTTTCAGCTGCAAGCAGGTGGTTCCGAGCCGATCGCCGAAAGACTGCTCACGCCGGCGGGACCAGCATGACGTTTCCGGTCGCACGACCGACGAGGTCCTCGGAGACGCTGCCCAGCAGGAGCCGTCGGAGCCGGCTGTGACCGCGCGAGCCGACCAGTACCGTCGTCGGGTTTACTTCGGCTTCCGTGGCGAGGATCTCCTCGGCGGGGTCGCCCCGCCTGACGACGGTCTCGGCGTCGATCCCCCAGTCCTCGAGCCGGGTCGCCAGTTTGCCCAGTCGCCGTTCGGGATCGCTCTCCTGATCGGGGTCTTTCGGCGTGGCGACGTGGACGAGCGTCGCCTCTCGGGTGGCGTGTCGCAGGTAGGCAAACGACTCGAAGGCCCGCTCGGCGTTCTCGGAGAAGTCGGTCGCGTACAGCATCCGCTGGAAGAGGTGCTGTCTGACGACATCGGGATCGTCGACGCCGCGCTCGATCCGGTTGACCAGCAGTGGCGTCTCGGTCGTGCGTGCGAGGTTGCGCGCCGTCGACCCGACGACGCGGTTCTCGAGCGGACTCTTTCCGCGGGAGCCAACGATCGTGAGATTCGCCCCGATCGTCCCGGCGATACCGATAATCCGTCGGTGGGGCGTGCCACGAACGACGTGGGTTTCGACGTCGAATCCGGCGTCCTCGATCACCCGACTGTACCGTCGGATCGCGTTCGTCCGGCGCTTCTCGAAGTCGATACCGGGCATCCCCCCGTGGACGTTCGAGGGGACGACCGTCACGAGGTGAAACTCCTCGATTCCGATCCGTCCGAGACAGTCGAGACAGGTTTCGTTGCGGATCGTCGCCTCGCTGGCCGCCGAGAGATCCGTCGCGAGTACCGCTTTCATACGCCGAGTACGGTCCGGCGGTATAATATTGTTTTGTCTAGCCAATACCAAAATCGTTTTTCGAGCGCTGACCGACGAGCGATTCACGTCGATCGGCGACGCTACGGGAGCTCGTTCGAGCGTCGCGCCCGAGCAACGCGCCGCGCCGCTTCGAGGGTGCTATATTTTCGTAACGTATTCGGATATTCTCGTTGGATAGTCGTGTGATTTCCTGCAGTAATATTGTTCTTTAGTCCCAAAAGCGTTATACAGGCGCTCCGGGTAGAGAGTAGTGAGTGAAAATCCATGATGCGCACACAACCGCTTTCGAACGGAGGTCGGAACGCATGATCGAGTCCGCCGGACTCCCGCCGCTCGCACGGGCGACTGCGCTCGTCGGCGTCGTCTTCCTGCAGGCGGTTGCTCTCTACGTCGGCTACGGGCTCCTCGAACGGGTCGCATCGCCGGCGATCGAGCGAGTCACGAACGCGAGCACGTAATCGATGGAGCTACTCGGTCTCTCCCCGGCACTGCTGGCGCTGTTCGTGAGCTTCGGCTTCGCGGTCGGCGTACTGTTTGGCTTCTTCGGGATGGGCGGGTCGTTCCTGATCACCCCGACGCTGCTGATACTGGGGTATCCCGCGCCCGTCGCAATCGGTAGTGGCCTGGCGTTTTACTTCGGCACGTCCGTCATCGCCGTCCTGAAACACTACGACGTCGGCGAGGTCGACTACCGGCTCGGCGCCGTCCTGTTCGTCGTCCTCTCGATCGGGATCGAACTCGGCAGCCGACTCGTCTTCGGTCTCGAGGCCCTCGGGATCGCCGAACTCGTCACCGGCGTCGCGTACGTCGTCTTGCTCGCGGGGATCGGCCTCCTCTTTCTCCGGCGCGCCTACCGGCTCGAGGACGTCGAGGACGACGAGACGGTCAGCGACGAGGAGATCCCCCCAGTCGCCCGGAGGATCCAGTCCTACGAGGTGCCGCCGATGCTTTCGCTGACCTCCGGCGGGCGGGCCTCGCTGTGGACGATCCTCGGCTCCGGCGGCGGCGTCGGTCTCGTCTCGGGACTGATCGGCGTCGGTGGCGGGTTCATCCGGATGCCTGCGATCTACTATCTGATCGGGACGCCCCTGACCGCGGCCGTCGGGACGAGCCTCTTCGCCGGACTGTTCTCGGGCGCGTTCGGCACCTTCACCTACGGGCTGTCCGGGGGCGTCGATCTCGCGGTCGTCTCCCTGCTGCTGGTCGGCAGCGCGCTCGGCGCACGGATCGGCTCGGCGGCGACCACGATCGTCGAAGAGGACGACGTGATCGTCTACTTCGGACTCATGATGGTGCTGGCAAGCGCCGGAATCGGGCTCAGCGAACTCGCCGACTGGCTGGGGACGAGTGCGCTCGACGTACTCAGCGTCGTCCTGCTGGTCGGGTCGTCGTTCGCCGTCGCCGCGATCATCCTCTCGCAGGTTCTCACCTCGGCCGGAGACGGCGAAACGGATACCCCGTCGGCGACCGATGGGAAGTGATACCGATGGACAGTGAGCGACCGACCGATCGTCGCGCCGTCCGGATCGACCGACGGACGGATCCCCAGCCGTGACGCTGATCGGCGTCGTGGCCGTCGTACTGGCGCTCGGGGTCGCCTCCCGGGTCCTCGCGGACCGGCTCCGGATCCCAAGCGTCCTGTTTCTGATCCTCGCGGGCGTCGCGATCGGTCCGGAGGGGGTCGGTCTCGTCTCGCGGGCGACGTTCGGCGAGGGGCTCCCCGTGATGGTCGGCGTCAGCGTCGCGATCATCCTCTTCGAGGGCGGCTACCACCTCCGCCTCGAGAAGCTCCGGGAGAGTCCGACGGCCCTGCTGCGGCTCACAACGGTCGGCGCGGCGATCACCTGGCTGGGAACCGCGGCCGCCGTCGTCGCCTTTCTCGACACAAGCCTCGAGGTCGGCCTGCTGGTCGGCGCCCTGCTGATCGCGACCGGGCCGACGGTGATCGGCCCCATCCTCCAGGTCGTCACCGTCCGGGATCACGTTGCGGCCGTCCTCGAGGGCGAGGGCGTGCTCAACGACGTCACCGCCGCGATCCTGGTGGTCGTCGTCTTCGAGGTGTTGATCGCCGGCGACGGCGGTCCGATGCGGCTCCTCGGCGAGTTCGGGGGCCGGCTGGCGATCGGCCTCGGCGTCGGCGCCGCCGTCGCCGGCGCCGTCTGGCTGTTTCTCAGCCGGGGCAACCTCTCGCCCGGGACCGCGCCGCTGCACGCCAGACTGGTCGTCCTCGCGGGAATCGTCGTCGCCTACGGCGGCGCGGAGCTGCTCGCCAGCGAGACCGGGATCGCCGCCGCCGCGATGGCCGGCTTTGCGCTCGGCAACGTCGATCTGCCACACCACGAGGACGTCGTCGACTTCCTGGACGATCTCTCGGTCGTCGTCCTTTCGTTTATTTTCGTCGCGCTGGCGGCGCTGATCGACTTCGGCGACATCGCGACTCTCGGGGTCGCCGGGATCGCCGTCGTCGTCGCGATCACGCTCGTGCTCCGGCCGGCGGTGATCTACCTCGCGACGACCGGCGAACGGTTCACACGGGACGAGCGGCTCTTTCTCAGCGCCGTCGGTCCCCGCGGGATCATCCCCGCGAGCGTCGCGACGCTGTTTGCCGTCGAGCTCCAGGCGCTCGGCCAGCCACAGGAGGCCCAGCTGCTGGCCGGTACCGTCTTCCTGATCATCTTCGCGACGGTCGTCCTCCAGGCCGGCCTCGCAGGACGGATCGCGACCCACCTCGGAGTCTCACCAATGCGCACGATCATCATCGGCGGGGGACGAGTCGGTCTCTCCCTCGCGGAACGGCTCGAACGGGACGGAGAGAACGTCCTCGTCGTCGACGAGGACCCGGACGCGGTCGAACGGAGCCGCGAACGGGGACTGCGCGCCCTCGAGGGCGACGGCACCGACGCCGGCGTCCTCAAGCGGGCGGGGATCGACGAGGCGAAAAACGTCATCGCGGCGACGCCCGACGACGACGCGAACCTGCTGGCCTGCCAGCTCGCACGGACCAGCTTCGACGTCGAGACGGTCGCCTCGCGGGTCAACCAGCCAGACAACGTCGAGGCGTTCGAATCGCTCGGCGTCCGCGCGATCGACCTCTCGATGGCGACCGCGTGGTCGCTCGAGAACGTCCTCGAGCGGCCGTCACTATCGGCGTGGATGAACGAACTCGGTCGAACGGGCGACGTCCAGGAGATCGAGGTGACGGCGACGGATCTCGTCGGGAAGACGATCGCCCAGCTCAACGCCGAGATTCCCGACGGCTGTCTCGTCGGGCTGGTGACCCACGGCGACGGGACGACGGAGGTTCCGACCGGGGACCACGTGCTGCGCGACGGCGATCGGGTCACCTTCATCGGGCGGACGGAGGCGGTCGACCGCGCGGTCAAGCGGTTTCATCCACACGACTGAACGGGAACAGCGGGGTGAGTCGCTAGATCGCGTCGTCCGGCTCGTGGGTCTCGGCCATCCGGCTCGCCTCCGTCGCGTACTGCTCCCGGAGCTCCGGATCATCGACGGCGCCGAGGTTCGACGGGGCGACGGTCACCGTGGCCGTCGTCGGTCGGTCGTCCGTCGAACTCGTGATCGCCCGTTCTTTCCGGATACCGCTCACCGTCGGGGGTTGCATACACCAGGATGATGAGATTCTGCTCGTCGTCAGAGTAGGTTCGCTCGACCAGCCAGACGCGAACCGTCTCGGATCGGTCACTCATGGGTCGTGATACGGGTTTGGAATCCGTAATACTTTGCACAGTATACACAATTACGGTAGAGCCATCGACCGGAGTAGGGAGCAGAGAAAACGGAAATGCCGTCGTCAATCATCTCTATCGAGGCTGCTTGGTCAGGTAAGGACAGTTCGATCGGGTCGTGGTGTACTGTATTGCACACCACCTACAAAAGCCTTAAACGCCTCTGGCCCGAACGAGGACGTGATGACAACCGATGCAACCAGCGGCTCGGCGGACCGACCGACGAACGAACCGCTCCACGTCGACGGCGAGGACGACCTCGACGCGATCGTGAGCGACCGTGACGTCGTGCTCGTGGACTTCCACGCCGACTGGTGTGGCCCCTGTCAGATGCTCGAGCCCCTCGTCGAGACGATCGCGGCCGAGACCGACGCGACCGTCGCGAAGGTCGACGTCGACGCCAACCAGCAACTCGCCGCTACCTACGGCGTCCGCGGCGTCCCCACGCTGCTCGTGTTCGCCGACGGCGAGCAGGTCGAACAGCACACCGGCGCCCTGCCGGAGGACCGACTCCGCAGCCTGATCGAGCGCTACACCGAATGAGCGAGGACTCGACCGCGACCGTTCGCGACGTCGTGATCGTCGGCTCCGGCGTCGCCGGTCTCTCGGCCGCCGTCTACGCCGCGCGGGCCGACCTCGACCCCCTCGTCCTCGAGGGGCCCGAGCCGGGCGGCCAGCTCACCCTGACCACCGACGTCGAGAACTACCTCGGGTTCCCCGAGGGCGTCGGCGGGATGGAACTGATCCAGCGCGGGAAAGCACAGGCCGAACGGTTCGGCGCCGACTTTCGCCACGCCGCCGTCGAGGACGCCACACTCGAGGACCGGCCGTTCGAACTCGAGCTCGCGAACGGCGACAGCGTCCGGACGCGGGCGCTGATCGTCGCGACCGGTGCCAGCGCCCGCTGGGTCGGCGCCGACGGCGAGGACGAACTGATGGGCTACGGCGTCTCGACGTGTGCGACCTGCGACGGCGCCTTCCACCGCGGCGACGACGTCCTCGTGATCGGCGGGGGCGACTCGGCGATGGAGGAGGCGCTGTTCCTCGCGAAGTTCGCCGACTCGGTGACGGTCGTCCACCGCCGCGACGAGCTACGTGCCTCGGACATCATGGCCGAGCGGGCCCGCGACCACGAGAAGATCGCCGTCCGCTGGAACGCGGAGCTGCTCGCGATCCACGGCTCCCGCGAGGACGGCGTCACCGGCGCGACGCTCGGTTCCCACCCCGACGGCCACCCGACGGAGAAACTCGCGGGGAGCGCGGCGCCGGAGGCCGCGACCGAGGTCGACCGAGAGACCGTCGACGTCGGCGGGATCTTCTACGGCGTCGGCCACGTTCCGAACACCGACTTCCTCGAGGACACCGCGGTCGAACTGGCCGACTCCGGCCACCTGGAGACCCGCGAGGGGATGACGACCGAGACCGCAGTCGAGGGCGTCTTCGGTGCGGGGGACGTGATGGATCCCGACTACCGCCAGGCGGTGACCTCGGCGGGCACCGGGAGCATGGCCGCCCTCGACGCCGAGGCGTGGCTTGATGCCGAATCCACACGGTCGGAGCCACAGTCCGCCGACCCCGCGCCGAGCGTCTAGCGCCGCCGCTGGCCGATCGGAAACAGGAGGGTCGGAACACGCGTCACCTGGCGCCGTGCGAACGCCCCGACCGGGTAGACGGCTCGGGGGCGGGGGTATCTGTTTTGTGGTTCGGCCCGCCGACCGCGGGTCCGCGAGGTCGATCAGCCTACACCGTCCTCGTGACTTTTCCCGGGCGGGCGGCTATGGGGAGATATGAAGGGAGTCGTCCCCGCCGCAGGCGAGGGTACGCGACTGCGCCCGCTGACCGAGGACGTACCGAAGGGACTCGTCGAGGTGGACGAGCGACCGATCCTGAGCCACGTCTTCGAGACGTTGCTGGCAGCTGGCGTCGACGAGCTCGTCGTTGTCGTCGGCTACCGCAAGTCACAGATCGTCGACCGCTTCGGCGACACCTACCGGGACGTTCCGATCACTTACGTCCACCAGCGCGAGCGGACGGGGCTCGGTCACGCGGTCTCGCTCGCCGAGCCCTATCTCGAGGAGCCGTTCGTCGTCCTGAACGGCGACAACGTGTTCGACGGCAGGATCGACCCCGCCATCGAACGCGTTCGCTCGACCGGGGCCGAGGCCGCGGTGCTCGTCGAGGAGGTCGATCGGGAGACCGCCAGCGAGACGGGCGCGGTCGTCCTCGAGGACGGTCACGTCACGGGAATCGTCGAGAAGGCCGACGACCCGCCCTCGAAGCTGGTGACGACTGGGTGTTACGTCCTGCCGCCGCGGATCTTTCACGCACTCGCGCTCGCCCGCCCCGCCGACAGCGGCGAGTTCGAACTCAGCGAGGCGGTCGGCCTCCTGGCGCGAGCGGGGCGACGCGTCGACGCCGTTCGGCTGCCGGGCTCGCGAGTCAACGTCAATACGCCGGCCGACCGCGAGCGGGCCGAGCGGCTGCTCGAGCGGTCAGAGTAGCATCGAGCGATCGAGGTAGAGTCGCTCGAGACCCGCCTCGCGAGCGTGGTCGACGACCGCCTCGTACTCCGCGGCGGTGATCGGACGGCTGATCTCCTCGTAGAACGGCTCCGATTTCGCCTTGTAGTGGGGCCGGTACTGCGCCATGACGTCGACGAACGTCTTCTCGGAGACCTCCTCGGCAAGGAACGACAGCACTCGCTTCGCGCTCTCGACGTGGTTGGGCATGACGAGGTGGCGAACGAGGAGCCCGCCCGTCGCGAGCCCGGTGTCGTCGAGCCGGAGGTCGCCGACCTGTCGGTGCATCTCCCGGAGCGAGTCGGTGACGTTCGACCAGTAGTTGGGCGCCTTCGAGTACCGCGCCGCGGCGGCGTCGTTGCCCCACTTCACGTCGGGCATGTAGATGTCGACGATCCCCTCGAGTCGCTCGAGGATCTCCGGGCGTTCGTAGCCACCGCAGTTCCAGACGATCGGGAGGTCGAGGCCGGCCTCGATGGCGATCCGAACCGCCTCGACAAGGTGGGGCGAGTGGTGGGTCGGGGAGACGAAGTTGATGTTGTGACAGCCCTTCGCTTCGAGTTCGAGGGCCATCTCGGCGATCTCCGCGGGTGTCGCGGGATCGCCTTTCGCCTCGTGGCTCGTCTCGAAGTTCTGACAGAAGACGCATTTCATGTTGCAGTTCGCGAGAAAGATCGTTCCGCTCCCGTTGTGGCCCTTCAGGCAGT
Organism: Natronococcus occultus SP4; assembly: GCF_000328685.1. Classification (NCBI taxonomy): domain Archaea; kingdom Methanobacteriati; phylum Methanobacteriota; class Halobacteria; order Halobacteriales; family Natrialbaceae; genus Natronococcus; species Natronococcus occultus. The sequence goes on along the minus strand of NC_019974.1, from coordinate 3,187,463 downwards.
CTTCCTCGCCGAAGTGGGGGAAGTACGTTGAGACGTACGCGGTGTCGTCGACCTGGCAGGTGCCGACGTCGCCGGCGGTGCGGTCGACCCCGCAGTCGTACGCACAGAGATCGCACTCCTCGTAGCGCTCCCACAGATCGTCGATCCGCGCGTCGAACGTTTCGGGCCGGAGCGAGCGGGCGTTCGCCGTCGTCGCCGGTGAGCCGGACTTCATACGAATCAGTACGATGGCGAGCCGACAAGGGTCTGTTGAAAGCTATCATGTAACAAGACGCTCGGGTCACAGGTGACACTTCGCGGTGATTATTCATGAACGTTATTTGCACATGCAGGCAGAACCCCCAACCCTAACTGAGTTGTTAGTAACAAATATACCAGAAGTAACAATTCGAGTCGCAGCCGGTCGGACCGTCGGTCACGAACCGTCGATGGCCGCCGATTCCGACCCTCACAGTGTGCAGTTCGGTAAGGGAACGTAACAGACCGACCCGGTGCTCGTCCCCGGCCGGGTGAAACGATGATGCTCGCGGGGACGGTCTACAGAGATAATGCCAGTCACAGATATCGGTAGACGGGAGTTTCTCGCGGCCGGCGTGACGGGACTCTCGGTTACGGCAGCGTACGGCGCCGAAGCGTTCGGCGTTACCGAACAGTTCGACGACGGACGGATCACGGCGGTCGTCCCCTGGGCACAAGGCGGCGGAACCGACCGATCAATGCGGATCACGACCCCCGTGTGGGCGGATCGGCTCGGCGTCGAGTTCGTCGTCGAGAACTACCCCGGCGGCTCGACCCAGGTCGGCGGCGAGGAGCTGTACAACGCCGATCCGGACGGCACCACGGTCGCGATGTGGAACATGCCCCAGATGCAGGCCACCTGGCTCTTCCAGAACGCTCCCTACCGGATGGCGTCGTTCGACTACCTGGGGACCCACCACTGGGATCCGACGATGTGGTTCGCTCCGCTCGATCGGCCGTACGACGATCTCTCGGAGTTCGTCGAGTACGCTCGCGAGGACGGTGCCACCGTCGGGATCACCTCCGCGATCGGGAACACGGCGCTGTCGGCGCTGCTGGTCGAGGAGACCTACGATCTGGATCTGACGGTCGTCAACATGGAGGGCGGCGCCGGGGTTCGGCAGGCCGTCCTCGCGGGCGACGTCGACGCGGGCGTCAACCAGCCGTGGGCCTTTAACCCCGACCACGTCGGCGACGTCCTCGCGCTGGGCTCACACACCGCAGAGCCCCAGGAGCTGTGGCCCGACACACCGTCGTTCGCCGATATCGGTCTCGAGGACGTCCCGCTCGTCGACGAGGGGCTCGGCCAGTGGAAGCTCATGGTCGTCCCCGGCGGGCTCCAGGAAAACCAGCCCGACCGGTTCGAGCGGCTCGCCGAGACCTACGCCGCGGTGTTCGAGGACGAGCAGTTCCTCTCCGAGGCCGAAAACCAGGGCGGACTCGACGACATTCTTGACTACCGCGGCCCCGACGAGACCGAGACCGAGGTCGAGGAAACCTCACAGTTCATGGAAACGTACGCCGACGTCGTCGAGAGCTTCATTTACGATCGATAACGTATGACGGGAATTACGCCGCCGACCGTCACCGTCGGAACCGGATCGCGAACGGTCGAGATCGATACGGGAGAACTGCTGTTTCCGGGGCTGGTGCTCGCGTTCTGCCTGTTCTACTACTGGGACACGCGAGCGCTACCGGAGCTGTCGATGCTGTACGCGGGACCGTTGCTGTACGCGACGATCACGCTCGCGGTGCTGACGATCGCTGTCCAGTCCGTCTCGCTCGACGGCGAGGACGGCTCGGACGACGACGGCGTCGGGAGCGCGGCCGCCGCGTTCGACCCGGAGACCGACGCCGACGCCGAGGAGGAGGCGGTCTTCACCGTCCGAAGCGCGGCGCTGCTGGTCGCGCTGACCGCCGGCTACATCGTCGCGCTCGAACCGGTCGGCTTTCTCGCCTCGACGGTCGCCTTTCTGGCGGCCACCCTCTATCTGTTCGGTGAGCGGAACCCGCTCGCACTCGCGGGGTACTCGCTTGGCTTCGCGATCGTCGTCTGGCTCGTGTTCGTCCAGTGGCTGATGATTCCCCTCTAACCATGCTCGGCGTTCTTGCACCCGCGGCCATCGACGGCGCGCTCGGCATCCTCTCGAGCCCGTACATTCTGTTCGCGATCCTGCTGGGGACGGCCGTCGGGATCGTCTTCGGGGCGATTCCCGGCTTCTCCGCGACGATGACGATCATCCTCTTTACGCCGGTGACGATCCCGTTCGAGCCGACCGTCGCGCTGATATTTCTGGTCTCGGCCTACGGCGGCGCCATCTACGGTGGCTCGATCCCCGCGATCCTCATCAACACCCCCGGCGCGCCGGGCTCGATCGTTACCTGCTGGGACGGCTACGAGCTCACCAAGCAGGGGCGGGCGATCTACGCGCTCGCCGTCTCCGCGATCGTCTCCGGGCTCGCGGGGCTGATCGCGGCGACGTTCCTGCTGATCTTCGCGCCGCCGATCTCCGACTTTGCCCTCAACTTCGGTGATCCGGAGATGTTCCTGCTCGCGGTGTTTGCCCTGACGATCATTCCCGCGGCGAAGGGATCGTCGCTCTCGAAGGCCCTGCTCGCCGGCGCCTTCGGCCTGCTGATCGGGACGATCGGGAACGATCCCCAGCTCGCACAGCCCCGCGCCACGTTCGGCCAGACGGCGCTGCTCGAGGGCGTCGACTTCGTCGTCGTCCTCATCGGGCTGTTCGTGCTGGCGGAGGTGTTCTGGCTGGCCTACCAGGGGACCGTCGTCACCGGCGACAACACCATCCAGCGCGGTGCCTCGGAAGTGTACGACGCGGCTCGGGCGGTCGTCTCCCGTCCCGTCGGGTTCGTTCGGGGTGCGCTCATCGGCACGTTCATCGGCTCGCTGCCCGGCGCCGGCGCGGACGTCGCGAACTTCGTCTCGTACAACGAGGCCAAACGGTGGGCGAGCGACGAGCTCGCCGATCGGTTCGGTAGCGGGATCATCGAGGGTGTCATCGCGGCGGACTCGAGTAACAACGCGACCCAGGGCAGCGCGCTGATCCCGACGCTCACCCTCGGGATCCCCGGCAGCGGCGCGACGGCCGCGCTGCTGGGTGCGATCGCCCTCCACGGGCTGAATCCCGGCCCCGCGCTGTTCGACTCCTCGGGCGATATCGTCTACGCGATGATCCTCTCGCTGTTCGTCGGCAACGTTTTGATCCTGATCTACGGCCTCGCCGGCTCGCAGTACTTCGGGAAGCTCGCATATATCCCTATTCGCTATATCATTCCCTCGGTTGCGGTGCTCGCCGTCGTCGGCGGGTTCGCCGTCCGGAACGCGCCCGTCGACCTCTACATCGTCTTGTTGTTCGGACTGATCGGCGTGTTGCTCGTCGCCTACGACTACCCGCTCGTGAGCCTCGTCCTGGGGGTGATCCTTGGCGACATCGCCGAGTCCGGGTTCGTCACCGGCTGGCTGCTGACCGGCGAGAGCGCTACCGCCTTCCTGTTCAACAGCTCCATCGCGGTCGGACTGCTCGCGCTCATCGCGCTCTCACTGATCGTCACCGCGATCAAAAACTGACGGCGCTCTCGGGCTTGTCTTTTCTTCGCGCGCGACACTCACCTGGATGAACGCCTCCCAGCAGGCAGCTCCGCGCCGGCTCTCGTCGGTCCCGCGTGAAACCGAACTGAAAACAGTCTGCGACCGGACACCGAATGGAAAACCGTTCGGGGTCAGGAGGCGTCGGCGACCGCGAGGACGTCCGCGGAGCGTTCGAGCTCGCCGAACTCGTCCTCGTCGAACTGCTCGTGGAACTCGAGGCGAGAGCGGGTCCAGGAGCCGGCCTCGAGCTCCTCGGCGGCGATGACGCCCTCCCGGGCGGGCAGATCGAGCTGGTCGACGGCGTCCTCGTCGGCCAGCACCGAGTAGCGGACGCTTCCGCCCTCGACGCCCTCCTGGACCGAGCTCGGCAGGTGGAGGGGACGCCTGATCGAGACCGGGAGCTCGGTCTCGTCCTCGAGGTACACCACGAGCTCGTCGTCGTCGGTCTTTCTGAGCAGCCGATCCACGATCTCGTCCGGTGACTGTTTCTCGACGGTCATCGTAGGCTGGTAGGGGCGGTCGTCATCAGTCGCTCGCTTCCTCCGGCTCCGTTCCGTCGCCGACTCGACGGATGCTGTCGTAGGCAAAGAGCGGGTCGCCGTCGAGGGTACACTGCTTGCAGCCGAGACACTCGAACCCCTCGTCGTAGAGGTCGTTGTACGGAATGTCGCGGCGCTCGTGGTACTCCCAGACGTCCTCGGTCGTCCAGTGGACGATCGGGTTGATCCGGGTGACCGCTTCCTTCTCCTCGAAGTAGTCGAGGTGTTTCCGCCACTCGTAGCTCCCCTCGCCCTCGCCGTCGTCGAGCCCTTCGTCCATCCGGTAGCCGGTGATCCAGCCGTCGTAGCCGTCGACCATCCGCTCCATCGGCGCTGACTTGAGCGTCTGGCAACAGAGGTCCGGCTTGCGCTGGTTCACGCGAGGCCCGTGTTCGGCGACGAGTTCCTCGTAGCTCGAGTCCGGCTCGTAGGTCTCGAAGGTGACGCCGTAGCGATCCTCGAGAGCCTCTTTCATCCCCCACGTCGCCTCGAAGTGGTTGCCGTGGTCGAGAAAAGAGAGCGTAACGTCGCTCTCGAGGTCGGCGTCCGACCGTGCCAGAAGGTCCAACACGGCGTTCGAGTCCTTTCCGAAGCTGCAGGTGAACGTCGGATCGTCGAACTTCGACCACGTTTCCTCGAGGACGTCGAGGGATTTATCGAGCTTTTCGTCGAGACTGGCGGATTCGATGTCGATCTCAATTGACATAGGTGGCTAAGAAACTGCGGCTGTACTGTGTGTGCCGACGCTGCGGATTTCGAGTCATGCTACGAACTCACTCTCGTGGTACCGTAGGACATCACTGGATTACGGAAGGGGGTTGTGCCTGCAAATCCGGGGGGCTCGAATAGTAGTCTGAAAGCAGTAGCTCGGATCGATGCCAGGAACCGTACCCGTCGGCGGCAAACGGAACTGTGGCCGGTTTCGGATCCTTCACAGGAGAGTGACGGCGAACCCCGATCGGCTCGGGATCCCTCGAGGGAGCGATCTTACTCGACGACGAGGTCGCCGACCTGATTCGTCTCGTGATACTCACAGACGTACGTGACCATCTCCGGCTCGGCCGTAAACTCCAGCGAGTCGCCCTCGCCCTCGTCGTCGATGCTGTCTGTCGCGAGGTCGTCGACGAGCTCGTCGTCCTCGTCCCAGATCTGGAGGTCGTGAGCGACGCCGTCGGCGTTGATCCACTCGATCGTGTACTCTTCACCCTCCTCAAGGACGAGCGTCGGATTATCCTCGCCGTCGATCTCGTCGGGCTCGATGCCCTCCCAGTGGGAGGCGTAGCCGTCGAGGACGATCTCGGTTCCAGGGTCGATCTCGAACCCGTCGGCGTCCTCGCCGTTCTCGTCGCCGTTCTCGTCGTTCCCGTTGTCGTTGTCGTCGCCGGCACAGCCGGCGATCGCGACGGCGATCGTAGATGCTCCTGCGGCCTTTAGTACTGTTCGGCGTGTGTGATCGGTCATCGTTTCCAGTTCGGTGTAACAGCCGACGGATGTTCAAAAGTGAAGTCCATTCCCGGAGGATGGGAAATTCGATTACCTGGAGTAGAACTCGGCGTGTTATCTATCGTGAGCGTCGATGGAAATTTCCTCCCCAGTGCGTCGAGCGCGACGTCGTTCGACCGCGGTCGCGGCCCCGGGCTCGTGTGACTCCGTCGGAGAAGCGAACACCGCCCCCACGAAACGGGAAGCACAACGTTGACGGCCCGTGCTCGACAGCACTCGGTATGAACGTCCGCGACGCCTACTTCACAATACAGGGGGTTCGAGATCTCCTCGCTACCGAGCGGGAGCTCCCGTCGTACTCGCAGTCGCTTCCGCGCCGGCTCGCGCTCTGGCGGCGCGGCTTTCTGAGCAGGGCCGGTGTCATCTACGACTTCGAACGCTACGATCCAGCGGCGTTTCTCAGCGACTACGAGCGGTACGTCGGAACGAAAAACCTCAACGGGACGTGGTCGATCGCACTCTCGAACAAGCTATTTTTCGACTGGCTGATGCGTTCGTACCCCGATCACCGGATGACCGTCTACGGGGTCGTCCGGAACGGGACCATCCACGAGATCAACGAGGACGCGGGCGGGTCGTTGCCATCGGCGGTCGCCGATGGGGGGGCGGCCCTCGAGTCGGCCGTCGGCTCCGGAACTGGCGCCGTCGCCGACGCGGGCGAGTGGGTCGCCGATCGGCTCGACGAGGACGGAAAGCTCGTCCTCAAGTGGGTCAGAGGTGGTGGGGGGAACAACGTCTTGCTCTGCTCGCGGACCGACGAAGGGTACGAGATCAATGGCGAGGACCACGATCGTGAGGCGCTGATCGAACGGGTCGACGGGCTCGAGAACTACCTCGTCTGTGAACACGTCGAACAGGGTCCGTACGCAGCCGAACTCTACCCCGAGACGCCGAACACGATCCGGGCGATTACTATGTATGACGAGGACCGCGAGGAGGCGTTCGTCGCGGCCGCGGTCCAGCGGATCGGAACCGACGCCTCGGGCTCGATGGACAACTTCTCGCAGGGCGGGCTCAGCGCCGAGATCGACCTCGAGACGGGCGAGCTTGGACCTGGCGCGCAGCTCCCTCGAGGGAGCGACCGCCTCGAGTGGCACGTCAGCCACCCCGAGACCGGGGCGCGAATCGAGGGGACCGCCATCCCCGGGTGGGAGCGGATCCGCGAGAAGCTCCTCGCGCTGGCGTCGGATCACCCGATGATCCCCTACGCGGGCTGGGATCTGGTGGTCACCGACGACGGGGGCTCGTTCAAGATCATCGAAGCCAACAGCTACCCCGGCCTCAAGGCGATGCAGGTCCACGGACCGTTGCTGGCCGACGACCGCGTTCGGCGGTTCTACGAGCGCCACGGCGTTCGGTGAAACGCGATCTGCGTCGACTGCGTTCGGATCGCACGGCTACCGACGGCTGGATCGTGGACGGCCGCGGATCGGATCGAGCGGAACGTGCTATTCGACGGTCAGTTCGTCGTCGGCCTCGACGTGATCGGCGTCCCAGCGGATCGTAAACGAGGTGCTCCGTTCCGCGCCCGTATCCAGCAGGTCCGAGTCGGTGTCGATCGCGACGTCGAACGCGCAGGTCCGTGGCGGATTGATCGTCGCGCTCTCGTTGCCCGCGATCACGGTGACCTTGTCGCCGACGTGCGCACCGTCGGTGTCGACTGGCTCGTCGTCGCGGTCGTCGGTGCCGAGTAGATCGTCGTCGCGGTCGTCGGTCCGGGTATCACCGATCCCCGCCGAGTCGGTCGTGTCGGTACCGACCGTCCCGGTGGAGCCGTCGCGGGTCGCGTCCTCGGTTCGGGTCTCCGGATCGAGCTCGTCGGCGAACTCACGGAGGTACGCGGCGATTTCCGAGCGGGTCCGTTCCTGTGTCGTCTCGAGCGATGCCATACCGAACACTCAACGATCCGACCGATGAGCGTGTGGCCTGCATGTTCACCATCGGAAGGCGCACACGGACTGCCATTCCAGTAGCTGCCTTGTAATAGGTACCTATCGTAGTTAACGTACCTCACCTTAGCCACCTATCGTAGATAGTGTACCTACCGGTCTCGGTTATCTGGGATCGGCCGAGAGGGCGCCGAGATTCGACGAGGACGTCCCGGGGTTCGCAGATCCGAGCTATCGTGCCGAACCGATCAGCGCGGTCGGATCGTACCCGTCCGCGAGTAGGAGTCGGGCGTAGCGAGCGAACAGTCCAGCGAGCGCGTTCAGCGCGTGCAAGGTGAGCAGTCCGAGGACGATCCCGCCGACGGCGACGGCGAGCGCTTGCGGGAGCGTCGTGATCTCCCAGTAGCCGACCGTCACGACCGCTTCGAAGCCGACCAGCAGCTGGTTCCAGGCCAGGTAGACGGTCTGGTGAAACTCCGGTGCCCGATCGGTGACGATCCCGACGTATAGCCCGGGCTGGTCGTAGTACAGCGGCACCAGTAGCATTGCCAGCGCAGTCGACAGTCCCGTCGTCAGGAGGGTAAACGAGGCGGTCCCCAGCAAGAAGACTGACGGAAGGTAGACCAGCGGCGTCCAGGTCCGGAGGTCGGTCGCCAGATCGAGCGCCCGGTCGCGGCGTCGCTCCCCCTCGAGTTCGCGTCTGGCGTCGATATCGACCGGAAGCAGGAGGCTTACCAGCCAACGTTCGAACTGGGCGACAAGCAGCGCCACCCCGACGACGAACGCCAGGATCGGAATCCCGACGAGAATCACCGAGAGCCCGATCCCGATCGAGAGCCCGACGACGAGGCCGACGAAGTAGAGCAATCCGAGCGGAAAGGCAACCAGCAGGTACGCCAGGCGACGGTAGGTCTCCCGACGAACCGGCACCGAGAGGAACCACCGGAGTCCCCGGACGAACCGGTCGGCGGTCGTCCTGGCGGTTCCGGTCGTCGTCGATCCCATTGCACGAACACTCCCTGTGCGGGAGAATAAACGTTGGCCCCCGTTCGACGACACCGCCCGCATCCGGAGTCGGCCCGGGCCATCGTCGACGTCCTCGAGCTGACGGATTGACCGATCGTCGTTCGGCCCGTTCGGAGCCGCGTCGAAACCGCTCCGGGAAACACCCATTTGGCCGGCCCGAGTACCGATACCCGATGGCCGACGACGGCGAGGTCGACGTCGTCGAGATACTCGGCGACGACTACGTCAAGACGATCCTCGTCCGCACCCACGACGAACCCCAGTCGGTCCGGGCGCTGAGCGACGCCTGCGACGCGGATCCATCGACGATCTACCGGCGCGTCGAGCGACTCACCGAGGCCGACCTGCTCGAGGCTCACCAGCAACTCGATCCGGACGGCCACCACCACAAGGTGTACGCGGCCCGCCTTCGCGAGGTGCGGATCCGCCTCGCAGAAGAGGGGTACGACGTCGAGATCGAACGGGAGGAATCGGCTGCAGACCGCTTCACCCGCCTCTATGAGGGGTTCAAATGAGTCCGAAAACGGTTCCCAACACCGCCACGCTGCCGACGGAGTCGCTCCCGAGGACGGACGCCGGCGTCGTCCTCGCGGACGGCGGTCGAGTTGCGACCGTCGGGGGCTCCCCGACGGTGATCGCGCTGGTCTTTCTCTCGCTCGTCCTCGCGACGGTGCTGTCGGTGTACCTGGCGGTGCGGCTCTACCGGGGCTACCGCGCCGGAGGCGGGCGGGGGATGCTCCTGCTCGGCGTCGGACTCGTGTTGCTCACCACCGTGCCGATGCTCCTGCGGCTCGCGCTGTCGAACGTCGGCGGCGTCGAGACGGTCTGGCAGGAGACGATCGTCACCGCCTGCCAGCTGGTCGGGCTCGTGGTCATCCTGGGGGTGATCCATGGTCGCCGTTGATCCGGCCGCGGTGCTGTTCGCGACGGCGCTCGCGACCGCCGTCGTCGGCCTGGTCGTCGCCGGCTACGCCTACCGTGGATACCGTCGCAACGACAGCCTCGCGATGTTTTACCTCGCGATCGGAATCGGGCTGATCGCCGCCGGACCCGTCGTCGTCAGCTACGGACTCGCACCGCTGCTCTCGCTGTCGGACGCCGCCAGCCTGCTCGGCGTCCTCTGGGTGACTATCGCCGGGCTGGTAGCGATCCTCTACTCGCTCGAAGGGACCTAGTACTTAACGTTTTCGTGCGGTGGTCGGTTCGACAGCTCGCGGTCCCGTTTTACCGGGTTCGGGACCGTCGATCCGGTCGTATGCCACCGAACCGACCCAACGCCGCCGGCGACGGCGGTCCGTTGCCGACCGACCCGCCACGAACCGGGAGCGATCGGCCGTTCTACGCCGCGCCGATCGACCCCTGGACGTACCGATCGCTCGCGTACGTCCTGCTGGCGTTCCCGCTCGGGATCGCGTATCTCGTCGCGATCACCGTCGGCGCGTCGATGACTCTCGGACTGAGCCTCACGCTGCTCGGCCCGATCGCACTGGTCGCGACACTGCTGTCGATCGTCGCGCTAGCCCGACTCGACGGTGCGCTCACCCGCGAACTGCTCGCCGTCGACGTCACCGCTTCGATACCGCCGACCGACGAGGGGGTCGCCGCGTTCCTGAAACGACTCGTGCTCGGCCGCGAGACCTGGCTCGGTGCGGCGTATCTCGGCTGGAAGATCCTGCTTGGGATCTGTGGGTTCGTCGTCCTCGTCGTCGGAGTCTCGCTCGCGACGAGCCTGCTCGTCGCGCCCGCCGTCTACGGCGCGGATCTGGTCGTCTACGCCGTCCTCGTCGACCCGATCGTGATCGGGACGCTTCCGCGGGCGCTTGGCGCCGCGACTGTGGGGTTGCTCGCGCTGGCCGTGACGCTGTACCTCGCGAACCTCCTCGGACGCCTCTCCGCAGTCGTCGCCGTCAGCCTGCTCGACCCCCGAGAGGGGTAGTAAGCGTCCACGAACGGCTTTCGCCGACGAACAAAAGGCGGCGAGTGATCGAGGGCGAACGGAGAGAACAGCGTCGAGTGAACGGGAGAGACCGAGGCGGAGAGAGCCGATATCGTGATTTCTTCGCGCGCGATTGGACCAAGAGTGGTCGAGAACGCTGTAGGGTATCCTGGGAGGCGTGTCCGTCCGATCGAGGACTCGACTGCGGGACACGATCACGGACCGAGCGGGCGTTCCGTTGTTCTTCGGGCCACGCGTCCCGAGTTCCGTCGCTCCTTGGGCCCACGTGTCCCGGGTCCCGTCACTCCTCGAGCGCCGAAATTTCGACCCCGCCGGTGCTCGTCTCGATCCGGAGGCGCGGCCCGCCCTCCCCGAGGACGGCGCTGACGCGATCGTCCTCGCGGCGGTACTCCGTGAGTTCCAGCCCGTCGGCGTCGATCTCGAGGCTTCCGGTACTGGTTCGGGCCTCGAGGTCGGCGTCGATCGTCGGCGAGAGGGCCGCCTCGACGCTCCCGGTGCTCGCCGAGAGCACCGTGTCGCCGTCGATTGCGGGCACTGCGGCCTCGATACTGCCCGTGCTCGCAGTCACGTCGCCGACGGCCGCGACGTCCTCGATCTCGATCCCGCCCGTGCTCGTCTCGGCCGTGACCGTCCCGTCGACGTCGCTGATCTCGACGCTGCCCGTACTCGAGCGAGCTTCGAGATCTCCGGTGACGTCGGTGATGGTCACCTGTCCGGTTCCCGTAACGAGTCGCTCGACCGACAGCCCGTCCGGGAGCACGACGTCGAGGTCCATCGCGGGCTCGCTCTCGAACCAGCCCGTCTCACCGTCGTAAGTCGCCCGTAACTCGAGGACGTCACCGTCACGATCCGACTCGAGTTCGAGCGCCTCGAGGTCGGTCCGAACCGAACTCGACTGTTTCTCGATCTCCAGTCCGATCGCCTCGCGGTCGTCGCCGGTGACCGTCAGATCGCCGACCGAGCCGGCGATCGTGACCGCCGCGGCGTCCTCGGGATCGATCGTCTCGCTGTCGGCGAGACGTCGGCCGACGAACGGCGTCGAGCCGGTACAGCCCGCAAGCGCCGCCGTTCCAGCGGTCGCCAGTCCGGCGAGCAGTCGCCGTCTCGTGGTGGTCGGTGCCATACTCGGAATTACGGGCGCGACCCCCCTGTAAGGGAAGGCAGGACTGGCGAGTGGCCACACGATCCCCCACAGTTATACCGGATGAACTGGATCCCCGTTCAGGCGAACCGGTTCGGTCGGTACGGTGGTGCGAACGAGCCAGTGGGCGAATCGGTTCCGCAGCGTGACGTCCTCCCAGGACTGAAGTCGTGGGCTTCCCCTCCGCTGACGCGTCAACTGCCTCGGGGTCAAGCCCCGTGGCATCCACCTCGATTACTCTGGGAATCGATAATGCAGGGTGCAAAACGGCCTGATTGGCGTGCCTCGAGGGTGTCGTCGCTCGATCCGGGAGCGGCGAGACCACGACGCGAATCGAGAGGTACTTTTGTACGCGGAGCAAGTATCTCATGACCAGCAGCGCATCCCAGGTGTCTCCCGTTCGGGCGACATTCCGTTGCTGGTTCGCAATCGTGGTTCAGTGGTGCCCCCCGACGATTAGTCGGGGGCCTTCCTTCCTTTCGATCTCCCCGGTAGTCGCGTCGCCGTCGAATCGGCGCCGCGAGTCCTCGAATCGAGAGGCCACAGCCGAAGTCGATGGCGCGAGTGGTCGCTCTCGAAAACTGTGACGGATCCCACGGTGTTTAGTAGGCGTCCGCGAAACGACGGGTATGGCAACCTGTTTGGCACGACAGCTACAGGGGAAGTCGATCGTCGGTGTCGACGGCACCGACTACGGAACGGTCGAGAACATCACGATGACCCTCGACTCCGGACGAATCAACGAACTGGTCGTTCAGCCGGAGGATCGACTGCCCAAGCGTACCGAAACCGACGCTGACGGTCGGTTTCGGCTCCCGCTCGATCGGATCGAGAACATCGACGACAGGATCGTTATCGCCTCGGGCGACGCGGTGTCGGACCAATAGCGAAGACGCGACGAACCCACGAGTAGCTCGACAGGAGGCGTCCGAACGCTCCGATCGAGTTTGGCCGTCGATTCGAGGAGCTCTCGCGTTCGTCCTCGTTTGCGAAGTTCGCCCACGTTTGCGAAGCGACCGCGGAACGACGAACGTCGGTTCCGTTACTGGGAGCCCCCTCCCCCCGTGTGCGAAATGAAATCCGGACGAGAGGGGGTGGGGGGTCGGATCGGTGTCCGGATCACTGTCTGTCGAGAGACCAGTGGGAGCTGCGTGCCGGAACCGACGCCCGTCCGTTTTCGAGCGGAGAGCTGACTCGCCCAGCAGGACGGCACCCGATGGTTCAACTCGCTGGCGCGGACGGGAGCCCGGATAGAGACGGTGTGAAATATTTGGGATCTGGCGGCTTTCCGGGACGGTCTCCGAACGTCCTCGTTCTTTCGACTCGTCCCGAACCCAGTACGGTTACTGTTTCTAGAAACACTTGATAAAACCATCGCTTCTAGAGGAGTCCGTGGTCGCCTCCGGACTTCAGTTGTATGAGGACGCCCCATGCGTTCAGTTTCGTCGCGTCCTCGTCCGAGAACGGGTTTCCAAGCGTCACCCCACCCCTCCCCCACCCCCGTTCGGTTGCGGATTTCATTTCGCACACGGGGGGAGGGGGTTACACTGCGGGGGTCCTCCCGCTCGTGGACGGGAGCGAGAATCACTTCGCACACGGGGACTCCGATTTCGCCGATCACGGCGGTCTGATCGCGGTGACCGGGACGGTCCCTCTCGCGGCGCCGGAACGGGATGGGTTCGACCGTCCTGTCGGTCGCGGTGACCGGTTTTGACTTCGCCCACGGTTTTCGGCTTCGCGTTCCCAACTCACCGTACGATAGCTCTCCACGGCAATATCGAAGGTGTTGCTCTCGCACGCGGTACTCGTCACGTATTTATGAAGTCAGTGCGAGTGACAGGGTATGACCGACGGCGACGATCGCTCCCTTTCGGAATCGATCAAGGGGCGGCTGCAGGATGGCGTCCAGCAGTCGGTGTTCAGGGATCGTGGGCTGCTCGACCCCGACGCCGTCATCGACGAGGACCGGATCGTCGGCCGAGATCAGCAACTCGAGGACATCATCACCTACCTGCGGCCCGCGCTCCAGGGGAACCGTCCGCCGAACATGCTGTTGTACGGTCCGTCGGGGACCGGGAAATCCCTGATCATCAACGCCGTCTGCGAGCAGGTCGTCGAGCTCGCGGAGGCCCAGGGGGATCGGTTCGGCGTCATCCAGATCAACTGCCAGACGATCAAGTCCCACGATCGGGCGGTGTACCGCCTCGTCGAGAACACCGCGACGACGGCCGGCGTCGAGGTCGGCGTTCCCGAAAGCGGCGTCTCGACGGACCGCAAGCTAAACCGGCTGTACGCACTGTTGAGCGAGGAGTTCGACTCCGTCATCATCATTCTGGACGAGGTCGACCTCCTGGTCGGTCGCCAGCGCGACCCCAACGACGAACCCGCCTACTCGAAGCTGCTGTACCAGCTCTCGCGGGCCTCACAGCTCGGTCGGATCGACGGCCACGTCTCGGTCGCCGCGCTCACGAACGACCCACGGTTTATGGAGGACCTCGACGGCCGCGCGGAGAGCTCCTTTAACCCTCAGGACGTCGTCTTCTCCGATTACGACGCCAACCAGCTCCAGGCGATCCTCGACCGCAGACGGGACGCCTACCAGGACGGCGTCCTCGAGGCCGGAATCATCCCGCTGAGCGCGGCCTTCGCCGCCCAGGACCACGGCGACGCGCGGAAGGCGATCGACCTCTTCCGGAAGGCCGGCGAGATCGCCAACCGACGCGGCGAAGAGCGGGTCCGCGAGGACCACGTTCGCGACGCCCAGCAGGAGGCCGAGCGCGACCGCACCCTCACTCAGATGCAGGGGCTCTCCACCCAGAAGAAACTCTCCCTGTACGCAACTGCGATCGTTCCCGTCTACGCCGAGCGGAACCTGAACGCGATTCCGAGCACTGTCGCCTATCGGGTCTACCAGTATCTGACCGAGCGACTGGAGACCGACAAGAAATCCCGTGACTCCTACCTCCGCTATATGACCGAGGCCGAGACGTACAACTTCATCACCTCGGAGAAACGCGGCCGGGGGTACGGCAGCGGCGTCCACAAGGAGTACACGTTCGTCGACGATCCGGCCGTCGTCGCGGAGACCCTGCGGACGGACTTCCGCCTCGAGGAGATCAACGGCGAGGACGAACTGCTCAGATCGGTCGTCAACGCCCAGATCGCCGAGTTCTTTGACGGGGACTGAGCCCGATCCGTCTCGCTCGGAAGCCGATTCCCGCGGCGCCGAATTCATCTCGCACACGGGGAGTCGGGGTCGCAGTGTCGGTTCGCTGCCGATCGACGCGCCGACGCCCCGTCTTCGGAGCGATCGCCGCTCGAAATTCATTTCGCACACGGGGGGTCCCCAGTCGATTCGCGGCTCGAGTTGGTCCGCAACCGACCAGTCGCCGCTTCAGTGCCGACAATTCATTTCGCACACGGGGAGGGTCCGTTCCCCGCCTCCCGTACGTGCGTGTTATCGTTTCACTTCGCACACGGGGAGTCGCCCTTTCGAACGCAGTCGATCCGTCGACTGCGGGTATCCGCCCACACCCGGGGCGCCGTGCGTCTCGTCCGCGAGGACTCGATCCCAAACGCGGGAAGTCGAACCTCCCCGGGCGAACGGAGTAACGGGACGAGCCTCCCGGAGACGGGAAGCTGGACCCGAGGACGCCGTCTTCGACGCACCGCTCCCTCGACTCGAAATCAGCAACCACCGCCTCGAACTAAAACGGTTTCAACGGGACCGGCCTTCCCACGTACACGCCGAATGAGTCGCCTGGATTCGATCCGTCGCGAGCTGGCCGGCCTGTGGGCCGGCGGGACCGGAAAGACGTTGCTGGCTATCGCGCTCGGCTGGGGATTGCTGAACGGTACCCGGATGATCTACCCCGTCTTGCTACCCTACTTCAGCGCCGAGTTCGACCTCACGCTCTCGACGGCCGGTCTGCTCGTCACGCTGATCTGGCTCGGCTACGCGATCGGGCAGGTTCCCGGGGGGATACTGGCGGACCGCCACGGCGAGCGCTCCGTACTGGTCGCGAGCGTCTCGATGGTCGTCGTCGGCGTCACCGTCGTCCTGTTTGCGCCCAACGCCGCGGTCCTGTTCGGGGCGACGGCGCTGGTCGGTCTGGGGCACTCGCAGTATCCTATCGCCCGGATCACCGCGCTGTCGGAACTCTACCCCGATCGGATCGGACGGGTCCTGGGTGTGACGATGGCCTCTGGCGACGTCGGCCAGACGGTGCTGCCGCCGATCGCGAGCGTCCTGGCGGTCGCGGTCGCCTGGCGGCTCGGCCTGGGTTTCGTCCTTCCGTTGCTCTGTGTTACCGCGGTCGTCATCTGGCTGACGCTGCCAGCCCCCGACCCCGAGGACGGCGACGCCTCGAGCGAGAACCTGCGGTACGTGATCCGGGAGCTCCGCAGCCCCGTCCTCGCGATCATGGGCGTCATCCTCTTTCTCTTTATTTTCGTCTGGCAGACGTTCTCGGCGTTCTACCCGACCTACCTCGTCGAACAGAAGGGGCTGTCCTCGACGGTCGCCGGCGTCCTGTTCGGACTGTTCTTTGCGGTCGGCGTCGTCGTCAAACCGATCGCCGGGATGGCCTACGACCGAGTCGGGCTCCGGGGCTCGCTTCCGCTGATCCTGCTGGGATCGGTCGTCGGTCTCGCGCTGTTGCCGTTCGTCGACGGCTTCGTCGGGCTCGTCGGGGTCACCGTCCTCGCGAGCACGATGCTCGGCTCGGGCGCGATCACCCAGTCGTACCTCGCCGAGATCATCCCTGCGGAGATCCAGGGGACGGGTCTGGGCGTGATCCGCTCGAGCGCCTCGGTGCTGGGGGCGTCGGGCCCGGTCGTCTTCGGCGTGATCGCCGAGCGGGGGTACTTCGACGCCGGTTATCTCCTGCTGGCGCTGATCGTCGGCGCCGGAACGCTGCTGACGTTACGGATGCCTCGAGAGTAATCTCTGGTGGCGGACCCCGAGCGCGCCTCGCGGCCGAACGGTTTTCGGACCGTCCCCGTAGTCGCGGCGCGTGCTCGAACCCTGGCTGTTCGATCCGGCGACGCTGCTCGCCGTCGCGGTCGCGTACTACTGGGGCGACGGTGGAACAGACCCGCCCGGTCCGCGACGGCCTCGGCTACCTGGCGGTGGGGCTCGCGGTACTTCTCGTCGCTGGGCTGTGCGTGTGTCGGTGATGTGGGGCGTCCACTGGAGCATCGAACGCGGCGGCTACGCGCTTGCGGTCGGCGCCGTGCTGGCGATCGCTCCCGACGTACCGCGTCCGCGGAGTGACCTGATGATACAAAGTCGCGCGTCCGAACGAGCTGCGAGTGCCGACCAGCCGACTCGTCGCGGCTTAGTAGACGTAGTCGTCGGCCATCTCGCCGGGCGTAATCACGTCGATCTCGCCCGAGTACTCCTCGAGCGCCTCGAGCGTCGACTCGAGCCCCTCGATCGCCTCGCTCTCCTCGAGCTGGTAGAACCCGATCGAGGTGATCCCGCCCATCTCGGCGGTCCACTCGACGAGATCGCCGCCCTCGTCGCCACTCGGGTTCGAAACTACCGAGCAGAGGTGGGGGTTGCCGGCGTACCCCTGTGACTGGGTCTGGCCGGCGAACGCCAGGTCGTAGTTCTCCTGGACGAGCTCGTAGCTCTCCTCGGTGTACTGCGAGCCGGGGAACGCGAAGAACCGGCCGTCGTCGGCGTACCCTTCGTCCTCAAGCCACTCCGCAGGCTCGACGATGACGTCCTCGGCCCCGACCTCGTCGATCGAATCTACCTGCGACCCGTTCGCGGTCTGGCAGCCGATCGTCCACCCTTCCGCTGCGAGCTCCTCGACCTGGCTTTCGGTGAGCCGATCCCCTTCCACGGCGGCGTCGGCCCGAAGGCGATCCGGCGGCACGAACGTCGTCGCCGGCAGATCGTACTGTGCGACCCGAGGCATCGCCTCCTCGTAGTGGGTTTCGTAGCCGCCGTGGAACTGGAGCATCACCTTCGGCGTGTCGGGCTTTGGCACGAAGTGGAAGTCGTCGACCCACATTTCCTCGCCATCGCCGTCCTCGTCCTCGTCGTCGGGCTCGCCGAACCAGCGGATGATCTGGAGAACGATGATCTCTTCGAGATTCGGATCACCGCGCACGCGGGTGAGTCCGAAGTTGTGCCGTGCCAGCGGCATGTTGTCCATCACCTGCTGGCTGTACTCCACGTAGTCGCCGTTCTCGTCCTGTAGCTGGATCAGCACCATCCCGCTGTCGGAGGCGGTCATGGCCACTCCCGGTGCCACGTCCCGGATGTCGATCGGCTCGTCCGTCTCGCGGCGAACTCTGACCTGCCCGTCCTCGGAATCGGGGAGGAGGTGAGCCGACTGCGAGCCCTCGTAGTACTGCTCCGTGTCGGCCTCGATCGAGCCAATGTCCTGGAACGCGTCCCAGGGGTCGAGGTCCTCGAAGTCGTCGTAGGTGCCGACCAGATCGCCGTGATCGGCGTCCTCTTCCTCTTCGTCCTCTTCTTCCGTCTCGGTCTCCTCGTGATCGTCGTCGCCGTTGGCCGCGCCGTCGTCGCCGTTCTCGTCGTCAGTCTCCCCCGGGCCGCCCATTTCCGAGCAGCCAGCGAGCGCCACGACTGCTCCCGTCGCGGTCACGAGATAGGTTCGTCGATCCATTGGTCCACCCGACACCAACCCCGACCCACGGTTTGTTATGGACCGACCTCCCGGATCTCCAACCAGTGTTACTGCGACGATAGTAACGGTAACCGGACCGTTCACCGAGAGCGGATTCCCACGTCGGTACGTCCGCGGCGCCGAAACCGTCGATTCGTCGGTCGGTCGGAGCGGACGACCACAACGATCGCCAGTCCGAGGACGACACCGGCGTCTCGCTCGAACTCCCGATCGGCTCGGCTCGGTTCCGAAACCGAAACGGGGACAGGGAACGCCTACCCGCGGTAACCGCGGGCTGCGAACGGTCTCGACCGATGACTCTACCGCGTGGCCGGATAAAGTATAAACGAGGGTACGTTGGCTGGTAGCTATACGCATGAGTCTAGATTCCCTCGTGGAACGGTCGGCCTCTCTCGTCGGCTACCCGCCGGTAACGCGCGAGCTGCTCAACCGGTACGTCGAGTCGGTCGACCTCAACGTCGCTCCTTCGGCCCGGATCTCGATCGGCTGTCTGCTCCGCCGTCAGGTCGAGATCGGCCCTCACGCGCGGTTGAGCCGGGGATGTATTCTCGACGGCGACGTCACGATCGGGCGACGAACCAATCTCGAGCCCGACTGCGATCTCGTCGGCGAAGTCGAGCTCGGCAACTACTGTGCGATCGCCCGCGAGAGTACGTTTCAGCAGACAAATCACCGGATCGATCGCCCGTCGTTACAGATTCGGTTCTACGAGGAGGTTCTGGACGGGGAGCTCCCGCCGACGGCCGAGGGGCCGATCACCGTCGGCAGCGACGTCTGGATCGGGACGGGTGCGACGATCCTCTCGGGGGTGACGATCGGTGACGGGGCCGTCGTCGGCGCGGGGGCAGTCGTCACCAGGGACGTCGATCCCTATGCGATCGTCGGCGGGGTACCTGCCGAGCGGATCGGCTGGCGGTTCCCCCCGGAGGTCCGATCCCGCCTGCTCGATCTGGAGTGGTGGGAATGGAGCGAGCAACGGATCCGCGAACACCGGGCCTTCTTCGAGCGCACGCTCGAGGACGCCGCGGACGTTCCGCTCGCGCGGTCGCCGATCCCCACCGACTGAGACAGACACTTGCCGTCAGTGCCGGAGACTGCGAGCTATCCTGCGATCGCGCCGGGGATCGGGACGATAGACCGACGACTGCGACTGGACGGCGCGGTTCAACACTGGATCGACTCGAGGGGACCACACAGCTGCGAGGCTGTGAACTCGGCGACTGCCGGACCGCCGGCCAGAAACAACAACAGGAGGGCGAGGGTCAGCACGGCGAGGAGTCTTCCGACCATCGTGTGTGGTAACAACTGTCAATGAGATAAAGCTATCGGGCGATCGGAGTGCCGAAACCGAACGGGCATACAGTCGGTTCGCGCGGACTGTTTCGCGAGTCGAACGGTCCTGACGCTGTGACGGTAACGACTCACAAACAATGGCGGGGACGCCGTTTGCTCCGCCGTGTAGCGGTCGCCGAAACGCGACACGCACAGTCACCGATGTCGGAGCCAGACCAGGAGTCGAACGCCGAGCCGAGCCCGATAGCGACCCGCGCGAGCCGGTGGTGGGGACTGTTCACGCTCGCGCTGGGCGTGGTCCGGACCCAGACGACGACGGCCCGAGGACGGACCCTCGCGACCGTCCTCGTCGTCGCGCTGACGGTCGCGAACCTCCTGCTCGTCACCGGCGTCGCGCTCGCGCTGGCCGACGACGACGGGCCCGGGGTCGACGCCGACGCCCGGATCGTCGCCGACGATGGCGGGGTCCACGGCTCGGTCGCGGGTGCCGGCGAACCGCGCCTCGGCGAGAGCCGCGAGCGGGCCGCACGACTCGCCGACCGCGACGGGGTCGATCACGCTTCGCCCGTCCTCGAGGAGCCGATTCGCACCGAGCGCGACGGCGATATCACCTACCTCGCGGCGGTCGGCGTCGATACCGACCACGGCTCCGGTCCCGAGTCCGCGACGGTCGCCGACCTTCCACTCGAGACCCTCGCGGACACCCCTGCCGACGCGCCCGTCGTCCTCTCACAGCCCGCTGCAGACGAACTCGACGTCGAGCCGGGCGATCAGCTCGCTCTCGGGGGCGTCGAGAGCCAATCGGCGACGGTCGTCGCCGTCGAGGACGGCCCCGAGGACGACGAACCCGTCGCGCTCGTCGAACTCGGCGTCCTCCAGTCGGTCTCCGGCGCCGACGCGGACGGACTGGCCGACGCAGTGCTGGTCTGGGGCGACGGCGCGGCGATCGAGGCGGGGGCTGACGCGGCGTTCCCCGGCGCCGTCCTTGAGGGCCAGGGCGTCCCCGACGTCGACGCGCTGTTTGGCGACGGGCTCGCGCTCGCGACGAGCGCGCTCGCGCTCGCGGTCTCGCTCGGACTCTGCTCGCTGCTGGTGGCGACGACCGCCGGGATGCGCGTCGAGGCCGATCGCCGAACGCTGGCGACGCTGGGCGCGGTCGGCTTCTCCACCGGAAGCCGGCTGCTCGTGGTCGCGACGACGACGCTGGCGACCGCTGTCGTCGGCGCCCTGCTCGGGGTCGTCCTCGGGGTCGCCGCCATCGGCGTCGCGAACGCCCTCGCGACCGCAACGATCGCCCCCAGCGCGATCGCGGCCCTCCACCCGCTGTTGGTCCCCTACGCCCTCGCGGTCGCGGTCGCCTCGACGCTGGTCGCCTTACCCTACCCGCTCGCGCTCGCGGCCCGCACCGACGTCCTCGCAGAGGTGGGGCGGTGAGCCGCCTCGCCCGGCTCCGGGCCATCGTCGGTCTCGGGCTCGCCCAGCTGCGCCGTTCCCCCGGTCGGACCGTCCTCGCGATCGGTGGCGTCGTCCTCGCGGTGCTGTCGGTGACGCTGCTGGCCGGCCTCGGGATCGGCGTCGTCGAGACGGGCCAGGAGCAGTTCGACGACGCCGGCCGCGATATCTGGATCACCGGGGGGCCCGCCGCAGGCGGCGAGAACGAGGTCGTCGACGCCCCGGCGATCGCGAGCGACCTGCGCGAGCGCGAGGACGTCGGCGACGTCTCGACGGTCGCGTTACACGACGTCTACCTCGGGACCGACCCCGACGCGGTCGAACCGCTCACCGCCGTCGGCGTCGAGGGGACCCACGCCCACTTCGAGTTCGAGGACGGCGCGGGGTTCGACGGCGCCCTGACCGCCGACGGCGAGGACGCCGCGGCGCCGACCGACGTCGTCGTCCTTGACCCCGAAACCGCGGATCGGTTCGACGTCGGCGTCGGCGACACCGTCTACGTCGGCGCCGGCCCCGGCGCCGTCGACGCCTACACGGTCGTCGGGATTGGCTCGTACTACTCGCAGTTCCTGGGGACCGAGACCGCGACGATCCCGCTACCCGAGCTGCAGTCGATGACCGGGACTGCGGGCGCGGACCGGGCCTCCTTCGTCACGGTCAACCTCGCGGACGGCGTCGACCGCGAGGCCGTCGCCGACGACGTCCGCGCCGACTACCCCGCCTACGACGTCCGCACGGCCGACGACCAGTTCGCGGCGATGCTGACAGACCGACTGCTGCTCGTCGCGGGCGGGGTCGCACTCGTCGGGCTCTCGATCGTCGGCGGTGCGGCGCTGACGGCGAACCTGTTCGTACTGGTCGCCTACCAGCAACGCGACGCGCTGGCGGCGCTGCGGGCGATCGGGCTCTCACGGGGAGTGCTGGCCGGTACCGTCGGCGTCCAGGGAGCGGTTGTCGGCCTCCTCGGCGGGGCGATCGGCGTCGCCGCGACGCCCGCACTCGCCGCGGGGTTGAACGCCCTCTCGACTCGGCTCGTCGGGTTCGAACGGCTCGTACGGACGCCTCTCGAGGTCTCGGCCCTCGGGTTTGCCGTCGCCGTCGTCGTCGGGACCCTCGTCGCGATCATCACCGGCTGGCAGGCGAGTCGCTCGGCGACCCTCGAGAGCCTCGACTCCTGAGTCGAACCAGGCCCGTTATAGGCGTCGTCCCCGTCGCCCGAACTGTATGTGGCCGCTCGGACACGCAGCAATCGGCTATCTCTGTTACACGCTCGCGACGCGAACGCGGTTCGATCGTCCGCCGGGGCAGATCGCCGTCCTCGTCTTGCTGTTTGGCACCCAGTTCCCGGACCTGATCGACAAACCCCTGGCGTGGTATCTGGGCGTGATCCCGACCGGGCGTACCCTCGCCCACTCCCTGCTGTTTCTGGTTCCCGTCTCGATCGCCGTCTACGTCCTCGCACGGCGGTACGGCCGCGCCGAGTACGGGTTCGCGTTCGGCCTCGGCGCGCTCTCTCACACGCTGGTCGACGCCCTCCCGGCGCTGTGGGGCGGTACCGACCCTAGCTTCCTGCTCTGGCCCGCGCTCCCGGTCGAGGGCTACGAGTCGGGCGCGCCGTCGGTGACCGCCCTCTTCCTCGAGTCGCTGGGCGATCCGTACTTCCTCTCGGAGTTCGTCCTCGCCGCCCTCGCGCTCGCAATCTGGCGCCGGGACGGCTCCCCCGGGCTCGCGACGCTCCGGGCGCTCGTCGACCGCGTCCGCTCCGATCGCTCCGCGCACGGACCGAACTGAGCGTCCTCGCGGACCAGAATGTTGTGTTCTCAATCAATTCAACTGGCCGACAGAACTATTCCGTTGCAGGGCGACGGCATTACTGCGGGGGACTGCGATTGCCGGAGACTGACCGTTAGGGCACGGATGTTCCGGTATTGGACGGCGGGTGGAGGGATACAGTGTGATCGGTACGGACCCGAACCGACCGCTCGGTTCCCGTCAACGGGCCTTTTCAGTTCGTGTCGCGGCTGACCGTCGCGACCCGCTCCGGCGGATAGTACTTCGTCGACGTTCCACCCGGGAGATCCGAGCGGGGCGTATCGCGCGGGCGCGTACACCGCAGCCAGCCCGACTCGAGTTCCTCGACGGCCTCGAACTCCTCGCGGGTGCCGTCGACGAGATCGACGACGACAGTCATGGACCCACACCCGCGCGGACGGCAACAACGAGCGAGCGACACCCGTCCCGATTCCGTTTCTCGACTGTCCGTTCACGGATCCGAACGGAAGCGCCACGCTGCGGTCGGACGCTCCTCTGCACTCTCATTACAGCCGATCTATATGTCAGTGATAAGTACTTTGTGGCCGATGTAGAGTCGGTAGACGGCGGCTGCCAGACCTGCCACTGTCGCCGAAACGCGACTCTCTATCCTGGACCCGAGCCCGCGTTTACTCGACCGTGACGCTTTTCGCCAGGTTCCGGGGTTTGTCGATCGATCGACCAAGCTCATGGGCCGTCCAGTAGGCGACCCGCTGGAGCTGGACGTTCGCGACCATCGAGGACGTAATCTCGCCGGCTGGGGGCACCTCGAGGACGTGGTCGGCGTAGCGGCCGACCTCGGACTGGCCGTCGGTGACGGCGACGACCGGGGTTCCCCGGGCCTCGACCTCTTTGACGTTCCCGATGGTCTTCTCGGCGCGGCGCCCGTCGCCGGTGACGATCGCGAACACCGGCGTCTGCTCGGTCACGAGCGCCAGCGGGCCGTGTTTCAGCTCGCCCGCGGCAAAGCCCTCGGCGTGTTTGTACGTGATTTCCTTCATCTTCAGCGCCCCCTCGAGGGCGACGGGGTAGTTGTACCCGCGCCCGATGAAGAAGTAGGCGCTGGCGTCGGCGTAGGTCGCGGCGACCTCGCGGGCGGCGTCCTCGTCGAGGACCGACTGGATCCGATCGGGAACCGACCGCAGCTCGCGGACCAGCTCCCGCGAGCGGTGGTCGCTCAGCGAGGCCGCAAGCATCGTCAGCGCGGCCTGCTGGGAGGCGAACGTTTTGGTCGCCGCGACGCTGATTTCCGGTCCGGCCCGGATGTACAGCACGCGGTCGGTCTCGCGGGCCGCCGAGCTGCCGACGACGTTGGTCACCGCGACCGTCGTCGCTCCGGCGGCGCTGGCCTCCCGGAGCGCGCGCAGGGTGTCTGCGGTCTCGCCGCTCTGGGTGACGCCCACGACGACCGAGTCGGTGTCGATCGGCACCGCGTCGGCCTCGAACTCGCTGGCCAGAAACGCCTGGGCCGGCACGCCCCACTCCCGGAGCAGCTGGACGCCGAACAGCGCCGCATGGTATGACGTGCCACAGGCCACCAGCGTCACGGGTCGGCGCAGCTCGAGGTCCTCGAACCCCTCCAGGGTTACGCGACCGCTGAGCTCGTCGAGCCGACCGCGCAGGCAGTCCCGCAGCGCCGCGGGCTGTTCGTTGATTTCCTTGCGCATGTAGTGGTCGTAGCCGCTCTTGCCCGCGTCCTCCGGGTCCCACTCGATGGTCTCGATCGAGGTCTCGACGGTCCGTCCCTCCGCGTCGGTGACGGCGATCTCGTCGCCCTCCAGCCGGGCAAACTCGCCGTCCTCGAGGTAGATCACGCGGTCGGTGTACTCGATAAAGGCCGGCACGTCGCTGGCGAGGTAGGTGCCGTCGTCGGCGACGCCAAGCACCAGCGGCGACTCGTTGCGCGCGGCGTACACCGTCTCCGAGCCCTCGAAGACGGCCGCGACGGCGTAACTGCCCTCGAGGCGCTCGATCGCGGCCCGGAAGGCGGCCTCGTCGTCGAGCCCCTCCTCGAGGAAACCGGCGATCAGGTGGGGGACGACCTCGGTGTCGGTGTCGCTGCGGAAGTCGACGCCCTCGGCCGCGAGCTCGTCGCGCAGCGTCTGGTAGTTCTCGATGATCCCGTTGTGGACGACCGCGACGCGACCGTCCGCGTCGGTGTGGGGATGGGCGTTGCGGTCCGACGGCGGCCCGTGGGTGCTCCAGCGGGTGTGGCCGATCCCCGTCGTCTGGCCCCCGATGTCAGCGCCCGCAAGCGCGTCCTCGAGCGCCGAGAGCTCGCCCTCCCGTTTATGGACGTCGAGCCTGCCGTCGGCGAGCGCGATCCCCGCCGAGTCGTAGCCGCGATACTCGAGCTGGGAGAGCCCGTGCAACAGGACGTCGGCCGCGTCCGAGCGGTCGGTGCCGACGTAGCCGATGATCCCGCACATCAGCCCCACACCTCCGTCTCTGCGGAGAGAGTACCCCCGACTGTCGCCCCGACGTGACAGACAGCGCCGTTCCCGACGACCGATCCGGGCTCGTAGGTCACGCCGCCCTCGTCGCGGACGTGATCCGCGAGCACCGCGCCGAGGCTGGTCTCGCGGTGGATCCGATCCCCGATCTCGACGTCGCCCGGACCGCCGACGACCGTCGAGTTGGGGCCGATCTCGACGCCGCGCCCGGTCACGCAGTCCCGCACCGTGGCGCCGTTGTCGACCCGTGTGTCGGTATCGACGACCGAGCGCTCCAGGGTCACGTTCGAGCCGACCGTCGCGTTCTCGCCCAGACAGACGTTCGGGCCGACGACCGCGCCGGGTCCGACGACACAGTCGTCGTCGATCACGACCGGTTCGATGACGGTCGCGCTCTCGTGGACCGACGCGCTGTCGGCGATCCGTCGTCCCTCGCCGGCCTCGAGCAGGTCGTCGGCGATCCGCAGCAGGTCCCACGGGTAGGTGGCGTCGATCCAGGTCCCCTCCGAGACGACCCCCTGCACCCGGGTGCCGTCCTCGAGCAAAGTGTCGATTCCGTCGACCAGCGACTGCTCGCCCGCCCGGGGCTCGCTCTCGCGGATCGCCTCGAATATCGCCGGCTCGAAGGCGTAGACGCCGGCGTTCAGCCGATAGCTCCGGTCGTCCCGGGGGTTCTCGACAATCTCGGTGACCTCTCCGTCCTCGAGGAGGACACCGCCGTACCGTGTCACGTCGGCCCGCCGGACGAGTCCGAGCGTCGCTGCCGTCGACTCGCCGTCGTGGGCCTCGACGACGTCGCGGATGATCCGGCTGTCGATCAGCTGGTCGCCGTTGACCACGAGGGTCGACCCCTCGACGGCCTGCTCGGCGGCCAACAGTGCGTGACCGCTACCGAGCTGTTTCCCCTGCGTGACGTACGTCAGGGGGACGTCGCGGTAGCTCGGACCGAACTCGGACTGCACCCGGGTACGGCGGTAGCCGACGACCACCGTGATGTCGGTGACGCCGGCGTCGATCAGCGCGTCGAACACGTGTTCGAGGATCGGCTTCGTCGCCGCCGGAAGCATCGGCTTCGGCCGGTGGGTGGTCAGCGGCCGAAGGCGTTTCCCCTCCCCTGCCGCGAGCACCACTGCGGAGTATCCCATATCCTTTGACAGCTAGCAACCGCTATTATTCCTTTCGACTGGAAGATCAAGTGACGAACCGGTTCGCCGCCCGTGCGACCGAGGACGTCCTCGGGGTATCGTGCGGCGTCGATCGGTCGGATCGACCCGTGGGCGATCACGGGTGGTCGCTACCGCGGCGACACGAGACGGAAGCCGCGTTGTTCCTTCAGACCGCATATAAGTATCCGCAGCCTGTCGACTCGCGAGGTCGGTTGCGACGCTGCAAACGCCGGGTAGACGTTCGATTCTTTCGATAAGTCGGTCAATTACAGAGTAGGAATTTCTCGTTGGTCAGAGTGCGCTATGGCAGAGAAAGACACGAACCGCGGAACGATGAAGCGACGTGGATACCTCCGAGGACTCGCGGCCAGCGGCGCCGGCGCCGGGTTGCTGTCGGTTGCGTCGACGTCCACGCAGGCGGGCTCGGAGAAGGACAAGAGCGACGAAAAGAAGGACGAGAAAGACGAGGAGCCCGAAACCCACGACCTGAACGGCGACGAGCTGTACCTCGTCTTCGGTGCCGACACCGACGAGAAGGGGCTCGGCAAGTGGGTCGACGACCACCGAGACCGGATCAACGGCGAGGCACAGGAGTCGTTCGCGAACGTCGTGCAGTACCAGGATGTTTCCCAGCTCAACGTTCTCCAGCAGGGCAACGCTATCAGTATCGCCATCGACGGTGGCAAGGCAACGGCGATCCAGGAGGCCGAACAGGACAACGTCAACGCCCAGGAGGGAACTGCCGACTCGCTCAACGTCACGGAGGAGACCCGGGACGAGACGTTCTACGAGCCCGAACGGGCGTACATTGTGTTCGCCGAGGAGACCGGCTGCCGGAAGTTCTCCGGCTGGGTCGCCAGGGAGGATAGCTACGAGAGCGACCAGTCCGCCACCGCGACGATCGAGCAGGAACAGACCGTCGACCAGTTCAACTACAGCAGTCAGAGCGCCTCGCTCGCGGTCGCGGAGGACGGAAGCTGCGCCCAGTCCTACCAGCAGAGCTGGCAGGCAAACGAGAACTACCAGCATGCCGAGGCCGTCGCGGCGAACATCGGAGAAGCCGACGACCAGGACGCCGAGGCGTCGGTCGAGCAGGCCCAGGAGGTCAACCAGCTCAACGTCAGCGAACAGGGCGTCGCGATCGCGATCGCCGTCGGCAAGTGCAGCAAGGCGGAGGCCTACCAGCTGAGCTCGCAGCTCAACCTGAACGAGCAGGTCGCCGAGGCGACGGCGATCAACTTCGACAGGATGTACACCCGTGACGTCATCGACCGCGCCGGGATGATCGGCGAACTCCCGAAGGACGCGGTGAAGCGCACCGACGACGGGAGCAAGCAGGCCAACGGCCAGGACGCGTCGGCCGACATCACGCAGGTCCAGCGCGTCGGGCAGGAGAACATCAGCCTGCAGCACGCGGCGATCGCTCTCGCGACGAAAAAGAGCGACGCGACGGCCCGCCAGGTGAGCTACCAGGGCAACTTCAACGCGCAGGTCGCCTCCGCCGAGGCGCTGAACGTCTCGGACGGCCACTGTAGCGGGTCCGCGGTGCTCCACGGAACCGACGCGAACGGCGACGACTCCTGGGCACTGGCCTACGAGAACGGCGATACCGACGAGCAGACGGCTGCTGCCGAGATCGACCAGCTCCAGTTCGTCAGCCAGCTGAACGTCAACGAGCAGTTCACCGCGATCGCCTTCGCCACCGACTGCGGCGAGGCGACGGCCGAACAGATGAACTACCAGGCCAACGAGAACGTCCAGCTGGCCGAAGCCACCGCGGTCAACGAGGGCGACGGCGACGAGGACGGCAAGAAGGGCAAGAAAGACAAGAAGGGCAAGAAAGACAAGAAGGACAAGAAAGACAAGAAGGACAAGAAGGGCAAGAAAGACAAGAAGGACAAGAAGGATCGGAAGGGAAAGGACGGTAAGAAGAAAGAAAAGAAGAAGAACTAACGCCCGAACCGTCGGTCGCTCCGTTCGACCCCGCTGATCGACCGTCGCACGGCCCTCGTCACGACCGTCATTGGATTTCTCCTTTCATTCGGCTCGACTCCAGTCGTAGCGACGCGAAAACCCACGACTGCAGTCGGCGGAGAAGTCGGGTCCGGAGCCGCCGTCTCGCTGAACGGCCGGTCCCGCGTTCCGCTTCAGTCCCGATCGGTCTCGCTCCAGTCGCAGTCCTGACACTTCCGGCCGACGACGTACTCGGTAACGGAGGGCATGTAGCCGACCTCGAGGACGTCCCCGCCACAGTCGGGACAGTCCGTGTCGGCGTCCGCGATCGATTCGGCCTCCATGACGGAGTCGTCCTCGATCAGTTCTGCGAGTTTCTCGGCCGTAACCATTCGTCCCTGAACGACGCGATTTTCGCTCACGCTCGAGTGTGTGGCCCCGACGCTCCTAAGCGTTTCTCGGTCGGCTCGCGTTCTCGCTTCGAGCGCAGGGCCAACTCCTATCGGGGTGTCGGGTGGAGCGGGGCCCATGGAACGCGACGAGTGGACCGACCGCCTCGACTCGACGACGGTGACCGTCGACGACCACGACCTCGAGATGGCGTACGCCGACGAGGGCGACGGACAGCCCCTCGTCTTTCTCCACGGGATCCCGACGTCCTCGTACCTCTGGCGGCGGGTTGCGCCGGCGTTCACCGACGACTACCGCGTGATCGTCCCCGATATGGTCGGCTATGGGGAGTCGACGATGGACGACCGGTTCGATCGCTCGATCCGGGCCCAGGAGCAGGCGGTCGCCGACCTGTTCGACCAGCTCAGCCTCGACTCGGTTTCCTTCGTCGGCCACGACCTCGGGGGCGGGGTCGGCCTGCGGTACGCCGTCCACGAACCCGAGGCCGTCGACGAACTCGTGCTCTCGAACGCCGTCTGCTACGACTCCTGGCCGATCGAGACGATCGTCGACCTCGGGTTGCCCGCGACGATCGAGGGGATGGACGTCGACGAGCTGACCGACACGCTCGAGTCGGTGTTTCGCGGGACGCTGTACGGCGACGCCGACGACGCCTTCGTCGAGGGGATGATCGAGCAGTGGGCCTCCGAGGAGGGGTTGGTCTCGCTGTCCCGGAACGCGATCGGGACGAACACGAGCCACACGACCGAGATCGACCCGTCCGCGGTGACCGCCCGCACGCTCCTGCTGTGGGGCGCCGAGGACGAGTTCCAGCCGATCGAGTACGCGGAACGGCTCGAGGGAGATATCGACGACGCCGCGCTCGTCGGCCTCGAGGACGCGACCCACTGGGTCCCCGAGGACCGCCCCGAGGCCTACCGCGAGGAGCTGCGGTCGTTCCTCGGGGCCGAACAGTAGTTGGGAAGCGGGGTTCCGTATTCGGCCCGGACCGAGAACTCGAACGGGCCGAATTGTTACGTCGGAACGCTTCTCGATCGGCAATGTCGATAGACGAGGACCCTCTCTCGAGGGGGGAGGGGGAAATATACACTTACGGCTCTACGACAATATTCCCGACGTAATCGTTCCGAGTGAACTGACGTTGTGCCTTGTGGATCTCGGAGAGTGGGTACGTTTCGGCAAGTAGTGGTTCGATGTCGCCGTTCTCGATGTAGCGAACCAGGTCTTGGAACTCGCTTCGTGTCCCCATCGTCGACCCGACGATGTCGATTTGTTTTAAGTACACTGTCCGAAGGTCGATTTCGGTGACAGGGCCGGCGACAGCACCTGCGGTCACCAGGCTGCCACCCGGCCGAAGCACCTCGAGGAACTCTTGGAATAGCTCACCACCGACGACGTCGGCCACGACGTCGACTTGCTCGTCTTCGGTCCAGTTTCTTACTGCCGCCGGGATATCGTCGTCATCGCGTGCGACGACCTCCTCGGCTCCTACCTCGCGAATCGAATCCGATTTCCCGCTACTTGTCAGTCCGAGCACGCGTGCATCACGTCGCCGCGCGAGTTGAACGAGCCCCGTCCCGACACCGCCGGAGGCACCAGTGACGAATACGTCGTCGCCAGCGCTGACGTTGGCCCGATTCAGCATCCGTTCAGCCGTCACGTACGCTGTCGGGAACGTCGCGAGTTCAGCAGCGGAGAGGGAGCTGTCTACGCGGTGTGCGTTTTCGGCCGGAACGGCCGCGTACTCCGCGTACCCGCCGTCCCGTTCGCTTCCGATGAGGTCGGCGTTTACGAGCGATTGGAACTCGTTCTGGGCATCGGCGTAGAGCGCGTTATCTACGAGGACTCGATCACCGATCCGGTCTTCCGAAACGTTCGAACCGACGTCGACGATCGTCCCTGCGATGTCCGCTCCCTGGATGATCGGAAAGTCGAGTTGGTCTTTCCAGCCGGCGTCGTCCTCGCCGTACGCCGCCTCCCGAGTCCAGATGTCGGTGTTGTTCAGCCCACACGCGTCGACCTTCACGAGTACGTCGTCGGCTCCGGGCTGCGGAACCGGGACGTCCTCTCGATATTCTAACTTCTCCAGCCCGCCGTGTCCGGTGAGTAGTACCGCTCTCATAGTCTCCGGAACCATGTTAGCACGGTTTAGCTGAGCCGACTTGAACACCGCGGACAACCCAGCACAGACCTCAACGCAGCGGTGCGATGCCGCGGGATACCCTGACGGTTGCGCCGGGGAGATGGCCGCTTACTGCGATCGGTCGACGTCCTCGCCGCTCTCCCAGCCCCGCGGGGAGTCGTTCAGGCGCTCGCAGCCCTCGTCGGTGACGACCACGAGGTCCTCGATCCGGACGCCGAACCGGTCCTCGAGATAGATACCCGGCTCGACGGAAAAGACCATCCCGGGCTTGAGCTCGCGGTCGTTGCCCGCGGTGATGTACGGCGGTTCGTGGACCTCGAGACCGACCCCGTGACCGGTGCGGTGGACGAACGCGTCGCCGTAGCCCGCCTCTTCGATCACCGAGCGAGCGACGCGGTCGATCTCGCCGGCCTCGACCCCGGGTTCGACGGCGTCGACGGCGGCCCGCTGGGCCTCGCAGACGACCTCGTGGACCCGCTCGTACTCCGCGGGCGGCTCGCCGACGACGATCGTCCGGGTCTGGTCGCCGGGGTACCGCGCGGTTCCTGCCTCGAGATCAGCCTCGACGAACGCGCCGAAATCCAGCACGATCGGGTCGCCCCGCTCGATCTCGCGATCTCCGGGGTGGTGGTGAGGACGGACGCCGTTCGGTCCCGCGGCGACGATTGTCTCGAAGGCCGGCTCCGCGCCGCCCTCGCTCGCCAGCAGCGAGTCGATCTCGCTCGCGAGCTCCGCTTCGGTCGTACCGAGGACGTCCTCGCCCCGGGCACGGATCGCGAGCGAGACCCGATCCGCGATCGCCCCCGCTCGCCGAAGCGCCGCGAGTTCGGGCTCGTCCTTGCGGAGCCGCAGGTCCTCGAGGACGTCGCCGGCCAGCCCGAACTCGGCGTCGGGCGCCAGCCCGCGCAGGTCGTGGTTGAACGTCGTCCACATGCGGTCGTCGAGCAGGACGGTCGAGCCGTCGCCGCCGGCGGGCAGCGCCGTTCCGAGGACGTCCGCAACGAGCTCGAGCGGATCCGTCTCGTCGTCCCAGAGGCGGACGTCGGGGAGCTCGAGGGCTTCGAGCTGGGAGTCGTACATCGTCGGTGCCACGAGCGTCGGCGCGCCGTCTCGTGGAACGAACAGGAGGAAGTGTCGCTCCGAGGGGGACTCGACGAACCCCGTCAGGTACGTCAGGTTCGGACTCGGGAAGCAGACGAGCAGCTCCGCGCCGACCGTCTCGAGCCGGCGGCGGCAGGCGTCGATCCGGGCGTCGAACGGCGAGTGCATACGGCGAGGGTTTCCCGCGTCGCGAAAAGAGCGTTCGGGTCTCGCGAATCGACGGGGGGAGGTCGCGACCGCTCGGCCGGACAGCCGACACCTGGGGGTATTAAAGTCCCATGCGGACGCAGGCCGCGAACCGACCCGCTAGGGGCCTGTTTTCCTTCAGCGAATGCGAAATACGGAGCATCGGCTGCCCGACGGGAGTGCCGACGGGCGACGAGCGGACGGGGGGAGCCGCCCCGACGAAACGGATGCCGACGATCCGGACTGTCCGGAGTCGCTGATCGTCGTCTCGAACCGCCAGCCGTACCGCCACGAGTACGAGGACGGCGACGGCGACGAGCGGTCGATCGCCGTCGACGAGCCCGCCGGCGGGCTGACCGCCGGTCTGGACCCGGTCGTCCGGGAGGCGAGCGGCACCTGGATCGCCTGGGGTGACGGCGAGGCCGACTTCGCGGTCACGGACGAGAACGACTGCGTCGCCGTCCCGCCGGGTGAGGACGCCTACACCCTCCAGCGGATCGACCTCTCCGAGGAGGCCGTCGACTCCTACTACTACGGCTTCAGCAACCAGGTCCTCTGGCCGCTGTGCCACGAGTTTCCCGACCTGATCGAGAACGGCGACACGTGGTCGAACGATTTCGAGTGGTACCACACCGTCAACGAGCGGTTCGCCGACGCCGTCGCCACACACGCGACCGCCGAGTCGGTCGTCTGGATCCAGGACTACCACTTCGGGCTCGCACCGCGGCTGATCCGCCGGCAGATCCCCGAGACGGCGACGATCGCACACTTCTGGCATATCCCGTGGCCGACGCCGGAGACGTTCGCCGAGTGTCCCGCCGGCGAGGACGTCCTTGCGGGGCTGCTCGGCAACGACCTGCTCGGATTCCACGTCGATCGGTACGCACGACTGTTCATGGAGTGTGTCGAGCAGTACCTCGACGGCGCGGTCGTCGATCGTGACCGGTGGATCGTCGACTACGAGGACGGGACGACCCACCTGACGACCGACGCGATGGGTGTCGACGCGGACACCTACGACAGGGCGGCCCGTCAGGACACGGACGTCGACGCGGTGCTCGCAGAACTGGGCGTCTCCCCCGACGTGACACTCGGGCTGGGGGTCGATCGGCTCGACTACTCGAAGGGGATCCCCGAACGGCTCGCGGCCCTCGAGCGGTTCTTCGAGCGC
This sequence comes from Natronococcus occultus SP4, assembly GCF_000328685.1. Lineage (NCBI taxonomy): Archaea > Methanobacteriati > Methanobacteriota > Halobacteria > Halobacteriales > Natrialbaceae > Natronococcus > Natronococcus occultus. The sequence goes on along the minus strand of NC_019974.1, from coordinate 3,153,974 downwards.
AACCCCGATCGGCGCGGCGAGTTCACGTTTCTCCAGAAGGCGACGCCCTCGCGAACCGGCATTCCGGCCTACCAGCGGCTCGGCGAGCTGGTCCGCAGCGAGGTGACCCGGATCAACAGCCGCTTTGGAACCGACGACTGGCAGCCGATCGTCTACACCGAGGAGTACGTCTCCCAGGAGAACCTCTGTGCGCTCTACCGGCGGGCCGACGCGATGCTCATCAGCCCGCTGCTGGACGGGATGAATCTCGTCGCTCAGGAGTTCGTCGCCTCGAGCGTCGACGAGGACGGCGTCTTGCTGCTCAGCGAGCAGACGGGGGCCCACGAACGGCTCGGCGACGACGCGGTGACGATCGATCCGACCGACACCGACGGCGTCGCGGCCGCGCTCGAGACCGCCCTCGAGATGCCCGCAGACGAGCGCCGACGCCGGATGCGAACCCTGCGCGAGGACGTCTTCGAGGCCGACCTCGAGGCGTGGATGGACAGCCAGTTCGCGGCGATCGCCCGCCTGCACGGGTCGCGCGAGTCGACCGACGAGCAGGGTGCCCAGACACCGCCCGTCTAACATGCAACGCCAGCGAACGAAACCGAAACCGGTCGACGAGCTTCGACCCCGCGTCCGGTCAGAGCTGGCCGATGCCTCGGAGCTGTTGCTCTGTCTGGACTTCGACGGGACGCTGGCGCCGATCGTCGAGGATCCGGACGAGGCGGAGCCGACGGATCGCGTCGAGGACGTCCTCGACGCGATCACGACCGAGCCCGAGGTGACGACCGCCGTCGTCAGCGGCCGCGCGCTCGCGGACGTTCGCGAGCGGGTCGACGGCCCGCGGATCTACGCCGGCAACCACGGCCTCGAGCTCGAGCGGGGCGACTCGGTAGCTGTCCACCCGGTCGCACGCAAACGTGGCGCGCGCATCGACGCCGTCTGCGAGGTCCTGGAGGTCGCGCTCGATCCGGTGCCGAACGCCCACATCGAGAACAAGCGTCTGACCGCGACGGTTCATTTCCGGTCGGTTCCGGAGCCGGCGAGACCGCAGGTCCGTCGGCTCACCCGCGAGGCCGTCTCGCGGTTCGGCGGCGACGGGCTCGAGCTCTCGGACGGGAAGGCAATCCTCGAGATCGGTCCCGCGATCGACTGGGGGAAGGGCAACGCCGTCGAGATGCTCATCGCCGACGGCGCGGACGGTACGCTACCGGTCTATATCGGCGACGACGTCACCGACGAGTCGGCGTTCGGTGCCGTCGAACCCGACGGAATCGGCGTCCGCGTCGGCGACGACGCGCCCACCGCAGCCTCCGGGCGCGTCCGCTCGCCCGAGGCGGTCGCCGACCTGATCGAGTGGTTCGCGACCGACGGGCTCGAACGGGTTCGGGACGGCCCGACCGGGCAGCCGTAGTCGACGACCCCCAAACCGACCCCAGAGCGGCTGTTTCGGTCCGAAAGCCGCTCTCGAGTCGGTTCGAGCGGCTGTAGTAAACACCGGCCGGAGTCGAAAGTATTAGTCACCACTGGAAATATAGTGGGCGGTACGAGCGTGACAGAGAGTGAAACTACGACAGCCAACTGACTTCCTGATCCTCGAGGAGCTCGAGGACAAGGGCCGAAACGTCGCGACCAACCTGGCAGCCCACACTGGCAAGAGCCGAAAGAACATCAACACCAGACTTCCGGTGCTCGAGGACTACGGACTCGTCGAGAAGATCGGTCCGGCCGAACGGTCCGGGCTCTACGAGATCACGTCGCTCGGGAAAGCGGCGCTGGTTTACCGCGACAGATACGACGACGTCGACGACTTCGAGACGCTGCTCAGAAACGAAGCGGACCTCGAGACGGCCGACGAGGGGCCGTCTCCGGCGGCCGACGACACCGGCGAACAGCGAAGCTTCGCCCGCGGCGAGACCGACGCCGGCGAGGAGTAGGATCCGGACGGGTTCGCCGTCAGTCACAGCCTGAAGCCGCCGCTGTAGGCTTCCAGTTCGCGACGTGAACACGTCGAAAAGGTAAGACTCAGCGCTCGCTCCCGATCTCCGATCGGCGGGTACGCGGTTCCACACCGCGTCCGATCACCGTCGTAGTCGGGATCCCAGGCGTAGCTGCTGAGCATCGGCGTCGCGACGACACGGTCCCCGCTGTGGAACGCGATACCGTGGTCGTGCTCGAGGCCGAGCGCGTGTCCGACCTCGTGTAACAGGATCTGGATCGTTCGGATCGGGCGCTCGTTCGGAACGATCCGGTGAACTGCGCCGCCGTCGTGGACCGACTCCAGTTCGGCGAACGGCGGCAGCGTCGCGAGATAGCGGGCGCCGCCGACCGAGGCGACCTGGGGGAGGGCAAACCCTGTCGGCGCGGTCGTCATCTGACCGTCGGTCACGAGCAGGTTGACGTCGGAGACTGGGTCGACGTCCCCGATCCCGACCGCACCCGACGCGAGCGTCGCGGGCCACTCGCCCTCGCTCGTGACCCGAGCGCCGTCCTCGCGCGAAACCGAGACCGTCCCGCCGATCGAGAGCTCGAGGTCCCAGTACTCGTAGGTAAGCAGCGCCTCGAGGTACTCCCGGAGCCGTCCGGTGACGCCGTCGTACTCTGTGGCCCGTTCCGAGAGCCAGACCCGCATCTCGAGCCGGTCGGTCGGCTCCCGCCGTACGTAGCCGACCGTTCCGACGGTGGCGACCGAGGCGGCCGAGCCGGCGAACCCGACCAGCAGCTGGCGCCGCGTGAACCCCGCAGGTCGCTCGTCCGTGTCGTCGCTCATGTCTGTGTTCCGGTCACGGCTCGCGGTTGGCGATCCCTACGAACTACGACGGCCCGTCCTAAAACGGTTCCATTCGGCCTACTGAGGATCAGGACGTCCGTACTGTCGGTTCTGGTGACGGCTCCACCGGTACCGACGTCGAACGACGCGAACTGCCTCCCCCTCGATCCGCACCTCCGTCCGCGCTGGCAGCGCCTCGGGATCGATCGCAGCGAGCAACAGCGCCGCTCCGGCGTCGGTCTCGACCAGCAACCGATCGGGGTCGGCCTGCCGAAGCCGACGCTGCCACTCGCCCGCACGGAGGCGGCGGCGGACCTCCCAGCCGGTGTAGTAGCTCCCGTTCGACCCCGCGAGGACGTCGTCGGCTCGGAGCTGCGGCGTCGTCGGCTCCCCGTCCTCGCCCGCGCACCCTCGTGGCCCGTTCCGATCGCACATTGCTCGAACCGAGTCGGCCGACCCCCATTGCCCGTCGGGTTATCAATTACAACAGTTTTGTCGGGGTGACTCTCTTTGCGACCGGACTGCCGTCGCCGACGGACGGTCGGGCGAGCCGACGCTACAGGTGCGTCGAGAGCGTGGTGACGAGCTTTCGCTCGGCTCGCCTGAGGTGGTCGTCGACGGCCCGTCGACCGATTCCGATCTCGTCGGCGAGCTCGGCCGTCGTCGTCTCGCGGGGGATCTCGTAGTAGCCCGTCCCGATCGCCAGCGAGAGGACCTCCCGCTGGCGGGCCGTCAGCTCCGGGAGCAGCTCCGCGGCTGACAGCAGCGGGGTCGACCGCGCGGGAACGTCGACCTCGCGTTTCGACAGCACCTCGACCGCGAACCCGTCCTCGCGGAGCGCGGCGTAGAGGTCGGCGAGGTGGTCGGCCCGGAGCGCGAGGACGCGACAGCGCTTCCGGCCGTCCTCGTAGCGCAACGGGGGGAGCAACAGGCAGCTGTGGGCCTCGAGGTAGCGATCGACGGACGACGTCTCGTGGCGTTTCAGACAGGACGTCGTGATGACGACCGCCTCCCCGTCCTCGCGGACGCAGTCGTCGATCCCGACGTCGGCTTCGAGCCGGGAGAGCACCGAGCCGATCGACGACCCCCTCACGGAGAGGAGGTCGGCGTGGTCGTTACACCAGAGCTCGATCCGACAGTCGGTGTCCGCCGTCGGCTCGGTGTAGGCGCTCGAGTCGGTGATCGCGAGGGTCGCCTCGTACACGCTGAGGAGGATGCGCCCCGTTTATTTATAAATACAGTTCCGTACGGAACAGCGAACGTGTTGGGGCTTCGCACCGTGGGTCCGGGCATGGACAGCGAGAACCGATCGACCCTCGGCGACGGGGATCCAAGCGAGCAGTGGCAGGAGTACCGGGGCGCGCCGACCGGCACCGACCTCGAGTGTGAGGGGTGGCGCCAGGAGGCTGCCCTCCGGATGCTCAACAACAACCTCGACCCCGAGGTCGCCGAGCGACCCGAGGATCTGGTCGTCTACGGCGGGACCGGGCGAGCAGCGCGGTCGTGGGACGCCTACGACGCGATCCTCGCGGAACTGCGCTCGCTCGCGGACGACGAGACGTTGCTGGTGCAGTCGGGCAAGCCGGTGGGTCGGTTCGAGACCCACGAGCGCGCACCGCGGGTGCTGATCGCGAACTCGAACCTCGTCGGGAACTGGGACGACTGGGACCACTTCCACGAACTCGAGGCCGAGGGGAAGATCATGTACGGCCAGATGACCGCGGGCTCGTGGGCCTACATCGGCACCCAGGGGATCATCCAGGGAACGTTCGAGACCCTGGCCGAACTCGCCCGCCAGCAGTACGACGGCGATCTGTGCGGACGGACGGTCGTGACCGCCGGCCTCGGCGGAATGGGCGGCGCACAGCCGCTCGCGGTGACGATGAACGGGGGCGTCTGTATCGCCGCCGAAGTCGACGAGAAGCGGATCGACCGTCGTCTCGAAACCGGCTACTGCATGGAGAAGGTCGACGACGTCGGGGAAGCGATCGAGCGCGCGGAAGCGGCGCGTGAGGCGGGCGAAGCCTACAGCGTCGGCGTTCACGTCAACGCGGCGTCGCTGCTCGAAACCATGCTCGAGCAGGGGTACGTTCCGGACGTGGTGACGGACCAGACCAGCGCGCACGACGCACTCGAGGGGTACTACCCCGACGGCTACACGGTCGCCGAGGCCGACGAACTGCGCGAGGACGACCCCGACGCCTACCTCGAGGCGAGTCTGGACACGATGGAGCGCCACGTCGACGCCATCCTCGCGATGCAAGATCGGGGCGCGATCGCGTTCGAGTACGGCAACAACATCCGCGGGCAGGTCCAGGACCACCGCGGGCACGAGGACGCGTTCGCGTTCCCCGGCTTCGTCCCCGCCTACATCCGCCCGCAGTTCTGTCGGGGCAAGGGGCCGTTCCGGTGGGCCGCGCTCTCGGGTGATCCCGCGGACATCCACCGAACCGACGAGGCCGTCCTCGAGCTGTTCCCTGAGAAGGATCACCTCCGTCGCTGGATCGAGCTCGCACGGGAACAGGTGCAGTTCCAGGGCCTGCCCAGTCGGGTCTGCTGGCTCGGGTACAGCACGGACGGTGAGGGCGAGGACGCACTCACCGAACGGGCGCGCTTCGCCCTGCGGATCAACGACCTCGTCGCCGAGGGGGAGATCACGGCCCCGATCGTCGTCACGCGAGACCATCTCGACGCCGGCTCGGTCGCGAGCCCGAACCGCGAGACCGAGGCGATGCGAGACGGCACTGACGCCGTCGCCGACTGGCCGATCCTCAACGCCCTGTTGAACTGCGCCGCCGGCGCCGACATCGTCAGCGTCCACGACGGCGGCGGTGTCGGCATCGGCAACTCGCTGCACGCGAACAACCACGTCGTGCTGGACGGCTCGGAGCTCGCCGCGGAGAAGGCGAGGGCCGTCTTTACGACGGATCCCGGAACGGGCGTCGTCCGCCACGCCGACGCCGGCTACGAAGCGGCCCTCGAGGAGGCCCGCGAGTCGGGGGTTCACGTTCCGATGGAGGGAGGGGATCGCGCGTGAGCGACGTCGCCCGATTTGCGACCAACCCCGACTGGGCTGCTACCGGCGGCTGGGACGCCTTCGCCGACGGCGACCCGAACGACGAGCTGTTCGGCGATATCGTCGAGCGGGTCGCCCTCGAGGACGCCGCCGCGCACGAGGCCGTCCTCGTCGGCGAGCCGTACGACGACGCCGTCCTCGGCCGACAGGGCGCCCGTGAGGGGCCGCCCGCGATCAGGCGAGCGCTCGCCCGAACCAAGACCCACCACTTCGACGGCGGCCCCGTCGCGGGGGTCGCGGATCTCGGCGACGTCGCCGCGCTGGTCGACGTCCTCGAGTCCGAGGGCGCCGACGCAGCACCCGACGTCGCCGCGGTACAGGCCGAGCTCCGCGAGACGACTCGACGCGTCCACACAAGCGACGCCCTCCCGATCTTCGTCGGCGGCGACAACTCCCTGACCTACCCCAACGTCGCGCCGCTGCTCGCGGACGGCTCCGTCGGTGCGATCAACCTCGACGCCCACCTCGACGTCCGCGCGCTCGCGGACGGTCCCACGAGCGGGACGCCGTACCGCCAGCTGCTCGCGGACGGGCTCGCGGGCTACGCCTGCGTCGGCGCCCGCCACTTCGAGACGTCTACCGAGTACCACGACTACTGTCGCGAGCAGGGGGGCGAGGTCGTCACGAGCGAGGAGGTCGCCGACGGCGTCGTCGAGGCCGCCGACCGTGCGCTCGAGGCGGTCGGCGACGCCGACGCCGTCTACGTCAGCGTCGACTGCGACGTCCTGGACGCAAGCGCCGCACCGGGGGTCAGCGCGCCGACTCCCGGTGGGCTCACGACCCGGGAACTGTTCCGTCTGCTTCGCGTCCTCGCGAGCGACGAGCGGATCGCCGGCTTCGAGGTCGTCGAGTGTGCCCCGCCGCTGGACCCCGAGGGACTGACGGCGGACGCCGCCGCGCGGGCGATCGCGCACTTCCTGGCGGGCTACACGGAGGGACGACGATGAGCGGGATCGAGCGCGCCCGCGGCGACACGGCGGACGAGGGCACCTGCGTCGTCCACGACATCGGTGAACTCGTCGTCGGGCCGAGCGAGGACGCCGACACGCAACTCGAGATCCGCGAGGACGCCGCCCTCGCAGCGGTCGACGGCGAGGTCGTCGCCGTCGGCGCGAGCGACGAGGTGACCCGCGAGTACCCACCGGAGAACGCGGACACGGCGATCGACGCCGACGGACGGGCGGTCGTGCCGGGGTTCGTCGACCCCCATACCCACGCCGTCTTCGCGGGCGATCGCTCCGACGAGTTCGAGGCCAAGCTGCAGGGCAAGGAGTACCAGGAGATCCTCGCGGAAGGCGGTGGCATTCTCCGGACCGTTCGGGCGGTCCGCGAGGCGAGCGAGGATCAGCTGGTCGCGACCCTCACGAGCCACCTCGAGACGATGCTCGAACACGGCACCACGACGATCGAGGTGAAGTCGGGGTACGGACTCGACACCGAGACCGAACTCGAACTGCTCGCGGCGATCGACCGCGCGGCCGACGCCCAGCCCGCGGCTCTCGTCCCGACGTTCATGGGTGCCCACGCGGTTCCCGACGGGAAAGACGCCGAGGCGTACGTCGACGAGGTCGTCGCCGAGCAGCTCCCCGCGGTCGCCGAGCAGGGGGTCGCCGAGTTCTGCGACGTCTTCTGCGAGGACGGCGTCTTCGACGTCGACCAGTCCCGCCGCGTCCTCGAGGCCGGCCGCGAACACGACCTGTCACCGAAAGTTCACGCCGAGGAGTTCACCCGCCTCGGCGGAGCCCAGCTCGCGGCCGACCTCGGGGCGGTGAGCGCCGACCACCTGCTGTACGCGACCGACGACGACATCGGCGCGCTGTGCGAGGCGGGAGTGGTCCCCGTCCTGTTACCGGGGACCGCCTTCGGTCTCGGCGAGGCCTACGCCGACGCGCGAGCGTTCCTCGAGGCTGGGGCCCCCGTCGCGCTGGCGACCGACTTCAACCCCAACTGCCACTCCCGGAGCATGGAGTTCGTCCAGACGCTGGCCGCCGTCGAGATGGGGCTGACGCCCGCGGAGGCGCTGCTGGCCACGACCCGGAACGCGGCGCTGGCGCTTGGTCTCGAGGACGGAACCGGGACGCTCCGCGAGGGCGCACCCGCAGACGCCGTCGTCCTCGAGGCGCCGTCGTACGCCCACATCGCCTATCGGTTCGACACGTCGGCAGTCGATGCAGTGCTCAAGGCTGGGGAGGTGGTGGCAGAATGACGGCTACGATCGCCGATGCGACGTCTCGCTCGGGCACGCTCGAGCTAAAACCGAATACGGCTCCGAAACGGACGACTTCAGTAGGTGATAATCTCGTAGCCGTCCTCGACCAGCGAGCGGATGCTCGGATGCCCCTCGTGCTCGTCGAGCAGCTCGGCCGGACTCGCTTCGACCTCGTCGGCGACCTCGTAGGCGTTCGCGCAGTAGTGACACGCCGACATGAGGTCGGTCAGCCCTGCGTAGAGCTCGTGGTAGTCGTGACCGTCGTCCTCGAGTTCGGGGATCCACTGGGTACCCGCCCCGTCGAAGACGATTTCGACGTCGTCACCTGCCTCGTCGAACTCCTGGGCGGTCTGGAGCGCGTTGACGACGCGGCCGAGGTCGGAGGGCGATTCGGTTCCCGCGAGGACGACGATTGCTGCGTTTGGCATGTAGCCGCAGCTTCGGTACCCGCACGGATCCCCGTTGGGCGCTCGTGTGCGGGCTTCCCACGAGCGATCGTCGCGAGGGAACGCCGAGGTGATCGACGGTGACGGTCGTCCTCGACGGCGAGTCGCTGACTCCCGAGGACGTCGCAGCAGTCGCACGAGACGAAGAACGGATCGAGGTCGCCGAGCCGGCCCGCGAGCGTCTCAGAGCCTCCCGGGCCCGCGTCGAGGACGTGATCGAGAGCGGCGAGGCCGTCTACGGGCTGAACACCGGGTTCGGGGAGCTGGTCGACGAGCGCATCCCGCCCGCGGAGATCGAGCAGCTCCAGACCAACCTGCTGCGAAGCCACGCCGCCGGGGCGGGACGCGAGCTCGAGCGCGAGGAGGTTCGCGCGATGCTGGTCGCCCGGATCAACGCCCTCGTGACGGGCTACTCGGGGATCCGCGAGACGGTCGTCGACCACCTCGTCGCGATGTGCAACGAGGGGGTCCACCCGGTCGTCAGGTCGCGGGGGAGTCTCGGTGCCAGCGGCGACCTCGCGCCGCTCGCTCACGCGTCGCTGGTGGTGATCGGCGAGGGCGAGGCCGACGTCGATCGCCACGACGCCGAGGACGGGGCGCCCGACACGAAGCGACTCGACGGCGAGGCGGCACTCGCCGAGATCGGTCTCGAACCGCTCTCCTTACAGCCCAAGGAAGGGCTCGCGCTCATCAACGGCACCCAGCTGACCGCCGGCCTGGCTGCCCTTGCGGTCGTCGACGGCGAACGGCTCGTTCGCGGCGCGGACGCCGCGGGCGCGCTGACGATCGAAACGTCGCTCGGGACGACGGCGACGGCCGATCGGGCGATCCACGAGGCCCGTCCCCACACGGGTCAGCTCGAGAGCGCCCGGACGGTTCGCGAGCTCACCGCGGGCAGCGAGATCGTCGAGGCCCACCGCAACTGCGATCGGGTTCAGGACGCCTACTCGCTGCGGTGTCTCCCGCAGGTCCACGGCGCGGTTCGGGACGCCCTCGAGCATCTCCGGGAGGCCGTCGAGGTCGAACTCAACAGCGCGACGGACAACCCGCTGGTGTTCGCGGGCGACCGCGTCGACGCCCGGGCCTCGGGCACCGACCGTGCGGCCGTCCTCTCGGGCGGGAACTTCCACGGCGCGCCGCTGGCGCTGCGCCTGGAGTACGCTCGCCTCGCGCTGACCGACCTCGCGGCGATCAGCGAGCGTCGGATCGACCGCCTGCTGAACCCCAACCTGCAGGAGCCACACCTGCCGCCGTTTCTCGCGGCCGATAGCGGCGTCGAGTCGGGCTACATGATCGCCCAGTACACCGCGGCGGCGCTGGTCAACGAGCTGCGGTCGCTCGGAGCCGCCTCGGCGGACAACACGCCCGTCAGCGGTGGCCAGGAGGACCACGTCAGCATGAGCGCCCAGTCAGCGCTGCACGTCCGTCGGGCCGTCGAGAACGCCACGCAGGTCGTCGGCGCCGAACTCGTCTGTGGGGCTCAGGCCGCAGAGTACGTCGACGACGCGTTCGAGACCGACGACTCGCTGTCGCTGGGTGTGGGAACGGGCGCCGTCTACGAGCTGGTTCGGGAGGTCGTTCCCTCCCTCAAGGCGGATCGACCTGTCCACGACGACGTCGACCGCGCCGCGGCGCTGCTCTCGCGAGGACTGGTCGATGAATCGATCGCTCGTGCCACCGGATCGAGCGGGAACTGACAACCGACCGTCCCGACGCCGTCATCGAATTCTTCACCCTTATAGCGCTCGAGTACCTACCCGAATCCGCCTTCGTCGGTCGAAGGCACCGGCGCGACGGGAACCGTTCGAAACGCCACCACCTACCGTTTCCACCGCCGACGCCGGATTTTTCACAGCGTTCCGCCGCTCTCCTCGAAGAACTCGCCCAGCACCGTCTTGAGCCCCTTCCGGAGGTGCTGGTGCATCGTCGGCGGCGAGACGTCCATCGCTTCGGCGATCTCCTCACCCGTGCTCTCGCGTGGCCAGTCGAAAAAGCCGCTGTAGTAGGCCAGCCGCAGGGTCGACAGCTGGCGGTCCGTGAGCTGATCGAGGACGTCGTCGCGGCGTTCGGCGGCCGTCCTGACGGGGTGGTCGACCTCGCGGCGGGCCTCGAGCTCGGTGTTCTCGTAGACGAACTTCAGCGCCTCGGCGACCTCGCGGACGTCGGCGTCCCGTGGCACCTCGACCAGGACGGACGCGGAGCCGTCCTCGACGACCACGTCCCGGATCGTCGCGCCGTGGTGGGCGAGAGTCCGGACGCCCGACTCCGCCATTCGGATCTCGAGCGTGCAGCTGTCGGTCCCGTCGTAGATGAGCCGACATTCCTCGATGGTGTCGTGGTTCTCGGCCTCCTCAAGGACGGTCTCGCCGTCGACTCCGTCGACGGTCACGTACTGGAAGATCCGGCCGTCGGCGGTCGAGCCGGCCCACTCCAGCGAGACCGTACAGTCGTACTCCGTCGAGAGGTAGAACGTGAAGGTATCGCCGTCGTCGACCCGAAACTCGAGTTCGAGGACGGTGTCGGAAAACAGCAGCTGTCGGTTCTTGACGGCGCTGATGGTGAACCCGGTCGTCTCCCCGAGCAGCTGGAAGCCACTCACCTCGCTCTCGCTGAAGGTGTCGTTCCGGTCGGCGACCACCGCGAGGACGCCGTAGATGGTTCCGCCGTGGCTGATCGGGACGACGACGGCGGCGTCGATCCCGTCGGCGCGAGCGGCCTCGCGGATCGCCTCGGGGATCGACTCGTCGCCGGAAACGTCGTCGATCCGCTGGATCTCGCCGGTCGTGACCGCCCGCTGGGCGGGTCGCTGGTCCTCGGGATCGCAGCTCTCGACTGCCTCGAGGTAGCGCTGTGCGGCGCCGTCACCGGTCCGGTAGGAGAGCTCCCCTTCGCCGGTGCGTTCGGCGATCCAGGCACCGCAGTACAGCTCCGACTCGACGAGCTGTTCACAGACTTTCCGCTCGATCGCCTCCTGGGTCGGTGCCTCGACGAGGGTCTCGATCACCTGTCGGACGACCTGGTTGATCCGGTTGACGGTCTCGAGCTGGTCCCGGCGTGACTGGAGCCGCCGTTCGCGCTCGGCCCGCTCGGTGATGTCCCTGGCCAGCCAGACGACGGCGCGTTGCCCCTGGATTCGTCCCTCGACCGGGACGATGCGGGCCTCGAATCGGCGTCGTCCCTCGGTCGTGTCGGCGCCGTACTCGATCGACTGAATCGAGTCGGTCTCGATCGCGCGCTCGAGTGCCGACTGCAGCCGTGCGGCGACGTCCTCGGGAAACACCGACGCGAACGTTTGCCCGACGAGTTCGTCCTGGGGCGTCGAGTACAGCGCCGCCGAGTCGGGCCGGACCTTCGACTCGAAGTAGGTCCCGTCCTCGCCGATGACGAACGCCTCGTCGGGGAGTTCGTTCGCCAGGATCCGGTGGTACGCCGCCGACTTGTCGATCGACGGACTGGCGATCGTGTCGACGATCCGGTCCGCCTTCGACCCGGGATCGTCGGCCGCGAGATACTCGCTCGCTCCTGCCCGCAACGCGGCCGTCGCGGCGCGTTCGCTTCCCTCCGGCGGTGCGACGACGACCGGGACGGTCTGTAACACCGACTGCACTCGATCGAGGACCGACCGGATCGTCGCCGGCCGGTCGGATTCGAGGACGACGACGGACGGTCTCTCGTCGGCGGCAGCGTCCGCTCGGAGCGATTCGAGGGCCTGATCGGGCGGAATCGTGCGAACACGAACGGAAGACGTCGTTTCGATCGCGGACGACAGTTCGCTCTCGGCGGACTCCGTGATCAGGGCGACCGTGGCGTCGTTGGTTACGTCTTGCATAGCGTCTCGGTTCAGTTTCCGGCACCCGCTGGCGCCGATTCGAGTACTTCGAGACCATCATCGGCCACCGACGTAAGTGCTTGCCATTCGCAGTACTCATAGCTATGAGAAAAGGGACGAACTATCAGCCAGCGAGAACGGGACCGACGGAACCGGTTTCTCTCGTCCGAGCGACTGTTCGTGCTGGGCCACACGAAAGAACCGCGTGTATCCCCAACTGCCGACGCTGATCCCTCTCAGAGCTCGCCCTGCTCTTTGAGGTCCTCGATGATGTCGTCGACGAACGTCTCGGGGTTCTCGTAGGGGAAGTCCCCGCCCGAGGTCTTGGTGTTGAGCTCCATCGCGGTCATCGAGAACTCTCCCGACTCGAACGTCGTTCCGGGGCCGTTCGGTAGGGCCGGAACGAGGTCCATCGGACTCGAGATGGGGTAGTCTGCGCCTTCGAACGCGTCGATCATCTGGTCGCGGAGTTCGGATTCATCTGCCATCGCGTCCGCTAATTGCGTATGATAAATAATAAACCTGTTGTGAACTCCAAGCGGACGATGCTCAGTTCGTTTTGCGCTCCTGACGCCCGAAACAGTAATGAGTCAGCGCTATGAACGGTTTCGGTATGGCGAAAGATACCGTCAGATATCCCGACGCGGTCGTCGACCAGATCGACGCCCTCGTCGACGACGGTATGTTCGAGAGCAAATCCGAGTTCTACCGTTTTTCCGCCGAGTACGTCCTCACGCTCGTCGATCCGGATCACGACGTCGAGACCTTCAACTTCGAGGAAATCAAGGCCGAACTCGACATCCCCGAGGAGAGCGACGGCGCCGACGCCGACGCCGACTCCTTCCTCCTCGAGGCGATCATCACCGTCCGCAAACACGGGCTCCGGGGGGATTACGAGGCCGCCGAGGGGTTCATCGACGACCACTACGAGCCGACCGACCGGGAGTGTCTCATCCTTGAGGAACTGCTCGGCACCTACCGCGACTAGGCGTCGAACGGCTCTCCCAGCGCCTCGAGTGCGACGTTGTCCGCGACCAGCGACGCGGCCCGATCAGCCGGCCGTCGCCCCTCGAGGCCCGCGTCATCGCTCCCGCTCGAATCGTCGGGTCGATCGACCCCCGCCGATTCCGCCACGGCCGCGAGAAACGCCTCCCGGACCGGTGGGGCGTCGAACAGCCCGTGGAGGTAGGTGCCAAGCACCTCGCCGCGAGCCGCGCCAGTTTCGCCGAGTGGTCGGTCGACCATTTCGATCGCCCGGGTGCGGCCCGCGTGGATCTCGTACCCCCGCGCCGTGGCGCCGTCGGCGTCCGCGAGCAGCGGCGAGGCCGCGCCGTCGACGGTCACCGCGGTCCGCTCGAGGTGTTTTTCGGGCTCGAAGCGGGTCTCGACCGGCAACAGGCCGAGTCCCTCGAGGACGTCCTCGTTGCCGACGCCCTCGAGCGCGGCGTTGGTGAGCCGCTCGCCCAGCAGCTGGTAGCCGCCACAGAGCCCGACGATCGGGCCCGTGAACCGCTGGATGGCCGGGCCGACCGCCGACGCCCGGAGCGCGCGCAGGTCGTCGACGGCGTTTTTCGTCCCCGGAAGGACGACCGCGTCCGCGTCGGCCAGGGGGGTACGGCTCGCGTCGTTTCCGTCCTCCTCGAGGGGAACGAACTCGACGGCGACACCCGGCTCGGCCGCCAGTGCCTCGAGGTCGGTCGCGTTCGAGAGCCGCGGGAGCCGGGGGACGGCGATCGTCAGCCGTCGTTCCGCGGGGACGCCGTCGTCGGCGCCGAGGACGTCCCGCTCGCCCGGGTCCGGCAGCCCGACGCTGTCCTCCTCGGGCAGTCCCGGATCGTCGTAGGGGAGCACGCCAAGGATCGACACTCCGGTCCGGGATTCGATCTCCGCGATGCCGGGCTCGAGTAATGCGGGGTCGCCCCGGAACTTGGTGATCACGGCGCCGACGACCCGTTCGCGGACGTCGTCGGGCAACAGCTCGATCGTCCCGTAGAGGCTCGCGAACGCGCCGCCGCGCTCGATGTCGACAAGCAGGAGGACGTCGGCGTCGGCGAAGCGGGCCGTCTCGAGGTTCGCGAGGTCCCGGTCGTGGAGGTTGATCTCGGCGATGCTGCCGGCGCCCTCGGCGACGACGACCTCGTGGTCGGCCGCGAGCCGGCGGTAGGAGTCGACGGCAGCCTCGCGGGCCTCGTGCCAGTGTGCGTCGTAGTAGCTGCCAGCGGGAACGTGCTCGCGGGCCCGACCCTGGACGACGAGCTGGCTCTCGCCGTCGCCGCGGGGTTTCAACAGGACGGGGTTGCAGTCGGTCGTCGGCGCCGCTCGGGCCGCGCGGGCCTGGACGAACTGGGAGACGCCGATCTCGCCCCAGCGGTCTCCGTCCGCCTTGCCGTCCCCGTCGCTTGCTTCCGGACGGACCACGACCCGGGCGTTGTTGCTCATGTTCTGTGCCTTGTACGGCGCGACCGAGACGCCCCGGTCGGCGAGGTGGCGACAGAGCCCCGCGACCACGGTCGACTTGCCGACGTGGCTCGCGGTGCCGGCGACGAGAAGCGTCCGCGTCATCGCCCCGAACTCGAACGGGACGGGGTATCGTCCTGTCGGTTCGAGCGATTACTCCTCGTCGGTTTCCTCCCCGCGGCGCCCGCTGCCGTCGAAGGTAACCTCCTCCTCCGGATGTGGTTCGATGTGGCTCAGGATCTCGTGGGGGACGTAGCCGATGTTGTACCCCTCCTCGTTGTGGAGGACGACGCCGTGTTCGTACTCCCGGAAGTCGAAGCAGTTGATCTCCTCGTAGGCGTTGCCCGGTTTGTAGACGACCTTCATACGTCTCACGTCGCACGGGTTTCGGGTTTTCCCTGCCCTTGCAGGCGAAAGGTGTTTTCAGCGCTTCCGACAGGTTCTCGAGGCGACGGCTCCTGCGCTCGAGGCCGATCGTTCACCGCTTGATCGATATCGGTAAGACAGGTAGTTACTCCTTGATATGCGACAGAACAATTAAGACCGATCTGCACACACGTGTGTGCATGGGAGAAACCGAGTATCGGAACGTCCGACTCACCGAGGAAGCGTACCAGCGGCTCAAGAGTCGCAAACAAGAGGGAGAATCGTTCTCGGATACCGTCGAGCGAATCGCCGGCGAACGATCGCTGCTCGACTTGGCAGGAATCCTCTCGGATGAGGAAGCCGAAGAGATGCGAGACGCGATCGACGAGCGGGAAACCCAGTCACGGGAGCGACTCGATCGGCTCACCGATCAACTCGACTCGTGATCGTCGACACGGATGTCCTCATCCACCTGATGCAGGGCAACGAGAACGCTACGCAGAAGATTTCCGCACTCGAGAACCAGCACGTTCCCCTTCACATCTCGTCGATTTCCCAGTTCGAACTCTATCACAGTATCGAACGAGTACACGATTCGGCTGCCCGTCGTCGAACGATCGAGGCGGTACTCGACACAAAGCCCGTGTATCCGGCTGACAGCGCGGTGATGAAGAAAGCCGGTCGTATCGACGGGCGGCTGACGTCTGACGGCGATGCGATCGGAATGGGTGATACGATCGTCGCGGCAACGGCACTCGTCCATGAGGAATCAGTTCTTACGAAAAATGTTACACACTTCGAGCGGATCGACGGGCTTGACGTCGAGACGTTTTAGCCCTCGAGGAATGACTCGACCTCCCGCAGTAGCTGCTCGCGGTCGTCGATCAGCGGCGAGTGACCACAGCCCTCCAGCTCGACGAACGTCGCGGTTTCGCCCAGATCCGCGAGCGTCTCCTCGATCATCGCCTCGGTGATGACCAGATCGTCCTCGCCCCGCAGGACGAGCGTGTCGGCCACGATATCGGACGCGCGTCCGGAGCCCTCCGTGATGCCGTTGTGCTCGTCGCTCATGTTGAACCGGGTGAGCGCGTAGTCGACGTCGACGAGGTTCCGCTGGGTGAACATGTCCGCGACGTACTCGTCGTAGCGCTCGGGGTCGGGTTCGTCGTTGACGTAGATGAGCTGGTTCCAGATCCCCTTCATCGTCGCCGCGTCCTCCTGCTCGTAGGCCTCGAGGACGGGCGCGACCTGGACGGGATCCCGCGCGATCTCCTCGCGAGTCGTCAGCACCTCGTCGGTCGGGGTACCGTCCTCGTCCTTCCGATAGATCGGGTAGCCCCGCGTACTGCTGGGCGCGAGCAAAACGAGCTTCCGCACCCGGTCGGGGTGGGCGGCGGCGTACTCCATCGCGACCCCGCCGCCGGTCGACCACCCCCAGAGGTGAAACCGCTCGAGGTCGAGTTCGTCGACGAACAGCGCCACGTCCTCGGCGAACTTCGCGATCGAGTCGATCGGCTCCTCGTAGCTCGACTCGCCGAACCCGCGCATGTCCATCGCGTACAGCTTGTACCGGTCGTCCATCGCCTCCAGGACGACGTCCCAGTGTTTCGAGGAGGTCATGTTCCCGTGCAACAGGACGACCGGGACGTCGCCCCCCTCGCGTTCGCGGTAGCCGATCGTTTCGCCGTTCGGCAGGTCGACGGTGTCGAGCGTAACTGTCATACCACGTTACTGTACGATCGGCAACATAAGTCCACGGGCGGTCCTCACGATGGGATCGTCAGGAGAACGGTCAGTACTCCGTCCCCTGTCGCGCCCGCTGGCCCGCCTCGATCGGGTGTTTCACCTTCCGAACGTTCGTGATCAGGTCCGCGCGTTCCTCGAGGTACGACGGCTCGGCGTGGCTCCCCGACAGCACCAGCTCCAGGTCGTCGGGCTTGTCGTCGAGCAACTCGAGGACGTCGTCCTCGGCGAGCAGCTCCTGGTCGACCGCGTACAGCACCTCGTCGAGGAGTAGCATGTGGACGCCCGCCTCGGGCTCGGCCGCGAGGTCGATCGGCGCCGCGAGATCGGCCTCGTCGGCCGCCGCGAGCAGCTCGCGGGCGCGCTCGAGCCCCGCTTCGGCCTCCGCCTGGTGGTCGGCGTCCTCGCTGCCGTCGGCCATCCCGTGCCAGCCGTAGTGGCCGAGGTTCTCGTAGCTCATCCCCGGTAGGGCGGCGATCGCGTTGTACTCGCCGCGGACGGCGTCGACGCTCGAGGCGCCGCCTTTCATGAACTGGAGCAGATGAACCCGGTAGCCGTGGCCGGCCGCGCGCATCCCCATTCCGAGCGTGGCGGTCGTCTTTCCCTTTCCGTCGCCCCACCAGACCTGGACGAGCCCGAACGACTCGGGCGCCGCGGGTTCGATGCGTTCGGCTTCGGGCGTTCGTCCCTCGCCCGGCGTGTTCTCGAGGACGTCGCCGTTCGCGGATCGGTCGTCGCTCATACGGATGGCCTGGCCCGGAGCCTACATGTAGCTACCCCCTCGCGTGGCCGACCAAACGTGTCTTTAGGCTTCGTTCCCAACCCGCGTGTACTCGTATGCCACTCGAGTTCTCCTCGTCGGACGACGCCCCCTCGTGCGAACACGTGTTCAGTGCGTTGACCGACGACGCGTGTCGGGAGATCATCGCGGCCCTCGAGGAGCCCCTGACCGTCGAGGAGACGGCCGAGGAGATCGAGCGCCCGCTCTCGACGACCTACCGGAAACTCGACCGACTGACCGAGGCCGGACTGGTCAGGGAAACGTCCGGAGTCGGTCGGAGCTGCCACCGCAAGTCCCGCTACGTCGCTGACTTCGAGCGGGTCGCGATCGCGCTCGACGACGATCGTTCGATTCGGGTCGAGGTCGACGGCTCGAGCGACCCGCTGGTCGGTCTCTGGACTCAGGACTCCTGATTTCTCTCCCCGTTTACCGTCCATCCGAGACGATCCTGCCGTCCCGTAGCTCAAGGACGCGATCGGCGGCAGCGAGGGTCTCGGCGTCGTGGGAGGCGACGAGCATCGCTCGCTCTCGGCCGATCTCGGTCAGCAGCTCGAGGACGCGCTGTCCGGTCGCGGTATCGAGCTCGCCGGTCGGCTCGTCGGCGACGATCACGTCGGGGTCGGTCGCCAGCGCCCGGGCGATCGCGACCCGCTGGCACTCGCCGCCGCTTAACTCCCCGGGAAGGTGTTCGATCCGGTCGCCAAGTTCGACCCGCTCGAGCAGCGCCGTCGCCCGTTCTCGGCGCTTTCGTTTCGGGACGCCGTCCTGCACCAGCGGGAGCGCGACGTTCGCCCGCGCGGACAGCGAGGGCAGGAGGTGGAACCGCTGGAAGACGATCCCGATCCGCTCGCGACGGAGGCGAGTTCGCTCGCGAGCCGACAGCGCCGTCAGGTCGGTGCCCTCGACCGTCACCCTCCCCGCCGTCGGCACCAGCAGGCCGGCGACGGCGTGGAGGATCGTCGACTTCCCGCTCCCGCTTGGCCCCTCGAGGCCGACGATCTCGCCGCTGCCGAGCGCAACGGAGACGTCCTCGAGGGCGGTCACCGTTCGCTCCGATCGCGAGCGGAACCCGCCGTCGGAGCCGTACTCGTGGGTGACTGCCGCGAGTCGGACCGCCGTCGCGTCGCGTTCTGGCGACCGGGAGGCCGTCGGCTGTGTCGTTTCTCGAACCGGTCGATCGGTGCTCATTACGAGAGGACGACGGCTCCGGCGGTCATTGTTTCGGACCGGTTTCCATATCGTAACTATTGGTTTACTACCTCGGTCGACGCGATTCGAGGACGGCTCGAACGGATTTGACTGGTGCACGACGCCACGACACGACTGTCGCGGACGAACCAGCCGAGACGCAGGTCGAAAGCGGTCGCTACCCGGGACGATCGGCAACGAAAGCGGATCGTGGAGTGGAGTCGACTGCGACCGGAACCGGCGTTACAGAGGTTCGAGGAGAAAGCCCACGACTTCAGTCGTGGGAGGAAGTCAGGGGCTGTAGCCCGGCGACTGGACCTCGACCGTCTCGGCGACGTCGTCGAGCTGTTCGCCGATCGTCGCCACGAGGTCGTCGAGCGTCACGATCCCCGTCAGCGCGCCGTCGTCGTCGACGACGGGGAACCGACGGGCGTTGTGCTGCTCGATCGCCCGCGAGATCGCGATGGCCTCGTCGTCCTCCTGGAGGATCGCCGGGTCAGCGGTCATCGCGTCCTCAACTGCGACCGAGCCAACGTCGTCGCTGTTAGGAACCGCGAGGGCGACGTCGCGGTCGGTGAGGATCCCGACCGGTTCCTCGTCCTCGGTGACGACGACGGCGCCGACGTTCTCCTCGGCGAACTGCTCGGCGACCGTCTCGAGATCGTCGTCTGGCTGTGCAGTTACGACATCTTCCGGACCGAGTTCACCGACTGGCATACGGATCGACCGACGCCGTGTTCCTTTGTGACGGCACGGCCTTCGAATGAGCGCAGCAAGGCGGTCGCCGAACGCGCTCACTGATCGGTTGCAGTGGGAATTTCTTGAAGTCGGTCGGCCGGATGCTGCGGGGGCAGTGCTTACGGTGGGTGGGCACCTAGCCGAACCATGCGAGTCCCAAAACAGCTTCGAGACGGTCACACCGACGATGCGGTCGTCCGCGAGATGGAGGGCGATGACGGGTGCGTGATCACCGTCGACTTCGGCTCCGACGCCGCCGACATGTCAGTCGACGTCGTCGACGACCGGGTGCTGGTCGTGATGGACGACCGGCAGTTCGAGTTCGAACTGCCTGCGGGTGCAACCGAGGTCACGGCCAACAACGGCGTATTGACGATCTCCGAGTGACGATCCGGAGGTGCTATCCGTTGGGTCGGTCGTCCGCCAACAGCGTTCGTTCGATCGGCGTCGCCATCCCCCGTCGGATCCGTTGAGAGAGTGCGGTGTCGCTGATTCCGACGCCGCCGGCGAGTCCGGAGAGCGTCGTTCGCCGCGGAACGCGGAACGTTGTAGTATGCCACTAAGAGCGCTTCGCGTTGCTCGTCCGTGAGCGAGGCGTCCCTGGTCGAGCGGGCAGGGTTGTAGATGTGCCATCGTCGATAATCGCCACGTTGAACGCGGCGAGGTCTTCGTGGGTCGCGAATCGCAGCCGCAGGCTCCAGCACTCGGTGTCGCCGCTCGCTTCGAGGGTCTTCGCCTGCGAATCGACGAGTGCGCGAACGAGGCCGTCGCGCTCCGGGCGCCACCGAACCTCGGAGAGGGCTCGCTCTCCGGTTCGCGAAAGCGTTCGCCGCCCGCGGTGCCGTTCTCGGTATCGCGAACGGGGTCCAGAACCAGACCGTGACCGTCCAGCAACTCCAGCGGATCGTCGGTACGGCTGCCGCCACGACTATGCGGAGCGTTCTCGAGGACGGCCTCGAAAGTCAGGGCAAGATCGAGGAGCCCGCTGACGGAGCTAACGGAGCCGACTGAGGGCTTCGACCCCCCTCCATACCGCTCAAGAGGCCGAATTTGTACGGACGAGATCGCGTCCCCCGGCTCGATCCTCGGGGCGTGGTCTCTCGACATCCCGATCCGCGGGGTCATCGTTCCGGTGTCCCAGTATCTGAATTTCGAGCGCAACGGCACCCGTCCCGAGGCGAGCGGGTACTCTCTGTCGGCTGACGTCGTGAGTCCTCGCCTTCTGTAACGGGGAGCGCACGGCGAACAGCTCGACGAGGAGTACGACAGCGATGCCGGGTCGGTTCCCAGCTGTTGGGTGTAGCGGACTCACGGCAGAGACTCGAGGGGAAAGCCTCCGACTTCGGTCGTGGAAGGATATCAGTGTTCGGGAGCCACGTTCTCACCGAACTTCTCGCGGACCGTCTCGACTTTCGGCGCCGCGTGCATCGAACAGTAGGCGTCGTTCGGGTTCTTCTCGAAATAGTTCTGGTGGTACTGCTCGGCCTCGTAGAACGTATCGAGAGGCTCGATCTCCGTGACGATCCCCTCGTAGAGGCCCTCCGCTTCGAGCTCGTCGGCGAACGCCTCGGCCGTCTCGAGCTGGGCCTCGTCGTGGGCGTAGATCGCCGAGCGGTACTGGCTGCCGACGTCGGGACCTTCCCGGTCCTTCGTGGTCGGGTCGTGGACCGTAAAGAAGACCTCCAGTAAGTCCTCGTAGGCGATCTCGTCGGGGTTGTACTCCACCTGGACGACTTCCGCGTGGCCGGTCGAGCCCGAACAGACCGCCTCGTAGGTCGGGTCCTCGGTGTGGCCGCCCGCGTACCCTGAGGTCACCGAGTCGACGCCCTCGAGCTGCTCGAAGGCCGCCTCGACACACCAGAAACAGCCGCCGCCGAAGGTCGCTCGTTCCATGCTCGGCCGTAGGAGACGAGCGCGCAAAGACCTGACGGGACGGCCTCAGCCGTCGGCCGTCCGCCAGGTCAACAGCGCCCCCTCGCCGACCCGCTCGAGGCTCTCGAGTTCGAGGATCGGAAAGTCGGCGATAAAGCCCTCACCGTCGGCAAGCGTCGGGGCGTCGCGTCCGCCGATGAGTTTCGGGCCGACGAAGACTCGCAGCTCGTCGACGAGGCCGTCCTCGAACAGCGAGAAGATGAGCTCGCCGCCACCCTCGACCATGATCCGTTCGAGCCCCTGTTCCTGCAGCGTCGCGAACGCCCGCAGGAGATCGACCCGACCGTCCCCGGCCGTGATCAGCTCCGCGCGGTCGGCTAGATCCATTCGCTCGTCGATGGTCGCCCGCTCGCTCGTACAGACGTAGGTCGTCGCCGCGTCGTCGAGGACGGCCGCGTCCAGCGGCGTTCGGCCCGTCGAGTCCACGACCACGCGCGCGGGATGGGCCGGGTCGCCCCGCTGGCGTCGCTCGTCGATCAGCGTCTCGTCTTTGACGGTGAGGTGGGGGTCGTCCGCGAGGACGGTGCCGACGCCGACGACGACGGCGTCGCTTTCCGCTCGGAGGCGGTCCATCCGCGCGAAGTCGGCGTCGCCGCTGATCGCGATCTGTTCGCGGCGTCTCGAGGAGAGTTTTCCGTCCGCGCTGACGGCGGCGTTGACGACGACGTGCATACCGTTCGCTGGGGGAGCGATCCTAAAGAACCCGCGGGTGAAGGCGTTCGGACGAACTCGTCGAACCGGACGGTGGTGAGATACAATAGGCACCTATTCCAACTACCTTATCTGGCTAAGCTACACCAGCTACAATAGGTTAGTTGGGTCCAACTCCAGGATTGCACGAGTGGCGTCTCAGTACTCTCCTCACCACCGGAACGTGACGCCACCGCGTCCTCGTGACCGCTCGCTCGCGCCAACAGAAGCTATATCCGGACCTCGCGGATAGGTACTCCCCATGAGCGCGGATCTCGTCGTGCGAAACTGCACCGTCGTCACCCCCGCCGGACGGACCCCCGACGCCGGCGTCGCCGTCGAGGACGGAACGATCACCGCCCTCGCGCGGAGCGATCGCCTCCCCGACGCCGACCGGGTCCTCGACGGCGAGGGGGGCGTCCTCGCGCCCGGCGTCGTCGACTGTCACATTCACAACCGCGAGCCGGGCCTCGAGTACAAGGAAGACTGGGAGTCGGCCACGCGGGCCGCGGCTGCCGGCGGCGTGACGACCGTCGTCGGGATGCCAAACACCGATCCCGTCATCGATCGCCCCGAACACCTCGAGCTGAAGTACGAACGGGGCGAGGACGGCGCCCACGTCGACTTCCAGAGCTACGCGGTCGTCACGAGCGAGAACATAGAGCTGATCCCCGAGCTCGACGCAACCGGCGTGTTAGGGTACAAGATCTTCCTGGGCTCGACGGTCGGGGACGTCCCGCCGCCGACCGACGGCGAGATCCTTGAGGCGATGGAGCGGATCGCCGAGACCGGCAAGCGGCTGGGCTTTCACGAGGAGAACGGCGAGATCATCGACCACTACACCGAGCGGTTCAAACGCGAGGGACGCAACGAGCCGATCGACCACTCTCACTCGAGGCCCGTGATCGCCGAACGGGAGGCCGTCGAGCGGATGCTCACCTTCGCCGCGGAGACCGACGCGTCGATTCACATGTTCCACGTCTCCTCGGGGTCGGCGGCCGAGGCCGTCGCCCGCGGGAAGGATCGAGGCGTCGACGTCACCGCGGAGACGACGCCCCACTACCTCTGGTTCACCGAGGACGTCATGCACGAGAAGGGCAACGTCGCCCGGATCCAGCCGCCGATCCGCGACGCCGACGAGCGAGAGCGCCTCTGGACGGTCGGTATGGACGGCGGCGCGATCGACTGTATCGCGACCGACCACGCGCCCCACACCCCCGAGGAGAAGAAAGTCGACGACCCGTTCGGGAACACCTGGGAGGCAAGCTCGGGGTTCGTCGGCCTCGAGACCGAGGTGTCCGTCGCGCTCAGCTTCGTCGACGAAGGACGGCTCTCCCTCGAGGAGTGGGTGCGTCGCCACTCGACTCGGCCGGCGCAGGTGTGGGGGATGTACCCCCAGAAGGGGTCGCTCCAGATCGGCACCGACGCCGACTTCACGATCGTCGACCCCGATCAGGAGTGGACCCTCGAGAGCGCTGACGAGTTACACTCGAAAAACTGCGTGACGCCCTTTATCGGCGAGTCGTTCACCGGGAAACCGATCGCGACGGTCGTCCGCGGCGAGGTCGTCTACGAGGACGGGAGCGTCGTCGGCGAGTCGGGGTACGGGACACGGGTCGACGTCGACGGCTCCTGAGGGCAGACGACCGGCCAACCGCTACTCGAGGTCGGCTCCGACCGCGTCCTCGACCGAGGAAAAGCCGTCCTGCTCGAGCAGGTCGACGAGTCCCTGGTTGATCCGTCTGGCTGTCCCGGGCCCGCCGTAGACGAACCCGGTGTAGAGCTGGACGAGCGAGGCGCCCGCGCGGATCTTCTCGTAGGCGCCCTCGGCCGAGTCGACGCCCCCGACGCCGACGATTGGCAGATCGTCGTCCGCGTTTCTCGCCAGCGTCCGGATCACCTCGGTCGAGCGCTCCGCCAGCGGCGCCCCGCTGAGCCCGCCCCGCTCCGCGGCCTTCGGCGAGTTGACGCCCTCGCGGCCGGTGGTCGTGTTCGTCGCGACGATCCCGTCGAGGTCGTGGTCCTCGACGATCCCGAGCAGCTCGAGCATCGAGTCCTCCGGCGAGTCGGGGCCGATCTTGACGAGGATCGGAACGTCGTCGTCGTTCTCGGCCGCGAGCGTCTCGAAGATCGAGTGGAGGTGGTCGGGCGAGGCCTCGTCGAACTCGTCGGGCGTGTTCGGACAGGAGACGTTGACGACGACGTAGTCGGCGAAGGGTGCGAGCCGATCGAACACGCGCCGGTAGTCCTCGATCGCCTCGTCCTCGTCCGAGGAGTTCATCTTCCCGATGTTGACTCCGAGGGGAACCTGGGGCGGTCCGCGTCGTTCGAGCCGGGCCCGAACCCGCTCCATCCCCTGCCCGTTGAACCCCATTCGATTGATCATCGCCTCGTCCGTCCGGAGCCGGAACAGCCGCGGGCGATCGTTTCCGGCCTGGGGGTACGGCGTCACCGTCCCGACCTCGACGAACCCGAACCCGAGCGCCTCGAGGGCGTGAGTCACCTCGGCGTTCTTGTCGAACCCCGCGGCTACCCCGACCGGGTTCGGAAACCGACTGCCGAACAGCTCGGTCTCGAGTGCCGGATGCGCGTACCGGTAGTTCGAGGCGAGTGCCGCCCGCGTCAGCCACGTCGACTGGGCGGCACGCAACGCCCGTTTCCCGAGCGTGTGGGCCGTCTCGGCAGGGAGTTTGAACGCGAGCGGGCGAACTCGCGAGTACAGCGTCATTGATAACCACTGGGAACAGCGGATAGGTAAACCCCTCGAAACCCCTGTCTCGGCACGATGGCGGTTCAGACGCGCTCGAGCAATGCCATGATCGCCCCGCCCCCGCCGACGCTCATTCCGACGAGGCCGCGCTCGACGTCCGGATCGTCCCGGAGTTGGTATGCCAGGCTGGTCGTCAGCATTCCACCGGAGGCGCCGATCGGGTGACCGAAGGCGATCGCTCCGCCCGAGGGATTCATCTTCTCGCGCGGGATCCCGAGCCGCTCCATGACGTACACCGACTGGGCCGCGAACGCCTCGTTGATCCAGAACGCGTCGACGTCCGAAACCGCGAGCTCGTTATCCGCGAGCAGGCTCGCGACGACGTCGCCGACCGCCTCGTTGAACTCGTCGGGGTCGCGATAGACCAGCTCGTAGTCGACGAGCCGAGCCATCGGCTCGAGTCCGCGATCGGCCGCGGCGTCCGCGTCGGCGAGCAACACCATCCCGGCGCCGTCGCTGAGCTTCGAGGCGTTGCCCGGGGTGACCGTCCCGTCCTCGCGAAAGGAGGCGGGAAGTTCGGCCAGATCCGACAGCGTCGAGTCGGGACGCGGTCCCTCGTCCGTGTCGACCGTCTCCCCTCCCGTCTCGACGGGGACGATCTCGTCGTCGAACGCGCCCGTCTCGATCGCGTCGGCCGCACGGCGGTGGCTCCCGAGGGCGTACTCGTCCTGGGCTTCCCGGGAGACGTCCTCGCGATCGACGAGTCGCTCGGTGATCTCGCCCATGTGGACGTCGAGGTTGACGTCCCACAGCGAGTCCATGATCATTGAATCCTTCAACGTCGCGTCGCCGTGGCGCCGTCCCTTCCGGTAGTCCGGCAGAATCCAGGGGGCGTTGGTCATCGATTCGAAGCCGCCGGCGACCGCGAACTCGGCCCGTCCGACCTCGATTCGGTCGACCGCCAGCGCGATCGCCCGCAGCCCCGACCCCGAGGCCTCGTTGACCGTCGTCACCTGCGTCTCGTTTGGCAGCTCGGACTCGACGACGGCCTGTCGGCCCGGGACCTGTCCGATTCCGGCCTGGATCGCATTACCGAGTGCCACCCAGTCGATCTCTTCCCCGGACACGGCAGTTCGCTCGAGCAGGCCGTCAAGGGCCGTTCGGCCGAGCTCGACGGGGCCAACCCCGGCGAGGGAGCCGAGAAGCGTTCCGTGGGGCGTCCGTGCGCCGTCGACGACGACGATCTCGCCTGGCATACGACGAGCCACGACATCCAGCAGGATCAATCGTCGGGGTGGGTCACACCGAGCGAATCGCTCCCGTCCGCGTCGGCCGCCCGCTCGTCGATCGAGTCGGCGTCCGGGCCGAACTCGCGTTCGAGCAGCGCGGGCACGTCCTCGGGAGTGACGTCGGCGTACCACTCGTCGCGGGGCTGGATCGCGATCGCCGTACCGTCCGCGCTACAGAGGCCGAGGCAGCCGGTCGTCGTGACGCCGACCGGCGACCAGAACGCACCACGCTCGCGGAGCCAGGAGTTGACTGCCGCGAGCGTCTCCTCGGCACCGGCGTCACTACAGCAGGCGTAGTCGGAGTCGCGGTCGTTCGTACAGATGAACACGCACGCGCCGAGACGTTCCCGCTGTCGGGTCGTTCGTCGTTGCATGGTCAGGGGCTCGTCGAGCGGCGGTCGTTCGGGCCGGCGACACCGGCTGTCGAGGTCGCGTCACGACGTTCAAGCCAGCTCACCGACGCGGCGAGGATCGCCCAGATTGCGGCCTGACTCAGCGCGGCCATCGCCTGGTACGCCGAGACGAGCTCGCCGGCCAGGTCGGGGTGGCTTACGACCGTCGGCGCGACAGTCGAAAGGACGACCGTGGTCGCGACGATCGGGGCCGCGGCGGCGACGACTCCGAGCGCCCGGTGTCGGGACGCGCCCCGTCTGTACGAACCGATCGCTGTGGCCGAGACGAGCGCGCCGAGCGCGACGAGTCCGGCGTAGATTGCCAGTCGCAACTCGACGGTATACAGCTGTTCCGCGCCGGGGGCCGCTGGCGGGAGGACGAGCCACGGTGTCGCCGACACGGTCAGGAATCCGGCGCCGGCGAGGACGAACGTGCTGCCCGCACCGCGGCCGGGAAGCGCCGGCTCGAGGAAGTACACCGCGATCGCGAAGACGCCGCCGAGGAAGATCGCCCAGAGGACGCCGCTCCCGACGCTGACGATCGCCGTCGTCGTCTCGGAGACGGTGTGGGCGTGGTCGTGGTGATCGTGACCGTGGTCGTGTTGTGCGTGGTGGAGGTACTCGCTGAGCGGATTCGCGACGAACGCCATGAACAGTCCGTACGCGAGGCCGGCGATCGCACCCGCCTGCACACCCCGGCGGAGGTAGTCGTAGAGCATCGGTTCAGTGGCAGGTGATTCCCGCCGCGTGGCGGAAGTTGTGCATCGCGTCGTGTGCGAGCGGGTCCTGCAGGAACACGAGAACGAACGCGATCCCCGTGGCGAACGTCAGGCCGGTTGCGGCCTGTATTGGCGTTAGCATCGCACGTGCGGCGTCGATTCGGTCGGCAACGGTCTCTCGAGTCATGCAAATCAGGTTTGTCTACTGAAACTGCAGTTGTAAAGGTTGGGGTTCGATGTCGAACCGTCCGACCTTGCGGAGGGGGGGGTGTATCGCCCTCCGTTCCAGCGGAAAAATGGGCCAGAAGACACGCGGCCGGAGCGTCGGGGAGTCCGCGCCCGGACCGGGAGTGTGCGTCCGGTCCACGCGACCTGACTCTCCAGAATATAACATTCGAAAACCGAAATTCGGTATCGGCTATCAAGTGAAGACAATATCGCTTTGCTTCCGTTTGTTTATCGATTCCCGTCGTGCCGGCGGATAACGAAATAGTTTTCCTACGTCTGGCGCTTGGTCCGACTAACGAGAAGAGAGCTATGAGTAGCAAACGACGGTCACCAGGAGGGATCTGCGGTGGCAGCTAAACGACTGCACGTACCGCTGTCGGACACGGTGGCCGTCCGACAAGCGGTCTCCTGTAGGACCGACGATCGAACGCCCGCATCGAGTACCCCCCTGCGTCGCTCGATCGGTTCGGATCGGAAGTACCGACGGAGGTGGACAGCGTGAGCGCCACGAACGGCGTCCTCGTTCCGGTGAGCCCATCGCCGACGCTCGAGGAAACGGTCGAGTACGCCGTCGACATGGTCAGGAAGGGAGACGGCGACGGTGCCGTTCACCTTGTCCTCACGGCCCCCGGTCACCACGTCGGCCGCGAGGGTCTCCAGCGTGACGAGAAACTCCTTTCGACGGCCGAGAGGTACGCGACCGAAGTAGCCGGAAACGGCGTCGCGGTCCGGGCGAACCTGCTTGGAACCAACGAGTACTTCGCCGACCCGGTGAGCCACTTCGAACTGCTGGTCGACTACGTCGCGGAGCACGATCTCGATCGGGTGATTATCGATCCCGACTACTCCGTCGACTCGACCGCGCACGTGCTGCAGAACATGGAGACGGTGCTGGCCGAATCGAACATCCGGTACGAGGTCTCGCCGGTCTCGAGCAGCTGGCGACCGACCGGTCCGGAGCTGATTCGCGGCGGTTTTATCGCAGTTGTCGCGTTCGCGTTCTACGTCGCGCTGGGTGGTCCGACCTATCCGTTCGCGCTTTGGACCGGAGCTGTGACCGCGCTGATAACCGCCGTACTCCTGCGAAACGTCGCGTTCGAGCGGACGCCCCACGTCGGCCCCGCGCTGGCGACGCTTGGCCGCGGCGTGCTGTTCGTCCCCTACCTGCTGTGGGAGATCATCAAGGCCAACGTCCAGTTCGCCTACGTCGTTTTGCATCCG
Organism: Natronococcus occultus SP4; assembly: GCF_000328685.1. Classification (NCBI taxonomy): domain Archaea; kingdom Methanobacteriati; phylum Methanobacteriota; class Halobacteria; order Halobacteriales; family Natrialbaceae; genus Natronococcus; species Natronococcus occultus. Next base: position 3,125,205 of record NC_019974.1, on the reverse strand, counting down.
TCGCTGCCGATCGACCCCTGTCTCGATCGGGTCGACGCCGCGGTCGGCGACGGCCTCTCCGTTACCGCCTTCGCCAACAGCATCACGCTGACGCCGGGGACGCTGACGGTCGATACCGTCGGAAGCGAACTGCTCGTCCACTCGCTGGCTCCCTCGGCGCGCGAGGACCTCGCGAAGGGCGTTCACGAGCGGGCGGTCCGGTTCCTCTTTTACGGCCGTGACGGGACCGATCTCCCCGGTCCGATCGCTCGAGACGACATCGAGCCGGTCGTACAGTCGACCGACGCCGTAGCCGGAGCCGGACCGGGTGCAGGAACGGAATCCGGAGGTGAGACCGATGACTGATCTCGCCAACGCGGCCATGGTACTCGGCGCGGCGGTCGTCGTGGTGCTTGCGATCGCGGTGTTGTACCGCGTCGTAGTCGGCCCAACGACGCACGATCGGGTAGTTGCGATCAACGTGATCGGGACCAGCACCGTCATCATCCTGGCACTGATCGCCGCCGGACTCGATCGACCGGAGTACCTGGATATCGCCATCGTCTACGCCATCCTCAACTTCGTCCTGAGTCTGGCGGTCGGTCGGTTCTCCTACCGGACCGAGGAGGTGAAGTGGCGATGACGCTGACAACGGCCGTCATCGTACTCTTCGTGGCGTTTGGCGTGTTCTTCACGCTGGTCGCCGCCGTCGGCGTACTCCGTCTTCCGGACGTCTACACGCGCTCGCACGCGGCGACCAAGGCCGACACCCTCGGCGCCGGGTTCACGATCGTCGCCGTCGGGATCTACTTCGGTACCGCAGGCGAGGTGCTTCGAGCGGGCCTGCTGCTCGTGTTCATCTACATCACGAACCCGACGGCGGCCCACTCGATCACCCGCGCCGCGTACAGTCAGGACGTCGAGGTCTGGACGACCGACGAGAACGATTCCGCCGCGGAAAGCGGAGGTGACTCGCCATGATGTGGCTCGGAGTCGAGTTTGCACTAATACTGTTCGTCGTCGCAGCCGCGGTGTTCGTCGCGTTCGCGCGTGACATCGTCGGCGCGATCGTTACGTTCGCCGCGTTCACCCTCGGAATCGCGGTGATCTGGGTACTACTGGCCGCGCCGGACGTCGCGCTGATCGAAGCGGCGGTTGGCGCCGGCGTCACGTCGGTCCTCTTCCTGATCACCGTGATGAAAACGACGGGCATGTCCGGCGAGAGCGAAGAAACCGGCGCTCGAACCGCCGAAACCGACGGCGGGAGCACCGTTGATGAGGGCGGGGCGTTCCGTCCGATCAACGTGCCGGCGCTGGTGTTAGTCGGCTCCCTCGCGATTCCGCTGGGTTATGTTATCTTCTCGCTCGAACCCGTCGGTGCCGAGAACGCGCCCGCGGTCGTCGAGACGTACGCCGACGGCGAACTCACACCGTACGGCCACTACATCGAGAACACGCTCGAAGAGGCCGGATTCCCCAACGCGGTCGTCGCGGTGCTGGTCGTCTACCGCGGCCTGGACACGCTCGGCGAACTTATCGTCGCGTTCGCCGCAGCAGTGAGCATTCTCATCGTACTCGAACGGGAGGACATCCTATGACTGGCACCGATGAGACGCCCCGGGATATCACGGATAGTGGCGACGGAACGGACCGTGCCACGGAGCTGCGCCCCGACGGCGGCACCGACGCCGATGCCGCCGACGAGGACGTTCACGGCTACGTTCCCGAGGACGACCCCGATCCGAAGGAGGCGGTTACCGAAGAGCAGCCGCGGACGGACACACAGGATACTGCCGAGGACGCCCGCTCCGGGGCGGTCGTCGACGAACAGGTCGAAGAAACCACGTCGCCGGTCATCCAGACGCCAGTCGTCAAGACGGTCGCCCGGATCCTGACGCCGTTCGTCGTGGCGTTCGGCGTCTACTTGACCCTGTTCGGAACTAGCCTTCCCGGTGGCGCGTTCCAGGGCGGCGTCGTGATGGCGTCGGCGATCGTGCTGATCGGGCTGGCGTTCGGCTTCGACCCGACTCGGCAATGGATCGATCCACGGGGGCTGGCCGGGCTGTTCGTGCTCGGCGCGTTCCTGTTCGGGGGGATCGCCGTCGCCGCGGTCCCGCTCGGGGGCGCGATCCTCGAGCTGTTCGTCTTTCCGCTAACGGTCGAAGACATGGTCAAGCTCGCCGAGGTCGCGATCGCCGCCCTCGTCAGCGGCGTGATCACCGGACTCGTGATCTGGCTCGCTGCCGGCTACGAGAAGGCCGAGAAAACAACAAGCAAAAGCGACACCGAAACCGGAGGTGACGACGCGTGATCGAGGGAACCTATCACTACTATCTGACAGCGTTCACGCTGTTCCTGATCGGGACGTACATGATGATCGACAACCCGAACCTCATCAAGAAGGTCATCGGGCTCAACTTCGCCCAGATTTCGGTCTATCTGATGCTCGTGACGATCGGCTACGTCGAGGACTCGAACCCGCCGATCATCGGGCTCGGCGAACCCTACTCCAACCCGATCGTTCACGTGCTCGTTCTGACGGCGATTGTCGTCGGTGTTTCGCTGACGGCGCTCGCGCTCGCGCTCGTGATCCGGCTCTACTCGGAGTTCGGAACCTTAGACACTCGCGAGATCGAAGCGAAGATCGCCGCCAGCGAGGGCAACAACAGCACGGAGACCGGAGGTGAAAGCGATGACTGAGGCGATCGTTGCGAGCGCCGGAACCGAGACCGTCGACTCGCTGCGACCGCTCGCCGTACTGCTCGTCCCGCTTCTCACTGTCGGACTCATCTTCCTCTCGAAGAACCGACCCAACGTCCGGGAGGCGTGGTCGATCCTCGCCGCCGTGACGATGTTCGGGATCGTCGCCAGCATGGTCCCGGACGTCCTTGAGGGACGAGTCCACGAAACCGACCTCGGATTCTTCGTCGAGGGTATCGAGCTCATGTTACGGGCCGACGAGCTCGGTATGCTCTTTGCCCTCGTCGCTAGCGGCCTCTACGTCATCACCGCCGTCTACAGCATCGGCTACATGCGCGGCCATCACGAGCCGTTCCAGACACGCTTCTTCGCGATGCTGTGTGCCAGCGTCGGCGCGGCGCTGGGCGTCGCGTTCGCGTCGAACCTGTTCATGCTGCTGGTCTTCTACGAGGTGCTGACGCTCGCGACCTATCCGCTGGTCGCCCACGACGAATCCGAGGAGGCCCGCGTTTCGGGATACAAATACCTCGCGTACGCGCTCTCCGGCGGACTGGCGATATTCGGCGGAATGCTCGCGATCTACTGGCTGACCGGCAGTATCGCGTTCACTCGAGGCGGCATCGAGGGACTCGCCGACGTTGCGGCAGCCGATCCGTGGGCCGCACGCGGGGCCTTCGCGCTGCTTGCCGGTGGCTTTGCGGTGAAGGCGGGCGTGATGCCGCTTCACTCCTGGCTGCCCAGCGCGATGGTCGCGCCGACGCCGGTTTCGGGGCTACTGCACGCGGTCGCGGTCGTCAAAGCCGGCGCGTTCGGTATCGCCCGGACCGTAATCGACGTCTTCGGACCCGGGACGGTCGCCGATATCGGCATGGGGCTGCCACTGACGATCGCCGCCGGCGCGACGATCCTCATCGCGAGTCTGTTCGCGCTCCGGCAGGACAACCTCAAGGCACGACTGGCGTACTCGACGATCGCGCAACTGTCGTACATCGTGCTCGGACTCTCCTTGCTGTCCCAGATGGGGCTGATGGGCGGGTTACTCCACATCCCGGCACACGCGTTCTCGAAGCTGACGCTGTTCCTGTGTGCCGGCGCGCTGTACGTCCAGCTCGACGTCAAGTACATCAGTGAGATGGCCGGGGTCGGCAAGCGGATGCCGATCACGATGAGCGCGTTCGGCCTCGCCAGCTTCAGCATGGCCGGCATTCCGCTGCTTGCCGGTTTCGTCAGCAAGTGGCACCTCATCTGGGGCGGGGCCGAAGCGGGCTACCTGCTGGTCGCCCCGCTGCTCGTCCTTTCGGGCGCGCTGAACGTCGGCTACTTCTGGCCGGTCGTCTACACGGCGTTCTTCGAGTCCGAGGACGCCGCCGGCGAGAAGCCGGTGCTCGACAACCCCTTCGGCGGCTCGCCCGGCGAACGCGCGTACCGTCCGGACGGAGGCACGTCTCCGGACGACGAAGCACAGCACGAGGACCACGACCACCACGGTCACCCCGACCTCCCGCCGGCGGGCGGATGGGACCGCTCGGACTGGCGCGGCGGGGAGACGACGCCGTTGCTGCTCGTTCCGCTGATGACTACCGCGACGTTGATGCTCCTGTTCGGTATGGCTCCGGACTACGTCGTCTTCTTCGACCTCATCGAAGGAATCGTCGACGGAGCAATGGAGGTGTCTGAATAATGAACGAACTACTCTCGATCCCGCCGGCGCTGATCGTCGCCGTTGCGGCCCTGATCGTACCGTTCGCCTCCCGGCGAATCGCCCACGGCGTCAGCGTCGCCTCGCTGCTGGCCGTCGTTGCCTGGGCGCTGCTCGTCCCCGACGGCGTGGGTCCGACGTACACGTTCATGGGCCTCGAGATCATCGTCGTGGCAGTCGACGACTTCTCGAGGCTGATGGCGATCATCTTCGGCGGGTTCGGCGCCGCCGCGGTCGCGTGGGCGTACTTCGCCGACACCGACAACCGCCACCTTCTGTGGGGGTTGGCCTACGTCGCACCGTCGATCTGGACGGTCACGGTCGGCGACTGGCTCGGACTGGTCGTCGGCTGGGAAGTGATGGCCATCACGAGCACCATCTTCGTCTGGCTCTCCGGCGGGACCGCGGTGCGGGCGGGCTATCGCTACGCGATCGCACACGGTATCGGCGGGAGCCTTCTGCTGGCCGGGGTCGTGCTCTACCTGTTCGCAGTCGATCCGAGCCCGACCGCCCTCCACTTCGACGGGACGGGGATCGGCGGCGTTCCAATCGAGGTCGCCGGGAGCACGGTTTCGCTGGCCGCCGTCCTCGCCGGCGTCGGGATCGGTGTCAACACGGCGATGATCGGGCTCCACAGCTGGCTGCCCGACACCTACCCGCAGCCCCACGTCGCCACGTCGGTCTTCCTCGCCTGTTACACCACGAAGTCGGCCGTCTACGCCGCCTACCGTGCGTTCCCCGACGGGAACGTCGTGCTCGCGTTCGTCGGCGCCGGGATGGCGATCTACGGGGCGAGCTTCGCACTGGCACAGAAGGACATGCGACGGCTGCTGTCCTATCACATCCAGTCCCAGGTCGGAATCATGCTCGCCGGCATCGGCGTCGGCTCCGCCCTCGGAATTGCCGGCGCGTTCGCCCACCTGTTCAACCACATCCTCTACAAGGGGCTGTTGTTCATGGCCGCCGGCATCCTGATCCTCCAGCTGAAGGAGAATCGGCTCGACAACTTCGGGGCGGTCGGGACCTCCGCCCCGATCGCGCTGGTCGTCTTCCTCATCGGCGCCATGTCGATTAGCGGCGTCCCCGGCTTCAACGGCTTCATCAGCAAGGGGATGGTGATGGACGCCGCCGACTACGACTTCGCTTCCGATCTCGTCATCTTCGGCGACTTCTCAATCGACGTCCTGTTCTGGATGATCGTGATCGGCAGCATGGGCACGTTCGCGTCGTTCATCAAGTTCGGCTACTACGCCTTCCTGGACGGCGACCCGATCGAGACGACCGACGCAAACCTCGGTCACGCGGTCGTCTCCGGTGCCGTCGCTGCCGCCTGTATCGTCTTCGGCGTCTACTACCAGGCACTGGTTCCGTACCTGCCGATGTCCGGCGAGCTCGATCTCAACCCCTACTCGTCCGCCCATCTGTTCAAGGCCAGCTATCTCGCCGCCGGGGGGATCGCGATCTTCGTCCTCGGTAAGCCGATCATGGATCGGCTTCACGGCGGGTTCGACGTCGACCAGATCTACGATCCGGCGACGTTCTACGGCACACGCGGGCTCTCGGGAGGTATCGGCGCCGTCTACAACCGGGTCAACGACCTGGTCGTCGGCACCGGCTGGCGGCTCATCGGTGCCATCCACGACCCGAACACGGCTATTCGAGGAACGATTCCCGACCGCTGGCGGGACGCCTACGACCGCCGGTACGAGGACACGCCCGGGAAGACCGGCGGCAAGCTCGGTGTCGGCCTGACGGTTTACGTGGCCGCAGGCGTGCTCACACTTGCACTCGCTGTCGCACTCTTCATCTAACAATGACGGGGAACCTAACGGAGACGACGGAGACGGCTCGACGGGGTAGCGAACGCGAACACGGCTCCGACCACAACGGCGGCTCGATGGAGGTGAGCTAGTATGGAGGAGTACAGCTGGCTGCTGGCCATCATCGTCCTCCTGCCGCTGATCTCGGCCTCGGTGCCGATCGCCGCGACCATCCGGTGGAAAAACGTCGGCTGGGCGTTCGCCAGCGTAATCGTCACCGCGACGCTCGCGATGTCGGCCGCGCTCGCGTGGATGATCACGCAAACCGACGATCGACAGCTGAGCCACGAGCTGGGTGGTGTCGAGGTTCCGGTCGGGATCGAGCTGTTTGCCGACGAGTTCTCGGTCGTCGTCATCCTGCTCGTGTTGCTCGTCTGTCTCGGCGTGCTCGTCTATACGCGTGTGGACGGTCCGCGAGGGAACGCCTTCTACGGCGGTTTCCTCCTGCTGGTCGGTGGAATGCTCGGCATCTTGCTCACCGGCGACCTGTTCAACATGTACGTCTTCCTCGAGATCATGGCGATCTCCTCCTACGCCCTGGTCGCGTCCTCGAAGTACCGGTGGTCGACCTACGCGGCGTTCAAGTACCTGCTGGTCGGTACCGTCGGCGCCGGTTTCTACCTGCTCGGCGTCGCGCTGATACTTGCTTCGACCGGGACGCTGACAATGCGAATGCTGCCGGAGCTGCTGGCCGACGTCGGCTACACCGACCCCGTGGTGACCGCCGCGTTCATCCTGATAGCAGTCGGGCTCGCGATCAAGATCGCGCTGTTCCCGGTCCACACCTGGCTAGCAGACGCCCACGCCTCCGCTCCGGACGGGATCAGTGCCGTCATCTCGGCGCTCGTGCCCGCCGTCGCGATGTACGCCTTCGTCCGCGTGCTCTTTACCGTCTACACGCTCGACTTCCTGGCGGCCAACCCTGCGATCGGGAACATGCTGCTGGTCGCTGCGCTCTTTAGCCTCTTTGCCGGGAGTTTCTTCGCGCTCCTGCAGGACCACATCAAGCTCGTACTGGCCTACTCGACGGTCTCGCAGTTCGGGCTCATCTTCGTCGGCATCGCGATCGCAAACGAGACCGCGGTCTTCGGCTCCATCCTACAGATCTTCGGCCACGGAATCGTCAAGGCCTCGCTGTTCGTGCTGGCCGGGATGTTCGCGCTTCGCTTCGGCGGCATCCGCACGCTCGAGGAGTACGCCGGCGTCGCGAAGCGCGCACCGGTCATGGCCGGCGCCTTCGCCGTGCTCGGGATCGCGATGATCGGCCTGCCACCGACGGTCGGGTTCGTCGGCAAGTGGTACATCGCGCTGGGGGCCTTCGAGGAGGGGATGTGGGTCGTCTCCCTGCTCGTCCTCGGCAGCACGCTGCTATCGGCGGGGTACATCCTGCCCTTCATCAACCGGATCTACTTCCATCCCTTCGATGGGAAAGACGTGGATCCGGCCGCGATCACGAAAGGGATGCTGATCGCCATCGTCATCGGAGCCGCGCTCGGCCTGACCCTCGGGTTCGCCTCCGCGGAGATCCAGGACGCGATCAGCACGTCCGTCGATCGACTGGTCGCCTAGCCACGGCGGACTGCGGCTCCGTTCTCGGCCGTTTTTTCTCCGGTGAACGAGCCTGCCCTACTCATCGTCCTTGAGAACGGGGCGTAGCGCGCTCACCGACCACCGCCCGGCTGTGAAGAGTGTGGGCTCGAGCGCTCGCCGTTCGAGGAAAGCGGTGTGGCGGCGACGGGCGTCGACTCGAGAACAGCGACGCGTTACGGCTCCGGGTCGGCTTCGGGTTCGCCGCCCGCGTCACGTTCCTCGCTGCGGACGACCCGAGCTGGGACGTCGACGATCGATCCGGGCCCTTCCCGAGACGCCGACACCACGATCGACCGCTCCATGACCGAGGCCCGCAGCGCCGGACTCGCGGACGTCGCCTCGCGGCGGTATCGGCCGTCGCCCCGGCTGTCGTCCCTGACGCCCCGCGGCGTCGGGGAGTCGCCATCGACCTCGAGCCCCGCTTCTCGACACAGCCGTTTGAGCACCGATCGGGCCCCCTCGGTGGTGATCGCCGGCGGGGCGATCGATCGCTCGCGAGCCAGTTCCGTCGCCGTCGCGTCCGCGAGCAGGGTGTCGATCGCCTCCGCATCGTGGCCCCGTGCCCGGAGCACCTCCCGGACTCGACGGGCGATCGAGGGGGCGTGACGCGTCGGGAACAGCGGCCAGTCGTTCGACGGCGGATCGAGCGCGACCCGGTACCGCCGCAGCGGGGTCCGAACCGCAGCCGACAGCAGCACCTCCTCGAGTCGCTGGGAGCGACCGAGGACGCGGATCGTTCCGGTGTAGAAGTCGACGTCGTCCCAGACCGCACCCGTTCGTCGGTCGTCCCTAGGGACCCGGAACAGCTCGCTACCCCGCACGTCCGAGTAGAGAAAGAGCGCGACCAGGGCGTACTCCCGCAGGCGGTCGCGACGGGTTTCGCGGTCGCGGTCCTCGCTCGTCGCGGCGATCGCGCGCTCGCGGACGTGGCGCTCGAGGACGTGCCGTCGGTCGGCGGTCCAGCCCGGTTCGGCGTCGGCGTCGCCGTCGACGGTCGGCGGCAGCGCGGCCGCGACGTCCTCGACTGCGGCGGGGTTCGTGTCGCGGAGCCCGCTCCGAACGCACCACGAGAGGAAGGCCCGGACGACCGCGTAGTAGGTGCGAGCCGTCGAGGCCGCGTAGGTCCCCTCGTCGGTCCGAGCCCGGAGCGTCTCGGCGTAAGCCCGCATCTGGTCGGTTTCGAGCGCCGAGAGCGACCGAAGATCGTGTTCGGCGTCGAGCCAGTCGACCCATCGCCGGAGGACGGATTCGGCGTTCGCGGCGTAGGTTCCCGCGCCGGAGCCGTCGGGGTCGCCGAGCGCCTTCCGCTCGAGGTAGCCGTCGACGGCGTCGGCGATCGCGATATCGGTCACGCGATCCCTACCCCCACGTCGTGCTCCGGCGAACGAGGGTGTGACCGTCGGACTCGAGGGCACCGTCGCTCGATTCGATTCGGGTCCTCGCCGGCGTACATCTCGTTTGGAACAGTACCGTCGGACCACCCTAAATCTGGCTCCCTACTGCTCGCGCTCGAGGGAGAGCTCGCGGGTCTCGACGCCCGCCCGCTCGGCCCGCTCGTTCGAGTCGAGCAGGCGCTCGAGTTTCGCCTCGAACTCGGCCTCCGAGAGCTCGCCGGCGGCGTAGCGGTTCTGCAGCTCGGTGACGGGGTCGGCCGGCTCGGGGGCGGGCTGGGCGTCGGCGTCCTCGTCGCTTCCCACTCGCTCGGTGAGATACCAGACGAGAAAGACGCTGATGACCAGCAGAACGGTGATCGCGACCGCGTAGATCGGCCCGGCGAAAAGCAGGGCGGCGATGATAACGATATCGGCCAGCACGAACTTGATGGCGAAGATCTCGGTGAGGCTGTAGCCGCCGTCGCTGCCCATACTCGAACTAGGTCGGTGACGGAAATAACTATGGGGGGAGTCGGCCGAGCACGAGACGGTCGAGGCGGTCGCCTCGAAGAGAAGCGGTAATGGACCCGGCGACCGTGGAGCGACTATGCGCACAAGTCTCGCCGTTCCGGACGAGATCCTCGCGGAGTTCGACGCGACCTGGCAGGCCGAGGGGCTCGACTCGCGGTCGCGAGCCGTTCGCGAGGCGATGGCCGAGTACGTCGAGCGCCACCGGACTCTCGAGACGACGACCGGCTCCGTAACGGGCGTCATCGTCTTCGACTACGAGCACGAGCGAGTGATCGAGCGACTCCACGACGTCCAGCACGACTACCAGGAGGCGATCATCTCGACCAGCCACGCCCACCGGGGCGAGTGGTGTCTCGAGACGGTGTTCGTCGACGGCGAGGCCGAACGGGTCAGACAGCTCATCTACCGGCTGAAGGATTTTGACGGCGTACGACGGGTTCGGTTCATGTTCCTGTAGCTCGCGAACGGTTCGGTACCGCCGATCCATCTATCGGGCTCCGAAAGCGTCCGTGCAGTATCGGCGTTGCGACGCCCGGGAACGGAACCGAACGGAAATCCGACTTCTTCCAGCGGATCGGGTCCGTAAGTGGGGTGCCAAGCACCGGGCGGCACCCGCGGAGTCGAGGAGTCGGCTCTGAAATCTCGGCGACCCGAGGACGACAAGCCGACGGTTGAGCGTCGGCGGGGGTCGTTCGGTTTCGACCCCAGGGGCCGGGTCTCCGTCGACGGCGCCGCGACGCCGTCCTCGTCTCCGGTTGAAGCGTCCGTTCTGACCGAACGGACCGGTTTCGGTGCAGTCGGATTCCGGCAAGCCGATTCGGTGGCCGACCGATTGCCGGCTCGCGCGACGAATCGCAAACGAACTGTCGTCGCCCCCTGGGATAAACCACTTACGACGATACGAAACTGGCTCCGTGGCGACCGCGCTCCAGCGAGCGTCGAACGGGCGTCGTCGCGCTCTCAGCGAGCCGAACCCGGTGTGAGCCGGGCTCGCGATGGTCCGATCGATCGTTTCCCCGTCCGGACCTCGAATCGTCGGGCGCCGTCCGCTTCGAGTTCGACGTCGATCACGTGGAGGTGTCGCTCACGGGCGCTCCTTGTCGCCGACGTCAAAGCCCAGTCAGCCCGGTGGTCTGTACGTTGTCGAACAGCGAGTGAACCGCTCGGGGTCAAGTGGTTCGAGACGCCTTCGGTGTCTCGTCACTGAGCGGGATCGAAGATCCCGCGAGGTCCGCGAACCCTCCGGGTTCGCTTGATCACGGAAATCTTTAATTTCCGTACGACCCCGAGGCACTCGGCTTGCTCCGCCTGTAGAAAAACGGGGCGTCCTCGGGGTTCCGCAGTACTCCATCCTGCGGAGCTCGTGGTCGCTGATGCTGGCGACCAGCGGCACCAGCCGGTCGCCGACCCGCATTCTCCGAGGAAGGTGACTCACTTCCCGACGTCCTCGGCGTCGAGTCACTGCAGCGTCACCGCACCGGTCGGATCCCGCCCGCGCCAGGTCGCGCTCAGCGTGGATAGGTCGGCCGTCGGCGTCGCGTCCTCGCCGAACTCGAAACTCGTACGGCCGGCGGCGCTGGCGACCGCGATCCCGCCGACCCGGGGGATCCGACGATGCGTGTGGCTCGCCTCCATGAGTATGGAGGCTACGTCCGTCGCGAGTGAAACGAGTTTCGAGGACGAACCTTTTGGCACGGCTCGCCCAAGCCTCGGTATGCATCGGCTGGTCGGGACCGACTCCGTACACGCGACTGCGGCGATCTGTGACTATCTCGAGGACGAACTCGTCGACGACGTGACGATCGTCGCGCCGGTCGAGCCGGGCGACGAAACCGCAAGACGCGACGGGCAAGAGGCACTGAACGTCGCGTCGGTTCGGCTCGTCGGCGCCGACGTCGAGACCGAGCTCCGCGAGGACGGCTCCGGCTCGGTGCTGTGCGAGGTTGCCGCGACGATCGAGCCCGACGAGGTGATCGTAGGGTCGAGCGACGTCCTCGAGCCCGAGCGGCGGGCGCTGCTCGAGGCGGAGCGCTGGCCGGTCGTCGTTGTTCCCGTTCCCGACCTCGAGTGAGTCATACGGTTTGCTGTCCGTCAGTTCCGGCGCAACCGCGACCCGGGCGGCGGTTGTACCGGGAACGCGGTACAGCAATCCGTCTCAGTCGTCGCTGGGTGCGGCCCCGGGTCGGTAGCCGCGGCTGATGGCCTTCCAGCGTCCGGTCGAGAACCGGTAGTAGTTGATCACGGCGGGCGCGGCGGTTTCGGCGATGAACGCGAGGTACAGCCCCGTCAGCCCGAGTGCGGGGATCGAAATTCCGGGCGTCGACACACCAAGCACCGGGAGCGTCACGGCGGGGATCGTCAGCCCCGCGGCGCCCAGATAGGCAAGCGGGATCGCGAGCCCGAACATACCGACGAGCTGGCTGTAGAACGGCCACCGGGTGTCGCCGCTGGCCTTGAGCGCGCCCTCGGCGCCCGTCGAGACCCCCTTGAGGACGATCGCCAGGCAGGCCGCGTAGATCAGCGCGACGGCAGTCGGGACCGAGAGTTCGGCCGGATCGTCGGTAAAGGCGAGGACGATCGGCTCCGCGAACGCGAAAACGATCGCCGCGGCGACGACGTAGACGGCGACGGCAAAGAGGACGATCTCGCGGCCGTAGCGCTCGGCGGTTCCCTCGCGGCCGTTGCCCAGCTCCTGGCCGACGAGGCTCGAGGCCGCAAGGCCGAAGCCCCAGCCGGGCGTGTTCATCAGTCCCCAGATTCGCCGGGCGATGACGTAGGCGGCGACGACCTGCGGGCCGAACAGCGCGACGATTGCGAGCATGGGGAACTCGGCGACAGTCCAGACGGATTTGGTTCCCATAACCGGCAGTCCGATCGAGGTCAGATCCCGAATCGTCTCCGCGTCGAAGTAGCCGCCGAACGGATCGACGCTGAACTGGAAGGAACCGATCCCGGGGAGCCAGCCCGCGACGAGCCCGATCGCGAACGTCACGGTGACGACGACGTTCGCCAGGACGGTTCCGAGGGCGGCGCCGGCGACGCCGAGCCCGAGGCCGAAGATCAACACGGCGTTGAGCCCGATGTTGGCGACCGCACCGCCAGCTCGGACGACCATCGGTGTCCAGGCGTCGTCCATCCCGACGAACGTCCGGCTTCCGATGAGGTTCAGTCCCGCGAACGGCACTCCGAGACCGACGATCTGGAGGTAGGTCGCGCCCTTGGAGATCGTCTCGGGATCGTTGCCGATGATCGAGATCAGCTCGGTCGGGTACGTCCAGAACAGGGCCGTCACCGGGAGCGTCAGCAGTAAGACCAGTACGACGCTCGAGCGGACGGCCTGACCCAGCGAGTCGAACGCCTCGGCGCCGTAGCGCTGGGAGACCAGCGCGATGGTTCCCCCGGCGACCCCACCGCCGATGGCGAAGGCCAGTCCCCAGAAGGGGGCGGCGAAGCCGACGCCGGCGATCGCCGTCGAGCCGACCGCGACGCCGACCATCGCAACGTCGACCGCGTTTTTCGACATCCGCGCCAGCCCGGTGAGGACGCGGGGCCAGGCGAGGTTCGTCGTGCGACGCGCTCGCTCGGAGCTGATCAATCCGAACCGGGCGAGCGCCAGCCCGATCCAGAGGATTACGAGTCGGATCGGATTCGGAAACCGGACCACGAGAATCTACAGTTCGTAGCCGACTGCGGTAAAAGTGCTTTCTCGCCGCGGCAGAGGCCACCGCTTTCGAATGCGAGGGAGTAGCGCTCACGGGGGACGGCGCGGAGACTCGCCGACCGAGGTCGGGACCCGTCCCGGGGATCGGTTGCAAGCCCGGTATCGTTCGTCGAACGAAACGACCGCAGCTGTCGGGTAGCGAACGGCTACTTACCACACGGGATCCCGAACCGGGCGCCGATGAGCGACGACATTCCCCTGTTCGAGATCGCCTGGGACGAACGGGACGTGCAGAACGCGATCGACTCGATCACGCGAGGCTCGTACTGGGCCAACGGCCCCTACGTCGAGGAGTTCGAAAACGGCCTCGAGCGCTACCTCGGCGTCGAGCACGCGGTGACGGTCAACTCGGGGACGACGGCACTGGTCGCGGCGCTCGAGGCCCACGGGATCGGCGAGGGCGACGAGGTCGTCGTCCCGGCGTTTACCTTCATCGCGACGGCAAACGCCGTTCGCCTGGCCGGCGCCGAGCCGACGTTCGCCGATATCGAGCCGGAGACGTACGGGCTCGATCCGGCGGCCGTCGCCGACGCGATCACCGAACGAACGGCCGCGATCGTCCCCGTCCACCCCTACGGCGCGCCCTGCCGGATCGCCGAGATCGCCGCGATAGCAGCCGAGGCGGACGTCCCCGTGATCGAGGACGCAGCCGAGGCGTTCGGGAGCACGCACCAGGGACGGACGCTCGGCACGTTCGGCGAGACCGCGGCGCTGAGCTTCTGTCAGAACAAGATCCTGCCGACGGGGGAGGGCGGCGCGGTCGTTACCGACGACGACGAGCTCGCTCGCCGGCTCGAGCGGTTTCGCTCCCACGGGCGGGCCTCCGCGGAGTACTTCGATTCGGCCGCCAGCGGCGACTACGTCGGGCTCGGTACGAACATCCGGATGTCGGATCTCGTCGCGGCCGTGGGCTGTGCACAGCTCGCGAAGGTCGACGAGTTGATCGCACAGCGCCGACGGGTCGCCGACCGGTACGCCGCGGGACTGGCCGGGATCGACGGCGTCGAGCCCCATCCCGAACCGGCCGACGGGCGCCACGTTCGCCAGCTCTACACCGTGACGCTGGCACCGAGTATCGACCGCGAGACCGTAATCGAGACCCTCGCGGCCCGGGGGATCGCTTCGAAGATCTACTGGGATCCGCCCGTCCACCTGACCCGTGCCTACCGGGATCGACACGAGCCGGGATCGCTGCCCGTCACGGAGCGCGTTAGCGGGTGCGTTCTCTCCCTGCCGATCTCTCCTGTCCTCGAAACCGACGCCGTCGACCGCGTCGTCGCTGCCCTCGAGACCGCCGTCGAGTCGACGCGAGTCGCAACCCCCGCCGATCGGGCCGAGCCGCGGGCCGCCGACGACGGTGCCGAATCTGGAGACTGACGTCCTCCCGCGACTACAGTCGTGGGCTTTCTCCTGTTTTTACAGTAATGCGGTGCCGACCATCCCCCAGCCGCCGCATAACAAAGCCTCTCATCCTGTTTTCGCGACTGTAGGCGCCGAACCCGTCCTCGCCGCCGGCGTGGGACGGTCGGCGCACCGAACGCACAACTATGAGATGGGTACCACTCACAGGTGACGACACGTCGATCAGCGAGGCGATCGCCCGCGTCGATCGGACCGACGGTCGCGGCGTCGTCGTCTTCGATGACCGGAACCGACTCGTCGGCGCCGCAACGAGCGACCGACTCAGGGGGGCATTGCTCGAGGGAACGACGCCGGACGCGCCGGTTTCCTCGGTTCTCGACGAGCCAACGACCGCTAGAGACGACGCGCCGTCAGTTCCCGGTCCCGACGCCGAGGACGAACGAATCGACGACACGGTAGAAACCGTTGCCAGCTGGACCGAACGCACCGCCGGGCCGAACGAGGCGGACATCGAAACGATCCTCGTGGTCGGGGGCGCCGGCTACGTCGGCTCGGTTCTGTGTCGGTGCCTGCTCGAGGACGGCTTCGCCGTCCGCGTCCTCGATCCGCTCATGTACGGGGCCCGCGGCGTCGCCGCGCTCGCCGACCGCGAGCGGTTCGAGCTGTACCGCGGCGACGCCCGCGCGGTCGGCGACGTCCTCGGTGCGATCGAGGACGTCGACGCGGTCGTCCATCTGGGCGGGATCGTCGGCGACCCCGCGACCGAGCTCGATCCGCGCAAGACCCTCGAGTACAACCTCCACTCGACGCAGCTGCTGGCGTCGATCTGCAAGTACCACGGGCTCAACCGGTTCCTGTTCGCCTCGACCTGTAGCGTCTACGGGCGAACCGACGGGACCGGTCGGTGTACCGAGGACGACCCCCTGAACCCGGTCTCGCTGTACGCGCGGGCGAAGATCCAGTCCGAGCGGGTCCTCCGGGAGCTCGCCGACGATCGGTTCGAGCCGACGATCCTCAGGATGGCGACGGTGTATGGCTACTCGCCGCGGATGCGCTTCGATCTCGTCGGGAACGTCCTCCCCGCGAAGGCCCACGAGAAGGGCGTCGTTCCCGTCTTCGGCGGCGATCAGTACCGCCCGAACGTCCACGTCGAGGACGTCGCGCGGGCCTACCGGGACTGTCTGAACGCGCCGTTCGAAGACGTCGCTGGAGAGACGTTCAACGTCGGCTCGAACGAGCAGAACTACCGGATCGACGAGCTCGCGACGGTCGTCGCCGACACGTTCCCCGAAGCCGAGATCGAGTACCACGACGATCGGACCGACGAGCGCAGCTACCGCGTCGAGTTCGCGAAGCTGCAATCGCGGCTCGACTTCGAACCGACCCGAACGATTCGGGATCACTGTCTCGAGCTCCGGGAGGCCTTCGAGGCCGACGCGTTCGCCTCGTCGACGGCGACGCGGTACAGCAACCGGGCGACCCTCGAGGCGGCGCCGTCCCACGAGGAGACCGACGCGGTGATCGAGGCCGACGAGGCGTCCGTCCTCGAGGAGCGAGACGAGTCGACCCCGATCGAGGCGGAGGTCGGGGACCGACCGTCCGGCGGAACCCGCTGAGTCCCCCGGAGCTCGAATTTCGACTCCCGTGGTCGGCCAGCGGTTCGAGTCACGTTCGCACCGGCCCGGTCGTCCCGGCGGCGGTCGACCAGAGTCCGGCGAGAGCCGCGCCGAACGTCAGGAGGATCGCGATCGTGAAGCTCCCGGTGTAGGCGACGCTTGCGGTGCCGATCGGGGGCATCGCCAGCGCAGTCACGCCGATCGCGATATTGAAGATCCCGACGACGGCGGTGTCCTTCTCGGGCGAGTAGATCGTCATCAACAGCGGGATGTACAGCGTCGCGGAGCCGCCGAGCCCGAGTCCGATCAGGAAGATCGCGACCGGGAGCGTCGGGATCGAGGAGACGAACAGCAGGGCGATACCGGCGGCCGCAGAGACGAGCGACGTGAGAAAAGCACGACGCGAACCCACGATATCGGCGAGGTAGCCGCTGCCGATCCGGGAGATGATGCTGACGCCGCCGATCAGGCCGAACGCAGCCGACGCGCCGGCTTCGGTCAGTCCGCGGTAGGCGAACAGATCGACGGCGTAGGCCGCCAGTAGCTGGTACCAGGCGAACGAGAGCGCGATGCCGACGAACAGCAGCTGGAACGTGCGGGTGCCGCCGAGACGGGCGAGCCACTCGAGGAGCTCCCCCGCGGTCGCGGTCGACTGCTCGGCCCACCGCGGCCGCCGACAGACCAGGCCTGCGAGCAGGAAGGCGACCGTCGTCAGCGACATCACGAGCAGAAAGCCGGGCCGGACGCCGATTTCGGCGAGGACGTACTGCCAGACCGGCGGGAGCACGGTCAGGCCGAGCCCGTTACCGACGAAGATCAGCCCCGTCGCGGCACCCCGTCGGCGCTCGAACCAGCGCGGGACGACCGACGCCAGCAGGACGAACGCCGTACCAAGCGCCAGCCCGAGGAGGGCGAAGACGACCGCCAGCCCGGCGAGCGACTCCACGAGGTACAACGCGGGCGCCAGCAGCCCCGTCACGAGCGAACAGGCCAGCAGCACGGCCCGAGAGTCCAGTCGGGTGCCGAAGACCCCGACGAGTCCGGAGCCGATGAAGAAGGTACACAGCATGACGGCGAACACGCCCGACAGCGCCAGCGGCGAGACGCCGAACGCGTCGCTGAACGGCGCGCGGAAGATGCCGTACGACAGCGGCGTGCCGAACGTAAAGACCATCGCGACGGCGCCGACGATCGCGACCAGCCAGCTGCGGCGTCCGTCCGGACGCTCGGCGTGCTCGGAGTCCACGCCAGTCTCTCGTTTGCGATCGCTCGAAAGGATTCTGATCCGCGAACGGGTTGCCGGAACCGTCTCGATTCGAACGACGGCCCCCGAAGCTATGTGTCCACATGTCATGGAACGACGTGAGGGCGGACGTCTCGTCATCCAGCAGCCATGTCCGACCGCACAGTACGGTTTTCGAGCCGGTCGTCGCGGCGATCGCTGCCAGCCGAGCGAGCGGGGGTGGGTGGCGAGTGACTCCCGTCGAGCCGATGCTCGCCGTCGCCGGCACGCTGTCGGGCGCGTACCTGCTCGCGTGGTGGTACTGGTGGGACGTGCTGGTCGACAGCGGGGTCGAACTCGAGTACGCGGAGTGATCGGCGGGTCAGCGCGACGGGAGGTCCGTCCTCGCGGCGAGTTTATTCGTCCTCGGCACGTTCGCTGTCCCGATGAGCGATGGAATCGTCGCCGTCGTCAGCGGCACCACCTCCCCCGAGCGCGTGCTCTTCGAGGCGGCCCGGCGCGCCGACGACTCCGGCGGCGCCGTCTACGTCCTCTACGTCCTCGGGTTGGAGTGGTACGCGAGCGCGGAGCTCTGGCTGGCCGAACGCCTGCGGATCCCGACCGGGACGGAGACGATTCGAGAGGTCTGTGAACGGAAGGCTGATCGAGTCGCCGCGCCCGCACTCGAGACGTACGAGACGGCGGGCCGGATCGGTCACCCGATCGACGAGATCGTCGAGTACGCCACACAGGTCGGGGCCGACACCGTCGTCGCCGACGGCGACCTGACGGCGGGCGCCGGTGCCTGGCGACGCGCTTCGGAACCGCTCGAGCCGTTCCGAGAACGGGAGCTATCGGTCGTCCCGGTGTACTGACCGCCGGGCCGGAAGACACTCTGATGACTTCTCCCACGACTGAAGTCGTGAGCTTTCTCCCCGAATCGCTGTCATCGGTCGCGCCGACGCTCTCGCTTCGACTCGAGGACGACATCTCCGCGACCGTGCAGCGTTGGTGAGAACGCGTCAGTGGAGCTGAGCGTTGCGAGACCGACGGCGGGCGCTCGCAAAGTGTCTCATCCGTACCACTCGGTGTACTCGTCGCAGGACTTACACGAGACGTGGGTAACCCACTCCTCACCCCGGTCGTGTTCGGCGGGAGCAACCCGGGAGAGCTTCAGCTGCGTGGAGTCACATTCGGGACACTGCGGCGGGATCGACTCGCTCATTTGTTATCGATCTGCTACGTGCCGCAATAAGTTTTGTTGCCACCGAGACGAATCTGGGACTATTGGGCGAAGGTCGGATTGCCCCGAATTCGCGCCGGACGACGGTCACGGAACCGTTTTTTCCCGCAGTGTAGGAACGACTGGTCGGCATTATCGTTGTTCGAGCGGGAGGGATACGTATGCGAATCCTGATTGCAACCGACGGCTCGGAGGTCAGCGACACCGCAGTCGAATGCGCGGCCCAGGAGGCGAGCGACCGGGACGCCGCCCTGGAGATCGTCCACGTGTTGACGCCCGAAACCGAACTCGTAGACGGGAGCCTCGTCCTTCCGGGCGAGGAACAGGCCGTCGAGTACGGCGAGCGAACGCTACGACAGGCCCGGGAGCTGGCAGCCGAGACCGCGGCCACGGAGATCGAAATCACCACCGAACTGCTCGCCGGACGGCCGGCCGCCGCGATCGCCGACTACGCCACCGAGACGTCGGCAGATCGGATCTACGTGGGTCACCGCGGGCTCTCGGAACGCCAGGAGCAGGTCGTCGGCAGCGTCGCGAAGACGGTCGTCGACAAATCGACCGTTCCCGTCACGGTCGTCAAGTAGCGTGGGAGCGGCTCCGTGGCTGCGTCCTCGCGGTCACCGCACGGTCCGTGGATCCCGCCACGATTGTCAGTCGAACGGGGTTCGTCAGATCTGGGCTCGATATCTGTGGAAGTTTCGTCTTATTCGGACATAGTCCACGAACGTACGACTATTTCTGCAGGGATGGATTACTTACCCCGATAGAAGGAACTATAAGTTGAAAACCCGTAATAGCTACTACGGTGGTGATGCCAACGAATAGCATACGACGATCCCCACGATGCTCCGTGACTGTCGCACCGATACGTAGCTCCTGAGATCAGTGCTGGAGCGCCGTCCAGGCGCCGACTGCCATGTTCGGCCTTTTCGCTGCCGTCCTCGGAACGGTACGGCCCAACCCGTTCCACGAGCGTCGTTTCCGGCTTCCACCGGCGGCGCTCGAGTTCCGTCCGGGCGGTCTGTTCGCTGGGAGTCGCCAGCGACGTCGGTAGCCGACCACTACAGCCCGGTTTAGCCGCAGAAAAACGGTTGCACTCGGCAATTACCCATATCGGATGCGAGAGACGATCACACGATGGCACGTCGCTCGAAGGGTGACTCGCGGGTAGTCGAGAACCCGTTCGTCGCCGGATCCGTCGCGGAACAGCTGTACGACCTGCTCGCCCGAACCGAGACGCCGCTGACCGAAGCGGAGTTCGCCAGGCGTCTGGCCCGGGATCGCGGGACGGTCGCGGAGACTCTCGAGTCGTTCGTCGAACTCGGAATCGTCACCGAACGAGCGGAGTCGCCGCCGACCTACGTGCGCAACGACGCGCAGTTCCCGGGAGACGCCGCGGCGACGCTCGCACGGGAGCGGTCGCTCGAGGACCTCGAGTCCCGTATGGACGAGCTGGTCGATCGGGTGTGGCGCTACCAGCGGCGGTACGACGCCGAGACGCCGCTCGAGGTCGACGTAACGAGCGCGAACGTGACCGAAGCGGACCTCGCCGACTGGGAGGCCGCCCGCGCGGAGCTTCGCTGTCACGAGCGTGCGCGTCGGATCCGCCTCCACGACGTGGTGTCGAACCCCACGGAGCGATCCTGACGGCGACGCTCACGTCGAGGCCGACTCCGTGGACGGGAGCGTAACGATGAAAGTCGACCCCTCGCCGGGTTCGGACTCGAGTCGGATCCGACCGCCGTGGCGTCTGGCGACCCGCTGACAGAGCGCCAGCCCGATTCCCGACCCCTCGTGTTCGTCCTGCGTGTGGAGCCGGTCGAAGATCTCGAAGATCCGCTCCTGGTGTTCGGGATCGACGCCGATCCCGTTGTCCCGAACCGCGACCGCCCACTCGTCCCCGTGGCGCTCGGCGTCGACGCCGACCCGCGGCGGGCCGTCGCCGCTGTACTCGATGGCGTTGTCGAGCAGGTTCTGGAACAGCTGCCGAAGCTGGCTCCGATCGCCCGCAACCCACGGTAGCTCGCCGACAGTGATCTCGGCGTCGGTCTCCTCGATCCGCATCTGGAGATCGGTCAGCACGTCCTCGAGGACGTCCCCGAGATCGACGGGTTCGAGGGGGTCCCCACGGGTTTCGATTCGGGAGTACTGCAGGAGGTCGTCGACCATCACCTGCATCCGATCGGCGCCGTCGACGGCGTACGCGATGAACTCTGCTGCGTCCTCGTCGAGCGCGCCCGCGTATCTGCTCTCGAGCAACTCGAGGTAGCTCGAGACCATCCGCAGGGGCTCCTGGAGGTCGTGGCTGGCGGCGGAGGCGAACTGCTCGAGGCGCTCGTTCGAGTCCTCCAGTCGGTGAACCGTCTCCTCGAGTTCCCACTGCGTTCGTTTGAGTTCGTCGTTGCGCTCCTCCAGGCGGTTTTGCACCCGGCGGAGCGCGTCGTTGTGTCGCTCGATCTCCCGCTCCCGGGAGATAGCCCGCGACTCGTGGATCCCGATCCCGAGGCCGGCGACGGAGCCGATCGCCAGCGCGACCGCGCGGGTCCCGAACGTGAATTCGGTCGGGATCCCGGGATGGACCGCCCGGAGGACGAGAAAGACGACCATGACACCGACGCCGCCGAGACTCCACAGCGCGATCCGCGGGTAGAGATCGGGCTCGATGTCGGAGTCGGAGAGCCAGCTGCCGACGTACAGAAACAGCGCGCCGGTCAGCCCCAGCAGCAGGAAATCGATAGCCGCATCGAGGATCGATCCGCCGCCTCCGACCTTCAGGAGAGACTGGCCGGCTGCGATCGTGATAATGAGCAGTCCCAGCGCGTGTACGTACCGCGACCGACGAACCATCCCCACCGAGTAGGTTCCGCTCACAGATGAGCGTTGTCGCCTTTCGACGTGTAGTTATGGTGTCGATTCGGGCGACGAGGACGGAGATTCGAACGGTCGGTGACGCGACGACCCATCGCTCTCGCGGTGGATCACCAGCTCCTCGCCATCGACCAGGACGGCGACGACCTCGTTGCCGTCGTCGGTCAGGAGCGTGAACCGCTCGAACGCCTCGACGGTCTCGCCGTCCTCGGCTGCCGCCGTCAGGTGAGCGTCGACGACCGCGAGTGTAGGGTGTTCCCGGTCGACGGTCGCGTCCTCGTCGGCGTCCGCCGCGTTCGCGTCCTCATCCGTTCGGGATGGCACCCCGTCCTCGTTGCCGAGACAACCTGCGATCGCGGCTGCGGTTACAGTCCCCGTCGGCGCGAGGATCCATCGCCGTTTCATACGATTCGTGATAAAATCAATATATGAACATCTTCTATTCAATCGCTCACTACCGCGTCGGATATCGGCCAACGCCGGGGGACGACCCCGCGGACTCATTCGACCGCCTGTAAAGCGTTATGTGCTCGAAGACGTTTTCTAGAGCGTGAATGTACTGGGGAGAGATCGGCGGCCGACGGCCGCGAGAGGGGGAGCGATGCGAATGAATCGCCGCGAGTTTGCCGCTGCGGGTGTCTCGTTGTCGGCGTTGCTCGCGGGCTGTACCGATACCGAGGACGACGGGAGCGACGAGACCGATGGGCCCGAGTCGACGGGCGACGATGCGGTCGACGAGGACGGGTCCGCAAGCGACGCCGACGATTCGTCCGACGAGAACGGACCGGACGCCGAGAGTGACACTGAGGACGGACCGGACGCCGAGAGTGACGACGAGGACGAACCCGAGAGTACGGAGTCGGGCGAGGCAAACGAGTCCGACGAGGACGTCGACCGCGACGACGAGATCCACGAGGACGAGTCGATCAACGGCGAGGTCTCGCTGTCTGCGGCCGCCGAGCGACACCTCGCGGTCGAGCGCCACACCTTCACCTGGGGCGACGAGCCGCCCCACGAGTTCTGTGAGGTCCACCTGATGCTCGCAAACGCCAGCGGCGCCGAGGTTACGGCCACCGTAACCGCCCGGCTCTACGACGCGGAGGGGAACGAGCTGTCCTCGACGACCGAGGCCGGGGCCGACGGACCGGAGCCCGGCGCCGACGACGCCGTCTACTCCTTCGAACTGAACAACTGCGCGGACGCCGCCGCGTACGAACTCGAACTCGACGACGTCGAGGCCGACGACGAGGGGGGCGAGCCCGTAGAGCGACACCTGTTCCGGGTCGTCGTCCAGGACGAGTTCGGCGAGCCGATCGATCACGCGACCGTCACTCTCGAAGAACGGGGGCTGGGCGGCTGGGGGGAGACCGAGACAGTCGACGACCACGGCGTGGCCGAGTTCGAGTTCCAGTCCGGCGAGTACGTCCTGGTCGTCGCCGCCGAGGAGTATCCCACGCTCGAGGAGGGCGTCGAACTCACCGGCAACACGGAGTATACGGCGACGCTCCGAGCCGACGACTGACCGAGCGCGCCCGTGATGCAAACGCTTTTACACGAGAACGGCCAGCCATCAGAGGATGGAACCGTTCGTCTTCCCCGCGCTCGCGGCCGTCGTTCTTCTGCAGATTCCGATCTCCGTCCTCGTTCATTTCGACGCGAAGCGGCGCAAGCTCCGATACCCGGCGACCTACGAGTTCGGGGTGTTGGTGCCGCTGTGTGGACTTGTCGTGACGGTCGTCTACCTCTACACACGTCGGAGAGAGGGGCCGGATCCGACTGAAGAAGGCGGTCGACACAGCGAGGGATGAGGGCAACCGGTCCGTCGTCCTCCGGCGGTCGGCGCCCGCGTCAGTTCGCTTCGGTGGCGCGCATTCGATCGGCGCTCGCGGCGGTCGTCGGCACCGCCAGGGAGTCCCGGAGCTCCGCGAGGACGCGCTCGGCGATCGGGCGGTCCCGCTCGGGGGTTTCGGCCGCGTCCGCGTACTGGCGTACCGCCTCGCACAGTCGGTGGCGCTCGCGTCGCGTGAAGCGAACGCAGCCGTGATCGAGTTTGTCGAACGCGCGGTACACTGCGGGGGAGGGCGGGTCGGTCGCCGCGGGCGCGTTCGCTTCTAGCTCGAGACGATCGAGCAGGACGTGGTGAAGCACCCACTGCTGGGCTCTCGATAGGTTGAGGGTGGTTTCCTGGCGGTCGGTCATCGGTCATTCGAACCGTCGACGGACGGTTCCGAAACGCTGCTTCCAAACTGCTTTGGTGGAGGTTGGACCTGCAAGTCACGCGCTCGTGACGATCAACGCGTCCGAATCATCGTCTGTCGGAACGTCCTCGACCCACCAGATAAGTATCTTAAAGAGAAATTCAATTTACACTATAATTATCTGCTACACTGTAATGATATTGTGACTATTACACGACTGTATTCCGATCCTGAACAATTAAAGCAGTAACTATTTATCACTTCTGCAGAAAGAGCTTTTCGACAGAACGTGTTCGACGGAACGACGAACCGATCACTACGTACTCGACTCGTGTCGTCGCTCGTCCCGTTGTTCGTGCGGTTCTCGATCCCGACGGCGACGCTCGTCCCATCCTCTCGTCGACCTCTCGTCGACGTCACCACTCAAACACCGACAGTCGACTCGCTCACCCACTGATGCAATCCCAACACCACCCATCGACACCGGACGCAGAGACACGGCTCGGGCTCGGACTGATCCCGGACGAAACCGGATCGGTTTCGCTTCAGACGGTATCCCGAGCGCGCGACAGGAATCACTCGGTCTTCGTCCTCGATACGGGTCTCGCGGACGACCTCGACTCGCTTTCGGCGGATCCGGACGTCACCGTTCTGGAATCGCCCGGTCCCGACGAGGACGACCGCCGGGAAACACTCGTTTCGGCCGCCCGGGCCGACGGCTGTGACAGCCTCGTCGTCGCAGCGGGCGACGCTCCGATCGATTTCGAGGCGAGCCGACAGCGGAGTCTCGCCTCGCCGGCGTATCACGCCGACGCAGTCGTCGCCGAATCCCGGTCGACGGCCGGCCGACTGGTCGGGATCCCGGCGTACGACGAGGCAGGCAGTATCGAGGACATCGTCCGTGACGCGTCGACGTTTGCAGCCGAGGTCGTCGTCGTCGACGACGGGAGCAGCGACGAGACCGTCGAGATCGTCGCCGAGACCGACGCGACGGTGCTCGAGCACGACAGCAACCGCGGGAAGGGGGAGGCGCTGCGAACGCTGTTCGAGTACGCCCGGACGACCGACCACGAGTCGGTGGTGATCCTCGACGGGGACGGCCAACACTATCCGGACGACATCCCGACCGTCGCCGCCCCCGTCGAGACCGCGGACGCCGACATGGTCGTCGGCAGTCGCTACCTCGAGGGCGGGCCCGACGAAACGCCGTTCCATCGTCGCGTCGGCCAGCAGGTGCTCGACTATTTAACGTTCGGCTCGAGCGGGACGAAGCTCTCGGACACCCAGAGTGGCTTCCGCGCGTTCTCGCGGGACGCCATCGAGACGCTCTCGATCGAAACCAGCGGGATGGGCGTCGAGAGCGAGCTGATCATGGACGCGCAGGACGCGCGACTGACGATCACCGAACGGCCGATCGACGTCCGATACGAGGGCGTGGACGGCCAGACGCTCAACCCGGTCACACACGGCGTCGGCGTCGCACTGTTTCTCGCCAGGTCGATCTCCGAGCGCCGTCCGGCGCTGTTTTACGGCACGGTCGGGGCGGCGCTGCTGGGTGTCGTCATAGGTGCCCGCTGGCTGCTCGAGTGGGGGCCGTTCGCGTCGGGAACGACGGAGAACTGACCACACACGAGACCCGGGCCGGCGTCCTCGTCGCTACACTCACCTCGTCGGGGACCGCCGGCAGCGTCTGCGGACCGCCAAGAGCACGACCGTACCGACGCCAGTAGGCTCTCGTTATCGCTCCCCGATCGGGGTAGCATGCGATTACCATCTCGTCTCTGACCCCGATTTCGTGATCGTCGTTCGCGTGAGTGACTTGAATTTCTGAACGATTGGATCAAAATATACTTAGTACGTTCGTATATCTATGTAATTCGTCCCAATACACCGTTACTTCGACAGAAAGTACTAAGTTCTCTTGCTCGCTCGTCAGGTGTATGGCACGCGACGCCGCGAACCTGAACGAAGACGCCCCGAACAGCCACGCCGCCCTCCCCAACCGCGTAACCGTCGTCGGACACGGCATTCCCGCGAGCTTCGAAATCACCGTCGACGGCGCGATCGAGGCCGCAGACGACGACGGGACCGCCGTCGTTTCGGAACACGCCGCTGAAGGAGCGATCGAAGCCGGCAGCACCCGGTTCCGGTTCTCCGGCGACATGGCCAACGCCCACGTCCTCGACCGCTCCGCGTCGCAGTCGCCGACGATCCACGTCGAGTACGGCTCCGAGTAATCCATGGCTGCCAGCGATACGGAATCCACTATGCCAGGAGCGACCCGCATCGAACGCGAGTACGGTCCGGACACCGCGCCGACCGTCGCCGTCCTCGAGACGATCGCCGCCCTCGAGGACGTCGACGCCACCACACTCGGCGACGAGTTCGGTCTCGTCCTCCACGATCACCTCGATCCGGCGGCGCTCGACGCGATGTTTACGAGCGAGTTCACGCGCGCCAGCGTCTCGGTGACCATCGAGGCCGCTGTGACCTATGACGTGACGATCACGCCCGAGTGTGTCACCGTCGACCGCGACGCGTAACGTCGGCCCGGGTACGAACCGCTCGTTCTACCCGGACCGTCCTCGAACGCGAGGGGTTAGTTCACCTCGAGGACTTCGAGATCGAACTCGAGAGTTTCGCCCGCTAGCTGGTGGTTGAAATCGATCCGAACGATCTCGGGATCGATGTGGGTGATCTCGCCGACGCTGCCGTCTTTCGTCTCGATCTCGGCACCCATCTCGAGGTCCCGCCCTTCCGATTCCAGCATCTGCTCGAACTCGACGGTGTTGTGTTCGATGACCCGGTCCTCGGATCGCTCGCCGTAGGCGTCCTCCGGCGGGACCGTGATCGTGGTTTCTGCTCCCTCCTCCATGCCGACGAGCGCCTCGGTAACCCCATCGATGATCTCGGCGTCGCCAACCTCGAAGGTCAGCGGCTCGAACTCGCGGTCGGGGAGTTGCTCGGCCAGGCCCGTCTCCTCGGCGACGCGTTCACGGGTCGTATCGAACACCAGGCCGTCCTCGAACCGGGCCGTGTACTCGATCGTGACCGAGTCACCGGTTTCGATCGCCATGGCGAACCGTCGGCGTTGCGACGGAATAAAGGACAGGTCTCCGGTCAGTCGGCGCTGTGAAGCGGGACGGCACCGCAGTTCGGGCAGCCGTTGTGTTTCGTCGTCTTGTAGTGGAGTTCGGAGCCACACGTTGTGCAGTTGTACCGATCGGTCGTCATTGTCAGCTGCAGGCCATCGAGACGTATATGGCTTGTGGGGGTCGTCTGCACAGTCCGTCGCTCGACCGATCGATCTCGTATCCGTACGGATCACTCGGATTAGCTGCCATGCGTACGGCGGCACGGGATATGCACCTTGCTTGAACTCACTTTGGGACCACGAGCCGGTCGAAAGCGACGTCAACCGCTGTTGTTCGTTCAGTGAGTGTTTCGAGAAATCTATCAGGAATGCTTTCCAGTAACCACCACATTGGAAATCAGAAATAATTTCCCACCTTTCGCTGTCTGACTGATCCTATCTGAGATGGAGACAGAGTACTGAGTTGGTTTGATCGGCTGCTGGCAGGCCTGCTCCGTGAGAGTTGCAACGCGAACGTAGAAGAGTTGTGGAGAGCGAACTGACGGTGACGTCCATCAGGGTATTCACGGTCGGTCTTTGTCAGATCGGCTGTTTGCTTCGAGAGCTATCACGGATTCTCGCTGAATCAGGTGTTGGACGCTCTTACGGAGCGATCCGGAACTAGGTCGTCGGGCTGTCTGACAGCGACCACGTCCCGCCGACGTCCACGGGAGCGAGGCTTCGTGTGGCCTCTCAGAACGCTCCGTGAGAAACACAATCTCTTGGATGCCGAGCTTCTCGTTGGTCAGTTCGACGATCGGACTGCCCTCCCACGAGTAGGAGTGTCCGATCAGGTCGACTACACTGACCGAAACCATCGGAACGTAGCTACAGATCTTCAAAGTTCGGATCGACCGACGTCCCAACTCGTGGGTCGGAAGTCGGGCGAGCGTACGCAAACGGAGTGAACAGCTTGCAGATTACGATAACTGCCAGAGACCGTACCAAACGTCGGTAGAAAAGTGCCGTCCAAGGCGGCTCAGAACTAGCCAGTCTCACACTAGCGAATATGGGTAGAAAGTTCTAACGGCAAATACAAGAACGACCGTTCACACGATTCGTCGGCTTTGTTGTTGTGAAACTATCTCCCAACTCCTCGACAGATCTCGCCGAGAGTGTCTACTGTGCTCCGTGACGTCCTCCCACGACTGAAGTCGTGGACTTCCGCTATGTTTGTGTCAGTACCTCTCGCTCGAGGATCGCCGCGGGCTCTCAGGTGCCAATGCGTCGTCGTAGAGGTGCACGAACAGCTCTTCGATCTCTTCTTTCGTTGGTTTTCTGGGATTGTTGTCGGGTGATCCGGAATCGATCGCGTCCTGTGCCATTTTCGGTACGACTTCCAGGTACGATTCCCGATCCGGCACATCCCCGAATTCGTCGAGATACGAGGAGAGATTTACGTCGGCACAGAGCTCAAACACACCCTCGCTGGCCTTCTTTGCAGCCGTTCGATCGGGGTCGGTATCGTCGGCTACATCGAACATACGGGCGATCTCCGCGTACTTTTCCGGCGCAGCCATTGCAGAGAAATCCATCACGTATGGCAGGAGAAGCGCATTTGCGAGTCCGTGAGGAATGTGTAACTGTGCACCGAGCGGTCGAGCCATCCCGTGTACGAGCGCTACGGACGAATTGGTAAACGCCTGCCCCGCCTGTAGCTGCCCGATCATCATCTCCGTCCGAGCCTCGATGTCGTCGCCGTTCGCCCACGCTTTCGGGAACCAGGTAGAGATCCGGCGAATAGCTGCTCGAGCGTAGTCGTCCGGGACACCGTACGATTTCACCGACACGAACGCCTCGATCGCGTGGGTAAGACTGTCAATGCCAGTAAACGCAGTGTGGCTCTGCGGTAGCGAGACGGTGAGAACCGGGTCCTCGATCGCGACTTCCGGAACCACGTTCTTGGACACGATCAGGAACTTCGTCGACGTCTCGCTATCTGTGACGACGATCGATCGCGTTGCTTCGCTTCCTGTCCCAGCAGTCGTGTTGACGGCGATTAGTGGTGGAATCGGATTCGGTACTCCTTCGTAACCGGCTCTATCGACGCCGAACTCCCGTATCGATCCGGCATTGTTCGCCAGCACACCAACGGCCTTCCCCGTGTCGATCGAGGATCCACCGCCGAGCGTTACGATAACGTCGCAGTCGTGTTCGTCCCAGAGACGGTGTGCGTCTTCGATGTTTTTGACCGTTGGATCGGGTTGAACGTCCGTGTACGTGACCGTTTTGATCCCCTTGCGCTGTAGATTCTCGGTAACTCGGTCGCCGTGGATGTCGAATATTTGCGGTGTCGCGATGACGAGCGCTTTGCTCCCGTAGAGGTCGGCATACTCACCGACCTCTGTAACGGCTTCTCGTCCAAGGACGACGTTAGACGGCGATACAACGACGCGCGTTCCGTGAGCTGGTGTTGGATACTCGGGTTGCATGGTGTCGGTGTTTCGGATCACAGCCGTTCCGGTTGGTGGTACGGGTCCGTAGTCGGTCTCGCCCGTACCAGCGTTCCGTATGATGCGTTAGCTCCGACCACATTAATTCTTATGTCAACGTGGGAGAATAGGTTTGCCCGACCCGTCGATAGACTCCGCGCAGAAAGAGGAACGCGGTCCGCTCTCAGAAGATGTTGGGGAAGAAGACGTACGTGAACACCATCGTCCAGAGACCAACGAACACGGTGTAGTAGATCACCGGAATCAAGTTGAGTCGGATCGTCCGGCCCTCCTGGCCGACGAGTCCGACCGTCGCCAGCGCGGCGACGACGTTGTGAATGGCGACGATATTTCCGACAGCGCCGCCGACGGTCTGGGCTGCAACGATAATCTGTGTCGGGAGTCCGAGCTCCTGTGCCGCCGTAAAGTGAAAGCTCCCGAACGCGATGTTGGAGACGGTGTTGGAACCCGCCATCGCTGCACCGAGCGCGCCGATAAGTGCGACGATCGACGGATAGGCGGCACCAGCGATATTAGCAGTAGTGATCGCCAGGACGTCCATCATGCTTCCGGCGTCGTGGGCTCCGGGGGCGTCTCCGGAGTTGATCATTACTTCAACCATCGCAATGACAAACACGAGAGCGATAACCGGTGAGACGATTTTCTTGCCCGCCTTCGTCCAAGCGCTTTTGACCTGCTCACCGTTCATCCCGTACAGCGGAATCGCCACGGAAGCGCTGACCAGCAACCAGAACCCGGGAGCATTGATCCACTCGATCTCTGCGGACAGATTCTCATACCCGAAAATCGTCGTCCACTCGATCACGAAGCCGGGTGTTTCAACGAGTAGCTGCGGAACGGGTTCGATGACACGCGTGACGATCAGTAGACCGACGAGGAGAATATACGGTGCCCAGGCCTTTAGTAGCGACATCGAAGGGCCGCTATCGGGCGTGCCGCCGCTACTGTCGCCATTGCTGCCGGGTTCGATCGTACCGACCCAGTGGGACGGCCACTCTTCGCGCGCCGGAAACTCCCATTCGTCGTCGGGCTGGAGATATCCAGCACGAAGTGCGGCGATCGTCAGCGCGCCGCCGACCATCGCACCGATTATCGACGGGAACTCGGCAGTGAGGAACCACGCCGACAACCAGTACGGGACGGCGAACGCGACTCCCGCAAAGAGACACAACGGCCACACCTGTAGAAGCGGTTTCAGTGAGCGCTCGTCCTTGGAATCGAAAAAGTATACGACCATTCCAACTGCAAAAAGCGGCATAACAAATCCTACAAGCGTATGGAGTGTTGCCGCCCACGCTGCTACTTCAGTTGCGAACGTACTGAGGCTCATTTCTCCTTCCTGAACGATCTGTTCCTGGTGGATCTGGAGCGGCGACTCGACACCGACGTGGATCGGTGTTCCGACGGCGCCGTAGGTAACGGCGATCGTGTGCCCGATAAGCGCTGCAACGACGGCTGCAAGCGCCGGGAAGCCAAGCGCCAACATCAACGGTGCAGCGACCGCGGCCGCCGATCCGAACCCCGCGGCTCCCTCGATAAACGTCGTCAGAAAGAACGCGATCAGCACGATCTGCACTCGTCGGTCCTCCGATACAGATGCAAACCCTTCGTTGATACGATCGAACGCACCGGCCTCCATCAGCATATACAGTAACACGAGCGCACCGAAAATGATCCACAGAATCTCGAGGGCAGTCATTACCCCGACTATCGAAGCTCCCGCAAGATACTCCGGCGGATTGTTCCAGACCACGTAGCCGACGCCGACCGCAACCAACCACGAAATCGGCGTCGCTCGCGTTGCCGGCCACAGGAATCCGACGAGCAGTATCCCGACGAGTAGCAGCGGCAATCCGGCGAGCAAGATCTCAACGGGGCTAGCCATCAAAATCACCCGATACTCGGCGGATCAGTACTGGTACGTAACTCCCTGATAGGTATCGCTCTATGGTACCCATGGGCACACGGGAATAGTACAGACACTATACATAAACCTATCGGAAATATCTATACCAGATATCGAGTAGTAGAAATCCAACTCCGAGCTAACTCTGAGATCGCTTTGACGTTACGAAAAATTTCGTCGGTGGGGCCACCGGAGCGCAACGCGGTTACGCGTCCGGCCAGCGCTCGATATATATCGTCTTATCGGTGTAGAAGTGGATCATGTCCTCCCCCTGTGCGTGGAGATCGCCGAAGAAGGACTCTTTGCGTCCACCGAAATGGAAAAACGCCATCGGTGCTGCCGTCCCGGCGTTTACGCCCAGGTTTCCGATATCGGTCTGGTGTCGGAACTTTCGGGCGTCTGCCCCCTTCCCCGTAAACAGGCTCGCCGCGTTTCCGAAGTCGCTCCGATTGAGAACGTTGATCGCGTCGTCGACACTTTCGACCGCCATCAACCCAAGCACCGGTCCGAAGATCTCCTCTTGGCTGATCGT
The DNA here is from genome assembly GCF_000328685.1 of Natronococcus occultus SP4. Lineage (NCBI taxonomy): Archaea > Methanobacteriati > Methanobacteriota > Halobacteria > Halobacteriales > Natrialbaceae > Natronococcus > Natronococcus occultus. The sequence goes on along the minus strand of NC_019974.1, from coordinate 3,093,259 downwards.
CATTTCCGGCTCCACGTCGCCGAACAGGGTCGGTCCGAGGAAGTTTCCGTCCTCGTATCCGTCGACGGTAACGTCCCGTCCGTCCAAGAGGAGGTCCGCTCCCTCCTCGAGGCCCGTCTCGATAATCTCGCGAACGCGCTGTTCGTGTTCGGCCGAAATGAGCGCGCCGATGTCCGTTTCGTCCTCGAGACCGTATCCGACTGTCTGTGCTTTGGCCGTGTCGACGACCTTCTCGACGAACTCGTCGTACACCGAGTCCTCGACGACGACGACGTCGTTTGCCAGACACCGCTCACCAGCACAGGCGAACGCCGAACCCACCGTTTTTTCGGCTGCGAAATCCAGGTCGGCCGTCTCCGTGACGATAATATGGTTTTTCGCACCACCCTGGGCCTGGACGCGTTTGCCGTTCTGAGCGGCCCGTTCGTAGATTGTCTTCGCGACAGGCGTACTCCCGACGAAAGACGCGCCGACGATTTCGTCGTGGTCTAACAGCGAGTTGACGGTATCGACACCGCCGTTAACGAGCTGGACGACCCCGTCAGGGAATCCGGCCTGGTCGATGAGCTCGAACATTCGCTGAGCTACCAGCGGATCCTGTTCGCTTGGCTTCAGAATAAAGCTGTTTCCGGTCGCAACGGCGTACGGAAGGAACCACAGGGGAATCATCGCCGGGAAATTGAACGGGGTGATCGCGGTGAACACTCCCAGCGGTTTTCGAACGGCGCTCTCGTCGATTTCGGGAGCAGCGTTGAGAAGCGTCCCCCCCTGCATCATCGTCGGTATTCCGCACGCGACCTCCACGTTCTCGATACCTCGGCGGATCTCGCCAGCGGCTTCGTCGACCGTCTTTCCGTGCTCCTGAGCGACTATTTCCGCGAGCTCGTTCTGGTGTTCCTCGAGGAGCTGCTTCAGCTCGAAGAGGGGTTGAATCCGGTCTTCGACGGGCCGGGCGGACCAGTCCTCGAACGCTTCAGTGGCCGTTTCGACGGCACGGTCGATATCGTGCTCGGAGCTGAACGAGACGTGGGCGAGCCGTTCCGTCGTTGCGGGGTTGATGACGTCGCGTCCCTCGTCGCTCTCTGGCGTGTGCCAACTCCCACCAACATAGTTCTGTACTTCGCCGCTGTCCGGAAGCGTCTCTAACTGAACCATGAATCGTACCATAAGCCGGCTCGAAATAACTGTTTCGGTCGGCAGGGTGGTGTCCGCCTTTCAGGATTGCCAAAAGACTCCGGATTTGGATAAGGCCAGTCTCCTCTCTGTTCCGATGGTGTTTACAGAGGTACTTGTGTAATTAGAGGGCGATATAATTATCTCTTCGAACCCTCCGCCCAGGTATTCTCACAGCAGACCTCCGACACGAAGCTCTATACTCCCGGTCTGCCTCTCTTTTGCACATGCTGAATCAGTTCATGGGAGACGTATCTCCCGGCGGTAACGAATTCGGCTCGGCCGCTTTTCGGTGTTCGGGCTGCGAGCGGAAGTTATATGCGATAACGGAGCGAGAGTGTGTACCATGACCGGGGATAATACGGGGCAACGGACCGTGAAAACCGCCGAGACCGTCGTCGACATTATCGAAACGCTGAGTGAACTCGAGCGAGCGTCGCTTACCGAACTCGCCGCCGCGCTGGACATGCCTCGGAGCACGCTTCACGTACACCTGTCGACGCTCGTCGAACAAGAACTACTCGTCAAGGAGGAAAACGAGTATCGGCTGGGAATGACGTTTCTTTGTCACGGGACGAAAGTCCAAAAGCGGAACGCTCTCTATCAGAAATCCGGCGAGTTTCTTCGGCAGGTGGCACGGCAGACGGAGGAGATCGTCTGGCTTGTGGTAGAGGAGTACGGCGAGGGAGTCTGTCTGCGAAAGGAGAAAGGGGAACTAGCCGTCCAGCCGTACAAACAGATCGGCAAGCGGATCACGCTACACGACACTGCAGCCGGGAAGTCGATTCTCTCCCAGTTTACCGAGCCACAAATAAGAGAGATAGCCGAGAAGAACGGATTACAGGACCGAACTCCGAACACGATTACGGATCTCGACGAACTGCTGGAAGAGATCGAGACGGTCCGCGAGCGAAACGTGGCGTTCAACGACGAGGAATCGATCGAGGGGTTCCGCGCGGTTGCCAGTCCGGTTTCGGCACCGGATGGCCAGGTCGGAGCGATCGTTGTCTCCGGACCGAAAAACCGACTGCGCGGAGAGCAGTTCTCGGAAACGATTCCCGAGATCGTATCGGGCGCCGCTAACGCGCTGGAGCTCGAGCTTTCGTCGAATTCGGGGTAAATTACACTACAGAAATTATACCTTTCCAGACGATAATGAAGACAGGAGACTAGCAGTAGCAGCTTCTCTGCTCGCATCTCCCGCTGTGCTGCCCGTTAGATATCTTTGCTCAGACCTGCTGTTAGCTGTCGCGAATCACCTCGACTATCCTGTCGAAAAACTGTACAACCCGATTGAGAAAGAGAAACAGAAGCGATACGCCGGGTAGTACGACGCTCAGCGACGAACTATTTGAAGCCGGTCTCAGTGACTGGAGGTCGATAGAGTGCTGCGAAGGTCCTCATTGAGAGGGAGAAAGGAAGCCCAGAACTGAATGAAAGAGTTCGAAGGCACCCGCCCCGACTCGTCCGAAGAGGACGGCTTGATTCGTCGGCGCTCGGTCAGTCGAATTTTGATGGGACTGACAACATTGAATCACAACTCCGAACTACCAGCGGTTGCTCGAAGGAGCGGTACCGAGCAGAGCCACTCTTCGGGGATAAAAAGCCGGCGGAAAATTGGCTCTCCAACGGCCGTATCGAACGAACCAGAGAGTTCGTCCACGTTGTGTGCGTGGGTTTCCGTCCGGGACGGGCCGTCTGTCGAATCGCCCGAACAACGCGACTGATCGTGTCCACCAGGTGGACCACCGAGGACGGTGATCGGTTTTCTCGGTCCAACGAGGACGTACCGCCGACGACGCACGGTTGGACGCTCGGCATCGCTATCGACCAGATTTCCACACGAAGTGTGAGCAGTCTCTTCTAATGTTTCACGCATCCGCTCACCAAACCGAGTCCGAATCAATCCGACGAGCTGTCCCCTGCTGAATACCACTACACACCCGATCGAAACTCATGATCGTGACGTAGTGGCTGTACGACCGGAGTCGTACTCGTCGCGGTCGTCGTTACGTCCTCGTTCTTACTCCCTCTCGCGACGAACGTTCGGAGTTTCGGCGACGAGATCGGTAAGTCAGCGATTCCAGTGTGGGGTCTTAGCCGAGCGGCTCGATCGATAACCCGTCGAGGACGCGTTGCTCCGCGACCGCGACATCGTAGGCGTCAATCGTTGCCGTGCCGATCAGCCACGTGACGTCCGTTGCAGGCTTGATTCGAATCCGGTCGCTCGAGAAGTTCGTTATCCACGTTCTCCCTCCTCGCACGTTGACCCGGACCCCGTCTGGAAGCCGATCGCTGGAGGGGACGTCCGCGCGAGCGAGCAACGGCTCGATGAGTTCGTCTGCCAACGATTCGCTCGGCCACACGCCGCAGTAAACGACGGTCCCGTCGCCGACATCCCGTCGCGTAATCGCGGCTCGGTCGTTTTCGACGCCGTCAGCGTCGTATACGAACAGCGGCGTCGCGGTAGCGGTCTCGAGCCATTCGGCCCACACCTGGAACTGATACGTGTTCTCCCCGTTTACGTTCCGGACTCGGGTGTCGAGTTGTGAGGGGAGTGACTCGTGTCGGTCGACGGTCGCGCCGACGAGGTCGGCGAGCGGTCCCGGCTGCGGGACCGGACGAAGCTTGTTGTACGCGTCTTTGACACCCGTCCGTGGGCCCAGCAGGAGTTCTCCGCCGTTCTCGACGTAGGCTGTCAGCCGGGTTGCGAGGACGTCGTCGACGAGGTGGAGCGCCGGTGCAACGACAGCGTCGTACTCCTCGAGGGGTGTCGTCGGATGAACGACGTCGACCTGGGTTCCGCGGGCACGAGCCGCGCCGTAGAAGCGTTCGAGGAGTTCCCAGTAGTCGAAGTCGGGCGAATGTGGCTGTTCGGTAAGCGCCCACAGGTTCTCGAAGTCGAACAGCACCGCGACGGGTGCCTCGACGTGGTCGTCCTCGCCGACTTCGGCCAACTCCGCGGCAGCTTGCTTCGCGCCGTGATACCCGCGGTCGGGTGATCCATCCTGTTTGCGCAGTCCGGCGTGGTACTGTTCCTGGCCTTCGAGACAGCGACGCCAGCGGAAGTACAACACCGCATCGGCGCCGTGGGCCGTCGCGTGGTGGGCCCAGAGTCGCATCGCTCCGTCGCCGGGCTGGGGCGCGTACGGCGGCCAGTTGATGTCGCCGGGTTGCTGTTCCATCACCCAGAACGGTCGATCGAGGGCACTCCGGTAGAGATCGTGGTCCATTCCGATCTGATCGGGATCCCCGGCGCGGAGCTGGGCGGGCGTCGGCTCGCCGGCGAGCCGATCCTGGACGAATCCGGTGGGGTACGAGTCCCACGAAACGAGATCGAGATCCTCGCTGACGGCGTACGCGTCCAGGTTCGAAAATCGACCCATGAAATTGTGCGTAACGAACCACTCGGAATTCGCTTCCCGAAGGAGATCGACGTGCAACCGGTTGTACTCGACGACGGCGTTACTCGAGAAGCGTGCGTACTCGAGGAGCCGCGACGGGTGGTGGTCACTCGGCGTCGGGCCGGGCGGGTCGATCGCTTCGAAACTCGGATAGCGCTGGCTCCAGAACGTCGTACCCCAGGCGTCGTTGAGCGCTTCGATCGAGTCGTACTTCTCTGCGAGGTACTCGCGAAAAGCGTCCGCACAGTCCGCACAGTAGCAACGGACGGTACCGTGACAGCCGAACTCGTTATCGGTCTGCCACCCCGCGACATGGGGATCGTCGGCGTACCGATCGGCCACTCGGGAGACGATGCGCTCGGTTTCCTCGCGGTAGGCGGTTGAGTTGAAACAGTAGTGACGCCGGCTCCCGTGTTCTCGTACGGTACCGTCGGAGTCTTCCTGGAGAATCCCGGGTCGCTCGTCGACGAGCCACTTTGGTGGCGTCGCCGTCGGCGTACAAAGCACGGCCTGCATCCCGTGCTCGCCGATCAGCTCGACAGCCTCGTCGAGCCATTCGAAGTCGAACTGCCCGCGTTCGGGTTCGAGGACGGCCCACGAGAACTCCGCCATGCGGACGTACTCGAATCCGGCGTCGGCCATCGCTTCAATATCGGTTTCCCACCGTTCTCGCGGCCAGTGCTCGGGGAAGTAACAGACGCCAATGGTCATACGACCACGTCACGGACCGGACCCCTAAACGTTGCCGTGGGAACTCTCGAGATCGCTACGGCGTCGTCACCGTACAGTAGGCGGTCACCGTGGCGATTCGCCACGGCGGTGCGAACGATTTGCGGGCAGCTACGCCGAGTCGGGACGTGCGGCCGAGAGAGGGACCGCTCGTCCCCTGTCCTATGGCAACCGTTTATTACCCTTCAGGTCAGTATGATAAACGATGATGGCAGTAGCAAAGAGTCTGTCACGAACGGGGAGTATCGCCGGGATAGTCGTGGTTTCGTTTGTTGCCCTCGCGTATTTCGGGGTCCAGTATATCCTCGCTCAAGGCTGGGGGCTGATATTCGAAGTAACGTACTTGTTGGTGCTCCTGATCGTGTTTGCAATCGTCAGCGACCGACTGTTCATCCGATGAAAGGGTTCGATCTCGACGACGAACTGACGCTTCAGTCCTCGAATCGAGCGGACTACCGCCGCGGGAACGGCCAATGCCGGTAGAACGATGAGCGTGAGCTGGAATCAACTGTCGCCGGAAGAAACGAGACGAGGAATACGGCAGGCAGCAAAGGAGATGGGAAGTTTGGTCCGGACTACGTTTGGACCGTTGGGGGCCGACAAGATGATCGTCCGTCGAATGCAGGACGATACCGTACGCACGTTTATTAGCAACGACGGCGTGGCGATTTTAGAGGAGTTCGAGGGAGAGACGGATCATCCGATCGCGAACCAACTGATTCGGCTGGTGGAGAGCCACGAAAACGAACTCGGCGACGGGACGACTACGACGACCCTGCTGGCGAGCGAACTACTGACTGCCGGCACCAGATTGATCGAACGGGGTGTTCCACCGACCGACGTTATCGAGGGGTTCTCTATCGGGGCCCAACGTACGCTCGAAGTCTGGGACGAGATCGGAATCCCCGTTGCAAGTACCGATCGCCCTACTTCGCCAACCGAATTCGATCGTGGCCAACTTGAGCAGATCGCACACGGCGGAACGACGAACAACCGTACCGGCGCGTGGCCGCTCGAGCAGCTCAGCGAGGATATCGTCGACGCCGTCCTCCGGGTGTGGGAACCACGGCGGGGAACCGTCCATCTCGGGTACGTCGCGATAGAGGTTTTCCCCGGTCGAAACGTCACCTCAAGCGAACTGATCAACGGGACGTTGTTGCCGTACGAACCGATGTGTGCCGAACGCCTGCTTCCGATCGACGCAGGCATTCTCCTTGTCGAGGGCTCTCTCCAACCACGCGATGTCTCTACCAACTCTCTCTCGGTTAGCGGTGAGTACGTGACCGGCGGTGGCAACAACCGAAGAGATAGCAGGAAGATAGCCGAGGCAATCGCCGAGGCGAACGTCGGGGCGGTATTCGTCACCGGCGACGTCAGTAGCGAGATCGGTGAGCAGCTGGCCAGGCGGAACGCCGTCTGTTTCAGAAACGTAAAACGGTCCGACGTAGACGTTCTGTCACGCGTCACCGGCGCTGCGATACGGGGGCCCGTGACACCCGGCGAACCCGCTTCGAGCAACGACCTCGGGTACGGGACGGTCAACGTGCGCGCTGCGCAGGACGAGAAAACGTGGCTAGAGGTCACAGCTCCGAAAGGGACCGAACCACGAAGCGTCGGGTTCGTCGTCCGCGGCGGTACCGAAAGCGCGGCGGACGAAGCGAGAAGACGAATCAAAGACGGTCTCAACGCGGTCCGCGCCGCCGTCAAGCAGCCGACGGCGCTTCCAGGGGGTGGTGCGGCCGACGTCGAGGCAGCGCTTGCTGTTCGGAAACTGGCACCCCGATTTGACGGTCGCGAGCAGCTGGCCGTCGAAGAGTTCGCCGACGTGCTCGAATCGCTCCCGCGAACGCTGGCACGCAATGCCGGTCACCGACCGCTCGATTCGATACCCGAGCTCCGTACTCGTCACGCTGGAAACAATCAACGGGCGGGGATCGATGCTTCCGGGCGGATCGTCGACGACGTCGTCTCCGCTAGCGATGCTCTCGATGCGCAACTCGTCCGATCCAGCAGTTTGGTCCGAAGCGTCGAGTTTGCAAACTCGCTGCTTACCGTCGACAACGTCGTGTTGGATACGACTCCCCCGATCAATCCCGAAGAGATCAGAACAGGAACGCGGTAAGTACCCCTCCGAGGGTGAGAGGAAGAACGCTCGCGACGCTTCGCTTCTGATCGATCTCGTACAGTCGTTGAACGATCGGCAACATCAGGAAGCCGACGAGGATCCAGGCCGCGGCCTTGAACGCGCGAACGGCGTGCATCTGTGGCGTTTCGTATACGAACGAATACGCCGACATGGCGAACTCGACGGTTCCACCGCCGTTTTGAGCCACAGCCTCGGCGCTCGCACCGTCCGGGACCGTAACGGTGGAGATAAGAACGGAGCCGAGGACAAACACCGGAACGAATACCACGGTCAGATAGCCGCCGAATTTGAACACGTCGCTTTCCATAACGTGGTCCTCGGAGAGATAGCCGGCGATTACGCCGATGAGACCGAAGTAGATGAACCAGGAAAACAGAACCACGAACGTTCCGAACAGGACGTTAATAATGAGGGCTGCTGGCCAGCCTGAAAAAATATACCCCTCCGTGACGATGAACGGTTCGCTCATGTACTCGAACGCGCCACGGGACAGCGAGTGAAGTGCGAGACCGAACAGTGCCGGAAGCCACCCGTACTGGCGGACCACGCCGATCATCCTCTCGACGTCGTTCGCCTGCAGAAGCTCGCGCCACGGTCGGAGGACCGTCCACCCGGACGCTTGATGGTCAGGGTTTACCATTGAACTCATAGTCAATGCTGTTGCCAATTAGTAAAAAAGGTTGCGTCCGGCCGTCGAACGAGCTCAGGCGGGTGGAGCAGCCGCCGATTCTTGCTCGTCAAGATACGCGAGACTGAGGCCGGTGGACGCGTCAAAAATATGCATCTGGTCGGTGTCGAGGGTGAGAAAGACGTTGTGGACGTCTTCCGTGATCGCTTCGGGATCGATGAACGCTTTGTGTTCGTCGATATCGCTGTCGGGAGCGGTTTCGTCGGCCTCGTCCGACGTTGGAATATCCTTGGTAACGGGACCTTCGTCCTCGCTCTCGAGATCGAAGTACAGTAGATCCCGTGCGCCCAGCGGTTCGATGATGTCGATATACGCGTCAATAGTCCCTTCAGTTTCCGTTTGCCCGACGCTGATGTGTTCCGGACGAACCCCTAGCTTCAGTTCGTTCGTGTCCAGTGATTCGATCCGTTCGGCCCGGTCCTGCCCGATCTCGATCTCGACGTCGCCGGTGAGCCGTCCGCCAGTGTTGGTGGGTTCGTAGGAGACGTCGAAGACATTCATGGAGGGGCTTCCGATAAACTGTGCGACGAAGAGGTTTCGAGGACGGTTGTAGACCTCGCGGGGAGTCCCGACTTGTTGGAGATTTCCGTGATTGAGGATGGCGATCCGGTCGCTCATCGTCATCGCTTCCTCCTGATCGTGGGTGACGTACATCGCCGTCGTTTCGAGCTCCTGTTGAATACGTTGCAGCTCGGTTCGCATGTGTTTTCGGAGCTTCGCGTCGAGGTTGGATAGCGGTTCGTCGAACAGGAAGACGGCGGGTTCACGAACGATCGCACGTCCGGTCGCGACGCGTTGTTGCTGCCCGCCCGAGAGCTGTTTCGGCCGATCGTCTAGAAGTTCCTCGATACCCATCAGCGTGGCGGCCTCCTCGACGCGCTCGTAGATTTCCTCGTCGGCTAAATCGGTCGAGCGTTTGAGCCCGAACGCCATGTTCTCACGGACGCTGAGATGAGGGTACAAGGCGTAACTCTGGAACACCATCGCGATATCCCGATGCCGTGGAGGAAGTTTGTTGACCGTCTCTTCGCCGATCGAGATCGTCCCCTCGGTGATCTCTTCCAGTCCGGCTACCATTCGAAGCAACGTCGACTTTCCTGATCCGCTCGGGCCAACCAGTGTGAGGAATTCACCCGCCTCGATATCCAGGTTGAAGTCGTCTACCGCGACGATATTCTCATCGTACACCTTCGTCACTCCCTCGAACTCGATCGAACTCATCGCTAGAAAGATACGTAACGGTGGTTAATATCTTTTGGGATGCTATACCACAGACGGGTCGAAAGCGCATCCGACACACTACACCGAAAGTCGAAACACCAAGAGACGGCTGGGAACCGAAAGAGACGGAACGAGACGAATTACGACTTGACCGCTCCTTCAGCCAATCCTTTGACGATGTAGCTCTGGAGCAGGAAGAACACGACCAGGAGTGGAATCGTCGCGCTGATTGCACCCGCCATCAGCATATCCCAATTGAGCGCGAACTGACCGACCCACTCGCTCATGCCCGGCGGAAGCGTCTGGCGTTCCGAATCGTTGATCAAAACCAGCGCGAACACGAACTCGTTCCACGCCAACACCCACGTAAAGATCGCCGTCGTCGCGATTGCCGGCGCCGATAGCGGGAGAATAACCCGAAGCACCGCCCCGAATCGAGTACTGCCGTCGATCATCGCCGCCTCTTCGAGGGACTCGGGTAAGTTTTCGTAGAACCCCCGTAGCATCCAGATCGCGAACGGAAGCGTGAACGCAACGTACGCGATCATGAGACCGGTCAAGGTGTTAACTAGCCCGAGATCGCGAAAGACGATAAACAGCGGAATCGCGATGAGGATCAGCGGGAACATTTGCGTGACCAACAGGAACGTCGCCATCGCCTTTCGTCCCCGGAATCGAAGACGACCGATGCTGTACGCACCGAACGTACAAACGATGATGCTCAGGACTGTCGCACCGACGCTGACGATCAGGCTGTTGCGGAACCAGTACGGGAAGTCCGATTCGGTCCAGACCTCGTAGTATCCGGACAGGTCCGCGTTTGCCGCCCAGCCAACAGGATCACCGATAAACGCCTCAAACCCGATCTGATTGACCGACACGACAAACATCCAGAGAACCGGAGACAGGACGATCGCGATCAGCGACCACAACAGCCCGTGAAATCCGACCCGTTTTGCGCGTTCGCGTTGCCGGTCACTCAGAACGCTCGTGTTCGATTCTTCGTTCGGAGTCGTCTGTGTGTCAGTTGCCATGGTCATTTCCCTCCGACGTCGTCACGATAGAGCCGCAGGTAGATCAGGCCGTAGCTCAGCATAACCAGCAACATGACGACTGCAATCGCGCTTGCTAGACCCATCTCACCGAGGTGGAACGCCCGTTCGTAGATATAGACCGGTAAGACCATCGAGGAGTTCCCGGGTCCGCCACCGGTCATCACGTAGATCAGTGTGAAGTGATTGAGCGACCAGAGGCTCATCAGCAGCGTCATCACGATCGCGATCGGCTGAAGGAACGGGAGGGTGATGTGCCGGAACGAATCGAGCCGTGAGGATCCGTCGACGTGGGCCGCCTCGTAGAGATCGCTCGGGATCCCCTTCATCCCTGCGAGGAACGTGAGCATGAAGAAGGGGAAGTTCCGCCAGACCCACGCGATCATAATCGAGAACAGTGCGTACCGCGAACTCGAGATCCACGGCAGCCCCTCGCTAATTCCGGCGAGCCGGAGGAAGCCGTTCAGTGGGCCCAGCTCGAAACTATACATCAGCCGCCAGTTCAGGGCGATGGAGATAAACGGGATCGCCCACGGAAGCAACAACAGCGTCGTCGCCACTGATCGGCCGCGGAAATCTCGATTGAGCAGAATCGCGAACCCGAGCCCGACCAAGGCCATGACCACGACCGACGCAAACGCCCACACTAGCGTGTTCCGCATAACGATCCAGAACTCCGTCCAGCCAAAAATGTAGGCGTAATGATCGAGACCAACCCATTCGGGGTCGCCGATCCCGTCGTACTCGAAGAAGCTCAGGTACACTCCACGGAGAAGCGGATAGACGCTGACGGTTCCCAGCGCTAACAGCGACGGGAGGAGGAACAGCCATCCCCAGACGCCCTCTTTCGAGAGCCAGTGATAGTACTCGCGCGGTATCTCGAAGTTACGAATATCTTGGATTTTCGTCGACATCTTATCAGTTTTTGTGAGAGATCGTTACGGGTTCCAGATCTGGGGCGTATCCCCGTCGCCTTGGATCCAGGGCTGGAGTTCGTCAGGTGCGTCGTCGAGATCCGGGAGATCAGTGTTTTGTTCGATTTCCTGGCCCGCCTCGCCGTCGACGCCCTCTCGGACCTGGTTTGCCTGGGCAACGACCGCTTCGCGTGGATCCTCCCCTCCTCCGAGAATACCCGAGATGGCGGTCGAATACGCGTCCGTTGCGCCCTCGACGTCGCCGAGGAACGGTGCGTTCTGTTCGGGGCCGGTGATCCCGTAGCGGGCGACGTCCTCGGCCTGTTCGAGCCGGGAATCGATCCATTCGTCGGGGATATTCGTTGGATTATCGGTGAAGGGTGGTATTTCCTCCTGGGCATCCCGGACCGGCAGGAAATTCGGCGTCGCTTCCGTGAGATACTCCTCCATCGTTTCGGGAAGCGTCATGTACTCGATAAACGACATGGAGATCTCGTCATCGACGTCGTGCTGAGCGTACTCGGGTTCGAACGCCGAAAGACAGCTTCCACCCATGAAGGAGGTGTTCGTTCCCATGGGACCCTCCGGAATCAGCGACAGTTCGGTTCGGTCGGCGACGTCCTCGTCTTCGTTGATCATCTCGTTTGCCGCGTCACCGGAGTTGATCATGAAGGCGGCGTTGCCCTCCCGATACAGCTGTTCGGCGTCGGTACTATCCATACCTGCCCACCCACCCGGGGCGATGTCCCACTCCTCCTGGAAGCTCGCCATCCAGAGATGAGCGAACAGCGACGTTGGTGAGTCCAACTCGACCGACCACTCATCTCCATCGCGATCGAAGAAGTCACCACCGGACTGGGCGGTTATGCCGTAGACCACCTGTCCGGTCCCGGTGTCTTGTGCCCCACCGGAGACGAAACCGGTCTCTCCAGTTTCGTCTTCGACGTCCATCGCCATCTCGATCAACTCCTCCCAGGTTTCGGGCGGACTGTCGTGGCCGGCGTCCTCGAGGAGTCCCATATTCGAGTAGAAGCTCCGGACCTCGATGAACCACGGGAAACCCCACACCTCACCGTCGTAATCACCCCAGTAGGAGGGGACCTCGTACCAGTCGTCGTACTGTTCGAACAGTTCCGTATTCGGCTGTACAACGCCGGACACTCCATAATCGACCGCATGCTCGTTGGCCATTTCGCTAACGTTCGGAGTGTTCTGGCCCTGAATAGCGGCCGTCCACTCCTCGAACACTTGATCCCACGTCACGACGTTTGTGGTGACGTTGACCTCTTCGTCGGCCCAATCTTCGAACCCTTCCGCGGCGTTTTGAATCGCCTCGGTTTCCTCGGGAATGTATCCTCGCATCGTCCACCAGAGGAAATCACCCTCGCCCGTTCCCTGCGTACCATCGCCTCCGATACAGCCTGCCAGTCCGGCGGTCGCTCCTGCAGCGCTCATTGTACCCGCTTTTTCCATAAACCCGCGTCGCGAGTACTCACCGTCCGTGTCGCTCGCCGGTGACTCCCGTCCGTAGCTGTCGGTATCGGTCTCTCCGGATGTGTCGGCTTGTGCCATGTTCGTCCCTGACATTGGACTTCACTTAGACGATAATCGTTCTCACATAAATAACCTTGTGAAACAACGCTTCCCCTTGATGGCCTCTCCTGGATAGAAACTCTACCTTTTAGGAACGACTATCGTCCTAAAACACTAGATCCCTGATCTAACGGCACTGGTTCTACGAATACCAATAGCGTTTTCTACCATATCGATTCGGTTCTTTATTACAGAATGCTGCTCGGACGATCAGGAAAGAGGAGAGCGACAGTTGTTCGCAAAACACACAGAGAATCGTCGTAGCCGCGATCTGAGAAAGCGGTATATCTGAAATACAGCAGTACTGGTGTAAAACTATCAGAGAGAACCTCTTTCTGTGCACCAGTATGGTTCCTTATCAACACTCCGAAACCAGTCTGCTATACTGAATCGCGTTCTGAAGCATCAGACTGTGGTGCGATTTACCACCACGGGTCTCGGCGCGAACGCTGACACTACCCACCCGAACCGACGACGGTCGATCGATATCGGAGCCGGTCGGTTAGACCCCCGGGACACCGACTATCACCGTGATTTATTAGCACGCTTCCGTAACGGGAGCGTATGGAGCCCGGAAGTATCCGCTCGTATCTCGATTCGTTTTCGTACCGCGACTGGCAGGAATCGGACGAGGACGCGGGCCCGGTTCGGTTCGCGATGGTCGGACTGGGTTGGTGGACTCGGGACGAGGCGATGCCCGCAGTGGACCGCTCGACGTTCTGTGAGACGACCGTCGTCGTCAGCGGCTCCGCCGAGAAGGCCGAAGAAGTCGCCGCGGAGCACGAAATAGTCGAGGCCGGGTTGACCTACGACGAGTTCCGGGCGGGAGAGAGGCGCGACGCCTACGATGCGGTCTACATCTGCACTCCGAACGCGAAACACCTCGAGCACGTCGAAGCGGCCGCCAACCACGAGAAGGCGGTCCTTTGCGAGAAACCGATGGAGGCGACCGTCGAGCGGGCGGAAGAGATCGTCGACGCCTGCGAGGACGGTGCCGCAACCGCGATGATCGCGTACCGAATGCACACCGAACCGGCAGTCAGACGGGCGCGGGAGCTCGTTCGGGCAGGCGTGATCGGCGAACCGGTCCACGTTCACGGCGACATGTCTCAATCGATCGTCGACTGGGGTGCCGACCAGTGGCGTCTCGATCCCGAACTCGCGGGGTACGGAACGAGCGTAATGGATCTCGGGATATACTCGATCAACACCGCTCGATTCGTCTTGGACCGCGATCCGACCACGGTACAGTCGATGATGCACAGCGACCACGAGTTCTTTTCGGAGGTTCCCGACGAGGTCGCGGCGTTTACCGTCGCTTTCGAGGACGGTGTCTACGCGACCTGTACCGCGAGCCAGAACGCGGCTCAAGACAGCCACTTGCGAATCACCGGAAGCGAGGGGACGATCCTGATCGAGCCCGCGTTCCACGGGGAGAGTCGCCTCGAACTCGCGGTCGACGACGCGTCGGTCGCCGGAGACGGTCCGGAAGTCGACCAGATGGAAGAGGAGTTCGATTACTTCGCGGACTGTGTTCTCTCGGGACGCGAGCCCGAAGGGACGCCCGCACACGGACTGGTCGACATGCGGACGCTCGCGGCGATCTACGAGAGCGCCGACAGTGGCGAGCGAGTCGAGGTGTAGCAGTTACTCGGTCCCGACGGTCGTTTCGGCGAAGTAGGTCCGGGCGGACTTCGGTACCGACTTGGACGCGTTCACCTCGAGGTCGTCGGTCGCGACGATGTCGCTCGCGGAACGACCGACTCGGATCTCGTAGGGCCCCTCTTCGACGGTGAGCGTCATCGACTCGTCGTGGAAGGCGAGTTGCGTGGGCGAGAGTTCGAAGGAGACGCGTTTGGTTTCGCCGGCCTCGAGCGGAACGCGCTCGAAGCCGATCAGTTCCTGAACGGGCCGCGCTTGGCTCGGGTTCGCTGCGTGGGCGTACAGCTGGACGACCTCGGCGCCGGATCGGTCGCCCTCGTTCGTGACCGGGACGCTGGCTACGACCGTCTCCAGCGGAGAGACGCGTTTCTCGGAGAGCGAAAGCGTCCCGTACTCGAACTCGGTGTAGCTCAGCCCGTGACCGAACGGGTAGACCGGCTCGCCGTCGGTGTACACGTAACTCTTGTTTGCGGTATTGGCTTTCCGATTGTAGTAGACCGGAAGCTGGCCGACCGATTTCGGCAGAGAAACGGGAAGCCGACCGCTGGGGTTGTGCTCGCCGAAGAGTACATCTACGATCGCGGACCCGCCCTCGTCTCCGGGAAGCCACGCGTACAGTACCGCGGGGACGTCCGCTGTGATTCGTTCGATCGAGTGTGGCCTCCCGCTAACGATCACGACAGCTAACGGCGTCCCGGTTTCCTGGAGCCGATCGATCAACTCCTCTTGGACGCCCGGCAGCCCGAGATCGGTGACGTCACATCCCTCGCCGCTCGTCGGAACGCTCGGCTTCTCTTCCTTCGAAGCGTCGCCGTCCGAGAAGTCGACCGCTGATCGGGCACCGACGAACGCGAGCGCGACGTCGGCGTCCTCTGCTACCTGGGCGGCCGGTTCGAACCCGTCAGTCGAGGGACCGGAGACCGTACACCCCTGCTCGTAACTCACCTCGAGACCGTCGCGGGACTCGAGGGCCGCCAGCGGCGTCGTAGCATCGGAGGCGTACTCTTCTTCGGGATAGTGAGCGGCGTACGCGTAGTCGCCGAGCAGTTCCTTCTTCGCGTCGGCCTTCGGACCGATGACCGCTACGGAGTCGGCCGTCAACGGGAGGAGTTCGTTCTCGTTTTTTAGCAGCGTCATCGATCGACGCGCGGCACGCCGGTTGAGCGCCGCTGCCTCGTCGGTCCGGAACGCGTCGGCGGCCGCCTCGGCGTCGACGCTTGGATCATCAAGGAGGCCCTTGCGGGCTTTCTCCCGAAGTACGCGTCGGACGGACTCGTCGAGCGTTTTCTCGGAGAGCTCGCCGTTCTCGACGGCTGTGATGAGGTGTTCGCCGTAGTAATCGGTGTACGGGAGCTCGACGTCGAGACCCGCCTCGAGCGCCGCGGTCGCGGCTTCGGGCTTCGTGTTTGCCGTCCCGTGTTCGGTTACCAGATGTCTGACGCTGTAGTAGTCCGAAACGACGGTCCCGTCGAACCCGAACTCGCCCCGGAGAAGATCGGTGAGCAACCACTCGGAGCTCGCACACGGGATCCCGTCGATATCGTGGTACGCGTTCATCACCGATTCCGCGTCAGCGGTCCGGATCGCCGCCTCGTACGGGAACAGGTGGACCTCGCGGAGCTCGCGGGGACCGACGTTGAGCGACGAGCGGTTCTTCCCGCCGTCAGTAGCGCCGTGCCCGACGAAGTGTTTCAGCGTCGCCGAAACTCCGTCCGCTCGGCCGTCACCCTGGAGGCCGGAAACGTATCCACAGGCCATCGCCGCGACGAGCAGCGGATCCTCGCCGAACGTCTCTTCGACGCGCCCCCACCGCAGGTCCCGGGCGACATCGAGCACCGGGGAGAGCGCGTGGGTCGTTCCGAGCGCCTCCAGTTCGCCGCGGATCGTCTCGGTCACCTCCTCGAGCAGTTCCGGATCCCAGGTGCTTGCCATCCCGATCATCTGGGGAAACGTCGTGGCTTCCGGACCCATATAGCCGCTCAGGCACTCTTCGTGAGGTATCGCGGGGATTCCGAGGCGGGTTTCGCCGAGGATCTCTTGCAGCTCGTTGATCGCGCGTGCAGCGTCGGCCGGCGACAGCCCTCCCTCGCCGCCGATCCGTGTCAGGTGACCGATACCGTATTCGAGCAGTTCGGTCGCCGCCTCGCGGTCGACCTCGCCGTCGTCGATGACTCGGTCGGCGTTGACCGAGCCGAGCTGCGCGACCTTCTCCTCGAGCGTCATCTCCTCGAGGAGTTCCTCGACGCGATTCGCCGTCGATATCGACCGATCGTCGGTCTCCCGTTGAGTCGTTCGTCTCACACCCCGATACTCGGGGTCGTTCACCTTAGTGTTTCTGACGGTCCGTCACGGTCCCGATCATCGGCCGAGTTCAGTAGCGATCGACGCCGACGACGTACTGCCCGTCGTCGGTACGACCGGACAGCATCGCAACTCCGTCCTCGAGAGCGCTCTCTTCGGCATCGAAGTGGAGCGTACAGCCGTCTCGAGGCCCACCGGAGAGCTCGTTAGAGCGGAGGGAAGCCCCGTCGTCCGCGTTGACCGCCTCGGGGGTCCCGAAGCGTACGGTATCGGGATCGAGCGTGGTCGGATCGAACGCACTGCCGGCAGCCAGGCGGACCGGGATCGTTCCCTTCTGGCGACCGTTCGCTGCCCCGAGGACGTCGATGTCGGCGACGATCACGTCGACGCTTCGCTCGTTCGGTTCGGTGATCGAGAGCCCCGTTCGGAACTCCCCGTCCTTGAGCGAGACGGTGAGTTCGTGTTCGCCGAGGAACGCCCGCGTCGAGAAGCGTCCCTCGTCGGTCGTTCCCGACTCGTCGGTCCACCACTCCTCGAACACGAGCTCCGTGTAGACGTGGTAACTCGGCTTTTTCTCCCAGTCCTCGTAGAACAGCGGTGCATCGCCCTGCCAGTGTTCGCCGTCCCAGAACCCCCACATGAGGAAATCGGACGTCCCGGGGTGGCTGAAGACGGTCTTGAGGAATCGTCGAAGGAATTCGGCTTTCTCCTCCTCGTCCCAGTCCGGATCGGCCATATCGAATTCGGTGATCCGAAGCGCCGCCCCGTAGCCGGCGTATCGGTCGAGTCCGTCCACGATCTGGTTCGGTGTCAGGGTTTCGTCCTCGCTGAAGTGACACTGCATGCCGACGCCGCCGAGATCGACCCCGTCCGCGTCGTCCAGAAACTCGATTTGGCGCTCGTACTCGTCGCGGGTTTCCTCGTAGGGTCCCGCGAGCGTGTTGTAGTCGTTCACGTCGAGCGAAACGCCATCCGGAGCGGCGTCGGTCGCCGTTCGATACCAGTCGGCCAGAACCGGCGCTTCGACTGGATCGACGTCCTCGCCGTCGATCACCTCGATCATCTCGGGCTCGTGGATAGCCTCGTTGACCACGTCCCAGTGGAGCATGTCCGTCCCGTAGTAGTCGATGATCGTTTCGATGTGGTCGTGGCTTCGCTCACGAACGTGCTCGCCGTCCCGTTCGTCCAGCGCTTCCAGGACGTCCTCGGGAATTGCGTCGACGCCACGATTCGCCCAGAGAGCCGCGTGTCCTCGGATATCGAGACCGTGGTCGAGGATCCACTCGGTGGCCGTATCGGAGTGGTTCTCGACACTCCCGAGGCTCTCGGCCCCGCTGTGATCGAGAGCCCACTCCCTGTCGGCGCCGGCCTGGTTCGCCTCCCAGAAGCGCCATTTGTGTTGGTTCTCGAGGACGGCCGTGTTGAAGAGCTCCGGAATGTGCTCTCGATACCGTGCCGCGTCCTCGCTGTCCGAGAGCAGACGCGGCGCATCGATCGCCGTTCCGAAGGTAAACGCGTGTTCGACCATCTCGACGGCGACGCTGCTCTCGACGGCCGCTCCGTCGGCATCGGAAACCGCGACGTCGAGGTCCGACGTGCGATACTTGTGAATCCGGTCGTCGGCCGCCTCTTCCCATTCGGTAGCAACGGCGTCGTCGCCGGTGTTCTCGGTAGCGCCTCCGAGCTGGCTGAAGCCGGCACCGAGAGCGAGAGTGCTCATGGATCCCAGAAACAGTCGTCGGTCCAGTGCGGATCGAGTCGTGTTACTATCCGTTCGTCTGCTTGTGTTATCGCCTGTCATGACTCCGAGAAACAATACCTTTTATCGCTATATAAAACATTTTATAATGAATATTGAGAATTAGTCGGTCACTGCCGAACCCGGGCAGTGTGGATCTCGCCTCTCGAGAGCCGGAATGGCACTTTCTCGCGAACGGGATCGAGCGGGCTATGGAACCGTAACCGAACTCCCGACTTCCGACCGGCCGACAGGACGGATCGGGAACTGGCAAACTCGAGAACCCGGTTACCTAGAGCTCACCACTCTTCGTCGAACAGTTCCTCGCCGTCGACCATGCGTTCCTCGACGGCGTCGAAGTCGAGTGTCAGGCCGAGTCCCGGTTTCTCGGGCACTTCCATCCGACCGTTTTCGATGAGGTCGTCCTCTTCGATGAGGTCCTCCCACCACCCTAACTGATAGGAGTGGTACTCTACCGCCAGCGAGTTGGGGATCGCGGCAGCGACCTGTGCGCTCGCCATCGTCCCGATCGGCGAGGAGACGTTGTGCATCGCGATCGGAATGTAGTACAGATCGGCGAGATTTGCTATTTTCATCGTCTCGCGCATGCCGCCGACCCGTGGGAGGTCCGGCGCGAGGATGTCGACGGCCTGCTCCTCGAGCAATCGGCGCTGGCCGTGGGCCCGGTATTCGTTCTCTCCGACGGTGACAGGCGTCGAGGTGAACTGCGTTATTTCGCGCTGTACGTCGTGGTTTTCCGGGGGAACCGGGTCCTCGAGCCACCAGACGTCGTACGGCTCGAGCGCCGTGACGAGTCGCTTCGCCGACCCCGAAGAGAACGACCAGTGGCAGTCGAACGCGACGTCGGCGGTATCGCCGACGCGCTCGAGCACCGCCTGAACGATGTCGACCTTGTGGTCGATCTCCGGACCGCGAAGGTGACGGTTCGCACGGTCCTTTTCGTGTCCCGACGAGACGTCGAGGTCGAACTTGATGGCATCGTACCCCAGCTCTTCGACGACGCGCTCGGCTTCGTCGGCGTTCGATTCGGGTTCCGATTCGTCGCCGGCGTGGCAGTCGCAGTAAATCCGAACCTCGTCGCGGTACTTTCCGCCGACGAGCTGGTAGGCGGGAACGTCGAGGAGCTTGCCCACGATGTCGTGGAGGGCGATTTCGATTCCCGAGATGGCCGAAATGGTCTTTCCGGAAATCGACCCCTCGCCGGACATCTTCTGGATCAGGTGCTCGTACAGGCGATCGATATCCATCGGGTTCTCGCCGACGATGAAGGGTGCCATCCGTTCGATGATCTCGGCATCACCGCCTCCCCAGTAGCACTCGCCGTTGCCGGTGACTCCCGCGTCGGTATACACGCGAACGAGAATCCAGGGGTAGTTTCCGTCGACCATCGTCGTCTGCACGTCCGTGATCTCGACGTCACGGGGGCCGCGGTCAGCGGTTAACCCCATCGTTTCGGCGGAGAGGTCGCGCATCGTGTACTCTGCGTTGGGATCGTGGAGTTCCCGATAGTTCAGCATGCGATCGAAGTATCTACAGCAAGGTATTTCATGTTTGTTATCGGGGGACGCTTCGGAACCGCTCGACGTGTCAGAGTCCGTGCTCGCCAGCTCAACGGGACGAAAACGGGAGGACGGCACAGTTCGAACCGAATACGCCACCGGTCGTACCGAGCGTCGATTCCGATCCGTTCGAACGATTCAGAAGCTATCGTAGACGGTCTTCTCGATCGTGTAGAAATCGAGCCCCGCATCGCCCTGCTCGCGCCACGTTTCGCTCGAGGAGCGCTTGAACCCGCCGAAGGGAACGTGGAGCTCGAGACCGGTTGTTCCGTCGTTTACCTTCGCGACGCCCGCTTCGATTTCGTCGACGAACCGTTCAGCCTCCGTGTGGTTCTCCGTGATGATACTAGCTGCAAGGCCGTAATCGACGTCGTTAGCAACTCGAAGCCCTGTCTCGAAGTCCTCGACCTCGATTACGGCGAGGACGGGACCGAAGACCTCCTCCTGGGCGATACGGTAATCGGGTTCGACGTCGGTAAAGACGGTCGGCTCGACGTAGTACCCCTCCTCGAAGCGCTCCCCTTCGGGACGGCCGCCGCCCGTTTCGAGAGTGGCGCCCTCGTCGGCTGCGATATCGATGTACTCGAGGGTCCCCTCGAGCTCGCTTTCGGTGACCTGCGGTCCCATATCGTACTCGTCACCGGGACCGATCTCGATCGCGTCGGCGTGTTCGACGACCCGATCGACGAACTCGTCGCGAACGTCCGCATGGACGATCGCGCGCGAACAGGCGGTACAGGCCTGACCGGTAACGCCGAAAGCGCCGTTAGCGACGATTTCGGCGGCCTCGTCGACGTCAACGCTATCGGAAACGACGGTCGGGTTCTTCCCGCCGAGCTCCGTCTGAACGCGTTTCCCGTCGTCGGTGGCCTTCGAGTACACCATCTCGCCGACTTCGCTACTACCGGTGAAAGAGACGGCGTCGACATCATCGTGGGAGACGAGCGTTTCGCCGACCGTGCTCCCCGGACCCGTAACGATATTCGCGACGCCGTCGGGGAGCCCCGCCTCGTCGAGTGCCTCGAAGATCGCGACTGCGGTGCCGGCCGCGACCGTCGCCGGTTTGAGCACGAGCGTGTTCCCCGCGGCGAGTGCGGGGGCGATCTTCCAGGCGGGGATCGCGATCGGATAGTTCCACGGCGTGATCAGCGCGGCGACGCCGACAGGCTGGTTCACCGTGTAGAGGTTCGTCTGCGACCCGCTGGCGGCCTTGACGGTCCCGCCGAGATCTCGCGTCTTTTCAGCGAAGTAGTAGAAGATATCGACGGCCCGCTGTACTTCGCCGCCGGCTTCGGCGTGGGTCTTGCCTTCCTCGCGCGTGAGGAGTTCGGTCAACTCCTCCTTGCGGTCCTTGAGAATCGACGCCGCCTCGCGCAGGATCGCGCCGCGCTTCGGTCCGGGGGTCGCCGCCCAGTCATCGCGAGCGCTCGCTGCTGCAGCGACCGCCTCCTCCGCGTCCTCGGCGTTCGACTGCTGATAGCGAGCAACGGATTCCGAGGGGGCTGCAGGGTTGGTCGTTTCGATGGTTTCACCGGTTGACGCATCTCTCCACTCTCCGTCGATGTAGTTTTGCTTACTGTCGCTCACAACTATACCGTACACGTCCTCCTACACCATTGTTTTGGTTCCGACGAAAACGATCCGGAGATTTTGAGCTGCAGTCGAGTCCAAAGAACTATATAAAAAGGTGCTATCATAGAATGATATGCGGTATTATCAGCCCTCAGCGGGTGATGACAGCCGGCTCTGTGTCAAAACTGGCGGTAACGCATACGATCTCACATCGGCGAACCAGAACATACGTGAGTTCCGTGATCTCCTCCGTGCGTCGTCGATCGCAGACCTCACTATCGACGAGGTTACGGAACGATTGATCGAGAATCTCGATCCTCTCGACGAGGACGGGGAGATCGAGGGTCTCCCGCTCGTGGCCGACGAGGTTTGGGCCGCCGGCGTCACGTACCAGATCAGCGAGCAGGCGAGGGAACAGGAAAGCTCGATGCCGGACATGTACCTGAACGTCTACGACAGCAACCGACCGGAGGTGTTCTTCAAAGCGACGCCCAGCCGAGTCGTTGGTCCAACCGAGGACGTCGGCATTCGGTCCGACTCCGACTGGGACGTCCCCGAACCCGAGCTGGCGGTCGTGCTCTATCAGGGAGAGATCGTCGGATACACGATCGGTAACGATATGAGCAGCCGCTCTATCGAGGGAGAGAACCCGCTGTACTTGCCGCAGGCTAAAGTCTACGACCGGTGTTGTTCGATCGGACCGTACGTTCGGTCGGCGGACTCGCTCGAGGATCCCCACGACCTGAAGATGAACATGGAGATCTCGCGAGACGAACGAATTCTCTACGAGGGAGAAACCAGTACTGCAGAGATGGTCCGCACCGTTCCGGAGCTCGTGGACTGTTATACGAAACACAACGCCGTTCCGGAGCTCTCAGTGTTGCTCACGGGAACGTCCCTCGTTCCTGACGACGGCTTCTCCCTTCGAGAGGGCGATGTCGTCGACATCGAGATCGACGATATCGGTACGCTAACGAACTCGGTTACGACGGTATAGCTGGCTCTAGTTATCCGAACCGTCCTTCTGGATACGCAACCGACTTCTGTGGATACGCCCTCCGAGGAGCGCCAGTCTTTCGGTGAGAAGTAGTTGTCCCGTATTCTGCCGAACGCAGGCATCGTTCTGCATGAGAAAATTATATGTACTTTCATTACAATACACGGCTATGGATGAACCGAAACACCCGGTGCGAACGGTCGACAGGGCGTTCGAGATTATCGAGATCGTCCAGGAGCTAGACGGAGCCGGCGTATCGGAGGTGTCCGAACGAGTTGATATCGGCAAGAGCGCGGTCCACAACCACCTGAACACGCTGGTCAACAAGGAGTACCTGACCAAACGGGGCGACGAGTATCACATCGGGCTCTCCTTTCTCGGACTCGGTGCGTACGCCAGAAACCGAACGGAAATCTACAATACCGCCCGAAACGAGGTCGACAATCTCGCAGACGAAACCGGTGAACTCGCAAACCTCCTGATCGAGCGCAACGGAACTGGTATCTATCTCTACCAGGCGAAGGGTGAGAACGCGGTCGAGCTCGACACCTACGAAGGGAAGCGTGTCGGACTCCACTGTACCGGACTGGGGAAAGCGATCCTCGCGTTCCGACCGCGCGAGCGGGTAGAGGAAATCCTCGACAGACACGGGATGCCCCAGATAACCAGCCACACCATCACCGACCGAGAGGAGTTCTTCGAGGAGCTCGACCGGATCCGCGAACAGAAATACGCAACCGATCGTGAGGAACGGCTCACGGGACTCTGTTGTGTCGCCGCACCGATCACCGACGACCAAGACACTAGTATCGGCGCTATTAGCGTCGCCTGTCCGCTCCACAGGGTCGGCGAGGAACGGTTCCAGGAGCGGTTGCCCGATTCCGTTCTCGGAACGGCGAACGTCATCGAACTCGAGTACAACTACTCGTAGTGATCGTCTCTCCTGGAACGAGCTCCGTATCGACCACACGGTCGTCCGATCGGGTTCGACTCGACTTTCAGCGGTTGCGATAGCTTTCAAGACGGATAGCACGAGGCGCGCCGAACCGCGGTCGGTGATCGGCCCGTCCTCGGGGAGCAGCTGTCGAACGAAGTTCGGAAGTATTGCTGGTCGCCTGTTCTCTCACTCTGAACGGTATTCGAAATAGATGTTCCATCTCCGCCGACGTTTGTCTCGATTCGGCGAAAGAGACGGACTACTTAAGCAGAATCGTCCAAGGAGTGACTCCAAAACTGACGGCTGTTCTCTTGAACAAAACATGCTTGTGCTACAGTTGAATACAGGTTCTGTCGCTCTAGGAGGCAGTTGTCATCCGTGAGAACGTATTGTCTCGAGATCTGTTATCGCCCAGTTATGAAATAGGCAAGGATGGTCCGCATCGCTTCCAGATTCCGTCTAGTTCCAGAGCGACCGCTGTACCTGTCAGCAATTCATGTATAAGAAACCGATGTCTTTACAAAAGTACTATTGTAAATAACGCCGAAACGAATTGATTTTCCCTCGTTCTAACGCATCCTCCAGTGACGGTAGCGGCCCCTTTCAGAACAGGGGTACTACTGCTGCGCATCAACCGGCGTTGCTTCGGTAAGCACAAATCCCGCCTTCCTATTTTGGGATCGACACTCTGTTATCGCCCAGTTATGAAATCGCTGATTTGGTAAGTGTGAGAGGAGACAGGCTAGGAATTTGAAATGGGGCATACAGCAGCAACCGATGGGAGATCGGTGTTCGACTATACTGGTAGTGTCTAGTTAGGCCGTGAGCAGATCGTCGAGTTTGTTTGGACTAATGCCCGCAGATCTGCTCAGCGAGAGTTGCACAGTGGAATTTGAAGAATGTCGGGCGCACGAACGGACGGCGACGCTCGTCAGAACATTCGCCGTCCAGCTTCGCGCAACCGGTTGCTCGTTTCGAGGGAGACATCCAACCTTCGCTCACTCGGTGTTGAATGTACTCACTAAACAACCTAAAACTAGGTACTCGGTTGGCTGACAGTGTTTCAGACTCGCCGACGGATTCACCGTCGCGGGTCGCGGTTGATGAACCTGCCATCAGGGTTACTAGCTATCGGACTTGGGTGATTTATACAATACAAATTCGTTTTGAGATCCGGCTCCTTGGGTGGGGGACACCGATTCAGTTGCTATATTTCTGTACTGGTTATTAGAAAAGTATGATGTTTTCAATTCTGATTTTTCACCTCTATATTTGAATGTTCGGCTTTCTCTCTCAATTGGTGTTGAGCGGCCACTACGACTATATTGACCGAAGCCATCGCAAAAAGTGGTTCATAGCTCAAAATACGAGTCAACCGCTTCTCTAACAGATAAGATGGCAGTCGAACGGTCGTAATAGATATTGGATAAATTATGCACTACTATAGCACACGATGACTTCGTCAGTCATTCGGCGGCCAGACGCCAACGGAGGTGTATCCTCCTCCTGCTCATTAATATACCCCACCGTCTGTATACAGAGAACGATCTTTCGAATTAGTCGAGTCTGATCCATCTTTTAATGAGTGTTCCCTATGTGGCCACTACTATTGACTCTAGAATCACCACTTCTGTTCTTGCATGACTTATGACTGGCTCCATGTCGGCACGTCGCGGGCCACGAACTGGCCGTATCCCGGCTCGGCGACGATCGTTCCGTCCTCGGCGACGAGCTCTCCCCGAACAAGCGTCTTCTTTACTCTCCCGGTAACCGTACGGTCCTCGTAGACCGAATAGTCTGCGTTCGAGTGGTTCCGGGCGGCAGTTATCGTATACGTCTCGTCGGGATCGAAGACAACGAGGTCAGCGTCGGCACCGGTTTCGATCCGCCCTTTCGATGATAACCCGAACGTCCGAGCCGGATTGCGAGATAGAAGCTGGACGAGAGACTGGTAGGAAAGCCCCCGTTTGTTTACGGCCTCATCGTGGAAAACCGGAAGACTCGTCTGGAGACTGTTAACACCGAACGCGCTTTCCCACCACGGCCCTTCGCTCTTTCGTTTCCTGGGTAGCGGAACGTGGTCCGTCGAGACGACCGAGAGCGTCCGATCGCGGAGCCAATCGAACAACGCATCGACGTCTTCCGCTTTTCGAAGCGGCGGAGACATAATTGCGAGGTTTCCGAACTGTTCGTAAGCGGTCTCATCGAGTACGGTGTAATGCGTGCACGTCTCTGCCCGAACGTTCGAACCGTCCGTCTGAACGGTGTCGACTGTCTCGGCGGCGGCTTTCGACGTAACGTGTACGGCGTAGTACTTTGCATCGGCCGCAACGGCGAGCCTCGCGATCGAATCCACTGCCATCGCCTCGGCGTAATCCGGCCGTGACTGTGGATACATCGTTGCGGACGCTGTGGTCGGACTCGATTTCAGTTCGTCCGTTCGGGACTGGCACACTGAGTAGTCCTCGGTGTGAACCATCCCGACGGCACCGAGATCTGCAAGCCGTCGGAACACGTCGCCGATGAACCCGTTCGATAAGCGAATGTCATCGGTGGTGAACATTTTGAACGACGTAATCCCGTCTTCGACGAGGCCGGGGAGCTCCTCGAAAACGGTGGGTGATTCGCGTGTAATAACGGGGTGGAGTCCGTAATCGATCAACGGCGATGCTTGCGATCGGTGTCGTTCGACAGCATCGGCTATCGATCCGTTTTCATCCCACTCTCCATCGTCCCAGCCCTGCCAGGCGAACGTCACAAGACTGGTTACCCCACCGGCAGCAGCCGCTGCCGTACCCGTTTCGTACGAATCGATCGAGTTGTATCCGGCAAGATGAACGTGTGGATCGACGACTCCTGGGAGCACAAGGTTCCCGTTGACGTCGATCCGTTGCTCGGCTGCTGGAAACGCTCGTTCATCGCCGACACCGATAATCGTTCCGTCGTCGATGCCGATAGCAGCATCGAACGTCGAGTCAGCCGTGACAACCGTTCCGCCGGTTATGAGCGTATCGAGACGCGACATCGGTTACTACTTCCGACCCGCGGCGTGGGGATCCTCGTGCGTTTCACGACGGTCAACGCCCGTCACCGCGTCGGTATGAGAGTTCGTCGGCCCTCTCTTGAGGTGTAACATACTGATTTCCTACTCAACAGCGGGTCTTAACTTTTACTCAGCTAGAGTATAATTGGGTGAATGTGTGAAGGGGTTATCGAGCTTTCACTCAGTATGTATCCTGGACGTCAGAGCTTCGAAACGTACGGGAACAGCCTACTGGCCGGTCACGCAGTCAGCTACCCCGATAAGTCGTGTAGCCACCGGGCGATAACAGCAGCGGGACGTGGTAGTGTTCTTCCGGATCGTCGATCACGAATCGGACGGGAACGATCTCCAGAAACGTCGACTCCGATGGCCCCTTTCGGTAGTAGCTCTCGACGTCGAAAACCAGCTGATACGTGCCTGACTCCATCTGATCCGGGGTCAGAAGCGGCTCGTCGAGCCGGCCGTCGTCGTTGGTCGTTCCGCGAGCGATCGTCTCCGATTCACCCGTCGAATCCAATCGCTGCAGTTCGACGTCTACCCCGGTGGCAGGCCCCTCCCGACCCGTATCGAGGACGTGGGTCGTCAGTCCGGAACTCATCGTGACGCCTCACCTTCGAGATCGCTGCGGTCCATCGAAAACTGCTGGAATCCGGTCGGTCGGGGCGGTTCTCGCAGCACCTTTGCGTCGCCCTCGAGGTCGTCGCGCTCCCGTATCCAGGTCCGGTTGTTGGCCTCGAAGCTAACCGATTCGAGCTGTGGGAACCGCTCGAGGACTCGCAGACCGATCTGGTAAATCAGATCCTGGATCGAGTTCGAATCGGCCTCGTGAAAGACGACGTGTGCGATATCGCGTACTTGCTCGGCCGGTACGTATCGCTGGGGCTCATCGCCGAGCGCGTCTTCCGGATCGTCGTACGTCCAAAAGATATCGAGCGAGATGTAGAGCGTTCGGTCCTCTCGCTCCGGCAACGTCGTGTACTCGTCTTGGACGTAGCCGGTGAACGAGCTCCCTTTTACTTTGACGAGTTCGAGTCCGGTTACACCGCTCGTCTGCTCCTCGACGAGCGGTCCGTCCTCGGTGCGACCGAGACGAAACTCTCCGAACGCCGACTCATTGTCGGAGACGCGAAAGACGAGATCGCTTGATTCGAATCCGTCGTCTCCGGGAACAGGCCGCGCATCGAACGGAAGTTCCTCAGCCGAGATCCGGACAGTCTCCATCTGCGAATAAGTGTCGAGAAACTCGCTTCCCACAAAATGGAGAAAACCCTCGACGGTGGCACCTTCGTACTCCCCGGCCTGATGGAGAACGAAATTCTTCATTGAGTCGGTCGCGACCACCATACTGTTATCACCCTCACTGAACGAGGGCAAAAACGCCTCGCCATCGACCTGTACCCGGACGTCTAGCCCGAGAATCGTGTTGTCACGCCCTTCGAAGGAGGATTCCGGAATGGGACGTACATCCTCCAGTGGAGTCGCGTACGTTCGGTACACTGCTACCTTCTCTTTCCCGTAGTTCATCGTTCGGTCACTGCCGCACTCCGAGTTGGTATCGTTTGTCATTTTCGTAGTTAGCGATCATTCGCTGGTATCGGTTGTTTCACTACACTCGTTCAGGTGTTGTCGTAATCCGTATTCTGATGTCGGTGGTAGGTCCGTGTTAGGCCATCTCTGTTCAGTAGTTCTAATCCACGGATTCTATAAAAATATTGTGTCTATTACAGTATATGGTACTGCAAGAGCTGGCTCTGTGGGAAACACCGATTTACGCGTCTGGTGGCCGACATGGACGTTCTATCGGGACGCGAACCGTTCCTCGAGACGGAGTCGCGCGATTTTGTGGACTTCGGTTAGAGCGGTCTCGAACTCTGTCGGTTTCGAGTGTTCGACACGCTCTTCCATCCTTGCTCTGATTGCGTCGGGCGATTCCCCCTTCACGGCCATGATAAACGGAAATCCGAACTTTTCCCGGTATCGCTCGTTCAATTCCTGAAACGCTTCGTACTGACTTCGACTCAACTGGTCGAGTCCAGCAGACGCTTGTTCTTTCTGTGAGGCCTCGGTCATCTCGGTTTTCTCCCCCAGATCGGGGTGTGCCCGCAGCAGTTCCATTGTTTTCTCACGTGGGGCTTCTCGAACGCACAGTTCCAGCGAGCTCTGTAGCTCTTCCAGCGATGAAAATGGCCGTTCAGAATATGTCTCTTCGGCCACCCAGGGCGACGTTTCGTATATGTCTCCAAAGGCTTCGACGAATGTTTCCCGATCCATTCGGTTTACTTCCGAAATAGTTACCTTGCTCATTACGGTAAAAAGCTTGTCCGCTACAACTTAAAATTCCTTCTTAGTCCGAAAACTGCCCCGTAGTAAG
Source organism: Natronococcus occultus SP4 (assembly GCF_000328685.1). Taxonomy (NCBI): domain Archaea; kingdom Methanobacteriati; phylum Methanobacteriota; class Halobacteria; order Halobacteriales; family Natrialbaceae; genus Natronococcus; species Natronococcus occultus. The sequence goes on along the minus strand of NC_019974.1, from coordinate 3,064,138 downwards.
TGGTCACAATCCCGACTCTATGTTTGTATATCACAACAAAGCTCTCTCCGCCTCTTGACAAGGAACGCTCGGAGCTCACATTTCTGACCGCTACTGCGGCCCTTCTTTCTGAGCTCCGCTATTCCGTTACATCCATACTCTCGTAAATGAATACAGATGTTTTGTTTATACTCCATAGCTGGGATTTCTACCACATTCAGCCACAATATTCACAAAGAGGCGAACAATCCTGGAATGCTACTCGAGGAGTGCTCGATCAGTTGTCCGGGCGCCTGGATCACTGCTTTCGACGCGCCGATAACTCCGATGTTTGTATACCGATGTTTGTATATATTCGACTACTACGGTATCTGTTCGGTGATCTCCTCGCTTCGGTCGGCCATATTCATGTTTAGCTCGACGAGGTTAGCGGTGCGTATTACTAATTCGGGGATCTCATTGTGAACCCGATCACCGTCGAAAATACTCGTGGGGCCGGAAACGCTCAACGAACCGATAACGTCACCGGATCGATCGGTAATCGGTGCACCGACTGCTCGAAACCCTTCGATCTCCTCTTCGTCGTTGATCGAATACCCTCTCTCCCGGATGTCGGCGAGTTCGTCGAAAAGCTCCTGTCGGTTCGTTATCGTGTGTTCCGTCCGCTTCGGGAGCCCGTGCTCGTCGATTATCTCATCGACACGTTCGGTGGCGAGGGACGCCAGTATCGCCTTCCCTGACGCAGTGATATGCAAAAAGTCGCGTTGCTGAAATTTGGCAGATTGATACTCGCTGCCGACCGCTTCCTCTCCTCGCGATTTGTAGAGATTGACTCCCCGACCTTTTTCTTCCACGACAATATGTGAGTACTGCCCCGTCTTCGCTGCCAGTTCGTCGATGTACTCTTTCCCTGCCCGATAGAGCGTGCTCTGATTCCGGACGTACTCTCCGTACACCAGCATCGTGTACGCCAGCTCGTACTGATTTCCGTTCTGTACAACCATTTCTTCCTGTTCGAGCGTTCTGAGATACGTATAGATCGTTCCCCGATTCATGTCCATAATTTCCGCGAGCTCAGTTATTTGCGCCCCGTCTAGCCGCATCAAGGTATTGAGTATCTTGACTGCTCTACTGAGCGTTTTTAGCGTTCGTGGTGAATCCGACTCGCTCATAGCGAACGTTCTCCGCAAGCGCGTATAACCGTTTTGTATTATGCAAACATATCGAGAGCTACCGTTCGCAGGATCTAGCGGCTCGGACGACGCGACAACGGGACCACCCAACCGCGATCAGGTACCTACTCCGAGAGCAGTGGTCATCTTCCCGGGGCAAACCGCCACTCTGGGAGCCATGTACATTTATGTAGCGGAAGACTAATACGTCAGTTGGAGTCCCCCCAACAACCGGACCGATGACCCGAGCTCAGCGTTCGACTGCTGTCTGGACTTCGTGTCCGGCCCTACGAATATGACAGATAACATACACGACCCGATCGACCCCGCTATCTCGAACGTTAATATCGATCGCCTGAAAGCAGATATTGAAACGAACGCCGAATTCGGCCGAGTGGAAACGGCTGTCGGAAGCGGACGGACCCTCTTACCCGGAACCGAGGAGAACAAACGCGCCCGGGAATACCTCTTAGACCGGTTTTCCGACGTCGGTCTAACGGTCCACGTCGATCCAGTAGGAAACGTCCTCGGTCGATATCGCCCAGCGGACGTACCGAGGTCTACGCCGCCGGTTGCCGCCGGGAGCCATCTGGACTCCGTACCCGAAGGTGGTATCTTCGACGGTCCACTCGGTGTCTACGGTGCACTTGAAGCCGTCCGTGCGATCGATGAAGCGGACGTCGAGTTGGCCCATCCGATCGACGTGGTATCGTTCACGGCGGAAGAAGGGGGCCGTTTCACTGATGGTGTGCTTGGTTCGTCCGTCGCTGCAGGATCACTTTCACCCGAAGAAGCGCTCGAACTGACGGATAGCGACGGAACAACGTTACGAACCGCGTTCGAGGACATCGGGTTCTCCGGTACCGATACGATCAGCGCAGCGGACTGGGACTCTTGGCTCGAGTTACACATCGAGCAAGGGCGGACGCTCGAAAAGGCCGACCTGCCGGTGGGCGTCGTCACCGATATCGTCGGGACGATACGATGCCACATTACGGTGCACGGCGAGTCGAACCACTCGGGAACGACGTCGATGGCGGACCGCGTCGACGCGTTAGTGCCCGCTACCGAACTGATCGGGGAGATAGCGGAGGTCGCTCGAGAGCACTCCGACGCCGACGGAACTACCGTGGCGACGGTCGGCGACGTGAACGTCGAGCCGGGTGCCACTAATGTTATCCCCGGGAAAGTTACGTTCCCGATCGATATCCGGAGTACGAACTACGCGAAAATGATCGATATCGTGGATCGGATCGAATCGAATCTCGCTCGACTAGAGAGAGAACGCGGCGTCGAAACCACGTACCAATCCAATTACGATATCGAACCGACACCGATGAGCGGTCGATGTCAGAAGGCGTTACGGACGTCGGCAGATCGGATCGGAGTCGAAGCCGGTGAGTTACATTCCGGAGCCGGTCATGATACGATGCAGATCGCTCGCAAAACCGACGCGGGTCTACTGTTCGTCCCGTCTGAAGACGGTGTTTCGCACACTCCCCGGGAGTGGACCGACTGGTCGATCTGTCACACCGGCGTCGAAGTCCTTGCAGGGGCGATCGTACGGTTGGCAGTACAAGACGAGCGGTAGCGGACCCGTACAGTTAAGAGAACGGACTCGAAATATTCGGACGGAGCTTCCATGACACAGTTGACTATTGACGTTGCCGATTACGCGTTCGAAGCGGACGTGTTCGAGGAGAAAGCACCCGAGTCGGTCGAGGCGATGCGGGAGTTTTTACCCCTCGAATCCACGCTGATGCACGTTCGCTACAGCGGTATCGCGACGTGGATCAACATCGACGAGATTGAGCTTCCGAACCTCCCTCGAGAGAACCACACGGCGTACCCGTCCCGTGGAGACGTGTTGCTCTACCCGGGGTATCGGAACGAACAGGAGATCCTCGTCGCGTGCGGTCCGACCCGTTTCAGCAGTCCCGCCGGAGAACTCGCCGGAAACCACGTTGCGACGATCGACGCATCCGCAGAGACGCTCAAAGAACTGGAGGAGCGAACGCTTCACGAGGGTGCGTTCGACGTCACGCTATCGATGAGGTGACGTGCCAAAATACAGACCACCGGGGAGTAACACCGCTACGGCCCGTTTTGGCGATAGAAGTACCTTCGTATAGTTAGCCGATTTCGGAACGGTTGTGGATCGGACCTTCGAGTTCGGTTAGTCGACCCCCACTCCGATCATTGTGGACCGCCAGGACCTCGCTCACGATACTGAAGCCGATCTCCGTCGGGCTATCGCTGCCGAGAGCAAGGCCACAGGGCGCTGCGATCCGGTCCAAATCGGCCGTATCGAGCGTGCGATCCATCGACTCTCGTAACTCCCGAAACCGCTTCCGCGGTCCCATGACCCCGATGTACGGAACTGCGGTTTCGAGAAGGCTGTCCAGTGCGAGCTGATCGTCGATGAAATTGTGTGACATCAAGACAGCGAAGGTACTGCTTGGAGCCTCGACGAGATCACCGAGTTGTGGCGGGCGTATCGAGGACACATCAGTGGCGTCGGGGAACCGGTCGGCGTCGGCGTGACCGCTTCGTGCCGTGACGACGTGAACGCGGAAGCCGGCCCGAGAAGCTAACGACGTGACTGGATTGACGTCCTCCTGGCCACCAAACAGCAGGAGGGTCGGCGTCGGTGTAAGGCGGTTCACGAACACACGTATCGTTCCGGCGTTCGTCGTCACAGAGAGACTGCCAGTCGCTTTCGAAGCCGTCGCATCGAGTCGGTTCTCGATCGAGGTTACGACCGGCTCCGGCAGCGAATTGCGCTCCGTCGAAGACCACCCGTCCGACGTGAGGACGGTTCGGTCCCCAGCGCTGACGGTCGAAGCTGTCGATTCGACGGCAGTCAGAACCGTCACAGGGAGATTCTCTCGTAACTCGTCGAGAGCGGGACGGAAACTCGCGTCGAGGGGTTCGAAAAGGATATCGATCACGCCGTTACAACCCAGTCCAAGCCCCCATGCATCGTCGTCGTCTTGAAGGTCGAACGTTCGTAACTGTGGCTCCCCGTCCGCAACGATTTTCCGAGCAGCATCGATCACCGACTCTTTCAGACACCCAGCGGTGACGGCTCCCGTGCTTTCGCCGGTCGGCTCGACGACTGTTCTTGCACCCGGCCGTCGGTAGCCCGATCCGTCGACGCTCACAACGGTCGCAACGATCGCCGTTGACTCCTCGCGCAGATGCCTTCGCATCGACCGCCGGACGTCCCTGCTAGTCGCATTCCAGGGCTGCGCAGGTGAATAGGTCATTGTGGTATAAGATCACAGCACCAGGTGTTAACCTATCTGCTCTTGGCAAGTATCTCGTCAACTGCTGGTCCAATCGAAATATAGCTCCGGAGTACCCGTGATCGGTTCAGAACTGTAGACTGAAAGAAACGTTTATCCGATCGTACACAAACCATGCGTGTGAATGTCGATGAGAGAATACGGCGTCCGTACTGGACTCTACGAGAGCGTTTCCACCACAACAAGGTTTCCAGCGGGTAATCGTCGAGGGGAGCAATGACTGCTCTGCTCGTTACGAACGGGCAGATCGTTACCCAGAACGCCGACCGCGAGATCATCAAGGACGGAGCAGTTGCAATCACCGATGATCGTATCACGGCCGTTGGCGAGACTGCTACTATCGAGGCCGAATACGACGCAGATCGCCGTATCGACGCCGAGGGCGGAGCGATCGTTCCCGGGTTGATCAACGCCCACACGCACGTTTCGGATATCCTTTTTCGCGGTGCGTTCGCCGCGGACCGCGGACTGTACGATTGGCTGTACAACGTCAAACGGCCCGGCTCGGTCGCGATGACCCCCGAAGAACACGCGATCGCTGCGAGACTCTACTGTCTGGAGGCCATCCAGGCCGGCGTGACGACGTTCGTGGAGAACGATACCGAGATCATCTGGGACCGGACCGAGACGATCGACGCCAAACTCGGCGTGTACGAAGCATCGGGTATTCGAAACGTTTACGGCGCCGGGTTCGCGGACTGTCCGCCGGACGAGACGATGGCCGCCCTGCTCGCGGACATCCAGGCTCGGAATCCGGACGTGAGTCGTCCTCCCTCCGATCGCTTCGCGGTCGATACCGACCAGGCGATCGCGGAGACGACGGCGCTCATCGAGACCTACCACGGGAGTGCGGAGGGGCGCCAGTCGGTCTGGCCGACACCGATCGTCCTCGAGTCCACGACGACGCGGGGATTTCAGGAGGCCTATCGCCTGGCCGAGGAGTACGACGTCATGACGACGGCCCACGTCGCCGAAGCCGAGGTCGAAGAGCAGGGGATCGCCCTCTCGAGCGTCGGTTATCTGCGGAATATCGGATATCTCGGTGATCGCGCACTGCTCGGTCACTGCGTGCAGCTCGATCCGGCCGACGTACGGCTGCTGGCGCGAACGGGGACCGCGGTCGCACACAACTTTATGGCGAACATGCGACTCGCGACTGGGTTTGCCCCGATTGTGGCGATGCTGGACTGTGGCGTCACCGTCGGGCTGGGGACGGACAACGCGAACCTGAACGATACGGTGAACCCACTTTCGGACGTTCGGGCGGTCGCGAGCGCGCACAAGGGCTATCACCGCGATCCAAGCGTCGTTCCGGCACAGACCGCCTTCGATATGGTGACGATCGACGGAGCGCGTGCTATCGGACGCGAGGACGAGCTCGGCTCTATCGAGCCCGGCAAGCAGGCGGATATCGCGATCGTGGATCTCGATCACCCACACCTTACACCGTGTTCAGATCCCGTCTCCACACTGGTGTACGCGGCGCAGGGGTTCGAAATCGACACCGTGATCTGTGCCGGTACTCTCGTGATGGACGGCCGCGACGTTCTATCGTTCGACGAGCCGCTCGACGAGATCACGAGTGATGCAGCAACGGCCGCCGAAGCCGTCGTCAAGCGTGTCGGGATCGAGTAGCGCTCGGCTGGGGTCACTCACGAACGGAGTCGGCTCCGCAGCTGTCAGTCGACAGCGAGGGGTAGCGCGCTCGACTGCGACGATTCCGTTTTCGCCGTCGGAGTGCTGTCCGAACCGTAGTCCTCGGTTCGATACTGCCTTTCGAACGGATCACTAACAATCAGTGATCCGCAATCGCCCGAGCGATCGCCCGTCGGCAGTAGGATTGAACGAGACGCAGCCGGTGCTGACCGGCGGCCGTGTCGGTAGCGATCAGCGCCGCTGGATCGATGTCTTCAGAAGCAGCGTCCGCGGCTGCTGTCAGCGACTCGTCGTCGATGGGACCGCCCACGAGCGTTCGCTCGACGCTCGGCAATCGAATCGGGTACGGCTTCGCGCCGTTTACGGCGACACGCGCTCTCGTCACGGCGTCGCCGTCCGTCTCGAGGACGGCGGCAGCGCCGACGATGGCGTAGCCGGAGTACTCAGAGGTTCGCACGTAGCCGCTTCGCTGGGCGTTCGGGACGACGATTTCGGTGACGAGCTCGTCGGAGTGACACGCGGTCTCGCCCGGTCCGCGGAACCAGTCGTCGGCGTCGATCGTCCGTTCGCCGTCCGGACCGCGGACGACGAGCCGACCGTCGAGAGCGAGGAAGGCAGCCGGAGCATCGTATTTCGGGTCGGCGAACACGAGATTTCCCGCGATCGTCCCTCGGTGTTTCGCCTGAAAGTCGCCTACGGAGTCGGTTGCGTCCGCAAGCGCGCGGGCGCGCTCTCGAACGGCGGTCGACGCAGCAATCCGGTCGTGTGTCGTTACCGCGCCGATACGAAGCGTCGCTTTCTCGCGCGTGATGCCGCGAAGGGAGGGAACGGCGGTGATGTCGACGAGACGGTCCGGCGTTTCGATCCCGTCTTTCAACAGCGGGACCAGGCTGTAGCCGCCGCCGAGCACGCGTGTGTCGGTGTCCTCGCTGAGGAGCGCGAGTGCCTCGTCGACGCTCTCGACGCAAACGCACTCGGTCTGGTGGCGGATCGACATTCAGCGACCCTCCTGGAGTCCGTCCCAGACTCTCGATGAGGTGATCGGTAGTTCGGCGACCCGGACGTCAACAGCGTCTCGGATCGCGTTTGCGACCGCCGCTGGCGGCCCAAGGGCCGTCACTTCGCCGACACTTTTCGCGCCGAATGGGCCCGTCGGCTCGTACGTTTCGACCAGCTCCGTGTCGATTTCTGGGAGATCCGGTGCGTGCATCACGTCGTAGTCCCGCAGACCGCGGAGCTCCGGCGCACCGCTGTCGTCGAACGAGAGCTCTTCGGAGAGGGTCTGTCCGAGCCCCATCACCGCCCCGCCGATGATTTGTCCGCGCACGTTGGCCGGATTGACCGCCCGTCCGCAGTCGACGGCGTTGACGAGACGAAGCACCTCGAACTCGCCGGTTTCGGTGTCGACCTCGACCGCCGCGAGCTGCGCGGCGAAGGGTTTCGGCGAGAGCGCCGTGAAATGCTTGCCGTGTCCCGTCAGGCGACGCTTCGGACCGCGCGTGCCCTCGAACGCCGTCGCAGCGAACTGCTCGAGGGTCATCGCGTCCTCGCCGGGGATCCGTACCTCCCCGTCGGCGATCTCGACCGACTCCGGGGCGACCTCGAACCACTCGCCGGCGAGCTCCCGGACGCTCGCCGCGAGGTCGCGAGCGGCTTTTTCGGTCGCGTTCCCGCTGATGTAGGTCGTACTGCTCGCGTACGCGCCGTTGTCCCACGGCGTCGCGTCGGTGTCGTCTGCCTTCACGTACACCGACTCGGTATCGAGGCCGAGGACGCCCGCCGCGATCTGCCCCATCACCGTCTCTGAACCCTGTCCGGTGTCGCCGACCCCGACCCGGATGGTAAGTGTCCCGTCGTCTTCGAGCGTCATGTCACAGCGGGAGAACTCGCTGCTCGGGACGCCGGACTTGGCCATCGTGAGCGCGACGCCGTATCCGCGTCGGTACCGGTCGTCCTCGGGTTCGGCCGGCCCCTCCGTCCACCCGATGGTCTCGGCAGCGCGCTCGAGACAGTCGGTGACCCCGACGGTCGAGAGCGTTTTTTCGCTCTCGCTGTACGCCGGTTCGAAGCTTCCCTCTCCCGCCTCGATCGTGTTCCGACGGCGGAATTCGACGGGATCCATCCCGATCGCCGCGGCGACTTCGTCGACGTGACTCTCGAGACCGAACGTTCCCTGTACTGCGCCGTATCCCCGCATCGCGCCGCCGGGCGGACGGTTCGTGTACACTGCCCGTCCGGTGAACAGACGGTTCTCGCAGGGGTACACCGACATCGGTTCGTGGGCGGCGTTTGCGAGCACTGCGAACGCGTGGCAGCCGTAGGCGCCCGTGTTCGAGGTGATATCGACGTGCATGCCCGTGATCGTTCCGTCCTCGCGGACTCCCGTTTTGATACGCAGTGTTTGGGCGTGACGGGTCTGGGAAACGTGGAGGTCTTCCTTTCGCTCGTTACGCAGCCGAACTTTCTCGCCGGTCTCGAGGGCCAGCGCCGCCGCGATGAACTGACCCGGTACCGTATCCTGTCTGACGCCGAACCCGCCACCGACGCGAGGTTTGATCACTCGCACGTCGGTTCGGTTCAGATCGAACGCGCGGGCGATCTTGTCTCGACAGATATGAGAGACCTGCGTCGTGGTCCGCAGAACCAACCGCTCACGGTCGTCGATCCACGCGATCGTCGTGTTCACTTCCATCGGAAGGTGTTGGACGACCTGGGTTTCGTACTCGCCTTCGACGACCGCGTCCGCGTTCTCGAAGCCCGCCTCGACATCGCCTTCTTCGTGGCTGGTTTCACAGACGATATTGCGCTTCGGGTCCGCGTTCTCCTGTGGATTCTCGTACGCTTCAGGGTGAAGTGTCGGCGCCCCGGGTTCCATCGCGGATCGAGCGTCGAGGACGTGTTCGTGGACGTCGTAATCAACCTCGATGGCGTCGACCGCGCGCTCCGCGGCGTCCGCAGTTCGTGCGGCGACGGCCGCGACGGGCTCGCCGACGAACCGGACCGTCTCGTTCAGGACGCGCTCGTCGAACGGAGCGGGAGCGGGATAGGGGAACCCGGTCCGGGTAAAGCGCTCGTCGGGAACGTCCTCGTGAGTGAGAACCGCGCGCACGCCGTCGAGCGACGCTGCCGCCTCCGTGTCGATCGCTCGGATGCGAGCGTGGGCGTGCGGACTCCGGAGGATTCGGACAGCGAGGGTGTCGGGAGTCGGGACGTCGTCGGTGTATCGGGCGTTACCGGTAACGAGCCCCCAGCCGTCGACTTTGTCGACGGATTCTCCGACGGGTGGCTTCGTTTCGGCTGCGGCGGTTCGCGGGGGTGATTCCGGCTCCGGTCGCGTCATCCTATTTCTCCCCTCCTGCCGAGACCTCCGAACCGGACAGCCGGTCGGCCGCGGCCTGTACCGCCTCGATCTGTTGGACGTACCCCGTGCATCGGCAAATATTCCCGCTCAGTGCATCGGCGACCTCCGCTTCGGTCGGATCGTCGTTTCGTTCGAGGAGGTGGTACGCCGCTAGCAACACGCCGGGAATGCAGAATCCACACTGGGCGGCACCCCGGTCGAGGAACTCCTGCTGAAGCGGGTGGAGCTCCCCGTCGTCGTCGAGCAATCCCTTGACTGTCATCACGTCCTCGCCGTCGCAGTTTGCCGCCGGTACGAGACAGGACCGAGTGATGCGACCGTCTCCGAGGATGACGTTACAGGCTCCGCACACTCCTTCGTCGCAGCCATTTTTGACGCCGTAGTAGCCCGCATTTCGAAGGCTTTCCATGAGCGTCTCATCACGACCGATTTCGAGCCGTTCGTCCTCTCCGTTTATGCAGACTTGAATACTAGTTACTGTATCTTCTCGTGGCATACTTCCTGATATGGAGGCTCACGGCGAATTAAGCTTTGGGATCGTACACTAATTCCGCCAGCCCGGTTCGACACGACCTGTCGGTCCGGCGTGTTGGTTGACGGGTGATTGCTCCCTGCGGTCGAACGAATATTGGGGTAAGAGGAAATTTTAAATATAAACACAGATGTAGTAGGATGCGTCATAGAATGTCAAGCGATACCGGCGGAGAGATTAGTTTATCGTACGGTCTCGAGGACAAACCCCCATTACCCACAGCCATTGCACTCGCAATACAACACGTTGCGGTGATGATCGTTCCGACGACGGCGGTCGCGTTCATCGTCGCCGGCGACGTCGGACTCGGTGCTGGTGAGACTGGCTATCTGGTGCAGATGGTGTTGCTCTTTTCGGGGTTAGCGACGATCGTTCAGGCGTATACTGTCGGCCCCGTCGGAGCGAAACTCCCGATCGTAATGGGGACCAGCTTCGCGTTCGTCGGAGCGGCGGGTGCAATCGGTGCAGAGTACGGACTAGCGGCCGTCTTCGGTGCACTCGCTCTTTCCGGCTTCCTCGTCGAGGGTGTCATCGGCTGGCAGTTCAAACGCATTAAACCCTACTTCCCGCCGCTTGTCACCGGCCTCATCGTAGTCATCATCGGGCTCTACCTCATTCCGGTCGGAATGGAGTACTCGGCCGGCGGCGTCGGCTCGCCGGACTTCGGGTCGCTTCAGAACCTCGGCCTCGCGGCATCCGTTATGGGAATCGCAGTCCTCTGTAACCTGTTTCTTCGCGGCACCGCACGGGTTCTGAGCATCATTCTCGGTATCAGCGTCGGCTACGTCCTCGCAGTTGCGATGGGCATGGTGGACTTCAGCCCAGTCGTGGAGGCTAACTGGATCGAGATCCCGACGCCCGGTGAGTTCGGATACGAATTCGAACCGGTAGCGATCCTCACCTTCGGATTCCTGTTTCTGGTCTCTGCGATGGAAACGGTCGGGGATATGACCGGTATTACGGCGGCCGAAGGGCGGAACCCGACGAACCGTGAACTGCGCGGTGGGATCTTCGCGGACGGCTTCATGAGTTCGATCGGTGCCCTGTTTAGCGCGTTTCCGACGACTTCCTTCTCACAGAACGTCGGGATTGTCAACTTCACCGGCGTGATGAGCCGTCACGTCGTCGGAATCGGTGGTGTCCTGCTTGTCGGGCTCGGACTCATTCCGAAGGTCGGTGCGACGGTCGCGGCGACGCCCGACGCAGTGTTCGGCGGTGCGGTGCTCGTGATGGTCGGTATGGTCGCAGCCAGCGGAATGCGGCTGCTGTTCCTGAACATCGAGATGGACCGCCGGAACATGGTTATTATCGCGACCGCGCTCGGTCTCGGTCTCGGGGTTGAAGTCGTCCCGGAAGCGCTACAGGGACTCCCCGGTGCGGCCGAGATGTTCTTCGGCGAACCCGTCATCATGGTCGGTCTCACTGCACTGCTTCTGAATACGTTTGTGCCCGGTGAACAGAGCCCACTGTTCGACGATCCGGACACGGACGTAGCGATCGAAGAACCGATCAACGGGTCGGTGACAGAAGACGACTAACCCAATCAGTGAAACGATATCTCGTCTCTGGGAAGACGTCATCCATCGCCAGTAGCGTCTCGGCGTCTCGAGGATCGATCGGTATCTGACGCGCTTCGTCTTTCGGACCAACCGTTCTCCAGGCTCGCATCTTTTCCCACCTGTAACCGACTGTACAACATATCGGGATGTTACGAGTATTCATATTGTTTACTGCCGTCCATACCCATTTGTCGGAACGGGGTCCAGCAAGACGCGCGATCGTACTGGCCTGGGATTACTGATCCTATATAAATTGTATTTTATCGGCAATATCTAAACGATGGCTATAAATTGTATACTTCAGCTCCTACTCGTCTACTATGGACCAGATCAGCTTGAATAGCAGCCAGAAACTGATCCTGACTACGCTAATCAACAAGCATCAATCGAACGGCTCTCCGGTAAGCGCTCGAGTCATTGCTAACGAGATCGATCGCGCACCAGGGACGATTCGCAATCAGATGCGAATGCTTGCAACGACCGGACTCGTGGAAAGCGTAGCCGGCCCGAAGGGAGGGTACAAACCGACCGAAGCCGCTTTAACGTTACTCGATCGGCAGCACGTCGACGGCACTGAAACGATCACTCTCGCTAGCGATTACGAGCGTGTCAGTGCGACTGTGGACGATATCGATTTCACGAACGTCCATCATCCGGAACTGTGTCGGGCCCAGATCCACTTCCAGCACTCAATTCAGCATCTCGAAGAGGGGGATGCGATTCTGGTCGGTCCGACCCCACACTCGGGGTTGGTTGTCGGTGGCGAGATCGTGGCTCTCGATACGCTTTCCAACGTAGCGATCGTCGATACCGTCCAACTCGAAGCACCGGTACAGAACGAATCGGCGTGATCGGCAGGGGGAGTTCCACTCACACAGCCCGGGACCGTGCGATGCGTTCAAACCGTACGCTCCGAACACCGCCGCGATTCCTCGCTCAATGACTCACACCGATACGACTCTTCCGCTGATAGCACCCGACGATTTCGACACCGCATCCAGCGATACCACCATCGCAGGGATCCTGTTAGCTGCGGGAACGAGTTCGCGCTTTGGCTCCGCGAACAAACTTCTCGCTCGGTTAGATGGCGAACCGGTGATCAGACAGGCAGCAAAGACGCTGCTCGCGTCAACGCTCGATTCAACGACGGTCGTCGTCGGCTTCGAGGCTGATCGAGTCCGGGAGGCACTCCGAGGACGTGACGTCAGTATCGTCGAGAACCCGGCGTACGACCGAGGACAGGCGACGTCGATGCGGACCGGTCTTCGTGCCGTTCAGCAATCCGTTGACGCCGTCGTATTCATGCTAGGCGATTTGCCGGCAGTTACACCTGACACGATCGATCTCCTCACCGACGCCTACCACGCCGGCGTCGGCGACGCACTCGCAGCGGCGTACGACGGTGATCGTGGCAACCCGGTCTTGTTCGATAGTCGCCACTTCCCGGCGCTACTCACCGTTTCAGGTGACACCGGCGGGAGACGTGTTCTACTCGAGGACGACGCTTCCGCTCTTATCGAGACGGAAGATCCGGGTACCGTCCAGGATCTAAATACGGCTGCCGATCTCGAGACGCTCGATCAGTGGGAGACTGATCGGTTCGAGTAGCTAGCATCCAACGGTTGATCCCGAGAGACCGAACTCAGCCGGTCGACACCGACTGTTTCTCCGCGAGGGTCGGAACTCGCCGTTACGTTTTCACGCCTCGATCAGCGAACGAAGCACGCAAAAAGCAATCCCGCCCGAACAGAGTATTCTTTCTCGTTCTGACGTCAAATATATAGCCGTCTCGTAGTGCCTTATATGGATATATGGGTGCTGAGTTGGTCTATAGTTACAAAAGTACTTTTGTAATACATGGGGCGCGAATATAGTACGACGGCAAAATCGTGCTCGGGACGGTCCTGCGAGAGAGCTACTCTCCTCGGCAGCTCTCGGCTTCCAGAGGCCTCCGACTCGCTGCCGTGAATCGCGTAATGGGTGCATCGAAACGGTTCAGAGACCGATTCCTGCCGTCTTTCTGAGTATCTTCGCTGGCAGTTCTTTCGAAAAACGGGTAATGGGATCCTGTTTCACCGCTGATCTGCGCTAAAAACGTGCTCCCGTTTTGCCACGGACCAACCAGAGGCCATCACTCGCGTCCTTTTTTGGCTTTCAGGTAGTCTCTCATTCACATAATGTGAACAAGACGAGCAGCCGTATTGGCGCTCCGATCGCGATTTAACAACCTGCCGAGATCACTGCCGTAATGCGGACGGCTCCTCCAGTAGCCACGCTTATAGTATTACAATAGTACGGGTGTATACATATAAGCGGTTCATTTTTCGGAAATACCGGACCGTGGTTTGGAGGCCCCCGGTGAGAACCTATTCTCATTTTCCGAACGGAAGGCCCGACTGGCAATCCCTCTGAGACGCCTTTCGATCGTTCTGTCCCGATAGAAGAGCGTCTCTCCTTACGCCTCCAGCCCGTTCATTCACATAATGGGAATCCATCTTCGGTCGACACTCGCTGAGGCAGCGAAAGACCGGTCTCTTGGGTATGAACGCAGGCCGTTGCTTTCGTAATCTTATACGACGATCTCCACAATTTGCCGTTACAGTTATGTGGTATGATTCCAACATCCAAAGTATGGCACGCCAACTAGATCGTACCAGTCGACGGAACATCCTGAGAGCAGGCGGTGCTGTTGGAACGGCAGGGCTCGCTGCAATGGCCGGCTGTGCTGGTGATCAGGAACAGCCACTCGGCAACTATCCCATCGACGGGGATACCGTCGGATACGGGTTCAACGGACCACTGTCCGGCATTCTTGCGGCGGACGGAGAGCAACAACGAGACGGCTTCGAGCTCGCTATCGATCACCTGAACAACGGTGGTGGATTGGTCGATCACATCGACGACCTGTCCGGGGACGGCGTCCTCGATTACGAGGTCGAAGGGTACACGGGAGACACCGAAGGCGACGAGAACGTCGCAACCGACACGCTCGAGCGGATGATCGACCGGGACGAGATCATGTTCTTTACGGGCGGTATCTCGAGTTCGGTCGAAGTCGCGTCGATTCCGATCGCGGCCGATAACCACGTCGTTCACGGTGCCGTCTTCTCTCACACCGGCGAGATAACGGGAACGGACTGTGGACCGTACACCTTCCGATCGGCGATGAGCGCCCGAACGAGCGCAGAGGCGCTCGCCGAAGTGCTTCCGGAGCTCTTCGGCGAGGACCAGGAGTTCTTCCAGATCTACCTGGATTACGCCTACGGACAATCGAATCGGGATCACATGCAGGCACTGATGGAAGACGAAGGGTGGACGCAGGTCGGTACCAGCGCGATCGCCTACGGTGAGACCGATCACGAGACGCAGATCAACGATCTGGCGAGCGAGGAGCCGGACGTGCTCGTGTTTACGTCGATGGGTGACGCGATGGCCAGCGGCCTCTCCCAGCTGGCTGACAGGGGGTTCGAGGACTTGGACGTCGTCGTGCCGCTTCTCAGCGCCTTCTCGATGGAGCCCGCTGGAGAGGCCGCGGAAGGTGTCGTCGGAACGGCCAACTGGCATCCCTCGGGTGGAACCGACTGGAGCGACGACTTCACCGAGGCGTTCGAGGACGAGTACGGGTACACGCCGGGACAGGCGGCGATGGAAGTGTACGATGCGTGTCTGCATTACTCCGCGGCCGTCGAAGAGAACGGATCGTTCCACCCGGAGGAGGTCGCTGAAACGCTCGAAACGTTCGAGTGGGAGTACGCGATGGGAGAGATGGGGTACAGGGAATGTGACCACCAGGCAACCCGTCCCGCGTACGTGGTCGAGGGTGTCGACGAGGAAACGTACGAGGACACCGGCATCTGGCTCGATCTCGTCGAGGAGATCCCGGGTTCCGAAACGGAGTACAGCTGTGACGAGGAGCCCGCTTCCAACTGCGAGATGCCAGCCAGAGAGGACTGAGATACCGTGAGCTCCGTTCACGACCGCCGACCAAAACCGCTCAAACGGGGAGAGTACCGATGATAGATTGGGCGATCAGTTTCACCTACCTGGTCCTGAGTTACGCGTCCGTCTTTATCCTGGTCGCGATCGGCTTTTCGATCGCGTTCGGCTCGCTCAGGTTCGTCAACCTGGCTCACGGCGCGCTGTATCTCATCGGTGCGTATCTCGGGCTGTTCGTCGCGTTCGAGATGGAGGTCGGAGGGATCGCCGAAGCCTGGTCGCCGATCGGGCTCGGATGGGGATTCGCTGCCGCGTTGCTCCTCGTCCCGGTGGCGCTGTTTGCCATCGGGATCGTCATGGAACGACTGATCGCGAAGCCGATGTACGATCGCAGCATGCTGGACCAGCTGCTCGTTACGTTCGGGATCCTGATTGTCGTCCAGGAGTTGATCGCGATCCTCTTCGGACGGCGCGGGTACACGTACGACCGTCCCGGCTGGGCGTCCGGAGCGATTTCGGTGTCGGGTGTGACCAGTCTGAACCGATGGCGAGTGTACGTTATCGTTCTCACCGTCCTCACGCTGTTGCTTTTGTACGCGTTTTACAAGTTCACCGATATTGGACTGGCGGTTCGTGCCGGCACAGAAGACGACGAAATGGTCGAACTACTCGGCATCAGGGTCGGCCGGGCGTTCATGCTGATCTTTGCTATCGGTGCCGCGTACGCAGGGTTAGGCGGTATTCTGGCTGGACCCATATTCACCGTAAATCCAGAAATCGGTATTACGGAGGTACTCATTCCCGCATTACTCGTCGTCATCGTCGGCGGGGTCGGGAGTATCACCGGAACTGTCGTCGCCGGGTTGCTGTTCGGATTCGTCTTCGTTAGCGTCGACGCGCTCCTGACTGGAACGTGGGCGAGAATCGGTATATTCACTCTCGCCGTCGTCGTTCTGACGATCAAGCCGACTGGTCTCTTCGGACCGGAGGAGATCACGACATGAGTGAAGAGTCCGTTACACAAGTGACCGACGAAAAGGCCTCGATCGGTCTCTGGGAGCGATGGGATCGAATCAAAACGACCGAACGGTTCCCGATCGTGGTTGCGATCGGGTTCGTATCGCTCTGGTCGTGGTTTTTCGCCCGATCACCGATTATTAGCGACGTTCTTCGCGGGTACCACTCGCTCGCGACGACGATTCTCGTCTGGTCGATCTTCGCTATCGGATTCAATCTGTTGTTACACCAGACGGGGTATCTCTCGTTCGGACACGCGATGTTCTGGGGTGTCGGGAGTTACGCCGCCGCACTGCTTGCGATACACGTCTACGGGGATCCGCTCCTGATGTTGTCCGTCGGGACGGGTGTCGCCGTCCTGCTCGCGGCGATAACCGGGCTCATCGCGCTTCGTCTCCACACGGTCTACTTCTCGATCGTCACGCTCGCGATGGCACAGATCCTGTACTACCTCTCGCTGTCCCCGCTGGACGGGCTCACCGGTGGCGACGACGGGCTCACCGGGGTCCCGGTCGAACCGTTGTTCTTCGGCGTCGGTAACTTCTACCTTCAAACCCCCCTCCCCGGTGTCTTCCATACGCTCTGGCAAGACTACCAGTACCTGCTCATCGCCGTCGTGTTCGTCGCGGTCGTGGCGTTCGTCAATCGAGTGCGCCGATCGCCGTACGGGCTCATCTTCAAAGCGATCAGAGAGAACGAACGGCGCGCGGCGCTAGTGGGCGTCGACGTGTGGCGCTACAAGTTTGCCGCATACCTCATGTCGGGCGCCATCACCGGGCTCGCCGGTGCGCTCCTGACGATCGAGTCACAATCGTCGCTGCTGTCCTCGCTGTACTGGCTCACAAGCGGCGAGGTCGTCGTTATGGCGATACTCGGCGGTGCCGGCTCGGTGTTCGGACCCGTTATCGGAGCGGGAGTCTTCCTGTATTTCGATCGCGTCTTCGACGGGATCGCGTGGGCACCCCCGCTCATCGGTGACATTACTGGACCGGTCGGACAGTACTGGCTGTTGATCCTTACGGCTCTTTTCACCGTCGTCGTCGCGTGGAGCCCACAGGGGATCGTGGGACTGCTCAAGCAGCTCGCTGGAACGGTTCGCTCGAAGCTCGAAGCCGCAACGAGGGACCGATAGGTCGGGCCTCGATCGAGCGAACCGTTCTCTGCAGTCCGAAGGGGTAGCTCAACAGCGGGTGTTCTCGGCGAGGACTTCGGGCCGACGGGCGTAAGATTGAATTGGGAACGGATCGCATACTATGCGTACGAGTCATGCGACAGACGATAGCGCACGGAACGGACAGACGCGTCACGGGTCCGGACCACGGTCGCGTCGCTGTAACCGTCCCGTTCAGTGATTCCGAGACACTCTGCGAGTCCGTCCTCGGATCGATCGCCGCTTTGCCGAGCGAGCCCTGGACGTTTCGTCGGCAGCGACCGAGCCACGGACACAGCGAGACCGAGGGAGGGAACCGGTGATGACACTACTGAAAACCCAGAATTTGACGAAGAGGTTCGGTGGAATAACCGCTCTCAACGGGGTGGGGTTAGCGATCGAGCGGGGCGAGCTCGTCTCGCTCATTGGGCCAAACGGCGCGGGGAAATCGACCCTGATCAACACGATTACGGGACAGCTGTCTCCGACGGAGGGATCGGTTCACTACGCCGGGACGGAGATTTCCGGGATGGA
Source organism: Natronococcus occultus SP4 (assembly GCF_000328685.1). Lineage (NCBI taxonomy): Archaea > Methanobacteriati > Methanobacteriota > Halobacteria > Halobacteriales > Natrialbaceae > Natronococcus > Natronococcus occultus. The sequence goes on along the minus strand of NC_019974.1, from coordinate 3,045,934 downwards.
GCCCTTCGAGATTACCCAGCTCGGTATCGGACGATCGCTGCAGACGGCCTCGATCTTTCCGGAGCTCTCGGTTCGGGACAACATCGCGATCGCGTCGTTTGCGACCGAGCACGGCTCGTTTCGGGTTAACTTCTTCCGACGTCGAGACGAGTACGGCGGGGTCGAAACGCGGACGAGCGAAATTCTGGAGGCACTCACGCTCGAGGACGAAGCCGATACCGAGGCGAAGTCGCTGCCGTACGGAGAGAAACGCCGGCTCGAGATCGCGATCGGTCTGGCGACCGATCCCGACCTGATGTTTATGGACGAGCCCACCGCGGGGATGTCACCGCACGAAACGGAGATGACGGTGCAGTTGATCCGCGAACTGCTCGAGGACTGGGAGATGACGATCCTCCTCGTCGAACACGATATGGACGTGGTCTTCGACATCTCCGACCGGATTCTGACGCTTCACCAGGGACAGCTCATCGCCGAGGGGACGCCGGCGGAGATCAGAAACGACCCGCGGGTCCGCGAGGCGTATCTCGGAGGTGGAGCGGAGTGAGCCTTCTCGAACTCGAGGACGTCCATTCGTACTACGGCGCCAGCCATATCCTCAGAGGCGTGTCGCTGGAAATCGGCGAAGGGGAGATCGTCACGCTGTTGGGACGAAACGGAGCGGGAAAGACCACGACGGTCCGTTCGATCGCCGGCGCCGACCCACCCGAGGTCCGGTCGGGAACCGTTCGGTTCGACGGAGCCGACGTTACCGACTGGCCGGCCGACGACATCACGATGAACGGGATCGGGATCGTGCCGGAGGAACGGCGCCTGTTCGCCGAACTGTCTGTCGAGGAAAACCTCCAGCTGTCGCGGATCACCCGCGGGTGGTGGAACACCGTTCGTCGTAGCGTACGCGGCGGCGAGGAGAGTACGATGGGGCTCGAGGAGCTGTACGAGCTGTTTCCGCGGCTGGAAGAACGCCGCGAGCAGAAGGCGGGGACGCTGTCCGGCGGGGAACAACAGATGTTATCGATCGCACGAACGTTGCGGCTTCCGGATCTGAAGCTGTTGATGCTCGACGAGCCGACCGAGGGACTGGCACCCCAGATCGTCCGATCGGTATCGGAGGCGATCGAGGAGATCGTCGACCGCGGACTGACGATTCTGCTGATCGAGCAAAACGTCCACGAATCGCTGAAGCTCGCCGATCGGGGGTACGTGTTGGATCAGGGTGAGATCGTCTACGAGGGGACGGTCTCGCAGCTCAAGGACGAGGACTTGGACGAGTATCTCGTCGTCTGATCGCGGGGCTGTCGCAGTCGCTGCGAAGTAACTGGTTCCAGGAGCTGCCGTCTATCAGCGTTCTCGACCCCGCGTCCCGGCAAAGCTTATTTATCGAATTGTGTACAGGGTGGCGTATGGGGAACACGAATCGGCGACGGTTTCTGACGACTGCGTCTCTGTCCGCTCTCGCACTCGTTGGTGGGTGTGTCGGCTCGACGGACGACGAGGGGGAGCACCCGATCACGGAGTCGGTCACCGCGTGGCCGTCGTTTCGCGGTGACCGTCACAACACCGGGTACGCGAAAGGTGTCGCGTCGACTGGGGAGGAGCCGTCGGTCGAATGGGTTTTCGATACTGACGGCCCCGTCTGGTCGAGCCCGATCGTCGCCGACGGGTCGGTGTACGTCGGGAGCGCGGATCACTCGGTGTACGCGATCGACGCGGCGACGGGGGAACGGGAGTGGGCGTTCGAGACGGAAGATCGCGTCGAGGGAACAGCGGCGTACGCCGCTGGGACGTCGGTGAACGGCTCCGATCGGGGGTCGGTGTACGTCGGCTCCTACGACGAGCACGTCTACGCGATCGATGCGGAGACGGGCGAGCAACGCTGGGCGAGCGAGGTCGGTGGACTCGTTCGCGGCGGTCCGATCGTCCACGAGGACGCGGTTATCATCGGCGTGGGCTGTCACAACCTCGCCTGCGAGTGGCACGCCGACGACGCCGACGTTCCGGAGACCGGGTGGGTGTACTCGCTCGACGCGGCGTCCGGAGAGCCGAACTGGCGCCACGAGGTCGGGAACGAGGTCGTCAGCACGCCGGCGATCGCCGGCGGAACGATCTACATCGGCGCCTCGGACGGCGTTCTCTACGCGCTCGAGGCTGCAACCGGGGACGTCGAGTGGACCTACGAGACCGGGGGGATGATCTGGTCGAGCCCCGCGGTCGCGTTCGGAACGGTGTATGTCGGCGACTGGGACGGAGTGATCCACGCCGTCGACGCGGCTTCGAGCGAAGTCGAGTGGACGACCGACACGGGCGGATACTACATCTCCGGGTCGGTAGCCGTCGACGAAACGGCGGTGTACGTCGGCGAGACGCCGTTCAACGCGATGGACGCCGGCGAGCCGAACTACGCGAACGTCTACCGGTTCGATCGGACCGACGGCGAGCTGGAGTGGCGGTTCGAAACTACCACTACCGAGATCGGCAGCAGTCCGGTCGTTACGGACGATCGGCTGTATATCGGCACCCATCGACCGACCGAGGGAGGGGACGCGGGCGTTCACGCGCTGTCGACCGACGGCGACGAGGCGTGGTTTCTGGAAACCGGCGGACGTGGCGTCGGCTCCAGTCCAGCGCTGCTCGAGGGAACGCTGTATTTCGGTGGTACCGACGGTCGCGTCTACGCGGTCGAATAAGGTTGGTACTGATTCTCTCCCAAAGCTTCATTACCCAATACCACCATCTATAGACCGCGGATTATGCATTTCACCAGGGAAGAGTCCCTCTCACGATTACGAGCGGTGGTAGAGCGCGGCGAACCGATCGTCGGTGCCGGTGCGGGAACCGGGATCTCGGCGAAGTTCGCCGAACGAGGCGGCGTCGATCTCCTGATTATCTACAACTCGGGTCGGTATCGGATGAACGGGCGCGGATCGCTTGCCGGTCTGCTTCCGTACGGCGACGCCAACGAAATCGTCCTCGAGATGGGACAGGAGGTCCTGCCCGTCGTCGAGGACACGCCCGTTCTGGCCGGCGTCAACGGGACCGATCCGTTTCGGGAGATGGACGTCTTCATCACGGATCTCAAACGTCGCGGGTTCTCGGGCGTTCAGAACTTCCCTACCGTCGGGCTGTTCGACGAAGAGAGTCGCTTCCGGCGAAATATCGAAGAGACGAGCATGGGCTACGGCAAGGAAATAGCGATGATCCAGGAGGCCGCCGAGCAGGGGATGTTGACCTGTCCGTACGTCTTCACCCGGGAGCAAGCCCGGGAGATGACCGAAGCCGGCGCCGACGTGATCGTCTCGCATATGGGGCTGACGACCTCCGGCGACATCGGTGCCGAGACCGCACTCTCGCTCGAGGACGCCGCCGAGCGGGTGCAGGCTCACCACGACGCCGCCAAAGCCGTCGACGAGGACGTCCTCGTGATCTGTCACGGCGGTCCGATCGCCTGGCCGGACGACGCCGAGTTCGTTCTCGAGAACACCGACGGCGTCGTCGGCTTCTTCGGTGCGTCCAGCGTCGAACGGCTGCCGACCGAGGAAGCGATCGAGCGGCAAGCCCAGGAGTTCAAGGAGATCACGATCTGAGATGGCAGTCATCATCGTCGGGACGCTCGATACGAAAGGGGAGGAGATCGGTTTCGCACGGGACGTCATCGAATCGCAGGGCGCCGACGTTCACGTCGTCGACACCGGGGTTGTGGGTGAGCCCGCGTTCGAGCCCGACACGTCCGCGGACGAGGTCGCCGACGCGGCCGACACGACGCTAGATCAGCTTCGAGAGGCGGGTGACCGCGGTGCGGCGATGGAAGCGATGGGCGAGGGTGCGGCGACGATCGTCCGACGCTTGCACGAGGCGGATCGTCTCGACGGCGTCCTCGGGCTCGGCGGCTCGGGGAACACGTCCGTCGCGACGACGGCCATGCGCGCGCTTCCGGTCGGCGTTCCCAAGCTCATGGTTTCGACGGTCGCCTCGGGCGACGTCGAGCCGTACGTCGGGGCCACGGACGTGACGATGATGTACTCCGTCGCGGACATCGAAGGGATCAACCAGCTCACCCAGCGGGTGATCAGCAACGCGGCGCTCGCGATGGTCGGCATGGCCACCACCGATCCCGGCGTCGAAACCGAAGACAGACCGACCGTCGCGATCACGATGTTCGGAGTCACGACTCCCTGCGTCAAAACCGCCCGCGAGTACCTCCAGGAGCAGGGGTACGAAACGATCGTCTTTCACGCAACCGGTGCCGGTGGTCAAGCGATGGAGGACCTCATTCGTCAGGGGCTCGTCGACGGGGTGTTAGACGTGACGACCACCGAGTGGGCCGACGAACTCGTCGGTGGCGTCCTGAACGCTGGCCCCGGACGGCTCGATGCCGCAGCCGAGACCGGAACTCCCCAGGTCGTCTCGACCGGTGCGCTCGATATGGTGAACTTTGGACCACGAGACACCGTCCCGGATGAGTTCGACGAACGGACGTTTCACGTCCACAACCCGGAGGTCACGCTCATGCGAACGACGCCCGAAGAGAACGCGGAACTCGGCCGCATTATCGGCGAGAAACTCTCGCGTGCTTCCGGGCCGACGGCGCTCTTTCTCCCGCTCGAGGGCGTATCGGCGCTCGATACCGACGGCGAGCCGTTCCGCGATCCCGAGGCAGACGCCGCCCTTTTCGACGCGCTTCGCGCCAGCGCCGACGGCGTCGAACTGGTCGAGCGGGAGGCCACGATCAACGACGAGGCGTTCGCACTGGCGATGGCCGAGCGACTGGACGAATACATACGCGACGGAGCGTGATCGGCAGCTCACCGGAGAAGGGTCGTCTCGGATTCCAGCGATTCGACGGTAGCGAGGAGCTGTTCGGCGAGGTCGCCGTGGAGTCGATCCATGTCGATCCGATACTTCGGTCCGCCGACGCTGAGCCCGCCGATGGGCTCCCCGTCGGGTCCGTGAACTGTCGCACCGACGGCGACGAGTCCGGGTGCGAACTCCTCGTCGACGATAGCGTACCCCTGGTCGGCGATCTCGTCGAGGCAGTCATAGAGCCGTTCCCGATCCGTAATCGTGGCCTCGGTCTCCCGGGGCATCCCCCACTCGTCGAGAATCCGTTCGACCCGGTCCCGATCGAGCTCGGCGAGCACGGCCTTTCCAGCGGCCGTGTTGTGGAGATCGTACTCCCTCCGGAACGATCCGTCCTCGCTCGTTTCGGAGTCTGAAGAGCCGTACACCATCAGTAGGCGACCGTACTCGAGGACGGTGACGTTTACCTCCTCACCGGCCGTGGCCGCCAACCGATCGACGGTTCGGATCGCCTCCGGTGCCAGGCGGTTCTGTTGACGTGCCCGCTCGCCGAGCAGCGCGAACCTGAAACTCGTCGTGTACACGTCGCCGTCCTTGACGAGATACCGACAGTCAACGAGCGTGTTGAGGTGGCTGTGTAGCGAGCTCTTTGGCTTGTCGATCATCCGATCGAGTTCGGCGAGCGTCACGCGCTCGTACTCCAGTGCAAGCTCCAGGATCCGGAGCGAGGTTCGGGTCGTCTTCAGCTTCCGCCCGTCGTTGTCGAACATGTGTGTTCCAATCGCCGCTTCTGGTTTCGAAACGTCTCGGAGTGTCGGTTCGGTGTGCTCATATCGCCCGCGACCGCTTCGTCCAGCCGATCCGCGTGATGGCTTTTGCCCCGAGCTGGCCGAGTAGACTGGCAGCCTCGATATCCCGTTCGTCGAACGCGTCGACGACGACGTCACCGGCGCTGAGAACGCCGTGATCGCCGATCGGAACGTAGAGGCCGGACCGCAACTCGCCGCGGTCGCGATCGTCCTCGGTAGCGCGGTGGTCGGTGTGTAGCTCCGGCTCCCCGGTTCGGTACGTCCGGGCCGCGGGTGTTTTCTCGCTGATCGGGTAATCGGGCCGTTTGCCGGCCCGCTCGATACACTCCTCGGTCGCGGCGACGGTCCGAAGCGTTCCGCTCGATGTCTCCGCCAGCCTGACGGTCGCGTTGACGTACCCGAGGATGTTCTTCGAGGTTTCGGCGATGATTTCGGCCACCGCCTGCTGGGAGTTCGCCTCCCGAAGCTCCTGGCTCGTTCGTCGGAGCACCTGGATCCGCTTTTCCTGGCGTTTCGCGTCGGTGACGTCCTCGACCGTCCCGTACAGCGTGACCAGTCCGCCGTTTCGCTGCTGGGGCTGTGCACGGAGCCGAACGTAACGCTCGGTCGTTCCTTCGACCGCAAGCCCGACGTCAGTTTCGAACGACTCGCCGTCCTCGAGCGCGTCTATCAGTCGATCGCGGGTCTGCGATCGATCCGCGTCAACGAAACAGGCGACGATCGTCTCGATGTCGGGTTCGGCGTCCGGCTCGAGACGAAGGATCCGCTTTGCCTGTTCGCTCCACCACACGTTATCGGTAGCACTGTCGTACGACCAGACGCCGGTCGCCGTGAGCCGTTGGAGACTCTCCAGCAACTCCCAGGCACGGCTCCCCCTCTGGAACGCAGGTCGCGGTCGATTGTTCACCCCCGGCGTTTCCATATGTCGTAACTCACAGCGGCTATCTATATATAGCCTTGGGAGAAGATACCAAGAGGAGCGGTCCGTAACTATCGAACTGCGTCGTAGTAGTGTGCAAAAATTACAATCTTATGATGGGCGGGGTCGGTGGCTGATTCAAGAACGCTTGTCATATAGGATATTTTGGTGTGAAAGACATATATTTGTGCCCTCTCCGACGCTATTTCGGTTGTATTTATAGCTACAGAAGGTGTATTTGGTGGGGGCGGAATTTGTACTTCATAGTTATCACAAACTGCTGCACGCAGCTGTTTGGATTCATAGCGACGTCACGAACTCGAAACGTGCACCACCGTCCGTACCGGCTCCGACGTCGACGGTCCAGTCGTGTGCGGTTGCGATCCGCTCGACGATCGCGAGTCCCAGCCCGGTGCCGTCCTCGGCCGTCGTGACCCCCCGCTCGAAGGGATCCCGATCGTCGTCCGGGAGACCGTCGCCGTCGTCCTCGACGTAGAATCCCGGCTTCCCGCCGAGTTCGCCGACCGTAACCGTCACCGCCGACCCGCCGTGATCGACGGCGTTCCGGTAGCAGTTCTCGAACAGCGATCCCAGCCGGCTCCGGTCGGCCAGCACGGTCCCGGAGCTCTCGACGACCAGTTCGGCGTCGTCGGTGTTCACCCACTGCCAGGAGTCGGTCGCGATCTCCTCGAGCTCGACCGGCTCGGTCGCCCCGATCGTCTCACCTTCCCGAGTGAGCGCCAGCACGTTCTCGATAAGGGTCTCCATCCGAGCGGCGGCGAACGCGATCTCGTCGAGTTCGTCCTGGCCGACCTCGTCGACCGGGAGCGAGGCGTACCCCTGAACGACGTTCAACGGATTCCGGAGGTCGTGAGTGAGCGTCCTTGCGAACCTCTCGAGCTGTTCGTTCTGTTCCTCCAGCCGTCGCTCCCGTGCTTTCAGATCTGAGACGTCCCGGAACAGGCCGGTGAACAGTCGCTGCCCGTCGTACTCGTGTTCGCAGACGCTGATCGTAACGGGGATCTCGTGGCCGTCCTTGTGCAGCGCCGGGAGCTCGATCCCGTCCCAGTCGATGGTTCTCTCCCCGGTCTCGAGATAGGTCTGGAACCCGCGCTCGTGTGCCTCCTCGAGGCGATCCGGAACGATGTCGAGTTTCGAGCGTCCGACGAGCGTTTCGGGCGCGTATCCCAGTATCTCCTCGATAGCCGGGTTCGCGAACACGATCGTGCTGGTCTCGTCGAGCGTAAGCAGTCCCTCGGACGTGTTCGCAACCAGCAGCCGGTAGAACTCGTCGGTCGCGTCGACGTGTGGGTCCGGTAGCGACTTGTCGGCCGATGACTGTGGATGGCTCATGGTTCCATACCGTACGGTTCCTCTCAGTTGAATGGTCGTTGCAGCATATATTTTCCGGAGCGGCGAAGCGGAAACGGCCAGAACGGTCATGGGATCCGGGACCGTTCCGCTCCTGGCGGCCGTCTCCGAACGGTGTGACGTCCGCGAGCGCTCGGCCGCGGCAGAACTAACCTCTCGTTCTCGAGCGTATCGCCCGAGAGCGATCGGGGTGACTTGCGACGACCGGTCGCTGGATGCCCCGCAGCGGTCGGTAGCGTTCGACGGCGTCGACAGCGAGTCGCCCGTCGTAGCGCGATCGGCTCCGGATCGAGCGACGCGAACTACTCCGGCGTCCATCGGCCATCGCGTCGAGGACGGGCATCGGCGGACGAGATTCGCTCGTCGGCGTCGGGACCCGAGGACGGCCGATACTGCAATCCTGCCTCCTTGAGCAGCCGACGACAGCTCGGGATCGAGTACTCGACGTCGTAGGTGTCGGCGAGATACTGCCGGGCGAGCGCCGGCGTCCACGCCGGCTCGTCGATCCCGGCGTCTGTGGGCGGGTCGCGAACCGTCTCCCGGAACGCCTCGAGCTCCGCTTCCGAGAGCTTTCGCTTCCGTCCGGGCCGAGGCGCGTCGGTGACGGCGTCCGCGAGCGGGTCGTCGGTATCGAGTCGCGTGAGCCAGCTGTAGATGGTGCGTCGCTGTACGCCGTACCAGTCGGCCAGCTCGGTCTGTGTGACGCCGTTTTTGTACGCGATCGCCGCCAGAAGCCGCTGTGTCGGCTTGCTTCCCTCCACGTCCTCGAGGGCAGCCTGCAGTTCCTCGAGGGAGAGGTCGTCGAGGTGATCCACTGTGTTCGGCAACGACATACGGGCAGAAAGTTCTAACGGATACCGACAGCTGGCGTTCGCGAGGACGTCCTCGTCGGCGTCGTGTTCGGTAGTTCGACAGCGCCCGGAGGCAGCGTGTCCGGACAGACGCGATCGGCCGTGACGGTCGCTCGGGCCCGCGAGCTACTGGTCGTGGCTGATCAGCCCGTGGTCCAGCATCCACTTCGAGACGAGCATCGTCCCGAAGACCGCGACGACGATGACGACGTAGATCGGATCCCCGGGGAACACTGCAAAGTAGCCGAGTTCGAGCAGTAGGTTCGCGACGAACGCCAGCCCGAGGGCGACGGCGGCGACTTTGGGGAAGTCCCGCCCGAACTGCGCGAAGATGGCCCCGAAGATCGCCGGGACGAGGTAGAGCTCGAGGGCGCTTTGCCACAGCTCCGGTAACGCCTGGAACACGGAGACGAGCCCGATGACGCCGACGGTAAGGATCGTCACGTTCACGAATATCGAGCCGGCGATCCCCAGCGTGGAGATAACGTCTCCCTCCGGGGTGCCGATCTCGACGTCGGCGGCCTCCTGCGCTGCCGCGGAGCTCGGGAGCCGAAGGTTGGAGATGTTACCCGACAGAAACGCCATGTACGTCCCCGAGACGCCCAGCACCGGGTAGTACGAGATCGGCTCGACCAGCCAGAACGCCCCCCAGGCGCCGAGGACGGAGACGAACCCGCCCAGGATCGCGCCCGCGGGCGGGAGGATCCCGTACACGCTGAGCAGGACCATCGCCGGGCCGAAAGAGAGCGCGACGGCGAGCAGGTTCGTTCGCCGTCCCCACTTGTGGATGTACGGGACGAAATCCTCCTCGTAGACCTCCTCTTTCGAGCGATCGTCGGCGGGTCGCTGTTCCTGCTGTGCCATCTTACCACACCCCTCCGAGGGTGACCTCCGTGAGGACGCCCGCGAGCAGGCCGACGATCATCGCCGTGCCGAGTGCCCACTCACGAACCCACTGGAGCTCCCACCTGTCCGCGACGTGGAGGAGACCGAGCATCATGAGCCCGCCGACGGTGACCGAGGCGGTGAAGGGGCTGCCCGACATCACCTCACTGGTAGCGAGATAGCCGAACGCCCCGAGCATCGCTGCGGCGCTGACGACGGGCAACAGCGCCTCCCGGCCGCTGCCGATCCGCTGTCTGACGTTCTCCATCTGCGGGGTGAACAGGCCCGAAACCACGAGCCAGCCGACCGCACCGAACGTCATCACCCACACGGCGTTGGCGTACGCGACCTCGGTCAGGTCGTCGTCGCCCAGCGAGTACCCCAGCTGCTGGGTCCCGAACTCGGCCGCCGAGAGCTCGAACATTACGGAGCCGATCGCGGAGAGGCGCATCCACGCGATCGCCCCGCCGACGGTCGCGACCAGCGCCATCATCCCGATGAGGATCGCGATCGCGGGACCGACGGCCGAGATCATCCCGGCCCGCAGCCCCGTCTTGAGCTGGTCTTCGTCCATTCCCATCTCCTTCCCGGATCGGTAGGCACGACGCATGAAAAGCGCCGCTTGAGCGATCACCAGCAGGACGACGACGCCCGCAGCGGCCCACATGTACACGCTGTTCGCGATATCCATGTACATGGGTGCTCCGAGCGGTTCTCCGTGTTGTCTCATAGCAGCCGAAACCCGCCCAGCGAACGTCTTGGCTCTTTGGATCGCGCCCGGCAGCGAGTGGGCTCGCTGCAGTACCTGATCGTCGTCTTCAAATACGGGAGCCGACAACCGTGGGTTATGGTATCAGACAGTTCGGCCCCGGACGAGCGCCATCTCATCGAGCTTCGCCGCGAGTTCCACCGCTACCCGGAGCCCGCCTGGCGCGAGTTCCGGACCACCGCGCGGATCGTCGAAGAGCTCGAACGGATCGGCGTCGACGAGATCCACGTCGGTCCCGACGCGATCGAGCCGACGGCGCGGCTGGGCGTTCCCGACGAGGACGAACGCTCACAGTGGTTCGATCGGGCGCAGTCACGGACGGATCGGTCGGACGTCCTCGAGGCCCTCGAGGGCGGTAACACGGGCGCGGTCGCGGTCGTCAACCGCGGCGAGGGGCCGACCGTCGGGCTGCGGGTCGACATCGACGCGCTGCCGATCGAGGAGTCGACCGACGGGAGCCACCCGCCCGCGCGGGAGGGGTTCCGGTCGGAGATCGACGGCACGATGCACGCCTGCGGCCACGACGCCCACATCACCTTCGGCCTCGGCACGCTCGAGACCGTCCTCGAGAGCGACTTTTCGGGGACGTTCAAGGTCTTTTTCCAGCCGGCCGAGGAGGTGCTGGGCGGCGGGAAGCCGATGGCGGCTGGACCCCACGTTGAGGACGTCGACGCCCTGCTCGGGGTCCACATCGGGCTGGGACATCCGACGGGCGAAGTCGTGGCGGGGGTCGACGAGGCCCTTGCCTTTAGCAAGCTTCACGTCGAGTTCGAGGGCGAGTCCGCCCACGCGGGCCTGGCGCCAAACCAGGGACGCAACGCGGTCCAGGCGCTGGTCGCGGCGGCGGGCAACATGTACGCCATCCCGCGACATGGCGAGGGGAACACGCGCGTGAACCTCGGGAACCTCCGCTCCGACAACGCCTCGAACGTGGTCGCGGACCGGGCGTCGGCCGACGCCGAAGTTCGCGGCGAGACGACGGCCCAGATGGAGTACATGCGCGAGTCGGCCGTCCGCGTCCTCAACTCCGCCGCGGAGATGCACGACTGTACCGTCGAGACGTCGCTCGTGGGCCAGGCGCCCCGGGAGGACGGCGACGAGGACGTCGTCGACCTCGTCGCGGCGATCGCCGACGGCAGCGAGGCGGTCTCCTCGACCGTTCGCCGGGGGAGTCTGGGGGCGAGCGAGGACTTCACCCACCTCCTGCAGGCGGTCAAGGCCGGCGGGGGCACCGGAGCGTTCGTCGGGATCGGCACGGACCATCCGACCGGCCACCACACCTCGACGTTCGACGTCGACGAGGAGAGCCTCTCCATCGGAGTCGACGTCCTCTCGCGGGCGGTGCTGGAGCTACTGGAGTAGCTACAGGCCGTCGTCGGCCAGCGCAAGCGCCGCCCCCGCGAGCGTGTCCCCGGCGCTGTAGCAGTCGTCCCAGTCGGTGTACTCCGCTTCGGTGTGGCTCTTGCCGCCCTCGCTGACGGCAAACACCATCCCCGTATCGCAGACTTCGGCGGCGTGGGTCGCGTCGTGGACGCCCCCGCTGAACACCTCCATGGAGTCGTACCCGCGGTCGTCGGCTGCCCGCTGGACGGCAGTCACGCACCGATCGTCGAAGGCAACCGGGGTCGCGTCGGCGCGGTTCTCGTGCTCGACGGCGACGTCCTCGCGCTCGGCAGCGGCTGCCGCCTCCCGACGCACGCGCCGTTCGGCCTCCCGGAGCGTCTCGGCGTCCGGATCGCGAAAGCCGTACGTGACCGAGACCTCCTCCGGGATCACGTTGATCGAGTCCGGCTCGACGTCGACGGAGCCGACGGTGCCGACCGTCCGCTCGCCGAGCTGCCCGGGAATGCGCCTGACCTGCGTGACCAGATCCGCCGCCGCGACCATCGCGTCCTCGCGGTGGTGCATCGGGGTCGCCCCCGAGTGGTTGGCCTCGCCGTAGAACGTGAACTCGCCCCACGTCAGGCCGACGATCCCCGTCACGACGCCGACGTCTTTCCCGTTGGCCTCCAGGAACGGCCCCTGCTCGATGTGCAACTCGAGGTAGGAGTCGTAGTCGGCGGCCGGCTCCGCGGGGTGGTCGCCCTTGTAGCCGATCCGTTCGAGCTCCGCCTCGACGGGCGTCCCGTCCTCGTCGGTCGCGGCGTACTGTTCTTCGATGTCGAGCGCGCCGGCCCAGACGCCGCTTCCCTGCAGGGTCGGCTGGAACCGCGACCCCTCCTCGTTGGTCCAGTTGACGATCTCGACGGGGCGCTCGGTCTCGATCCCCCGGTCGTCGAGCTCCCGGACGAACTCCAGGGCCGCGATCGTTCCCAGGGCCCCGTCGTAGATCCCGCCGTACGGCTGGGAGTCCAGATGGGAGCCGATCAGTACCGGTTCGGCGTCGCGTTTCCCCTCCCGTCGGCCGAACATATTGCCGAACTCGTCGATCCGGATCTCCAGTCCCGCCCGATCCATCCGCTCGTAGAACCAGTTACGCACCGCCGCGTCCTCGTCGGAGAGCGCCAGTCGGTGGAGCCCGCCGTTTGCCGTCCCGCCGATTTCGGCCTGTGCCTGCATCGTCTCGACGAACCGCTCCTCGTTGAGGCTGAATTCCATACCTGCCGTAGCCGACTCCGAGGAGTAAACTGTGCGGGACTCTCGAGGACGGCGAGTCGTCGGGTTCGCGGCGAGTGTTGTCCGAAGTCTGCAAGGACGTACTAGTGAGTGTGCTATTGGTGGGGGGGTTTATTGTGGTTGAGTTACAATCTGGAGGGAACTCTGTGACGGGGGGACGGCGATCGGTCTGGCGAGGACGATACTGCGTCCTCGAACGCGACCCCTGGCAGTGGTGTCTTGTTAAGGCAATATGACTACGTCTCGCCTCGGTATGCTCTCGGTGTCGTCAAGGGCCACCGCCATCGTTCCCTCTCGCCGCGATGGTTCAAAGATGGGGAGCGCCTCGGTATGCTCTCGGATAGCAGCCCGGTAATCAAGGAGAGTAAATTTCTCGTGCTTTTTGGGTAGTGTCAGATCAGGCTGAAGAAATGAGTAGTAATATTTTCAAAGAACTCCATATCACTGGAGCACGAAGCAACACCAACACAGTTGATGAAGCTCAGTATCCAGATTCGTCTTGCTTGATCCTCTTTTCGAATACTGTTCAGATAGTCGAAATAGGCGGTGTTAAACGGGCCCGGTCGCCTGCTCACAACTGGGTCGGTGGATCTACAGCCTGATTCCTTTCGAAATCCGGATTACGTCGCGGCTGATAAGACGGTGATCCGGCTCGACGATGAACAGTGGTAGCAGTATGCTGCTGTCGATCCGGAATCGGACGAATTGTTCCATACAAAGCTTGAGACGACTAGAACAGAATCACTGAAAGTTCGTTCCTCACAAAATTACGCGAGAGACACGACGTCGATGATGCCGTGTTTCTCGTCGATGGCAATAAGACGTTAAGCTATGCCTGCCACCGGCGGGGTCTCGATTTCAGATACAACCGACATGAAAATCGGAACGGTGTCGAATGTATCTTTCGTGAGATAAAACGTTAGACCTCATCGCTCGAAGACTGGTTTAGCAGTGCTTCCGTAGAAACTGCTGATCAGTGGCTCAGATCGATCGCCTTCGGATGGAATCAGCTATCTGAACACGATGTTGCTGCCGTACCAAAAAATAATATACAATAAAGGAAAATACAGATGTATGGTCATCGTGGCAGCAGTTGACAAATCTGACCGAGCAGCAGTCGTCGCTGAGGAATCAGAAAAGCTTGCTGAAAAATTCAGTGATACTATCCATGTTGTCCACGCAGCAAAACGATCAACGGTCATCGATTCTGCCTTTTCTGATGACTCTGATGTAGATCCCTCAGATCGGCCGGATTCAAGATTGCGTGAAGAAGCAAAAAAACCTGCTGAAGAGGTTGCCAATAGCATCTCAGTTCAGCACGAAGTCATCGGGCTAGTTGGAGAACCAGCCCAAAAAATAGTCGAATATGCCGATAAAAAAGATGCACGATATATCGTAGTTAGTCCACGGAAGCAGTCCCGAACTGGTAAAGTTCTATTCGGGAGTACCGCTCAGTCTATTTTACTCAACTCAACATGTCCTGTTGTGAGTTCTATCAAACCACGCTATTAGAAACCTATACTATTCCCTTCGATACTTACCACTATATCCACCAAGCGATTTAGTTCAAATATATTCGATTATTCGATTTTCATATAGTTAATTGGATATATTTTCATTCATTGGGAATTGTAAATTTAGATAAAAACTATATTACTTCCCAGTGTTCATTTTGCTATGGCACATAGCCTGTCATCCGTTCGCATGGGAGAGATGACGTGGAAAGAGTACGAGCAAAATGTAACTGATGTACCCATATTTATTCCAGTCGGTAGTACGGAGCAACATGGTCCTGGACTTCCGATGAACGTCGATTCAGTGATTCCAACCGAGTTCTCTGAACTGGCTGCTGATCGGGTCAATGGTATCGTTGCTCCCACCGTAAACTACGGAGCAAAATCTCAGCCCGGTAGTGGAGGGGGTTCAGAATTCGTTGGTACTACCAGTGTCCATGGAAGTACCTTGAGCCAGCAAATTCGGGATATTACCGCTGATTTTGAGCGGGATGGTGCGCAGAAAATCGTCATATTCAACGGGCACTACGAGAACGAATATCCGATCAGAGAAGCAATTGATAAACGGATCGAAAATGGGACCGAATCAGAGTTTATCATCGCCAGCTGGTGGGACTTGCTATCCCCATCGCTCCGCGATGATATTTTCCAAGATATTCCTGGTGGGTTTCCCGGATGGGCCAAGGAACATGCTGGTGTCGTTGAAACGTCGTTGATGCTGTATTTCCGTCCAGATCTAGTCGATGAGGATCGCGTACCCGATGACTCGGCTACCCGAGATCCACCATACATTATTAAACCCGCACCAGCGGATACGATCACTGACTCCGGTGTGTTCTGTAAGGCGTCGTATGGCACCGCAGAAATCGGAGAGAAGATCGTCGATGATGTTCTTGAGACACTAGCTCAGGGAATTCACGACGAATGGAGTTTAGATAATTAACGGCCCACACTGATATATCGCTGAGATTGACTATCTGATTAGCTACTAACTGCGTGAGGATGAGCCTCGTTCTAACGGCGTAATCCGCTTGAAAGCCGCATCTCCCTCTCGTTTAATCACGTGTCATACACGAATCGGCTTTGTCCAGAAACCTCCTAGGCGTCTACGAGACGGCCGATTCTATCTTCGAGCGTTTCCCATACTTGCTCAAAAGAGACGACAACACCCATTTTGTGATGGAGGTTCGTTACTAAATTCTAGAATATCAAGTAGTATTAATCGTCGTTACTGGGTATCTCATCAATTGATGGGACATCTTCCTCTTTGTTTGTGAGGATGGCGTGATGTTTGTTGAACATCAAGGCCATCGATCCGATTGCGATTAGCAGGACGATGCTGAACGGTCCACCAGTGATGATTGCTGCCGCTTGCAGGGCTTCAACACCACCGACAACCATAAGAACCGATGCAAGTAGTCCAATAAGACCTCCCCAGATAACACGATTGATCGTCGATGGCGTTTCGTTACCACCTGTTGTTAACATACCGAGCGCCAGCGTCGAAGAGTCTGCTGATGTGATAAAGAACGTTGTAACTAGTACGAGAAACATTGCTGTTAAGAGGCCACCGAGTGGAAGTGCTTCGAAGAGAGGATAGCCGGCTGCAGCCTCTTCTCCACCATATTGATTAATTACGCCAAGAATATCGGCGCGATCAGTATCTTGCAGAAAGATGGCTGATCCTCCCATTGTAGCATACCAGGGTATTGTGACTCCCGTAGAGGCGATCACACCAGTTATTGTAACTTGTCGGACTGTACGGCCACGAGAAATACGGGCAATAAATAGCCCGACAAACGGTGCCCAGGAAAACCACCACGCCCAAAAGAATATCGTCCAGTTCCCGACCCAGCCCGGATCACCACCAGCATTCGTGTAGAGACTCATGGTAACGAACTGATTAAGGTAGTTTCCTAGTGCTTCAGTACCTGTCGCTAGAATATACATCGTTGGACCTGCAATGAAGGCAACACCCGTCAACACCGCAAACAGTCCCATATTAAAGTATGATATCCGCCTAATTCCTTTTTTGATACCCGTGGCAACAGATAATGTAAACGCGACCGTTAAACCAGTAATGAGGATTACGGTACCTTCGTCACCTAACTCAACACCGGCTACATAATCAAGTCCAACCAGGAACTGGCTCCCAACTAGTCCAAGTGTGGTGGCTACACCACCAATAGTCGCGAACACGGCAATGATATCTATGATCTTCGCCCAGAAGCTGTTGAGACGATCGATACCTACCCACGGTGTGATTATCGTTGAGATCCGCATTGGTGCGTCATACCGATATGCGAAGTAAGCGATCGGAATCGCTGTGACGACGTATGCCGACCATGCTGAGAGTCCCCAGTGAAAATACGAGTACTGTATTGCTCCCACTGCAGCTTCCCTACTCATTGGTTCTGCACCAACCAGTGGTGAAGGCGTCTCATAATGAAAAATCGCTTCAGCGGGTCCCCAAAAGACAACCCCTGCTGCGGTTCCTGCCGAGTATAACATAACGAAGTATGCGAGGTAGCTAAATTCAGGATCTTCGTCCTCTCTCCCGAGCTTAATTTTCCCCCAAGGTCCGATAGTCAAAAACGCTACGAAGACGACTACGATAAACATAATAAGTAGATATAACCAGCTGAGCTCTGTCCACAGGAACGAATTGATGCTTTCCATTACTGCAGAAGCTTGTTCTTCCCGCAGAGCAAACCCGACGACAGCAAGCGCAGTAATAGCAAATCCGACGCCAAATATGATGTAATCTAACTCACTTGTGAATCTCTTTACCGGACCTTGGTTGTCTTTTTCACTCATGCTCTTGTGTTATGACTATGGCATTCATTGGCTAACCCATCGGCTATGTTTTCTGCTCTCTCTGGTGACTTCTTTAATCTGGATACCGTTATGAGGTGGGTGTTTAACTCCTACAGGTTATGTCTGTGTGTCACATGTTAAGTCTTTCGCCGAGGAGACTGGTCCGAACAAGCTTCTTCGGAGGAAAGAACCCATGACGTGACACACTCTCCTGAAGGAGTAACTTTTTCGAACACGTATGCCAGCCTACTCAGCTGATCAGGGCTGTCGATATACAGAAAGGGCGGTGGAGAGTTCATACGGTAATCAGGACAATGTCGAGCGCTAGTCGCCGTGCTCTACTGTTTACTCTTACCGTAGACAACTAGAATCACACGAAGGACACGATGTCCTCAATATCCAAACGCCACCCCCTCGATAATTACAGTAGTACTTTTGTAACTAGACAACTTTTTGATATTTATAGGCTTTTGCTTCGGCTGCTTCTATATAATATCTTCTCCAGTTGTTTGGAATATCCAGACGCTACGCAGAGCCTGGACGAGAACTCAATACCGAAAGCGAAAGTGTGTGAAGGAGCACCAGAGGAAAATATCTGCCTCCATTTAAGTATATTACAAATATAATACGTAGTTCTAATCCGAGGGATGTCATTGGTTCACTCATGCCTCACAACAGGTATAATGGATACGAGGCGTACCAGTACTTGGACGAGGACGACGATTACAAAACGTTCTCGCTGCCGGACGAACTTCACAACGGCGAACCATACCAGGTGCCGCTGGACGAGGACGAAGAAGTACGCGCACAACAGCTCGGTGAGGAGTGTACTATCGTCTCGTTCCACGAACATCCGTTCTACTTCCCGCTAGAGACGGACGAAATTGCTGAGTACTTCAACGAAGGTCGGGTCCACACCAGCTATGAGGGGCTGGCCGAATCGAACCTCGACGCCGTTTTCGATCACCTCATAAACGATTACGGAACGGTTCGATCGCCGAACGGCTGGCAGTGGGACGATACGATCTACGACCTGGGGCATCGACTCTGTGATCTCGCTCATCAGGACTGCGTCATCCGCTGTGAATCTGTCGACGACATCCGGTACGCACACGAAGAGGACTTAGTATCGCTGGTTCCAGCTGTCGAAGGCGCTGGAATGATCGAGAACGAGCTAGACCGTATCGATATCCTCTACGGGCTCGGAATCCGGATGATGGGGTTGGCGTTCGACTACTCCAACTATGTCGCGTCAGGGATTCTCGAGAACGACTCGGAGAAGGATGGCGGACTCACTGCCTTCGGGGAAGAAGCGATCAAGCGCATGAACAAGGTCGGTATGGCTATCGACCTTTGTCACTCCACCGATCAGACTGCACTCGACGTCTGTGCGGTTAGCGACAAGCCGGTTTTCTTCAACCACGCCGGTGCACGAGAATTGTGGTCCACCAACCGGATGAAGTCCGACGAGTGTATGAAAGCAGTTGCAGACACTGGTGGGGTAATCGGAATCACGGCGGCTCCTCCGAACATAACCTCGAGCAAGCGTGACGACCATACGATCGACGCGATTATGGATCACTTCGAATACATTGTCGATCTGGTCGGAATCGAGCACGTCGCGTTCGGTCCGGATCTGCTGTACGGTGACGACGACAGCGTGTATCCGGCCTACTTCCCCGACAAGGAGGGTGATAGGAAGGTAGAGACCATCTACAACTCGCCGAAAGAGGGACACGGCTTCAGTACGGTAAGCGATATGGGCGCTCCGAAAGGCATGGAGAACCCCACTGAGGCGTGGGAAAACATCGTTCGGTGGCTAGTCAAGAACGGGTACAGTGACGAGGAAATCGAGATGGTGCTGGGAGAGAATATCCTGACCGCATTAGAAAAAGTCTGGTAAGGTTAGCGCTCTACCTCCCCTGGTAGCGAATCCGCAATCAGATTCCGAATTCCCCTTTTCAGCCGACCTCCCATCGCTGGTGACGTGATTCCGACTTCATCGGCGATCTCCTCGAGCGAGGACTCCCTGGGTTGACTGAAGTACCCCTGGTTGTACGCTACAACGAGCGCCTCTTTTTGCTCTTCGGTTAGAGTATGTGTCTCGTTGGCCTCGAATCCGTCCTCGCGCTGTATATTCAAAAAATTGATTTCAATATCGTTCTTGCGGGCATACTTCCATATCGAGTGGAGCTCACTTCGACCCGGCAGTTGTACCCGAACGATCCATCCGTTGTCCTTCGTTTTCGCTTGAAGAATCAACCCATCGACGTCGGTTACTACGGGACTGATGAGATGGACATCGGACGAGTGTCTGATATAGTAGAGGCTGGCGTCCTCGTACTCATCGATCTGCTTGTACCGTTTTATCGTGTAGTCCGACTGTAGTATGCTCTCCAATTCGTCTCCATCTGCCGTACGAAACACGTACGGAAAAGCGTCCGATTGGGGATCGGTCGTCACCTCCGGCAATATCTCGACGTCTAATCCCTCGACCTTCTCGATTGTCGGTGCCAGTGCGAGCGTCTGATGTTTCATATGAATCTCACTTGTAACTGTCATGGGTGCAGTGTAGCTATTGTGTCTTGGTACCGACCATCGCTTTCGCCATGGTATCTCTCACCATATGACTTAAGCACTTCTATAGTATACAGATACCTCTGTCTCCGATACTGCGTTTCTCGTACCACAGTCAGTTTCGGTATCGTACTCCAACTGTTTGTCCACCGATCGCACAGTTTGCGGTCCACTCTGTTCCCCGTTCGCTCTTCTCCAGTCCTCGCTCACACGGTTTGTTCGGACCGCGCCGCTGTCGTACGATCAGGTATAGACTGACTTCCTGGTTACTGTGGTTTATGTGGCACAGTTGGATTCGATTAGCGACAACAGGCTAATCGTATATCGGGAACTCTTCGCAAAGCTGCTCGACCGTTTCGGCGACTTCCGTTTGAACGTTCCGGCTTCCTTCGCTGTCAAGCACGTCTACAATAAGTCCAGCAATAGTCTGCATTTCTGGCTCTTTGAATCCACGGGTCGTAAGAGCGGGGGTTCCAATGCGAATTCCGCTCGTCACCATCGGGGATCTCGTCTCCCCCGGCACAGTGTTTTTGTTGACTACAATGCCCACTTCAGAAAGTAGTGACTCAGCTTCCTTTCCAGTGATTTCCGGATGGGATTCGCGAAGATCGACGAGCAGAAGATGTTTGTCGGTTCCATCGCTGACTAACGAGAGCCCGCGCTCGGTAAACACCTCAGCTAACGCTTTTGCGTTCGCTACCGTTTGGTTGGCGTACGCTTCAAAGTCGTCCGTTAGTGCTTCTGCAAATCCAG
The DNA here is from genome assembly GCF_000328685.1 of Natronococcus occultus SP4. Taxonomy (NCBI): domain Archaea; kingdom Methanobacteriati; phylum Methanobacteriota; class Halobacteria; order Halobacteriales; family Natrialbaceae; genus Natronococcus; species Natronococcus occultus. Next base: position 3,025,256 of record NC_019974.1, on the reverse strand, counting down.
CAGCCTTGCCGGCAATATTGTGCATAAGCGGTCCACCTTGTGAGCCCGGAAACACTGCGGAATCGACATCGTCCGCGTGTTCCTGTTGGCACATAATGATTCCACCGCGACCTGCTCGGATCGTCTTGTGTGTACTACCAGTGACAAAGTCTGCATCTCCGACCGGTGAGGGATGCACGTCCGCTGCGATAAGACCCGTTATATGAGCGATATCCGCAAGATGGTACGCGTTTACCGTGTTGGCGATCTCCGCAAGTCGGTCGTATTGGAACGTTCGAGGATAGGCAGAGGATCCGCTAACGATGAGATCGGGATCGAATTCGCGCGCCTGGTTTTCGAGCTCGGTGTAGTCGATGTACCCCGTCTCCGGATCGACTTCATACTGTTCGACGTTATAAAGCTGGCCGGAGAAGTTGACGGTGTGACCATGAGAGAGGTGGCCACCGTGAGAGAGCGACAACGAGAGGATTCTGTCACCCGGTTCGAGAACGGAAAAGTATACTCCCATATTCGCCTGCGTACCACTGTGTGGCTGTACGTTGATGTGGTCCGCACCGAATAGTTTCTTTGCTCGCTCGATAGCGAGACGCTCGACAGTATCCACGTGCTCACATCCACCGTAGTATCGGTTTCCGGGATACCCTTCAGCGTATTTGTTCGTTAAGAGACTCCCCTGTGCTTCGAGGACAGCGTTAGAAACGTGATTTTCTGACGCGATCATTCCGAGGGTTGACTCCTGGCGGTTACGCTCGGAGTCGATCGCTTGGGAGGTATCCGGATCTATCTGCTCTAGGGACTGCTCGAACACCATGCTACAACCATAGATAAATGAGAACATATAATTTGTGGTCCCATACCATTCCCCTGCTACTGCTTCGGTATCCAGTTGCGGAGTCAGTATTTGATGAATGAGAAAAATATAATGTATGCTATCGCATACCCATAGCTGTGAAACGCGTTATCAGTACTGACAAGGCACCTGCAGCCATCGGAGCATACAGTCAGGCAGTAAAGACTGAGGAACTGATTTTCACATCGGGGCAGCTTCCAATAACGGCCGATGGTGAACTGCTCGACGACGCATCCGTAACAGAACAAACCGATCAATGTCTCAAAAACGTTCAAGCGATCTTGGAGGAGGAAGGAAAAGCAATGGAGAACGTCGTCAAAACGACTGTGTTCCTTTCTGACATCGATGACTTCGACGAGTTCAACGAGACGTATAGTGAATTCTTTGCTGACGAACCCCCTGCAAGAAGTGCGATCGAGGTCGGACGCGTTCCCAAGGGGGCTGCGATCGAAATCGAAGCGATAGCTGTGGCCAGTGAGCAAGCCTAGTAATTCAACTGACGAGGGTCCTGAATCAAGAGTTCCAACTTCGGGAGTTAGTTCTTAGATCCCTTCGTCGGAGGTTCTGTCGACCTCTTCGACCGTGTAGCCACTGGATTTGATTGCTCGGATGATCGCGTCCGCGTGTTCCGCACCGCTCGTTTCGATTTGAAACTCGAGATACGCTTCTCCGACGTTCAGACCGGGTACGACTCGATCGTGCTGTACGTCATGGATGTTAGCCCCATGGTCTGCAACGATGCCGGATATCTCTTCCATCTTCCCGGGTGCGTCGTTGATCTTGACCTGTAGCCGAAGAATTTGTCTTCTATCGGTGAGCGCATGCGATAGAACGGTCCGAATCATGGTCATATCGAGATTCCCTCCACTGAGAACCGGAACAACAGTCTCTCCATCCACGTCTAACTCATCACTCAAAATCGCTGCAACGGGCGCAGCACCGGCACCCTCGACCACCTGTTTAGCACGCTCTAACAGGAGTAGAACAGCGCGCGCAATCTGCGTGTCAGAAACGGTCACGATTTCGTCGACATGGGTTTCGACAGTTTCCAGTGTCAGTTCCGAGATACCGCCAGTCGCGATCCCGTCTGCGATCGTGCTCACTTCGTCAAGGGTAACCGGCATCCCCTTATCTAGACTTTCATGAACCGTTGCAGCGCCTTCCGCCTGTACACCCACGACTCGTGTTTCCGGTGAGAGTCGATTCAGGGCGGTCGCAACACCACTTATGAGTCCGCCACCGCCGATAGGAACGACGACGGTGTCGAGGTTTGGACAGTCCTCGTAGATCTCGATCCCGAGCGTACCCTGTCCCGCAACGATATGTGGATCGTCGTAAGCGTGCACGAATTCTGTACTGTCACCTTCCGCCTGTGTCTGTGCGTAAGACATCGCGTCCTGAAAATCCTGACCGACAAGTTCGACGGTGCTCCCGTAGCTGCGAGTGGCGTCTATCTTCGCCTGTGGTGCCGTCTCCGGCATCACGATAGTCGAGTCCGCTCCACATTTCGTGGCAGCGAGTGCGACACCTTGAGCGTGGTTCCCAGCACTTGCAGCAACGAAGTTATCAGTACCAGCAGCGACAGCCTGGGAGATTTTGTTGTATGCTCCCCGGGTTTTGAACGAGCCTGTCCACTGCAGATGTTCCATTTTCAGAAACACCTCGCCACCGGACATCTCGCTAAGCGACGTGCTTCTTTCGACGGGAGTGTGTTTGACAACAGTCTCGTCGCTCAATCGGTCGTCCGCGTGCTGGATTTCCTCGTATCGTACGTGAACGTCTTTTTGTTTTTTCATCGTCTTATCTGTTTCTCCACAGAAATCGTCAGACAATAATCGAAAGATGGTGCTTGAACGGAACGCCGCTCAGACTAGCGGCTCTTCTCGCACGGTCGCCGTATACCGTTCACCTTCGTACAGCACTTCAACCTCGGTACCGGGTTCGGCGTACTCCGGTGGCAGGTACGTGTACGCTACGCAGGCACCGACGGTGTATCCGTACTCCGCACTGTGAAGGTACCCAATGGTTTCATCGCCGTCGAGAACGGGGCGATGCGAGAGGACTGTAGCAGTTTCGTCATTAAGGGTCAGACACGCAATCTCGTGTTCGATGTTATCCCCGTTGGCAGCAGCGGCGACCGCCTCCTTGCCGATGAAGTCGGTCTCCAAGTCGACGGCCCAACCGAGGCCCGCTTCGTAGGGGTTGTGCTCAGTGTGTAGGTCCTGTCCCCAGAGCCGGAATCCTTTCTCGATCCGGAGTGCGTCAAGTGCCCCGTTGCCGTACGGGCGAATATCGTACTCTTCACCTGCCTCCATGATGTGTTCCCAGAGCCGTTCTCCGTACTCGGATGGCGTGTAAAACTCCCATCCGAGTTCGCCGGCGAAGGAAACACGGAGTGCTGTCACGGGCACGTTCTTGACGAAGAACTGCTTGCTGGTAAAGAAGGGGAACGCGTCGTCCGACAGATCAACGTCGGTAACCTTCGAGAGCACCTTTCGGGCGTTCGGTCCGGTACACACCATCGCAGCAAGACTCGAGGTGATGTCGTTGACGGTCACGTCCTCGGGAGCCTGATCGCGGATCCACGCGACGTGGTTATTCCCGACCTCACGACCCGTCGTCAAAATGAGGTAGCGCTCCGCATCTGTCCGTGTAACGGTGAAGTCCGCACGAACGCCACCGCCCTCGTTACACATTAGTGTGTACCGAACATCGCCGACGTCGAGTTCCATATCGTTCGTACAGAGATACTGGAGGAACTCGCCCGCGTCACTGCCGACAACCTCGATCTTATTGAACGAGGTCATGTCGTGGAGACCGACGTTATTACGGACGTTCAGCGTCTCAGCGCCTTCGATGGGCGACCAGTACTTCCCCTCCCATCCGTCACGGTCAGGAATGTCGTCACTGTACTCCGCTACCAGGTCAGCGTTGGATTCGAACCACTGCGGTTCCTCCCACCCGGCTTCGGCCCACAGTTCGGCGTCGAGTTCCTTGTGACTGTGGTACATCGGTGTACGCCGAATATCTCGCTGCTTGTCCGTCCAGATCCACTTCGGGTGAACGATACTGTAAACGATGCGGTACTGTTCACCGCCGATATCACGGGCGAAATCCCAGCTTCCCTCGTGGTCGTCGAACCGATTGACGTTGGCGTGAGCGAGATCGATACGTTCGCCGTCCAGTTGCGGAACTCCGTTTTCCATCCACTCGGCGAGCGCTTTTCCAGCGCCACCAGCGTGAGTAACCCAAATACCTGCAGCGGTCCAGAGCCCATCGTACTGCTGAACGGGGCCCATTATCGGGAGCCCGTTTGGTGACTCGGCAAACATTCCGTTGTACTTGTATTCGAGCTCGGCCCCGTCTGTTGCAGGTAGCAGTTCGTCGCTGGCCTGTCGAGGCGCCTTGTCCGGGCGATCCGGGTGAGTCGCGTTGTCCATGTGGTACTCGGTGAACTCATGAACTGACGCCTGCTCTCCACCGGAGTCGTTGCCACCGAGCTCTTGCGGATCGGGAACGATCGGTTCGTGGTTGTAGGAGCCGATCCCGTACGCGTCGCCGTGGGTTCGGAAGTACAACGCATTGTCCTGGTCCCGAAGAATCGGACGGTCCGGTCCGGAAAGCAGACGCTTTGCCTTTTCTCCGGAGACGTTTCGGTAGTTTTCGAACAGCGGATGATCGGTGATGTCAGCCGTGGCGTCGGAGAGTTCGTCTAACGATTCCGTTATCGTGTACTGGTGTTCAACAGGAGCTACCGGAAGGTGTACGTCGAGTTTTTCGCCCAACTGTCGCGTCCAGATGTTCGTCGCGATCACGACTTCGTCACACTCGATGACCCCGTTCTCGGTGACTACCTCTCGGACCGCATCGTTCTCGACTTTGACATCCTCCGTTCGTGTGTGTGGAACGAACGTCGCACCGTTGTTCATTGCCTCGCGGGCGAGTGCGTCACAGGCAACGACTCCGGAAACCTGACCGTCGGTCGGTGAATAGTAGCCACCTTTGATGCGGTTGCTATCAACCAGGGGAAGCTTTTCCTCGACCTCCTCGGGAGACAGAAGTTGTGGATCGGGGAGATCCCAAGATTTAGCCCATTCAACGCGGCGCTGAAGGTACTCCATTCGTTCGTCAGTTCGCGCGACTTCGATACCACCAACCTCGTTATAGGCTTGCTCGCCGTCCTGACCTTCCAGATCCGAGTACAGCTTCCGGCTGTACTGTGCGAACTTCGTCAGAATTTTCGGTTCGTCGGTCTGGAACATGATACCCGGCGCGTGCGTCGAAGAGCCACCGGTAGTGGGCATCGGTCCCTGATCGACTACAACTACATCGTCCCTTCCCAGCTCCGTTAACTGGTATGCAACGTTGCAACCGACAATTCCGGCGCCTACGATAACCGTATCCGCTTCTGCAGGTAGATTGCTACCTCTACTCATGGTGCCGTGTACAGGTTGCTTGTCCACCTAAATATATCTATCGGAGAAGTGAGTGTGCACCAACGTTTCGTCCATGAGAGTGTGGAAATTAGTGGATCAAAGTCAGTGTATCCACGTTTGGAATACTCGAATGATCTCCGTATACATTACAATTGTATAGATGTAATCTACTCCGTCAACACACCACCGTATATCCCCGGATGTTTGGATAATAACGATCTGCGGATACGGGGTGATTCGAAACGTCGTCCTCCAGACGAGTTAAAGACTCTACACGATGGCTCATTTGATGTAGTTTGTAGACTCGTTTTTTAGAGTCTGCAAATTCACTTCGATGACGTTCACTGTGTTCACAACCTCCTGGGGGATGTGTTCTCTGAACTCCTTCTCTGGCATTCGGCTTGTAGTTTTAGTAAGGCTAACGGCTCCAAGCACGGTATCATCGCCGCTATCCAGAATCGGAGCACCTACCGCCCGAGTACCGCGGATGTCCTCTTCATCGTTGAGAGCATACCCCTGTTCACGAATCGCTTCCAGCTCTTCGAAGAGCTTCTCCGCTGTTGTAATAGTATTTTTCGTCTGTTTTGGCAACCCTCTCTCCTCAATTATCCCTTCGACACGTGCTTCTGGAAGATATGCTAGTATCGATTTCCCGTAAGCGGATGTGTGCAGGTAGTCCGGAGACCCAAACTTTTGCTCGAAGTACTCCTCTCCGACCGCATTATCACCTTTCTGTTCATACAAGTATATCAACTCGCCGTGCTCCTCAGTTACTAAATGGACATACTCCCCAGTTTCCCGTGAAAGCTCTTTTATGGGGTCTTGTGCTGCATTATAGAGAAGTGATTTTGTCTTTATGCTTTCTCCTAAGCTCGATAGATGGAAACTAAGATAATATTTGTTGTCATGTTTCACCACGTACTTTCGATCGACTAGTGTGGCCAAGTGAGTATACACCGTTCCTTTAGGAATGTCGAGATAGTTTGCGAGTTCGGTAACACCTGCCCCACAGAGTTCTTCTAAAGCCTCGATAATATCCCAACTAACTTGTACTGTCTTCATCGTCCGCGGTGAGTCAGCCTTAGTCATGCCATTCGTTTCCATCTATACGATCATAATTGTTTGCCTATTCCAAACAGCCTTGGTAGTCAACGGCAATGTGTGAACAGTCGGACCGGTTCCTGTTGAAAGTACTAGAAACTCATTTGCTGTTTTATTGTGTATCAGCCTATAACTATCTAGTAATAGAGTGCTCTATTATCCTGTCTCCAAAATTGTATTCTATCGCTGTTCCTCATTCCATACCGGTTGTATCGGAAACCGAGGCTGTGCCGTTAGCAGTCGTAGGTTAGTTCTTTGCGGATACCGACAAAAGATACGGCGCTTCGACGCCATATTTTTCACACAGTTCGGTGAAGGAAGTGTTTACAATCACTTCGTTTCTGGCCGGTTCGGGTCATGTATGGAATAAGCGCTCGGTTCAGGATCTGCTACAGCGTATAGCCACCACTGCTCGTTAGCGTGTCGGATCACGGTTTCGCCAACCGCAGCGTGATCCGGGTTCCGACTAGGCTGTAGATCGCTCTATGACCATAGTTGCGAGCGGCTGACCGAGCTTGTTAATAGTTATAAGAACAGTATTCGGAAATGAGGATTCAGAAGAATGGAGCTGGGATGGGAGAGTATAAACAGTTTCAATGTTTCCCTCCTAACGGATCCGAGTCAAACTGATCAATCCTGAGCTGAGACGTGCGTTTTCGAGCAGAGAGCCTTTGAAAGCGCTATGACCTACTCCTTCACTTATCTGAATACCACTCTTCGACGAGTAAAAGGAAAGTAGATCGTCCGTTTCGCGATGTAGATTTGTCCGCTGGCTACAGTACCGTATTAGTAAGTAAGCTATTGACCGAGAACTATTGTGATCTGGGTGCAATCCTCATATCGGTGACCGTTCTTTCGAATAACGAGCCCGCTGACTACGTGTTCGTCCTCGAGTACGTACAGCCCGAACGCCCCTACTGGCGGCTCACGTGCCTCGTTTCGCCGCGCGATCCCTTGGCGAGACTGTGTTCACCTCGACCTCTCACGTTCGCTTGGAGCACACGAAACCCACGCTCACTCCTCGGCGTCAAGAGTACTGCAACCGCCACGGTGGTTGAGGCGACCGACGTGTCGTCGAACAGTGAACGAGAGAACCGCCGACTGACCGGGAACGCCCGGTCAGCCCGCCGGGTGTGTCATCGGCGTGTGCCGCCGCAGCTGGGACAGCTGCCACCGAGACGGAGCCCGGACCACCGCCGACCGTGCTGGTGGTCCGCTCGCCCGCTCGCTTCCACGAGTGCTCCGTCGCTGGGACTGGCGCGTCGAGCCGCGTCGGAGAGTGTCTCTCACAGATCCCGACGCACGGTATCATAGGGCATGCAGTGCAGTAACGATTGCTCCAATCTTTTTTGGTCAGCTCGGACCGCGTGGACCAGGGCCGTGGCGCCCCGTCACTCCCTCGCGACGAACTCTCTGATTCGTGCGAGGACGCCGGTCTCGTCTCGCTCCCGTTCCGCGTCGGTGATCGCGCGTTGTTTCTTCATAGTTGCGTGTTCACCACTCACACGGGAAACGCTTGTCCTCCGGTCCGACCGCGTTCGCTGGCTACTCCGTCGAGGCGCCGCGGTGGCAGTAACCCGCTATTGGCCGGCGCCGAACCGAGACGAAATCAGCAGGTTCGTGATCTGAACCGTTCACAGAACGGGGCCCATCTGTTTTGGAGCGAGTCTTTTTCTCTTGCCCTCCCGAAGGACTCTCATGGAGACCCACGAGGCGTTCGCCATCCTGGCCGACACCGATCGCCAGCACGTCTTGACGGAACTGCTCGAGAACGATGGCCGTGCGACGGTGGGCGCCCTGGCCGATCAGCTCGCCGCCCGGCAGCAAAACCGGGCCGCCGAGCTCGAACGGGAGCACGCCAAGCTGCGGCTGGTCCACGACCACCTTCCGCGGCTGGCCGCCCACGACGTGATCGAGTACGACCGCGAAAACGGAGTGGTCGTCCTCGAGGACGTTGCCGACCTGGAGCCGTACCTGACCGACCCGACGCGCAGGCGGACGATCCCGCTCGATCCGTAGTCGGCGACTGGCGCGTGGTTCGTAGCACGGTCGCGAGAGGGCGAGCCGGCGACGCTCGGTACGTCGCCGCCGATCCGAACGCGATCTCAGCGCCGCTTGAGTCGGCTCTCCTCGTCGGTGATCGTCGCCACGTTGTCCGCCCGGAGGGCGTACGTTTCCTCGTCGGCGTCGCCCCGGCCGAGTTACGATGTGATTGTGTCCGTGAGATTAGGATCGACGTACGCGGTTCCGTGTTCGACGTCGCTGACGATCCCGACCTCGTCCGCGGCGATGACGGATTTTCCCTCGTCGTTCTCCGTGATGTTTGCGCACATACCGTACGGGTCGTGACGAGCCGGAAACTGCAGGATGGTCACGACGGTGGCGGCCGACTCGCTCGCGGTCGGGAAGCGTGAGTCGACCGTGTGGAATCGACGGCCATCCGTCCTCGAGACGGTCCGATGGGTGCCGAGCGGGGTTCTGGTTACGGGCAGCCGTCCCCGGCGATCGGTGCGTACTGCCACCACAAACGATATCCCGTTCGTTCACGACTCGTGATACCATGGTGAAATCGACGGTCCGGTTCCCCGAAGAGGTCCTCGGGATCGTCCAGCAACACATCGACGACGGCGCGTTCGCGAACAAATCGGAGTTCCAGCGGTTCGCCGTGGAGTACCTGCTGACCGAACTCGAGGACGATTACGAGCCCCACCTCGAGGAGTTCGACGAGATCCGGCGCGAGGCGCTGGACGCGACGGCGACCGAGGCGGCCGAGTACATTGCCGACGCCGACTCCTCGGAGTTCCTGCGGACCGCGGGTCGGGTCCGGCAGGCTGCGGTTCGCGGCGACCTCGAGACGGCCCGGGAGCTGATCGATACGCGGTATCCGCCCTCGAGTCCGAACGCAATGTTGCTGGATCTGATCGTCGAAGGGGCGACGCCACACCGTCCCGAAACACGCGACCCGTCGTCGCGCTGACTGTCCGTCCGCGCCGATCCCAGGTGCAGCGCTGGGAGTACGGGCCCGTCGTCGGAAACGGGGACAGGACGGGTATCAGGAGACGTCTTCTAGAACGATTTCCATTGACGGGAAGCACGAATCCGAGCACAGGAGTGGCTGAAGACCCGTTCTACTGACCCGGGGAGAGGAACGCCGAGGAGGGACGGCCACAAACAGTATCGAAGTGTAGACACTCACAACCGTTGATGAAATAGACAAGTCTTAGTATGAGCGTTGAGACCGTCCAAGCAGGCGACCTGGTCTCGACGGGCGGAAGCGGCCGTTTGGAAAAGTGTCATAGATCACCTTTGCCGACTGTGCCCGTTTCGCCGTCGCTTCTGGGTTGCCTGTTGTTCGTCGACAGTTTCGGAGTGTTTCCAGGTCGAACAGCTACGGCAATACGAGACGAGCAGGGACCGTCGAAGTTCACGTCCGGCGACGGAACTCCGTCGAGAGCGACGTTCGTCCGCTCTCGAGGACGTCGGAATCCAGTTTGCTCGTGGTATATCGTTTTATTAACTGAAAATGTTTGAGGAAAGGCTGATTTTCATTACCGTCTGAGTGTCAGCGTCCGGAACTGACACGAGCGTTTATCTAACGTATCGTTTATTTGTCTCAGTAGGTGTTGATCGATTGTTAGATCACGTAGCCCCATTTACGGAAATCATCTTTCCCACGGTGTACGTGCTGTTTTTCCTCGGGACGCTGCTCTGTCTCGGGCTGGCACACCGACGCATCGCACGGCAGGTCTGGCTCGCGGGGTTCTTTTCGACCCTGCTGGCGGTCACGCTGGTCGGGATGCCGCTGATGCCGGTCGTCGACATGCACAAGTTCTCCGAACCGAACGACGAGGAGCGGACCTACTACGAGGTTCGTATCGTCGACACGGCGGGCAACGAACTCGAGTTCGACGATCGCGCGACTCCGCCGACGGTCGGTTCGCGAACGTCGACGATCGCCGGCGACATGGTCGCCGAATACGACGACGCGGAGCGGATGGCGATGGGCGAGTTCTTCGTCTCGAACGCCATCGAGTATCGGGCAGAGATCGAGTCGGGCGGGCCACCCGTCTCCGAGCGGCTCCAGCCGCCTCGGTACGTCGACGACGAACGGTGGACCGCCGACGAACTCGGCGAGTACGAGGCGTTCGAGGCAGTCCGCGTCTACGAGCGAACGATAACGTTCACCGACGACACGACGGCGGTCGAATCGAACACTGAACGACTCCGGCTGACGGTCGACGTGGCCGATCACACCATCACCGAACACGACAACACATGAGCGCGTTCGTTAACTACTTCGCCGACGACAGCCGTTCGTCACCGTTCAACCTCGCCGTCGTTCGGGTCCTGCTTGGCGCCTGGGTCCTCTGGCGGGTCGTCTCGCTCGACTGGGGGTTCTACGGGGAGTGGCCTGACCATCACGTCAACGACCCGATCGCGTACCTCCACCAGGACGTGTTCTTCGCCCTGTTGCCCTACCAGCAGTGGGTCGTCGCCGCGTTGCTGGTCTCGTTCATCGTCGGCTACAAGATCCGCTGGACCGGCGGGCTCGCCAGTCTCCTGTTGATGCACATGCTGGCGGTCAAATCGACGATCTACCTGGCCGGAACCGTCGAATCGCTGTTCGTCTGTGCGTATTTCATCCTGCTGTTCGCGTTCTTTCACGAGGACGACGTGCTGTCGGTCGACGCGCTGCTGCGAACCCGAGACCGGTCGCTCGACCAGCTGAACGCGTTCCTCACGGAGGGACCGAATCGGGTCTACCGGCTGCGCGCGCTCAAGTGGGGACTGGTCGTCGTCGGGTTGTTGTATCTCGGCGCCGCGTGGGGGAAGATCATGAACGGCCCGCTCGAGATCTGGCTGTCGGGTGCCGAACTCCGGCAGGACGTCCTCGAGGCACAGGAAGTGATCGGCGTCGACCGACCGCTGGCGGCGCCGATCTTCGAGTTCGAGTTACTGGGCTGGATCGGCTTCGTCGGCACCGCGCTGGTGCAGCTGTCGCTGCTCGTCGCAGTCCTGCTGGGGCTGCCGATCACGCTGTCCGTGCTCGGACTGCTGGGCTTTCACGCGTCCGTGATCGCCATGCTCGGCCTCTATTTCATCGATATGTTTCTCGTCCTCTCGCTGTTCGTCGCCTGGGACGTCGGCTACCGAGCGATCGCGGCCGACTCGAACGACGCCGAACTGGTGTACGACGACCGCTGTGGCTTCTGTGTCCGGAGCCTCTATCTCTTCAAGCACCTCGACATCAACGACTCGGTTCGGTTCTACTCCCGGTCTGACGTTCCGACGGCGGTGGCCGATCGGGACGACGTCGATCTCGACGCGGGGCTGTCTCTCGTCCGGGACGGCGAGGTCTACGGCGGCTACGAGGCGCTCCGGCAGCTCCTCAGGCAGTTCCGGATCTTCGCACCGCTCACGCTGGTGATGGGGCTCTCGCCGGTCAGGGCCGTCGGGCATCGTGCCTACGAGTATCTCGCCCGCAACCGAAGCCATCGCTCCGTCTCCGGTCCCGAGACGAACCGATCCTGAGTGACCGCCGCTGCCTCGTCCGTTCGAGCGACGGAGAACGGGTTTGCCCGATCGATGTCGAGAACGAGGTGGCGTTCGAAGCAACACTCCTCGAGTTGTCCGAACTCGAGTGTGAGACAGTCGGCCGAGAGACGGGTGTCGACACCTGAGGGGACTCTGATCGTCCGCGGATCGCCGATAGCGTCGTCCGGATTCGTCACGGGGACTGCGGCGGATCCGGAGCTACTCGAACCACTCGGCGTACTCGTCACAGCGCTCGCAGGTGGCGTGGACCACCCACTCCTGGCCACGGTCGTGGTCGGTCGGCGAGACGCGAGCGAGGTTCAGTTCCGTCGCGCCACAGTCGGGACACTGGGCAGGGATCGCCTCGTTCATCCGGTTTTCTTTCCTCGTTGACCGTATTAACAGCGGGGCATGCTTTCGAACGGTGAAAACGACCGGGCGGGGAGTCGGCGACGAGCGCTGGCGGGCGGTCCGATAGTGCAGCTTCGGCTCTGTGGTGTGTCCTCGAGGACGAACCCCGTCTCGCGTAGCAGTTCTCGAACGCGGAGTCGCTCCCTCCCGGTTGCTCGAGTCAAGCGCCACAGTTGCTCGAAACGGGGCGGTGAGACGATCGCCCGACGGAGCTTCGTCGGACGTCTTTCATCACACTTATAGCCGTAGGTGTGGTAACACCCCACAGAGTACTAATGACCACTCCCCCGCCGCTAGGGCCGGTTCGAGTCGATCTCTTCGTTCGTGCGGACTCCGCGGCCGACACCGTCGAGCGGCTCAGCGACCTCGTGGCGCGAGCACGCCGGCTGGAGGACCGGGACACGGTCGCCGAGGTGGAGGTCAAAACGTGGACGACGGTGCGGCCCGCACTGGAAGCGCTCAGCGATTCCGCCTCGTCAGTGTCGACGACGGTTGCGACCTTCCAGGCGTGGGCCGACCGCACGGGGTACTCGCTGGCGCCGGCGTTCGCCCGGCGTGAGACGCGCTCGCTGCTCCACCCCGGCTCGAGCACGGAGCTGCGGGTGCCGGTGGCGTCGCTGGCCGTCTACGAGGACGGAGAGCTGCGCTGGGTGGCGCCCTGCGCGGACGACGACCGGAGCTACGACGTCGAAGACTGTCTCGCGGCGCTCGAGGACGGCGTTCTCACACCGGCGCCGGACCGCGAGCTGTCTCTTCAGTATCACGAGCGCGACGCGCTCGCAGAGCCGAGCGAGCCGCCCCAGTAGTGTGCAACGCGTCGAGCGAGGGGCGAGCCGGAATCGACAGCTCGTGGCGCGACGACTCGTCCCGCGGGGCGCTCCGCTGTGGCGAGTTGCGTGTCGCGGACGGGAGCGCACTTTGACACCGGCTGTCGCTGGATCGGTGGCCCCGAGAGCCGGAAAGATGATTCAGTAGCCGACGGTCGGACGTGGTTATGAATCTCAGTCGCCAGTACCGGACAGGTTTCCGGCCGTCGGCTACTGTGTCAGTAGTTAACACTACAGTAGAAAAAGTGTTGTGTCAACCGCTTCGTCGTTCCAGCGTGGCTGCCCACGGGAGCTGGGTCGAGTGTTTAGTACCAGTTTCCCGTACCAGCGGGTATGGTTGATCCGACCCAGGCCGGCGTGACACCCACCTGTCCCGCCTGCGAAGCAGCACTGACCGTCCGGGCCGAGGCGCTTCACTGTCCGGCCTGTGAGGAGACGGTGCCGGTCGTCGACGGGATCGCGCGCTTTCCGGTCTCCGTCGAGCAGTCGGCCGTCCCGCCGGTGTTCGACGCGCTGGCGTCGATCTACGAGACGCCGCTGTGGTTTCCCGTCGTGTACCGCGTGATCGGCGGTCCACACGCACCCATCGATGACCGGGCGCGGATCGTCGACGCGCTGGACGTGACCGGGGGCGACGTCCTCGACGTAGCCTGTGGCACCGGGCGATTGACGCGCGTGCTCGCCGCCGACGCGGCCGCCGTCTGGGGCATCGACGTCTCGATGGGGATGGTACGACGCGCCCGGCGGGACGGGCGTCACAACGTGGTCCTTGCGCAAATGGACGCCGAGGACCTCCGCTTCGAGGACGGCGCGTTCGAGGGCGTCGCCTGTGGCTGGGCGCTGCACCTGTTCGCGGATATTCCGACGACCGTCGCGGAGATCCACCGCGTGCTGGCCCCCGACGGGCGGTTTGCCGGCACGACGCTCAGCGCGGATTCGCTGCTGGCCCTGCCGGCCGCGCAGTACGGGCTGGCGGAGACGATCGGCGCCCACGTGTTCGACCACGAGGAGCTTCGCGAGCTCCTGCTGGAGACGGGGTTTCGGACGGTCCAGTTCGAACGCTACGGCGCGGCGCTGTTCTTTCGCGCAACGAAGTGAGAACGGAGCGGTGGGTCGGCATGCAGCGTCGGATCGCCTGGAGTCGCTCGGGACCAGCGGTGCATCCGACAGCGCGACTACAGGCGCCGACACCCGCCCCAGCAGTCGGGCGGCATCGACCGTCGGCTACTCGTTGTGTCGGTCGCCGCCACACCACGCACAGATCATCTCGGCATACACCTTCGTTGCGGCCACGAACTGCTCGAGTGGCAGATACTCGTCGGGACCGTGAGCGCCCATCAGGAGGTCGCCGGGGCCGAAGCTGATCGTGTCGACACCACACTCGCGTTGAATGTAGGAGTTGTCGGCGACGGCCTTGAATCCCGAGTAGACGGGTTGGCGCTCGGTTACTGATTCGACGACCGCCCCCAGCGTCTGGCAGGCCGGATGCTCGATCGGGACCTCGAAGGCGGGCCAGTCGAAGACGGTTTTCCATCGCATCTCCGGTGGGTGTTCGGCCAGCCAGTCGTGAGTGACCGCCAGCGAGTCTACGACGTCCTGCATCTCGCCCCAGAGCTCCTCGTCGTCGACGAACGGTGGGTAGAAGACGTGGCCCTCGATCGTCGCCTGCCCCGGGATGGACGCGATGTAGTCGCCGGCCTCGAGGACGGTACAGTTGATTCCGATCGGCCCGACACCCTGGCTGTCGGGCGCCGGCGTCCCGCCACCGCCGTAGATTTCGTCACGGTAGCGCATGTTCCACTGGTGTTCGAGTTCGGCAAACTCCTGCAGGAGCTCGGCCATGATCAGCCCGGCGTCGACGCCGACCTCGTCTCCGATCGGAATGTCGTGGCGCTGTGGATACTGAGTGAGGTTGCGCTGTGAAGTGTGAACGTCTTTCCCCCGGATCGTGATCTCGAAATCGAACGTCGCGGCGCTTTTCGTATGAATTTCGTTGTTCGTCGGCTCCGTGTTGAGACAGATCGGGATCTCGATTCCGTCCTCGAGAAACGCCTCGGTGGCGGCGATCGAGCCGTACTCCTGCTGGGCCAACTCCTCGCCGACGACGATACTCATCAGCAGGTCGCCGCCGAGTTCGACGTCGGCTTCCATGACGGCGTTCGCTGCCCAGATCATCGCCGTGTTTGGCCCCTTCATATCGTTCGCTCCCCGACCGTAGAGTCGCCCGTCCTCGATCACGGGATCCCAGGGATCGGTCGTCCACGCCTCCTCGGCCGCCTCGGAGACGTCAACGACATCGGAGTGGCCGTTGAACAGGAGCGTCTCTCCTTCGCCGTCACCGATGAGCCGAGCGTTGATGTTGGGCCGGTCCCCGTCCTCCGAAACGTCCACGACGTCGACGGAATCCCACGCCATCTCGTCTCTGAAGAACGGCTCGATGAACTCCCGCTGTACCGCTGCTTCCTCCTCCGTCGGCGACCGGTACCGAATGTACTCCTCGAGGAACTCGATCATCTCCGTTTCGTGATCGTCAATCCACTGGCCAACTTCTGTGTTCGTTGTTGCCATGGCTCACTCTAGTTCAGGATCCGTTTTGATAACGCTGTGGGAGGAACGCAGTTGCGCACCGTCTCTGGAGGCGTTTCCGGGGTGTCTTTCCGGGCGACCGCTATGGCGTTCACGGAGGACGGCGTCCCACTCGAGTGCTGTTCCGGGCGTTCGCCCTCGGCCGTAACGGGTCCGTCTCACCGACGTCGATGGGTTCGACGTCCTCGCCGGTGCCAGTGGCCGGTTTCGACGGACAGCCCTCCGTCCTCGCCGACGTTCCAGCGGAGGGTGTCTTCCGAACCGGTATCGAGGACGTCGGGGTGAGCGGTCTGCTATCGCTCCCGATGGCGTCCTCGGGTGGGTCGTCAGCGGTCATCTTCGATCATATACACGTCGGTCACGACCGTCGCGCGAGTTCGAAATCCGGACCGGCACCCGAAACCGAACCGAGCGGCGCAGTCACTTCGTGGACACACTCACCGCTGTCGCTTCCAGTAGCTACTAGAGCGGGGCAGAGAATCCCGTCAGAGACACGGTGTGACTGTGATACAGACCGAGAGCCGCTCTGCGGAGGACGTCACTGTGGAGATCTTGCACGAAGTCGGCCTCCAACAGCGGAGGGTTTATCGGTCAGTATCCTCAGTAACTGCGGTAGTGACCAGTTCACAGCTGACGGACACACTTCGGGAGACCCTTGCTCTCTTCGGCGCGGGAGGGGCACCCATGACGACAACCGAGGTAGCCGACCAACTCGACCTCGGCCGCCGGAGTACCTACGAGCGCCTCGAACGGCTCGTCGATCACGACCGGCTCGAAACCAAGAAGGTCGGGGGTAACGGACGGGTGTGGTGGCAGCCATCCACGAACGGCGACGCGTCCACGACGGGGCGGGGAAGGGAGACTGGAGATAGCGACCTCGGCGAGGTCTTCGACCGAATCTCGGACAGCTTCTGCGCCCTCGACGACGAACTCCGCTTTCGCTATCTGAACGATCACGCAACGGACCTGCTGGGACTGGATGAAACCGCGATCGGTGCGGATATTCGCGATCAGAATCTCACGGAGACGTTCGAGAACGCACTGTATGAGGCTCTCGAAACACAAACCTCCGTGATCTTCGAAGACTCCTATCCACCGTCGGACAGGTGGTTCCAGAACGTCATCTATCCCTCAGAATCGGGGCTGTCCATCCTGTCTCGAGACATCACCGGACGGAAGCGACGCGAGCGAGAGTTGGCCCGGTACGAAACGATCGTCGAAACGAGCCCGGTCGGCATCACGATCGTCGACAGCGACGGCGAGATGCAGTTCGCCAACGACCGCGCCGAGGACATCTTCGGTCGGAGCGAAGAACGGATCAACGAGCTCAGTTTCGACAGTCCCGAGTGGGACGAGGTTAACGTCGACGGCGAACCGCTTTCTCGGGAGG
The DNA here is from genome assembly GCF_000328685.1 of Natronococcus occultus SP4. Taxonomy (NCBI): domain Archaea; kingdom Methanobacteriati; phylum Methanobacteriota; class Halobacteria; order Halobacteriales; family Natrialbaceae; genus Natronococcus; species Natronococcus occultus. The sequence continues at coordinate 3,008,120 of NC_019974.1, read as the reverse complement.
AGTTGCCCTTTCCGCGTATCGTAGCGTCCGGAGACCCGCTGTTCGATCAGGTCAGCGGCGTGTTACGCCCCGACGGGGAGCGCGTCTGGATCTCCGTCAACGGAGCGCCGACCCACGACGACCGCGGGAAGATCGACAGCGTCGTGTTCTCCATCGAGAACATCACCGACCGGTTCGAGCGAGAACGGGAGCTCGAACGATACGAGACGGCCGTCGAAACGGCCCACGATGGTATCTACGTCCTCGACGAGGAGCGACGGTTCGAACTCGTCAACGATTCGTTCGCCGATCTCACCCCGTTTTCCCGAGCGGAGCTGCGGGGCCAACATGCCACGACGGTGTTCGGCGAGAAGTTCGCGTCGATCGAGTCCGAACAGTGGAGCGGGCGGTCCGAGGACGTCCCCCCGACGTTCGAGGAGACGATCAACGCCGGCCCGGGCGAAACCCGGGCAGTCGAGAACCGATTCGTCATTCTGGACGAAAACGGTAGTGGGCAGCGGATCGGCGTGCTCCGGGACGTCACCGAGCGAAAGACGTACCAGCGCAGGCTCGAAAAGAGCGAGCAGCGCTACCGGACGCTGGTCGAGAGCTTCCCGAACGGGGCGATCACGATGTTCACCGACGAGCTTCGGTATACGTTCGCCGACGGGCGAGTCCTCGAGGAGATCGACCTGCCCGTCGACGAACTCGAGGGGACGACGATCCACGACCTCTACCCCGACGAGCTCGTTGCCGACCTCGAACCGGCGTTCCGAGCCGTCTTCGAGGGGGAGTCGACCGAGACGGACGTCTCGTTTCTCGATCGCACCTGGAACGTACACATCGTTCCCGTCAGAGACGACGACGGCGACGTGTTCGCGGGGATGCTCGTCGCAGTCGACATCACCGAGCGAAACGAGTACAAACGGAAACTCGAGGAGTCGAACGAACGGCTGGAGCAGTTCGCGTACGCCGCCAGCCACGACCTCCAGGAGCCCCTGCGGATGGTCACGAGCTACCTCCAGTTGCTCGAGCGGCGCTACGGCGACGAGCTCGACGAGGACGCCGGCGAGTTCATCGCGTACGCGGTCGACGGCGCCGAGCGGATGCGCGAGATGATCGACGGGCTGCTCGCGTACGCCCGCGTCGAAACGCAAGGCGATCCGTTCGAACCCGTCGAGTTAGACGCAGTGTTCGACGAGGTGTGTACCGACCTCCAGATCCGGATCGAGAGCTCCGACGCACGGATCGAGTCGGCCTCCCTCCCGCGGGTTCGCGGTGACAGGGAACAGCTCCGGCAGGTGTTCCAGAACCTGGTGACGAACGCGATCGAGTACAGCGGCGACGAACCACCACGGATTGCCGTCTCGGCGGAGCGGGACGGGTCGATGTGGCGCGTTTCGGTTCACGACGAGGGGATCGGCATCGATCCCGACGAGGCCGACTCCGTCTTCGGGGTGTTCCAGCGCCTCCATAGCCGCGACGAGTCCGAGGGAACGGGGATCGGATTAGCGCTCTGTCGGCAAATCATCGAGCGCCACGACGGCGAGATCTGGGTCGACTCCGAACCCGGCGAGGGATCGACGTTCTCGGTTACGCTCCCTCCAGGGCCCGATCACAGGTAACGTAGTTGGCAAAGCGACAGTTGCACTGTCGGCTGCAGGCTGGCACGTCGCTTTTCGGGAGCGGTGGCGTGTGAAAATCAGAGTCCCGTGAGATACCCGATTCCGTAGTATGTACCCGCCGTGAACAGGATCGTCCACAGCGCGATGGACGCAGTCATCCACACTGCGACGGAGCGTTTCCGCGATCCGACGGCGAGAGCGATAGCCGCAGCCAGATGGACGCCGGTCGCGACCGGCGAGACGAGCGCAAGCCCGGGCAGTCCGTAGCGATTCCACAACGCCAGTGCCCTTCGCTTCGAGGGAGTCCCGCTCGAGTCAGTCCGGCCTTCCCACCACGTTTGCAGCCGTTCGTAGAGCACGATAATCCCGTAGATCGGCAACACGTTCCCGAAAAAGGCGAATACCGCTACTGCGAGCGGATCCAGCCCGAGTCCGATTCCAACCGGAACCACGACGAGGATTTCGAGTATCGGCACCGCTGCCAGGAGGAAGATCAGGACGTACTGGACGCTCCCGTCGGCGTGACGAACGAGCTCGCGTACGGTCTCGGAGTCGAGCGCAGCGAACGGGTCAGCGCTTGTAACAGCAAGCGCGACGAGGACGCCGATTCCGATCGCGAGCCCCCACGGTAACGGGTGTGTCGTGCCGAACCGACGCCAGAGTTCGGTGAGCTGTTCTCGGATCATATCGACCGATACGCTCGCGGCGCATATGACAACCATCAAATATACTACAACTTTGTGTATGTTTATATACGAATATAGCTTGGTGTGTTTGGTATCTGGCCGGGAGGAATCTGCTCTGCCGGGTTAGAGTCTCCGCTGTTGTGTTCCTACGAGACAGCGGGTGAAACGGTGCCGTCATTTATTTGGCTCGCTCCCGTTCGTTCAGTATGGTGTCGTTTCGGGATCTCGGGCTGTCGAGCTACGAGGAACGGGTCTATCGAGCGCTGCTCACCGAGAGAACAGCGACTGCCGAAGAGCTGTCCGCGGAAAGCGACGTCCCGATGGGACGGATCTACGACGTGCTCAACGGGCTCGAATCGCGCGATCTCGTCCACTGCAATCCGGAAAGCCATCCGCGAGTCTACTCGCCGATCGACGCCGAGATGGCGATCGATCGGCTGCTCCGTGACCGGAAACGGGACCTCGAGGCCGAACGAACTCGCTACGAGAACGTCGCAGCGGAGCTTCGGTCACAGCTCGGCAGTCAGCCACCGACGGACGGACGGTTCTGGGAGACCAGGTCACACGACTCCGAAATCGAGTTCGTCACCGCGCAAATCGAGCGCTTTTCGGACGCCACCGACGAGGTGTTGATCGTCGGCGATTCGGTCATCGTCCACCAGTTTCTCGCCGTTCTCGAACCCCTCGAACGCTGGCTGGAGTCGGTAGCGAACGGCTCGATTCGCGTTCGCATTCTTTTATCCGAGCAGGTGTCCAACGGGGGAGACCAGCTACTGCAATCGTTGCGCGCCACCGGCCAGTCGGTCGAAACGCGGCTCCATCCGTCCGTCACGGCAAACTTCGATCTGATCGACGGGCGCGACCTGTACCTGTACGTGACCGATCCGTTCGCCCGCTCACGACCCCTCGGGACGATCCACGTCACCGAGGACGTCCTCGTCGACGAGTTGACGGACGAGTTTACGGCGTACTGGCAGGAAGCCGAGCCGCTCCCGGAGCGTCCGTGACCGAGCTGTCGTTGCACTCGATCAATTGACATTTTTCCAGTCCGACGAGATCGTCAGACCGCTTGGGCGCGGTTTTTGATACCATTGGAGACTCAAGACCCGCATCGACTCCCCGCTCTCGAGGACGACCCCGAGTAGTGGGAGACGAGGGAAAGCTGGCCCGCGGGATCAACCGCTCGGTCTGGCTGATGAGCAGGGAGTTGCTCGAGGTCGATCTCCGGCTGGGCAGCCGCGTCGAGGGCACAATGAGCGACGAGGCTGTCTTCTTCTCGCCGGAGGAGAGGAGAAACGCAAGCTGAGCGGAACTATCCAGGGGTCGGCAGCCATTGTACAGGGCGTGCAAGGCGATCCGAGAACGTGGTCTCACAGCGTTACTCCGCAGGTCGTCTCCGATGAATTCGCGGCGGGTACGGTGGCCCCTGCGCTCAGCGACACCGAGTCCGAACTCGTCGCGGCCGACGCATCCAGCGGTCCGTGTCGCGTCTCGTGACGACACGCGTCGCCCTCGCCGACGCAGTCAGTCGAACAGTCGGGTTGCCTGATAGACGTACGCGTTGCCGTCCCAGCTTCGGCGATCTGCGATCGCCTCGAGAACTGCCTTTGCGGTCGCTTTCGACAGGTCCTCGTGGACGACGAACGCCTTCAGCAGGCGGGGCGTCGTGACGAGTTGAGCGTCGGCGAGCGACGCGTGGATGAGCGCGAGTTGGTTGTACTCGTCACAGTAGAAAAACGGCGCCTCGAGCCGGTCAGCCAGCTGTACCGCCGCGTTCTCCCCGTCGTCGAGCGGAACGTCGGGATCGAGGTCGACAGCCCGAACCGTCAGCCGGTCTCGCGCATCGAGCAGCGTCCGTGCGGCTGTGCCATCTTCATCATCGTACTCCGCGAGTTGCTCGAGTTCATCGACCACCTGTTCGGGGACGGCCACGTCGTAGCCGTCCAGAAGCAGCGGCAGTGTAACCCGCCGTGACTCGGCGGTACTCGCCAGGCTTACGAGCGCAGACGTGTCCGCGACGAGCCTCATTCGTCACGCGCGGCTGCGAGGTCGTTGCTAATGCTGTCATCCGTCAGCTGGCGTTTGAGCACCCGGAAGTTCTGGGCGGCTTCGACGCCAACGATCGCTTTCACCTGGTCGAACTCGAGTTGCCCTTCGTAGTATGCGTTTGCGATCGCCTGCTGGACCCGTTCTTCGTCGCTCGCGTTTGCAAGATACTCACGAAGCGCCTCGACGAGCACGTCGGTCCGATTCTTTCCCTCCGCGATCGCGAGCGCATCGGCCTGTTCGATCAGGCGTTCGGGCGCACGGAAATGCACGCGGGTGCTCGAACTCATACGCACACATTGTGCACACACGTCCGTAGGTCTGTCGGTGCTTCGTGGACCGGGTCACGTCGCTCGAAACTCGACGGACCGAGCCGTCTAGTTCCACGTGCTGGACGACCCTGCTGTCGGTCGAGCTGGGAACCCTGTCTCAGCACGCGCGATAGACGATCGATCTCCACCGCGAGGCGACCCTCGAGCGGGCAGCGTCGCGTGCTGTCCACGCAGTCCCACGCCTGCGAGCGGTTTGCTGAGGCGGTGCTTGGTGTGCGAGGGCGAGGTTCGTTCAGCCGATCTCGAGCGAGAGTACTCGTCCTCGAGGCTCGCTTGGAGGGTGGACAGGTTCTTCGGGCTGTTCGGGAGGTCCATGATGCGGGTCGCTGGCAGGAGTTTGCCACCGCGGAGCTCGACGACAGTGAGCGTGGTGGCGATAGCTGGGTGCGGCTCGAGGACGGCGTCGAGGTTCGACACGAGGCACACCGAATGGAAGAGGCAGTCCTGGATCTGTAGCTGGCGATCTCTTTCGGAACTGCGGTTCGTCGGAATCGACTGTTGCAGGGTATCCAGTGACAACTGGTGTCCTCGGCCGGAACTACAGAGTGGGTCTCGAGCGGTGACCGACGACGACCGATCGAGGACGCACCCACAGCTACTCGTCCCTGCGAACGCGGCGGCCGTGTCGCGATGGTGGGTCGGTGAGAGCAGGTGTGTGCTCGCTCGAGCGTGGGTGCTGGGGTGGGATCTACTCCTGACCGTGGACGTCGGCTGTCTCCGGAGTGGTGTCGGAACTGTCGGCTGTCTCCGGAGTGATGTCGGAGCCGTCGGGTGTCGTTTCGGGAGTGTCGGTGGCCGTCGTCTCCGAGGACTCGGTGGTCGACGTCCTCGTGGTGTCGGTGGTCGTCCCGGGAGTGTCGGTAGTGGACGTCCTCGCGGAGTCAGTGTCGGTGGTGGACGTTCCAGGAGTGTCAGTTGTGGACGTCCTCGCGGTATCGTGTCCAGGAATGTCGGCGTCGGTCGGCACCACGAGCCGTCGTTCGGTGTAGGAGAGACCGTTCTTGCGCTGGGAGGTTCTGTGGACCGCGAGGCGGTTTTTCGAGAGCTCGAGGACGGCGTCGATCGTCCTCGAGACTAACTTTTTGGCGTAGCTGTCGCTGATGCCGTCCTCCTGGCGTCGGATCCAGTGTTTCAGGTCGCTGGCGTTGACGTACTCGGCAACGTTCTTACAGCCCGTCTCCCAGGGATCGTCGCCGACGGTCGGATCCGTGCGGGCCTTCCAGAGCTTCGTGGCCAGTCGGGCCGGGAGTGAGTTGGTGGTCGAGCGGCGCATGTCCTCGTCCAGGCGGGCGAGTTGCTGGATCGGGAGCAGGTCGCCGTGGGCGAGCGTGGGTTCGGTGCGGTCGAGGGGGTCGTCCGTGTTGGGGAGTCGGTAGTAGGTGTGGCCGTCCGAGCCGGTGAACCGCTCGAGGTGGTCGTCTTGGAGTGGGAGTTCGTGGACGTCGACGTTCGTGTCCCGGAGGTGGGCGCCCTTTTCGAGTTCGCGCGCCTGGAGCTCCTCGATTCTGTCCTTGTTGGCGCCAGTTCGGTTTCTGGTGGCGTCGGTGAGGGCCGTCAGCTCGTCGGTCGTGGTTTCGAGGTCGTCGACTCTGGTTTCGAGATCGTCGACGGTCTGGCGGTCGATCTTCGAGTCGTGGTCCGCGAGTTCGGCGGCGAGGCGGTCGCGTTCCGTTTCGAGGTCGTCGACTCTGGTTTCGAGCTCCGTGAGCCGCGTCGTGAGCTGCTGGTTTTCGGCTCGGAGCTCGCGGAGTTCGGCGAGGACGTCCTCGAGGGGTGGGTGGTCGTGCGATGCGTCCTGTCGGTCGGGAGTTTGATTAGCCCGTGAATCGTCTGTACTCATGCTTCCGTAGCGTGGATACGGGAGCTTCTCGCGGACTCGGTGTCACCAGCACCGATCCGCTATCCGTGTTCGTGAGAGTCTGGTCCGCGTGTAGCTACCCTTGTAGCGGGGTCTAGCTTCGACCCACTTAGTGTTCTGGATTGTATGGCTCAGGGATGGAGTGTATATCTCGAGTGTGGTTCGAGTCGGTGCAGTTAATCTTCGGACGTCAGTTCTCCGGAGTATGCGAGCCCGTGTCTCGTGGATGAACGAGGCCGACGACGCGATCCTGGAGTATCTACAGGAACTCGAGACGAGTACGGGCCACCGGATCTCGCTCCCGCCGACCGCAGTCTGGTACAATCTGGTCGAGGAGCTCGGTGTGTTGGATCGGAGTCAGAACACGATCTCGCGACGGATGAATGTTCTCGCGGAGGCGGGGCTGCTCGAGAAAACCGACTCGAAGCGCGGCTACTATCGTGTGACCGACTTCGGGATTGCGTATCTCGAGGGCGAGCTCAGTTCGGACGATCTCGAGCGATCGTAGACGTCCTCTAGGGAGTGCTCGTCTATTCGAACACTCCGAAAGCCCCTGGCGGTGTAGGCTCGCGCGCCTCGCTGTGCTCCTCGCTTCGCTGCGGTGCTTACTGCGCGAGACTACGTCTCGCTTGCCCTCGCTCACTTCGTTCGCGAGGACTTCGTCGTGCTTCGCCGACACCGCCAGCCCCTTTCAGTCCCACCCGCGGTGGATGTGTAAACGGCTGTCGTCTCTGCTTATCCGGCGCAGGGTTGGAGACTACAACACACACACACACTCGTATCTCGGCTGGAGCACGGCTCTCACCGACCGGCGACCGTGTGTGGTGTCGTGTCTCCTCGGTGCAGCGGTGAAGGCGTCGGGCGGCGTGTGAGCTACTGGCGGCCGGGGATCTCGAGTACCGCACTCAGGCGCTGGAAGAGACCGGCCTCGTGGGCCTGTGCGGTCTCGACGGTCTCGTACTCCGGTTCGAGCGTTCCCTCTCCGTTCCCATCGAACGCGAGCACCGTCAACTCCGTCTCTGCCGCCCGCGTCGCGACGTCCGTTTCGACGGCCCCCGACGTCGTAATCACGACCGGGTGGGCATCGATCGACTCGTTTGCGAACGCACAGAACCTGTCGACGTCGTCGATCGTCGGCGTCTCGTGAATCGCTACAACCCGTTGCTCGCCCATCAACTCGTCACAGGCCAGCACGTGGACCGGTTGGGACGTTCCCCCATCCGTCACCGTCGTGTCGACTTCCGTCGTAAACCGCCGTTCCTCAAGGGTTTCCTTGGCGGTCTGTCGGGCCCGTTTCTGTCGGTCGAGCCACTGTCGCCCCGCATCGGTGAGGCTGTAGCGGTACAGCACGCGCTCGGTCGCCTCCAGCGGGGGGAGATGGGTGGCACACTCCCGACACCGCAGCCGGTTGGCGGGCGTCTGGAACCGCTCCGAACACGCCTTACAGATGTATCGGTGTTTCTTTTCGATATCAACCGATTTGAGGTCCTGCTCACACTCGGGACAGCGGTAGCCGTCGTCGGTCTCGAACGCCGACTCCTGTCCCGTGTGCCCGCAGCTGTGTTCGACCAGTGTCGTCTGGACTGCGTGGGGATCCTTGCAGGCCGGACAGGCGGTCGTATACTGGAGCCCCTCGGTCGTACAGTCCGGACAGACGTACACCTTCGTGATGAACTCGTCTGCCAGCACGCCACGGGCGGTAAAGCGCTCGAGGACGGTCACCGGCTCGCCGTCGGTCGCGTCGAGACACTGGCCCGCCTCGGTGTAGCTCACGGCGCCGTCGTCGTCGATCTCCGGCTCGAACACCTCGGTGCTGGTCAGCCGCTCGATCAACCGCAACTCTCCTGGGGAAGCCATCGATCGATCATACCTCTCTGGTGGACCGATATATATTTTTCTTCTTAGGTATTAGAGTCAAATTACAGATGTGCTGGATTCAGCAGTGAGAACGGCCACCCGCGGTCGCGTCCACCGCTGGATTGTGTCGTGACACGAAGCGGTCTGCGGACGCCGTCGTGGGTCGCGGCCGACGAAGCCGCTCGGAACCTCCCTCACTTACTTGCTGGACGACCGCCAGTTGATGGGGTGCTCACCTCGACAGGACCTGGCTATTGCGACCGTCCTTCAGTTCGAGTCGTGGCGTCCGTGGATGGCCGTCTGCGAACGGTGGTGCGGGCACAGAAGCGAGAGAGATCGAAGGCAATCACAATCGGGAGTATCGCCACTGTGAGCGCGTATGCAGTTCCGAGCAAACGCCTGTCCTGTGCACCCTGCGAGACGAACTCACCGGACAAGAGCGAATACCGGGTAGCACTCAGTAGTGCTCTTGTTTCCCGAAACACGGTCTGATTCCGACTCATTGGTTGCTCTTCCCATAGTGGTGGACACACCCTTATCATAAAGGTGCTAGTTTTAGCCACCAACTCACAGCTTTCAGCACGTGTTTTCAATATGATAGTGTCCTTTGAGCAATTCTAAACTAATGAAAGGATACGAGTGAATAAACGACTCTATCCGGTGGCTCGGCGTAGAACGGACATCTGCAGCGACCAGCGTTCTTCCGCACCCCGTATTGTAGTGGCCTGGGCCCACCTGGCGGGACCTCGGTTTCACGGTCGTGGCGGGGCTGTGAACTGTTGCTGACCGGGGTCTCGGCTACTGCACTCAGCGGTTGCACACTGCCAACCTCGTCTGTGGTGACCACCCTCGAACGATTCTGATCGACTCCAACTAATAAGAGATAATTATTAATAGCTCTACGAGAAACCCCGTTGATGGCTGGAGGCTCTCTGTGCCGATCCCCCTTGGCACATCCGTTCACCCCCCGCGAGCTGGTTGCCTCCGGCCGCTCTCTTCACCGGTAGTCTCACGTCCGATTCGAGGCCTCGGTTGCGCGTCAGCGACTACGTCACACAGCTGCGCCGAGCCCGGCGGATCGTGGCTCCGGACCACCGATGGCGTTCGGACCGGCGGACGGCGGCCGATCAGTCGGGCACCGGTCGTCGGTCCGCCGGACCCCGCTGGGTCGTTCGTTGGTGGTCGGATCACCGCCGGCGTCTGGACGGCTCTCGCGGGAGCGACGCCGTCCCTGCGGGCGGATCGGGCTCGAAACACCCACGGCCAGGCCGGTTCCATCCACTCCAAACCGTTCTAAATACCGATCCTTTTTCGAAATCAGTTTTAACTACTTACCAGACACAACTATTATATAACTGTTAGATAAACAGGTGAGCAGTAGGTGTCAAAAAGGAGATGGCAGACTGGCAACGTCGATCGGTACTGGCAACAGGTGCAACGCTTTCGGCTGGTGGGCTTCTTGCGTCGCTCGGGAGCGGGGATCGCTCGACAGAGACGACGCCGCCGCTCGAGAAACCCGATGGATGGTCGTCCTACGCCGGGAACACCGGAAACACCCGCTCTGTCTCGGCGCCCGACGGGTTCGAGAAACCGGATCTCATCGACTGGCAGTACGGCGAAACCGGAGACGCAGTCGCGGCCGGCGAGATGGTCTATCTGCGGACGGGAGCGGGCGTCCACGGGCTCGATTCGGCGACCGGGGAGTGTCTGTGGACCTGTGAGCGGATCGAGGCGGCAGGTACGCCGGCGGTCGCCGACGAAACCGTGTTCGTCGCCGGCTCCCAGCTCACCGCGATCGACGCCGCCAGTGGGAGCGTCCAGTGGAGCAAGCGGTTCGGAGAGGCGGCCGACACATCCGCTCCGGTTGCTGCGTTCGACTCCGTCTATCTCACTGTCGACGGCACGCTCTATGCCTTCGCAGCGGACGATGGCTCGCTCCGGTGGACGTGTGAGACCGTCCGTGTTACGCCGGACCAGACCGACGATTCGGGTGCGGTTAGCTACGTGTTCAGTACCCAGCCTACCGCGGTCGCTGCGGTCGAGGGCTCGGTGATCGGGCTGCTCGACGGCCGTCGGAGCGAGGACTCGATCGATGCCGACGCCGTCGTGGCGTTCGACCCGCTGTCGGGCACGACCCAGCGCTCGGCGCAGCTCCGGGCCGGCGACTTCGGGAACGGGATTGCGGCGACCGACGAGGCGGTGTTTGTCGAGAACGACGGCGAGGAGGGCGTGACGAGTCTCGCCGACGACACGAAAGAGCGCGAGCGGTTCATCTCCGATGCGCTGACGACCGCCGCCGTCGGCGACCGGACCGTCACCCGTGGCCGGTACGAGCTCAAGATGACGGGCCCCGACTCGGAGTGGTGTAAGAACGGCTCGCACGCGTACGGCCCGCCGGCGATCATCGACGACACGGTCGTCGTCGCCCACAGCGCTCCCGGCTCGGCGAACCCCGACGAGATCGTCGGTTACCGTCTCGATGACGGCCATGAGGAGTGGTGTTTTACCTTCGACGAGACCCAGTGGAGCGACGGGTTCAACGAGGCGTGTCTCGTCACCGAGGACACGGTTTACGTCGACCGCGAGGAGGGGCTGACGGCGCTTTGCCCGCGCGGCGAGCGCTCCCAGTAGGACCGCCCGCCGCTACCGACGCGAGTCCGGGCCGGGCCGTGGCCGTTTCGGCAACCAGCGCTGTGAGGGTGGGTCCCGCCGACACTACCGCCCTGTCCCTGAGGGGTGTGACCCCGATCGTGCGTGCAGCGACAAGGGAAATCTTTACCCAGGACTTCTGATCAGTACACTTATGGGAACTCTCACGCAAAAGCGAGGGACGTCGCAGGGACGCCACTGGAGCGTGGGCCGACTCGCGGCCGGCGCGACCTACGGGTTGTTCGGGCTGTATCTGTTGCTCGTGATTGTGGCGTACGCGACCGATCTGGTGTTCGCGTGGCAGCTCGCGACGGTCGCCGTCCTGCTGGCGGCGGTGCTTGGCGCTCGGCTGGCGCTCGACCGCTACCGGGGCTCCGAGCACCGCCAGGCGGCCCTCCTGTCGGTGCTTGGCGTCGCCCTGGCCGTGATCGCCGTCGTCTACCAGAGCAGCTCACCCGGGCTCGGCCTCGGACCGAGCCGGCCGCTTGCGCTCACCGTCGTTTTCGTGCTGTGGCTGTCGTTCCTGGTGGTCGTCACCGCCCCCGGACGGTATACGCCGGTCCAGTGGGGCGCTGTCGGCTGTTTCATGGCGCTTGCGGCGCTCTATCTCGGCCACACGCTCGCGTTCGATCCCTCGAGCTCACAGTCTCGCTGGCCGATCTGGGCGATGGTCATCATGGGGACGAATCTGCTGGTCGTCCCACGGCTCGTCCCCGAGCGGGTGTTCTTCCGGCTGCTGTCCTGTCTGGGGTCGCTCGTCGTCCTTCTCGGGGTAGCCACCTACGGTGTCGGAGAGTACGCCGTCTGGATCTTCGAGGTTCGCCAGTGGTCGAGTTCGCCGCCGGTTCCCGGCGTCGACACGACGCTCCAGTCGGTGTTCCCGAACCCGAACGGCTTCGGGCTGCTGTCGTTTGCCGGGTTCGTCGCGGCGGTCGTCGAGTTGCACCGGTCCCTCGTTGCCCGGCGTCCCCTCGGGGTGGGGCTGGCGGTCGTGGTCGGCAGCCTCTGTGGGTTGGGGGTCGTGCTCTCGAACGCCCGGGCCGCGATGCTTGCAGCGGCGGTCGCCGTCGTCGTCTATGCGGGGTGTGTCCTCGGTGGCCGTCGTCTCGGCGCGCTCGTGCTCGCCTCGAGCGTGCTCGGCGTGGTCGGTGTGCTTGCGGGGATGGCCGTTGGCCTCGTCGAGATCTCCTCGGCGAACCGGTTTACGCTCTGGTCGGCAAGTCTGCAGGCGATCCGCGACGGGCCGTTGCTGGTCGGTCACGGCGGCGGGCCGGCCAGCGTCGTGATCGAGCCCTACCTCGCGGCCGAGACGGCGCCGTCGCCCCACAACGCCTATCTGTCGGTCGCGATCCAGACCGGACTCGTCGGCGGGTTCGCCTATCTGGCTCTCCTCGGCGGCAGCCTCGTCGCCGGACTGGCCGACACCGGCGAGCTCGACGCCGCGATGCTCGCGTTCGTGACCGGCTGGGCGATCCACCAGCTGTTCGAATCCTATACGATGTTTCACTGGTCGCTGGGCTCGGTGCTGGTTACTCTCTCGGTTGGCTACCTGCTGTTCGGCGACTGAGCCGGCCCCGGCGGATACTGTCTCTTTTCGAGTATGACGGGCGTTCAACAAGCTCTTATACCGCCGCCGTCTGAGTTGGCGAACGAAGCGACGAGGACTCCGTGACTCGATGTTCACCGACGGCCTCCCGACGACCGACAGGGGATCGCGGCGTGTCCGCTCGCGGCGCCAGCTGCTGGCGTTGCTGGGCGGGACGGCCAGCGTTGGGCTCGCCGGGGGGACGCTGCCCGCCGACGAGCCGTCGTCGGTCACCCACTCGGCGACGGTCCGCGTCGACGAGCCGGTCGAGCTGACGGCCCGTGGCGTCCCCGCGGGAGCGGAGCTCGAGGTCGTCCTCGAGGGCGAGTGCACGACCGGCGAGACGTTCGGCGCCGCCGTCACCGTTGCAACCGAGACGGAGACGCTGTCGCTGAACGACGCCCCTCTCGTCGGCGGCGACGTTCCAGCGGGGCTCGACGTTCCGACGACGGGGGCCCTGATCCAGTTCGCCGACGCCCCGTGGGCGGCGTACACCGGAGCGGTTGCCGACCCCGAGCGGTGGCCCCCCGAGACCAGTCTCACGTACCGCGTCGTGGCCGACGACCGGACGCTCGGTGCACTGACCCTCTCGCGGTGGCATCCGTTCACCCGCGTCACCGAGCCGCCTGGCGATCTCGTCGGTCGGGTTTTCGAACCGCCGAGCGGCGGAGCCGGGCCGGGCGTGCTCGTCCTCCACGGCGCGGACGGCACACCCCAGGACCACGTCGCCGCGCTGTTGGCCCACCACGGGTTTACGGCGTTCGCACTCGAGTACGTCGACGGCCCGGGGCTGCCGGCGTCGGTCGTCGAGGTTCCGGTGGCGTACGTCACGGCCGCGATCGACTGGCTGGGCGACCACGAGCGGGTCGCCGGCGATCGGATCGGGGTCTGGGGGGTCGGCCGGGGTGGTGAGCTCGGGCTGCTCGTCGGGAGTCTGTCCGACGAGGTCGGGCCGGTCGTCTCGGTCGGGGGGAGCGGGATCCTCTGGGAGGGTGGGGCGGTGCGTGGCTCCCCGGCGGGGACCGTCGCCTGGGCGCTCGACGACGACCCGCGTGCGCCGCTTGCGGTCGCGACCGAGGCTGGTCAGGACCGCCACGAGCGCTACACCGCAGCCATCGCGGCTGCGGGAGCGCGCGAACTCACGGCCGCAACGATCCCCGTCGAGCGGATCGATGGACCGGTGTTGCTCGTCTCGGGCGAGGACGACGCCGTCTGGCCAAGCGCCCGCCTGCACGCCCACGCCCGGGAGCGCCTCGCGACGCGTGGGCATCCCTCGTTCGACCACCTGCGGTATGCCGACGCCGGCCACCGGCTCCCCCAGCCGTATCTCCCCCTCCGGGGGACGGCGGGGGAGACGGCCGGCGGCACGCTCGCTGGCAACGCCGAGGCCGCACACGCCCACTGGCCCCGCGTGCTCGGAACACTCGCAACGCTCCAGTAGCCCGCTCCCGGGGCCATGAACTGGTGGGGACCGGGCCTCCGTCCCGTCACGAACCGCGGGCGCGGACAGTGGGCCGGTTAGGCGTTGTTCATCCGCTGGCTCTCCCGCGTGTGACACACCTGGCACTCGCTGACGCGATACGGCTCCCGGGAACACGCCGTGTTCTGCCCGGTCTCGCTCTCGGTCCGGAGCTGGATGGAGACGCTGTGAAGCGTCTCTCGACCACACTGTGGACAGTCCTCTGTGAGTCCGTCGATCGAGTCCTCCGTTGTTGCCATCGGTACTATCAGTTACCTCCAACACACATGAGTCTTTCTTTAGCTCTCATGGGTACAAAATGAAGGAACGAGAACACACCGAATCTGCGACACTCCCGGCCGAGTTGGGTTCTCGCCCGGGCGACGCGCCTCCGCGGGTGTCTTCCTGGTGACGGGGTGGTCCCGGCGGGACACGTGGTGTTCGGTTCACCACGGAGAGGGGCAATCGAACCGCCGAGGGCCACGACGGGAACACCGCCGAACGGGGGTCGGAATCGGCCGGCCGGTCCAAATATTAATATTAACTCTATAGAAGATTATTAGTATCAGAGACCTAAACTGCTTCACCGTCGGGGACCGGGTGCCCGCGTGCGGTCACCCATCCCTGGCTACCCTGTCAGGTCGTTCCAAACGTGAGGGGTGGTGTTAGCCCCCCTCGCTTTCGGACGCCACCCCCGCTCGACGCGTCCACCGTGGACCGGCCCGACCCGGATGTCGGTTCCGTGGAGTGTGACCGGCCGTGTGAGGACCGTCAGTCCCAGTCCGGTGGTGGTTCGGTCCGGTCGTTGTCTTCATTCTTAATCCAAAATAGTAAAATAATTGTTCTGCAAACACCTATCTAATGGTGGAACGTTCACGGTTCCGACGACAGTTTCTGGCAGCGTCCGGTACGGCGATGGGGATTGCTCTGGCTGGGTGTGCGGATCAGATCGGTTCGGACTCTCCGAACGGCGAGGACGACGGGGCAACGAACGAGACCGACGGCGGGAGTGACGATACCGAGGCGGCGGCGGACGACGTCGACTCGCCCGAACTCACCGTCGAGACGGCGTACAACAGCCGCGAGGAGTACCGCCAGCCCGGCGAGGGGTTCGTCGACTTCGAGAGTCTCGAGGAGTGGGAGCTGTTAGAGGGGGCGGGGGAAGCCGAGACGGACGTCGTCTTCGACGGGAGCCAGAGTCTGCGACTGACCGCCGAGGACGAGGGGAACGCCGTCGTGGCGACGGCGTTCGAAGCGACGGATCTGAGCGACCGGGACGTCTCGATGGCGGTCCGGACGACGACGCCGGCGAACATCGCCCTCGAGCTCCAGCTCCGTGATATCTACGGCGGGTATGCGACCTACATGCTGCAGTCGGTCTCCTACGGCAGCGACGAGCCCGGCTGGTTCCGGACCTGTCCCGGCTTCTTCGAGGAGAGTACGACCCCCGTCGAACTAGACGCGATCGACGAACTCCGTGTCGTGCTCCACAACACCGGCGACGAGGCCGAGGTCTGGGTCGACGACATCCGCACCCACGAAAAGCCCGACCAGGGGTATGTCGTCCTCTGTTGGGACGACGGGTTCGAGGACTTCTACGAGCCGGCGGGACCGATCCACGACGAGTACGACGTCACCGCGGTCCAGGCGGCCATCCGCCAGTGGACCCGCGACCAGCGCGACGGCATTATGACGACCGACCAGCTCAACGAGCGCCAGGAGGCCGGCGATCAGATCGTCGCCCACGGCACTCACACCGAGTTTACCGACCTCGAGCCGGACGACCTGCGGGACTCGATCGAGGTCGACAAGAACTGGGCGGTCCAGAACGAGTTCCAGGGCGGCCACTATCTCGTGTTCCCGCACAACGACTTCGACCGGGAGGTCCTCGAGTTGGTGTCGGACTACTACTACGCCGGCGGGTTCAACCAGGCCGGCAACGTCAACCTCACCGGCGTCCACGGCTACGATCCGCTCGTCCTGCCCCGGACGATCGGCCACGATCTCGAGATCGCCAGGCAGTGTGTCGACGCCGCCGCCGCCCACCGCCAGTGTACGATCCTGAACTTCCATGCCTTCGAGCAGGACAACACGATGGACGCCGACGACTACGAGGAGCTGATCCAGTACATCGCCGAGACCGACGGCGTCGAGACCATCGACTTCGACGACCTCTGGGCGATGCGCCGGGCCGGCCACTAATCCCGACCACCCGCGCCGGGTCGTCCCGCCGCCGGCCGATCGTCCGACGAAGTGTGTTTCCTTACCATCATAACTATATATAAGATATTAGTATTTGGTATTGACCGAAACAATTTTTAATATGATTAACTACATTCGGTACAATGAACCGTCGGAAATTTCTTGCGGTGACGGGGGTCGCTGCCGCCGGCGTCGGTGGTGCCGGCGTGGCTGGGGTGACCCGCCGCGAGTCCACCACCGACCGGGACACCGAGCCGGCGTCACGACAGGACCGGTCCGCCGAACAGAGCCATGCCGGTGGGGCGACCGAAACCGAGCCGTCACTCGAGTCACGCGTCGCCGACGCCGCGGGGTTGCTCGTGTTCACGTACGACGACAGCCCGGTCGAGGACTACACGCTCACCTACCGGATCCACCAGGAGTACGACGTCCCGGGCTGTATCGCAGCCTGTCCGGGGCTCATGGAGACGTCGGCCGCGCACCTGAGCCCGGCACAGCTGACCGAACTGGCCGCGGCGGGGTGGGGTGTCCTCTCCCATACGGCCGACCACCGCGTGCTCGGCGAGATCCCCCTTACGGCGGCCGCCGCCGACGGTGACGAGCGGCTCGCCGTCGACTGGAACCGCCACGGCGACTTCGAGGGCGATCCGCTGGTCGTCTCCGACGAGGACCGCGAGGTACCGACGACCGTCGCCGGGGCCGACAGCGACGCGGCGGGTCAGTATATCGAACTCGCCGAGCCGCTGGATGGCCCGATCAGCGACGCGGGGACCGTCAGACATCCGGCCGAGTTCATGCAAACGGTGCTCGAACGGACGGACGCACAGCTCGAGGCGTGGGGGCTCGACGTGACCGGCTTCGTCTACCCCTATACCCGGTATCACGGCGTCGTCGAAGACGTCGTGCGGGAACAGTACGACGCGGTCGCGAACCACCGGTACGGGGGCGGGCACAACGCGCTCGCGGAGCTCGACCCGACGACGATGCAACGGCGGTATATCGAGACCGATAAGGCGACCGAGGCCGAGCTCGACGCGTTCATGGAAACCGCCGCCGACGAGGCCGTCCTCGCGATCGTCGGCGGCCACTCGCAGTTCGAGACCCTCACCGCCGACCGGATTCGCTACACCATCGAGACCGCCCTCGAGCACGACCTCGCGATCGTGACGCTCGCGGAGGCGCTCGAGGCGCTGGATCGCGGGCTCCAGTGACGGGCCGGCGTCCGAACGCGGCTCAGGGTGGGGGTCTCGAGGCCGGTGGCGAAGCGGCGTGACCCCCGGCCGGGGCCGTGTCCCCGGCGCCAGCGAGCCGTCTCCGTGCCCACACGGGGGTCCGACGCGGTCGATGGATCGGGTGTGTCGGCCCGCTCGTCGGGGCTGGCCGCCCGGCCGGCCGGTGTCGTGGGTGACTCCGTCTCGTGTCGGCGTCGTCCCGCGGTCAGTCCTGGTTGGACTGTGAGATGCTCCGTGGCTCCCGCGTCGGTTTCGCCTCCGTGACCGAGCGGAGATGGGGGTATGGGATGTTGACGCCGGCGTCCTCGAGTGCCGTTTTTGCCGCCCCGAGGACCTCGTCCTCTGCCTTCCACATCTTCTCCGTGTTGGGTTTGGCGATCCAGAACCGGATCCGGAGCACGACCGACGAGTCGGCTAACTCCTCGATGCGGACCGACGGGAACGGGGTCTCTTCGACGATCTCGAGCGATTCGACCGCCTCCTGGGCGACCTCGCGGGCGGTCTCGAGGTCGGTCTCGTAGTCGACGCCCACATCGACGGCAAACCGGAGCCGGCTTTCATTGCTGCGGTTGCGGATCGTCCGGCTCCCGATCACCTCGTTCGGGATGATGACGTGTTCGCCGTTCGGACCGCGGATCCGGGTGTGGACGATCGTGATATCGGTAACGATCCCCCGGTCGTCGCCGACGACGATCCAGTCGCCGATCTCGAACGGACGCGAGAACATCAGGATAAACCCCGCGATGACCGAGCCGAGCGTCTCCTGTGCGGCGAAGCCGAGAACCACCCCGATGACGCCCGCACCGACGAGCAGCCCCGAGATATCGAAGTTCCAGAGGGTCAGAACGAACAGCACCGCCGTGATCAGCAGCGTGAGCTGTAACACCCGCGTGATGATCTCCCGGTCGTGGCGGTCGATCCCGGGGGCGTTCGCCGACAGCGAGTCCATCCACGACGCGACCGCCAACCCACCGAGATACGCCGCAAGCAGAACGACCCCGCTTGCCACCATCCGCGAGAGCGACGGCCACATGGCGGTGAGGATCTCGATCGTATACCAGACGGGCGATTCGTACCCCCAGAGGTGGAGGACGCCGACGATACCACCGACCACGACGCCCAGCTGGCCGAGCCGCACGATCGCGTGGGCGAGGCGGCCAACCGGGAGATACCGCTCGAGCGTCTCGCCCCAGTCGCGTTCGGTTGCGTCCTCGAGTGTCGTCTGCAGTCGCTGGATGCCACGCGGGAACACCGCCAGCAGGAGCACCGTCCCGAGGAGAACCGCGACCGTCAGCGCGAGGAGCTGTTCCTCGGTCGTGACGACCGGCAGGGAGGAGACCGTCTCTTCGGCGATCGCCTGGCCGCTGTCGCTCATTGGCCGCGGTAGTGTTTACAGCCCAAAACATCTACTGAAACGATGTGACGGCGACCGCCCGCGCCCCGAATGCGGGGACGGAGTCGTGACACGAATATCGCGGAAGCCCACGACTTCAGTCCTGAGAGGACGTCACCCGCCCGTCTCATGCCCTCAGCCGGCGGTGGGCCGGTAGGGATGGAAGTGGGGAACCGTCCGGGCGTTCTTGGATAGTAACTGCTATATGTCGCTTCGGTGATAGTGGCGCTACAGCGTGCTCTCAGTTCCGACGCGTCCTCTGTGCGGTCTCGACTGCACCCGTCGTTGGCCCGGTCCGATGCCATGATCGAGCAACCGCGACTCGCAGCACTGGGTGTCGCGATCATGGTCCTGGGCGTGCTCTGGATGGGCTTTCCGTACCTCCGCGGGAGCGGTGCCGACTCCGAGGACGCCAGAGTCGATAGCTCGCCCCCAGCGGCGTCCGACACTGTCGAGCAGCAGTCGACAGCCGAGGACGACGGCGGGCCCACTGCCGAGGAAACGGACTGCACCGGCGGCGAGAACCGATCCTAAGCACGGGCTCGTGTTTTTCACTACTTCTTTTACCCTTTTGCCCCGATGGTTTCATATATAGTGTAACAGAATTAACGACGCGGATCCCAATTCTATAGAAGATAATACCAAAAATAATAACTGTAGTGAGAACTCCCTATTCAATAGAAGAGGAAAGTAGAATGAGAGAGACAATTATAATCGAGTGGGCTCCCGAGGACGCCTGCCGTCTGCGGTATGTTTTCGAGCCTCAAAAGGGAGGCACATGGCTTCGCACCGAGAAGAGTCGCCGAAACGGGACCTGGCAGGTCATTACACGGGAGGTCGTCACCGAGGTAAGACTCGAGTGTCCTCCCACGGATCCACACGGCGATTCCGGTATCGACACCTACCGTGGTCCCTAAGCCGGGCTCACAGTGGTTTCGCTCGACTCCGTTCGGTAGCTGCGTCGAAGAGTCCCATCCAGGCTTCTCAACTCGCCATCTATTCTCTCTCGGATCGAAAGAACGAACTCGGTTCTGCCGCGTACAGTCGCAGTGTCGGTGGGTCCCGTCGGTAGCATCGCAGTCCCGATGGCCGATTGACACCTACTACGGCCTACCGACCGCTCCCGTTTGAGGACTGGTCTAGTTGTCGGCCAGTTCGCGGGCGCGCTCGAGTCGGTCACGCATGACCGTCGATGGCTCGCCGCCGAGGGTCTCACAGATCCGCAGATATCGCTCGAGCAGTTCGACCTCGTCCTCGTATCGGCACTCCTTCCGATAGACGATCGCCAGATGGCGATAGTACACGTGTGGCGGCTCGTCGTACCCCTTGTCGTCCGCTTCTGCTTCCACGAAATCGATACACCACAGGAGAAGCTCCTCGACCTCGTCGTGGCGTCTTTCGCGCTTGAGTTGCTTTATCTCGGCGACCGCCTCGGTCGGATAAGTGTAGGGCTGTTCATCGATCCGGGTAAACTCGAGCTGTTCGCGGATGATCCCCTCGACCAGCTCTGTCTGCCGTGGTAGCTCTTGATCGGCCGTTCCATCGGTTTGCGAGCCGTCCAACCTCGAGGAGAGCCAAGCGAGGACCCATCGCATCTATCGTGATACTTCGGCCGATCACTATTGAAACTTGTCTAGCAAATATACAACTACTATCGGTTAGTTGTCGGTCGAACGGACGAGCTCTCACCGGCTAGCCCGTATCAACTGCTACGCGCTCGAATCTCGGGATGGTCTTATCTATAAACCAGAATGTAGGTCTGAAGAGACCACTCGTGGCGCCGCCGGACGCTATCAGACGCTTGATACCGATGTCGGAGCCATGCTCGAGGCCAGCGCACTCGGACGACCGGACCCGATCGAGTGTCGTGCGCTGTGGCCGGGGGGCGATAGCCCCTCGCACCACTCGCATGGCCGTCCTCAGGCGGAGATTCTTCACTTAGCAATAACCGAAATAAATAAACGGAATTACCTCCGTTAGTAATAGTATGTCGAGTGTGCAGACTATTTATAACTTACATCTTATCACGAATGGACAACTAATTAATTGGCAGGTGGAGAGCTGATGTGTGGGATCATCGGCTACACCGGGGACGGGGACACGCGTGAGATCCTGCTGACCGGGCTCTACGGGCTGGAGTACCGGGGGTACGACTCGGCGGGCGTCGCCCTCGCGGGGGAGCCGATAACCGTCACCAAACGCGAGGGCGACGTGGCGACGCTCGAGTCGGCCCTCCCCGCGGCGGAACCCGACGGGACGGCCGGCCTGGGTCACACCCGCTGGAGCACCCACGGGCGGCCCTCCGACGAAAACGCCCACCCCCACACCGACTGTGAGGGCCGCGTCGCGGTCGTCCACAACGGGATCATCGAGAACTACCAGACGCTGCGCGACGAGCTCGCCGCGCGCGGCCACGCGTTCACCAGCGAGACCGACACCGAGGTCGTCCCCCACCTGCTCGAGGAACGCCTCGCGGCTGGTGAAGACCGTGAAACAGCGTTCCGCCAGGTCGTCGACCGGCTCGAGGGCAGTTACGCCATTGCAGCGGTGTTCGAGGACACAGACGTCATTTACGCCGCCCGCCACGAGTCACCGCTGGTCGTCGGCCTCGGCGACGCCGGCACCTACCTGGCGAGCGACGTGCCCGCCTTTATCGAGTACACCGATCGCGTCATCTACCTCGAGGACGGCGAGTTCGCGACGCTGACGCCCGACGGCGTCACCGTCACCGACGCGTCGGGGGCCGTCGTGGAGCCGACGGTCGACGAGGTCGACTGGGAGCCCGAGGACGCGGGCAAGGGCGGCTACGACCACTACATGAAAAAGGAGATCCACGAACAGCCCCGCGCGATCCGGAACTGTCTGCGGGGCCGGGTCGACGCCGACGCGGGCCGGCTCTCCCTCGAGGCGTTGGCCGCCCTCGAGGCGCCCACGCGGGTCCAGCTCGTCGCCTGTGGCACCTCGTATCACGCCGCGCGCTACGGGGCGCGGCTGCTGCGCGAACGTGGCGTGTCGGCCCAGGCGTTTCTCGCCAGCGAGTACCGCGCCGCGACCGTTCCCGTCGACCCGGAGACGCTGGTGATCGGCGTCACCCAGAGCGGCGAAACCGCGGACACGATGCGCGCCCTGCGGGAGGCGAACGACGCCGGCGCGGTGACGTTGGCGCTGACGAACACGGTGGGGAGCTCGGCCGCCCGGGAGTGCGACCACGTCTGTTACGTGCGGGCCGGCCCCGAGATCGGCGTCGCGGCGACGAAGACGTTCGCGAGCCAGCAGGTCGCGCTGGCGATGGTCACCAGCGCGCTCGTCGGCCAGCGCGAGCCCGCGTTCCTCGAGGCGCTGCGCGAGCTGCCCGCCCAGATCCAGCGGGTGCTGGACGACTCTCGGACCCAGGCGATCGCCGACGCCTACGTCGACGCCGACGCCTACTTCTTCATCGGCCGGGAGTACACCGCCCCGGTCGCCCTCGAGGGCGCGCTGAAGATGAAAGAGATCACGTACAAACACGCCGAGGGGTTCGCCGCCGGCGAGCTCAAACACGGCCCGCTCGCGTTGGTGACCGAGCAAACGCCGGTGTTCGCGCTGCTGACCGCGGGGTCGCGCCTGGAGAAGACCCTGGGCAACGTCAGGGAGGTCCAGGCCCGAGGGGCGCCCGTGATCGCGGTCACCGACGTTCCCGAGCGGGTCCGCCACTCGGTCGATCACGTCCTGGAGGTCCCCGCCTCCCACCCGACGCTGACGCCGATCCTGGCGAACGTCCAGCTCCAGCTGGCGTCCTACTGGATCGCGAACCGGCTGGAGCGCTCGATCGACAAACCGCGGAACCTCGCGAAGAGCGTCACGGTCGAATAGAGACACTGCCGACAGCCAGCGTTGTGTGGCCCGATCAATTTCATCTCAACCCAACTAACTAAGGTAATGAATCTTTCCGATTGGTTCATATAAATATAGTATAAACAGTAGTCTACTAATCGAGACGGTTCGAATGCACGACCCACTCCTTGCACGGCCGCCGTGGCTTGCCTCCCTCGACTCCGGCGTCCTCGCAGTGGCGTTACCCGAGTGGGAGTGGTTTGTGCTCTCGTTGGTTCTTCTGACGACGTATCTGTTGTCACGGCTCGTCCACTGGGGTGGTCGCTGGTATCTTCACCGATCGGCGACCGACGAGTCTACGTCGTTGCGGCGAGCGATCGCAACGGAGAGTTATACGCCGCTCTCGCTCTCGATTCTGTTCATCGGTAGCTCCCTTGTGCTCCAGGCGTTCGGACTCATTGCGTCACGATCACTTCTCAGTAACGTGGTGTTGACGGCACTGGCAGTGGTGTGGGCACGCGCTGCGATTCGGATCGGCGAGCAGTGGCTCGAGGTTGCGAACGAGCGCGAACAGCGCTACGAGTTCGCACCGATCCTCCAGAACTTCTGGACGATCGCGGTTGTCGGCGTCGGGGTGCTGGTCGTCGTCGAGGTATGGAACCTCCAAGTAACGCCGTTTCTGGCCTCTGCCGGTGTTCTCGGCGTGGTCGTCGGCTTTGCCGCCCAGGACGCGATCAGAAACCTGATCGGCGGAATCTCGCTCTCGTTCGACCACACGTATCATCCCGGCGATGTCGTCTTACTCGAAGACGACACGCGGGGCACCGTAACGGACATCGGAATCCGGTCGACGACGGTGTTGACCCCGGACAACACGATGGTAACCGTCCCGAACGCGGTGTTGAACTCGACCCAGGTCGTCAACCAGTCGGCACCACAGCGACATATCCGGATCGACGTTCCCGTCTCCGTCGCGTACGGAACCGACTACGAGACCGTCGAGCGGATCGCTAGCACGGTCTGTGAGGACGCGCCGATGGTCCGGGACTCACCACGGCCACGCGTCCTGTTTTCCGAGTTCGGTGATTCCACACTTCTGTTCGAGGTGCAGGTGTACATCGCCCACCCGCTGACCGAAAAACGGGCGATCGATCAGCTCAACCGGCGTATCTATGACCGGTTCGCAGCGGAAGGGATCACCATCCCGTTCCCCCAGCGCGAACTCTCCTTTCTAGAGCACCAGGAGGAGTCGAGCCGACAATCGGCGTCCCAAGCCGAGGACAGGGTCTCATCACGGAACACACCACCCGAGTAACGGCGGTTGGCGCCGTTCGACCGCGACTGTCAGTCGAACCACTCGGTGTACTCATCGCAGTGTTCGCATGCCGCATGTGTAACCCATTCGTCGCCTCGGCTGTGCTCACTCGGTGACACACGCAAGAGTGCGAGGTTCGTGGAGCCACATTCCGGACACTGTGGCGGGATCGCCTCACTCATCTCTTTTTTCTCTGACCTCTGAGATATTAATACCTACCCAATATATCTAAATTTCCCTCTTCTCAAAGAGGTAGTACATACTTATAGTACTTTGAAGCAATTACGATAGCGGACAGTAGAAGAGAGAAGTATCTATGAAACGAAGACGCGTTGGGAGATGGCGATCCATACCGGTACCGATGGGGACGAACACGCGTCATAGATCAGATCCCTGCAGCGCATGGATCCGTTCGCTCTGTCGGTGCCGACTGGATTGCCCTCATGGCTGGTCGTGAGCGTCGCCGGACGGACGAAACGTGTCTACAAGACTGCTCTCTCACTGAGCCATCGAGATGAACATCCTTTTCCACCTGAGTAACCAGTTATCTGAAAATGGACCCGACCGTCTACCTCGTTTTTGCTGTCGTCTTCTTTCTGCAAATTCCGACATCAGCGGTGGTCTACTTCGATGCCAAAAAACGCAAGCTCAAACATCCCGGATGGTACGAGCTCGGTGTGCTCGTCCCGCTTGGTGGGCTCGGGATCGTCGCTGCCTATCTGTACAAACGACGCGACCTGCCGACGGTCTCTTCCGACACCCCCCAGACCGCGGAGGCGGAGCCGACGAACGAGACTTCCTAGACTAGCGATTCGGTACAGCCGTGCTGTGACCGAGCGAACCACGTGCTGGCCATGGTAGGAGTCACATTCGCCGGTCACGGGCGACCGTGTGGCCGAGAACGGGGACCGGATGTCATCGACAATCGTAACGGCGTCACCGAGGGGACACAGAGTACGTACGCGCCGACAACGGCGACCTGTCGAGTTCCGGCAGACGACTCGAGTCTCCGACGCCGTCGCCTCGGGCCCGTAGCACGCCCCAGCACGACTCGGGAACACGAACACGGCCGCTGTACAGTAACTCTTCGGCCCCTCTTCGGGAGGAACGATAGCCGAGGACGACGATGGCGTCGCCCACGGCTGCCGGACCGCGCGGAGGCGTGGGCAACCGCAGTTCTTTCGACCACCAGTGCCGGAACCGGCACACCGATGGGTATCACGGCTGACCGTCGACGGAGTCCCCGCTGTGTGGCTTAGCCGGCGGCACATGGATGCGATATGAAAATCCTTTTGCAACTGAATAGCCAGCTATCAGTAAATGGTGCCAGTCGTCTCTCTTCTTCCTGCCGCCGGTATCTTCCTGCGGCGCTCGCTCCCGGGAGTGTGTCACGCCAGGCCGAAACCGCGACCCCGTCCCTCTCCGAGCCGGTCCAAGCCACGGACCCTTCCGTGTGGCGAGACCGGCGTTCTCGACCCGTTCCGCGGCGGGTGGCGTGCTCGTTCGCGATCGACCGCGGCTGGAGGACAGCCGACCGAACGCGGGCTATCCACCGCATGATGACCGCCGCGGCTCCGTGCAGCGAGCAGCGCTCGACCGGCTCGAACGAGCCCAGCAGGCCGGCGGCCAACACCCCCCACCAGCAACGGGCCCACAGCACGACACCGGTTCGGCGCCACTACCCATGAGTACGGCGGAGCGATCTGTGACGTACATCGGCGTTGCGCTCGTGTTTGCGGGGCTTGCACCGACTACGTGGCTGCTCGAGCCAACGGTCGGCTATCTCATCTCGGCGGGAATGGTGTTCCCGATCTGTTATCTGGGACTCGTAGCGAGAGCGAACCGTGACCGGATGAGTGGGTCCCGTCCGCATCCGATCGTGTTCGGGCTGTTCGGGCTCTACTGGATCGGCCTGCTACTCCAGTTTGCGCTCACCGGCAGCGTCTCGATCCTCCCGTATATCGTTCTCACTCCCGTTCTTGTCGTCGTCCTCTTTTTCCTCGTCGCTCCCGCCATCAGGACCGCCCCGCGATCGTTTCTGGGCGGGCTCGTCGGTGCCGTGGGGGCCCTCACCGTACTCGGGTTCGTGCTTCTCGTGCTGGAACATACTACCAGTGTGACCTTCCCCTGGACCGGAAACAACGTCTTCGGGCTGCCCGGGTATCGGATCGCCTCGGTCTACGCCAACCCGAACGCCCTCGGATTCGCCACCGCCGTGGCGAGTCTGAGTGCCCTCTGGGGCGTTCTCGAGACCCGGCGTCCGGCCTGGGGGGTGGCGTTCGTGGTGGTGCTCGTCGGGCTCGTGCTTACGGATGCCACGATGGCACTGGCAGCGTTTCTGGCGGCCACGGTTGTCCTCTTCGCGCTCAGATCGCCCGCTCTGGGAGTCGGATTTGCGGTACTGAGTCTGCTCGCGGCCGTCGGCTTCCTCCTGACGGAGACCGGCCTGTCGTATCTGACGCTCATCATCGAGCGAGGCGGCAGCGAGCGCCTCGGGTTCTGGCAGGCCGCACTCGCACATGCCGCCGACACCCCTCTCGTCGGCGCCGGCTTCGAGCACGAGTTCCAGACGCACAACTCGTTCGTCGCGATCGTGTTGAACCTGGGCTATCTCGTCGGCGGCGTGTACATACTGGCGATTCTCGGCTCGGTGGCTGTCGCCTGGCGCAAGGCATGGACCGGGTCGTCGTGGCACGAGTTCGTCCTCTCGATGCTGGTGCTGTTGGTGGCACAGATGCTGACAGAGTCCTTCACGCTGGGAGGTCTGTCGACGGAGTCATGGCTTCTAGCGACGTTCGTCGGAGTCTCGCTGTTACGTGGCGCCGGCAATGACGTCCCGCTTCCCGACCCGGTTCGCACGAAAGAAACGAACAGCACCGGCCCAACACAGTAGCCGACCACCCAGCCTTCACCCGAATGTCACTCAGTGAAAAGATCGCCACTGGTTTGAAAGCCGACTTTCTCTCGCAGGTCCTCAAGAACCTCTCCAACGGCCTCCTCGTCGTGGTCTTGGCCCGGTTGCTCTCCCCGGACGCCTACGGCCTGTTGTATCTCGCGATCTCGCTGTTCGCCATCGTCACGGTCGCTGGCAAACTCGGGCTCGGCAAGTCCGCGGCCCGGTATATTACCGAACACGAGGAGACGGCGCCTGGCCAGATCCCCCACATCATCGAGACCGTTGGGCTCGTCCTCGTGGGGACGCTTGGCCTCGTTACCGTCGGGCTCGTCCTCGCCCGCGAACAGGTCGCGGTCCTGCTCGGGGAGTCGGGGCTCGAACCCCTGTTGCTGGTCGGAGGGCTCTACGTCATCACCCACGGGGTGTTCAACTCGGGGCGAAGCATCTGTCAGGGGTTCAAAAAGATCGAATGGGCCGCGTCCATCGCCCTTGTCGAGGCGGTTGTCCGCCCGCTCGTCGCGATCGGGCTCGTTCTAGCCGGGCTGGGTGCGGTCGGCGCCCTCGTCGGCTACGTGGTCAGTTCGTTCGTGGCGGCTGCTCTGACGGTCGGTGCCGTCTACTCCCTCTACACCACCGCCGAGCGGTGCCCTATCGAACCCGGGCTTCGCCGTCGCATCGTCGAGTACGCGCTCCCGATCACGCTCACGGAGAACAGTAGCACTCTCATGAAACGCGTCGACATCCTGCTGATCGGGGCGTTCCTGACACCACTCGCGGTGAGCTACTACGTCGTCGCAAAGCAGATCATGACGTTTCTGAAGGTCCCTGCGAACTCGCTCGGGTTTGCGATCGCGCCCAGATACAGCGAGCAACTCCACCGCGATAATCTCGAGACCGCCTCCCGGCTGTACGGGGAGGCGCTTACGAGCACGCTTCTGTTCTACGTGCCGGCCGCCGTCGGACTGGTGATCGTCGCGGAGCCGACGCTGCGGCTTCTGTTCGGGCCGGCGTACACCGGTGGGACGATCGTTCTGCAGCTACTGACGATCTATCTCGTCGTCCAGGCGATCTCTTACATCACCAGCGGTGGACTGGACTACCTCGGTCGCGCAAAACACCGCGCATACGCGAAGGGGGTGACGGCAGTTGCCAATCTGGGTCTAAACCTGGTGTTGATCCCGACGATCGGGATCGCCGGGGCCGCGGTCTCGACGGCCGGAACCTATGCGGTGTACGTCGCACTGAACGTGTATCTCATGCATCTCGAACTCCGCCTCGACTGGTGGGCGATCGGCACGCGCTGTGTGAAGATCACTGCCGTGACCGGCGTCATGGCGCTTGTCGTCTTCCCCTTTGCGTCTGCGATCGACGGCTTCGTCTCGCTGTTCGCAGTCGTCGCCCTCGGTGGCCTGGTCTGGCTCGGTGCGACCGTGTCGGTCGGTCTGATCGAGAAACAACAGCTGCAGTCGCTGGCTCCGGGCTGAGTCCCGTCCTCACCACCGGTCGACGCCCTGGCGGGTGCCCCGGACCGTTGCCACCGGCTGGCTGCGGTCAACGGACGACGTCGGTCCAGGCGGGCCGTACTCGATCCACGTACGACAGCGACGGATGTGCTTCGAGCTGTGTCTCGAGCCCGCGCTCCCGGTCCCACCAGTCCTCGTGGATCACGTTGAGCCGGACGGGAACCGTCTCGACCGCCAGGACCGTCGCCGTCACGAGCCGGTGGAACCCACACGAGTTGAAGATCACCGCCCCGTCACGACCGATGTTGACCGCGATCTGATCGTATCTGTCGGCCGGTTGGGTCTGCGATCCGGCTTCCGTCGGGTCGTTCTCGATTCCGTTTCGCTTCACTGAGTCGAACAGCGCGTCGAGATAGGTGCCGTAGCCGTACTCGGTGTAGAACGACGCCTCGCTTTCGGGATAGCCGGCCGCCCGCAGTCGCTGGTACGTGAGGTCACTGCTGTCGATCGCTCCGGTCTGATAGTCGCGTATGAGCCGGTACTTGGGACTCGACGAGAGCGGGGCGGCCCGCAGATCCCACTCGCCGGGTTCGATGTGGCCCGCGTGACCGTACTTGGTGAACACGTCGTACTCGACATACGTCTCGATCGCGGTCGGTGCCACGGCACAGATCGTTCCGGGCGGAAAGATCGAACCCGGTGTGAACAGCTCACAGATCGTGTCCCGTGTGTTCAACCGGAGGAGATCCCGATCGATCATACCTGATCAAGAGATGGTCGCAGACGCCAGACATTCCCTCGCGACTCCATATACGCTGAAACTACCGAACGATAAAAACATCTGCCGGTTCGTGCCGGTATCGGCTCACGGGTGATCGAGTCCGGTAGCCGAAACGGTAAGCTAAAGACGGTGAATGGAGCTTCACTGGATATGACAGCCGTCAGTGTGGTCATTCCGACGTACAACCGGCCGTCTTTTCTCGGAGGCGCGATCCGGACAGCACTGGATCAGACACATGATGAGGTCGAAGTGATCGTCGTCGACGACGGCTCGTCGAGGCCGTACGCCAGCGAGACCGTCGACGAGTTTCCACCCGCCGTCACCTGCATCGAGCACGAGACGAACAGGGGGTTGTCGGCAGCGAGAAACACCGGCATCGCGGCCGCCGATGGCGAGTATATCGCGTTTTTGGACGACGACGATCGGTGGGCGACGACGAAACTCGCCGCCCAGGTCGCGGCGCTCGAGGCCGCGCCCGAGAGCGGGCTCGCGACCTGTCTCTGTGTCTCGGTGTCGCCGGACGGCGATCCGATTCACGTCGAATCGAGTGCGCCAAGCGGGGATCTCTCCGATGCCATCCTCCGCAAGAACCTCATCGGCTCACCGTCCCGTGTGCTGGTTCGCCGAGAGGCACTCGACCAGGTCGGTGGCTTCGACGAGACGCTTCCCACGAAACAGGACTGGGATCTCTATCTCAGGCTGTGTCAGGAGTGGCACGTCGCGGCCGTCGCCGACCACCTCTGCTTTCGAACCGCACACGAGAGTATGTCCAGTTCGCCGGCGGCGATCGAGCGCGATTACGCCGTCGTCCTCAATAAGCACGAGAAACTGATCCACGAGCGCGGCTATCTCGGCGCCGCCAAGGCGGCGATCGACGAACGAGCGGGACGGGCGTACCTAGGTACCGGCGAGCTACAGGCCGCCAGGCAGTCCCTGAAACGGGCCGTCGAAGCGGAACCGACGAAACGCAGAGCGGCCCTGCTGGCGCTCAGCTACACGCATCCCACGATCGTTGAGACGGCGATCTCGGTGACACGCTCGCTGCGACTGCTGGTTGGCTCCGAGCAGGTCGCTGAGGCGGAGATCGCCACCCAGCTCGAGGACGGTGCGGTATAAATTCTCGATAGCAGTGGTTTTATATTATGAAGAAGAAGTGAATACGCAGGATGACCCGCGTTCTTGTCGTACTGAGCCATATCCGTGATACGACCTTCTCTTACGAGCTTTCGGAACGGATCGCGCTCGCTGATGATCTCGACGTCACCGTCGTCTCGTACTACGACGCCTCTCCCGCGGAGGCCGCCCTCGCTCCCGAGACGAACGTCGAGCTGATCCCGCTGGGTGCGGAGTCACGCACTGATCCGGCCGCGATCCGCCACCTGCGCTGGGTGTTGACGACCGGCGAGTACGACGTCCTCCATACCCATCACAACTTCGTCGGCTCGCTGGCACGGTTGCTGGCCCCTCGTCACATAGCGATCGTCGACACCGAGCACGCCGACCACAAGGAGCATTACTCGCTTCCGCAGGTGTTGGTAAACCTGCCAACGCTCCCGCGGGCGGATCGGATCGTCGCGAACTCGGCCCAGACGCTGCGGTCGCTGTACGCGGTCGAACGCCTCCTCACCCGGGGTCGGCTCGGTGTGATCTACAACGGGATCGACGTCGCGCGAATCGACCGGGCCATCGCTATCCCGGAGAACCCGTATGAGATCGCCGGAGCACGTATAACCTGTGTTGGCCGGTTCAGCGAGACCAAAAACCAGTCGCTGCTCCTCCGAGCGTTTGCATCGGTCGCCAGCACCGACACCGACGTCCGGCTGACGCTGGTCGGGGATGGCCCCCTGCGCAGCGACCTCGAGGCGCTCGCCCGCTCGCTCGGGGTTCGTGATGCCGTCGAGTTCACCGGGTTTATCGAGCGGGATGCAGTCTACCAGCTGCTCGCGGCGAGCGATCTCTACGTGCAGCCGTCGCTCTCGGAGGGGTTCTGTATGGCGGTAGTCGAGGCGATGGCCTGTCGCCTTCCGGTCGTGGTGAGCGATATCGACGTCTTCGACGAGATCGTCGGCGACGCCGGCGCCGTCGCGAACCCGCGCCGTCCCGAGGCGTTTGCGAAACAGCTGCGTGACCTGCTCGCGGACACGGACCGTGCGACGGCGCTTGCCGACCGGGCGTACGAGCGGGCACGGAGCCGGTTTCCCCTCGAGAAAACCGCCGCGGAGTACCGCAGCCTGTACCGGGAACTCGCCGACGGACACTCTACACGATGAACTCGGCACGCGATCGGGACCAAGCGGGGTGCGTATGAGACCGCCAACCGATACGAACGGGGTGGTTGTGGAGTTCTTCGGCGTGCCGGGCGCTGGCAAGTCAACGATCGCCCACCGTCTCGGGCGACGACTCGCAGCCGACGGCTATCCGGTCACCGAGCCGACCTACACGCTGGTCCACGACAGAACGCGCATGCGACGGTATCTCGCAAAGATGGGGTACGCTGCTTTCGCGATCGGCCGTCGACCGGACCGAGCGCTTTCGAGCGGGCGACTGCTTGCGGCGACGGACCAACCGACACCCGCGACGGCAGGAAAGCTGCTGCTCAACTGGCTGTTCGTGCGTGGCGTGGTCGATGCCCACCGGGGCGATGGCGTCCGCTTGCTTGATCAAGGACTCTCTCAGGCCGTCTGGTCGGTCGCCCTTCGTGCCGACCGGGACTATCTGACGGCGCTATCCGAACGGGCCGTGAACACCCTTTCGCGGGCGGGGCCCGCCCGTATCGTCGTCGTTGAGATCGCCCCGGAGACGGCGCGTGACCGGCTCGAGGCACGGGCGACCGACGAAAGTCGCATCTCGCCTGCCGACACCGGCGCGACGATCGCCGACGCCTTCGACTGGAAAGCCAGGGTCGAGGAGGCGATCGTCGAGGCGGCCGCTGACGAGCCAGCGGTCGACATCGTTCGCGTACGAAACGAAACGAGCACGGATCTCGAGCGGAGCACGGCCGAACTCTACGAGTCACTGGCGGCCACCCTGCCCTGAGTCCCGACAGCAACGACCGCGCTCGGCGGCGACGGCGGGAGCGTTCGGCACGGCCACGAACACGGGCGGCATCCACGCCCGCTGTCGTGAGGGGTGTCAGGACTGGGTGAGCTGCTGAAGAGTTTCCGTGACAGCACTCACGGTCGTCCGCCAGTCGTAGTTCGGTGTGACGCCGCCATCGCCGCGCGTCGGGCGTGCAAGCTGGGCCCGGATCTCGGCCGCGAATCCCGAGACGTCGCCGACAGGGACGACGGCACCATGATCCCCGACGACCGAGGCGACCTGCTCGAGGTCCGAGCAGACGACGCGTGTTCCGGACGCCATCGCTTCGAGGACCGTCCGCGGGACACCCTCGGCGCGACTCGGCAGGACGAGGACGTCCGCCGCGCGATAGATCCGGGGCATCTCGTCGTACGGCACGTGGCCGAGAAAGACAACGCTGTCGCCGACCGCCTCACCTGCCCGTCGTTCGAGTTCATCGCGCAACGGTCCCTCGCCACAGAAGTACACCGTCAGCTCGGGGTTGGCCTCACGAGCGGTCGCAACGGCATCGAGGACGTCCTGTGGTCGTTTCCCCTCGACCAGTCGGCCGACGAACAACACCACTGGCCCGTCCGCGTCGATCAGGTCGCTCGTCGGTCCCCCCGGGGTAAAGCGTTCGGTATCGATGCCGTTCGCGGCGACCGTGATCTCCGTTCGGACGCCGAACTCGCGGAGCCGCCGTCTATCGACGTCCGTATAGCAGAAGACGGTGTCCGCCCGATTGAACGTCCACCGCCCGATCGTCTTCAGATACCACTCGAACACCCGTTCCGGGGCGGTTTGGGAGTAGAGCCCGTGATTGGTGATGGCGAGTGGAACGTCTCCGAGCCGCCGTTTCAGTGCCGCCAGGTTCGTCGAGAAGTACAGATGTGAGTGGGCATGGACGACGTCGAACCCGGCAGCGTGTTTGAGGTACCGTGCAACACCGGCTGAGATTTCGTTGCCGAGCAGCGTCACCGACGGGTCGTACCGGACGACGGTGTACCCATCGCGCTCTTCGACGTGTGCCAGCTCGGGATCGCGACGGATCGTCAACACCGTGACGTCGTGTCCCAGCGCCGCCTGATCGCGACTCAGCGCGTGGACGTGGTAGGCGCCGCCGCCCTTGACGTCCGGATAGACGGTCTGTGCGACCCGGAGGATGCGCAACTGTCGGTCTGTCGTGGGTGAGTCGTCTGTCATTAATTCCGTCTCACGTGCTCTGTCGGTCTGCGGGGAACGTCGGATCGAACTGTGTCTAAATTCATCCAGTGGTGTGAAAAAATCATCGCTCTCTGTTGGTAATTCGTTCCCGGCGAGCGGACACGAAGCAGGTGTCTCCCGACTTTCGCTCGTCGGGAGTGGTCGACTCGTGGCGCCATCATCAGCGGTGCTCCGAGTCCTCGTCGGTACCCCGGCGCTGTAGAGCAAGCGGTGTCACATCCGCGACGACCAGCCAGAGCTGGCGGCAGACGAGTTTGATATCGAACCAGAGCGACCGCCGCCGGACGTACTCGAGGTCGTACGCGAGTTTCGTCTCGGGTTCGAACCCGGTGACGTCGTTGATCTGGGCGAGTCCGGTCAGCCCGGGTTTGACGAACCAGCGTTTCGGCCACTCGAGGCCGTCGGCCGTGAGCTCGCGATCGATCGCGGGCCGCTCGGGCCGCGGACCGACGACGCTCATCGCGCCGGAAAGGATCGAGAGCAGTTGGGGAATCTCGTCGAGGTGGGTCTTCCGGAGCCAGTGGCCGATATCCGTCACCCGGGGGTCGACTTCGCCGGCGTCCTCTCGGCTCAGTTGGATCCCATCGGCTTCGGCGTCCGTAACCATGCTTCGAAACTTCACGAGGGTGAACGGCTCGCCGAACACGGACGTTCGGGTCTGCCTGTACAGGACCGGTCCCGGAGAATCGAGTTTGATCGCCACCGCGATACCCAGGAGCAGCGGTGCCAGCACGACGAGGCCGACCGCTGCAAACACGACGTCGAACGCCCGTTTGATCGCCCGGCTGTACCACGGCCACGGCTCGAGATCGACGCGTATCAGCGAGTCGCCGACCCGCTCGTCGCCGCGGACCCGAGTCGACAGCGACTCGTGGGCGAGCACCTCCACACCGTGGTCACGGCACGTACGGAGCGCGCTGAAACACGTTTCGCGGTCGGCCGTCGAGAACGCGAGCGCGACAGTATCGACGTCACGGGTCCGAAGAACGCGTTCTAGTTGGGCGAGCCCACCGAGGCGCTCGATACGGCGATCCGGGGCTTGCCGACCGAAAGCGGACCTCCCCCCGTCGGTTGCGACGACCGATTCGTCGTCGGCCGGCGACGGTGGCTCCGACTGCGCCGAAAGCGGTGTGTCACCGGAGTGATCGGACAGCACCGGCGAGAGAAACCCGACCGGTGTCGTGGGTACCGATCGGAGCACCGACTCGAGCAACCGTGGCTCGTCACCGACGACGAGGACGCGACGGGACCGGGTCCGACGGCGACAGAGACGATACCAGCCCGGCAGGACAAAAACGAGGAAGCCACCAGCTACGAGGATCGTCGCCACCGGCGGGACACCGGGGACGCCCACAACTGCAAGGCCGATGAGCACGAGACAGGCGAGGCCGACCTGTCGGCCGGTCTGTCTGAGCACTGCTGGTGTCGACCGGGGCCGAGAGACGTACAGCGGGGTCAGTGCGGCGCCAACGCAGCCGCCGATGAGGGCAGCTGGGATGGCAACCCGTTCCGTGATCGGCTCTGGTGTCGTAAGAACGGACGCTACAACCCCTGCAATGACCGCGATTATCACCGTTCCGAGAGCTGCAATCCGCCAATACACACAATCACGCGACATTTAGTATAATGGTATTATAGATTATTTGGTTAAAGTTTGTTGGAATAGACATTGAAAGTGGACCGAACGGCAGCAGTCACACCCGGGTTGGCGTCCTCTGACCTACCGTTTCAAACCAAAACAATGGGTGGCTACCGGTTCTGTGTCCCCAGCCACGAGTGTCGTGTCTCCGAGGAGTAGAGAAGCAGTCCGAGAGAGAGTCCCAGCAGTATCGAGGAGACGCTAAGGCCACCCAGAAAGAGTGACTCGAATCCCATATAGAGAAAGATCGCGACAGTTAGTCCAACGACGAATCCAGTCCATGGTGTCCACCACGTGCGGAGTCCCTGGCCGAGTGCGTAGATAAGTGCACCCAGGTAGAACCCACCAGCGATAATACCAGTGTTTAGTAGCGGATAGATGTAGGAATTATGCGGACCAATCTCTTCACCGATCTGCGAGGCTGTATTAGCGAAACCGATTCCAAGCAGGGGATTTTGCGCGAGGCGCTCAAGCGAGGCCACCCATCGGTCAACTCGCTGCATCAGTGTTCCTTCCATGACATCGGTAACGTGTCCCAATTGAATCGCAATATAGACACCCACGACCGCGAAGAGGAGTCCGAAGAATCCGAACCGATAATCTGGGCCGGAGAGAACGAGTACGGCACCAGCAACAAAGCCAACAAATGCAGCATCACCTCCGCTCATGAACAGACCAAGAAGACACAGACCAAGTGCCCCAAGCCATACTGCTCCGCGACGGGTCAAATACGTGTACAAGGCCGCAAGGCTGCCCGCCATCATGAAGAAGCCATAGGTGTTTGGATTATGAAAAATTGATGTCGTTCGGAGGTTACCAATGCCTAATACCGGACTTCCGATATAGCGAGACAGTTCGCTCGGTTCCTGCCAGAGGACAACAATTCCAATTAGTGAGGACACCACCGTTATGAGTGTAATCCCCATGGTGAATACCTGCCGACGCCCGTCGATTAGTGCAGGCAGTATAACTACCGTTGTGAAAACTGCAAGAGGTGTGACAAGAATATATTGAAGAATTTCAATATGAGGGGAATGAGAGTAGTGGACGACCAAACCCGTCCAATATCCTCCCAGTAAAATAAAAAACGGAGTACTAACTTGTAATGGAATGTCGGTATCTCGGATAGTATATGCTAGTACACCGTACAAAGCTACCACAGCCAATGAGGTTGCTGTGATGAAGTAGCCCAACTCACGGGGGAGAAACCATGTTGTGACAGTAAGACTACTCACAACCGGAAGCAACGCAAGCAGCGGGTAATAGAGTGGAACTGTCGGCTGTTCTGGTGATTCCCCCCAAATTAGTCGTTGTAGATCCATAGTAGTAATGATAGCTGTGTCACCTCTATTTCCCTCTTATCGAAATATAAATACCCATGAAATCTCTTTGCTCGGCTGTGTTGAATCACTAGACGGCGGCGGAATGGTTCGCTAAATCGAAGGTCTTGAAGCGGGAGACTTCAGTTGTTCATGACCCAAATCTCGCCTCATTGGGGAAGTTGTACCGGTTGCTCAAACGTTACTGCCGATAGAGACGAATCCGCCGCCCCGAAAGGTCACCGCCGATAAGGGCTACGACAAACAATCATTCCGTGAAGTGCTACGTGATTTCGATATTAGACCGCTAATCAAACATCGTATCTTCGCGTTCTACGATCACGCGCACAACGCCAGAATTGACGAACAACGCTACAATCAGTACTCTATGACTGAAACAGTGAATTCGGCTATCAAGCGCTCACTCAACTTTGCCGTGCAAGCGCGGTCCTGGTTCCGTGAATTCCGAGAAACCGCCCTGATATGTGTCGTCTATAACATCAAGCGAGCCGTGAAACAGTGAATTCCACCTCCTTATGGCGATTCAACACGGCCCTTTGCTCCTTTTCTGTAACCAAGTCTTAGTTTATAGAATTCTGATATGAAATAAAATCTGACAGCGATCTAATTGGGCGTCATTTCAATTATGATTAGACCGAATTAAAATTATTTATAAAAGTCACTATCCATTAAATCCAATATTTTAATTACCCATTTATAAGCCTCTTTTGCGGTCTCGTCGCTCGAGCGAAATAGGCCACGTTACAGGGGCCTGCCCATCGGTTTGGCCACCCATATATTTCTACTTCGTCAAACAGTTCTCTGAGGTCATCGACGAGATAGGTATAATTATAATACCTATGACCCGTTCCGTGTTTATCCCGCGGGGTCTGCTTACGGAACTCTTCTATCGAGTAATCAATGAACCGGCGCCACGAATCCGGATACTTGCTACAAGTGGGATGGACGACGTTTTTTCCAAAGAAGCGCAACAATCCGCCAATTCCAACCTCAATCGGCATGTTGAGATAGAAGGTTCCACCAGGGCGAAGACATCGAACGACCTCCTCTACGTACTGGCGTTCATCCGGAAAATGTTCAACTGAACTTAACGAGACGACCGCGTCAAGAGACCAATCCTCGAACGGAAGGGGAGGCACCGCTTGGCAAATCGTATCAACTCCCCGACTTTTAGCCGTCTGTACCCGCTCATTATCGAATTCAACGCCGATAATCTCCTCGAATCGATTATCGAGATACTGTGCTTCGAATTGACCATCACCACAGGCAACTGATGCTGCCCTTCCTCCACCGGTGTGGTGATTTCCAATCAACGTATCGAAATCCTCCATTCGTGAACCCTGATACCAGTTGAATATTCCCTTTGCCCGCTTCGCTACGGGAACGTCAATTAGATTCTCCGGATCATCAGCCATACTCAGTAATGATATTGAACACACATTTATCTTTTGGACAGTAGCAAGAGATGTAAATATGATGTATGAGTGGAGAAATTATGGTTAAATAAGGGAAGAACCATTGAGTGCCTTATTTCTTCACAAAGCACCTGTGAAAACATATGCTATTAGTAATAACAGATCAAATAATATTCTTATTATTCAATTACTATAAACGAATCCATTCAGAGTTTTCTGCCTACGACTAGGGACCGCTACAGTAGTGATTTACGTCACCTGTTGTATGTACTTGGCCGTAATTATTAGCGACGTAGCCCTCAACATCCCACGTCCAAATGAACGTTCCGTGCTCAGAGCTGTGAATATCTTGTGGCCGATCTCGGAAGGCTACACAATTGTATTCTGATGTATTAAGGTCACCTTCAAATATTTCATCATCAAGTGATCGATAAGTGTCAGGGTCTTCATGTTGGGCGATATTGCTCGGCAGATTCTCCCGAGAGTATCGCTGGTCTGTATAGATACCCGCTGTTCCGTGCGTCTCACCCCAACTTTTTGCGGTCACTTCGTTCTCAGTGAGATATGAGCGAGAAGTGTCTGGGTAGTCCGGTGTCGCAGGGGCGACAAATAGCTGTAGAGTGATGAACGCGAAGATTGCAACAACGACGAGGGATTTTCGCGGACCAAGTTTAATTGCAATACCTCCACCAATGATGATCGCAAGCAGTGGCTCAGCATAGAATAGGATACGTCCGTTTGCGATCGGTCCAAAGACTGAAAAGACCGTTAATGCCGCGATGAACGCACAGAACGAAAGGAGTCCAATAACAGGCTCTCTGTAATAATCGGTTCGAGCGATAATGAGCCAGCAGATTCCGGCTACTCCGAGACTAGCCACCAAATGTGCAGAGTAGGAGGCAATAGACAGAACGTCTGAATTAAGCGCAAGAGCTGTAGTATACTCGTATTCCTCTAATCCGGAAGGTGTTGTCGTCATTGCAAGTACGCGTCCGACTGCACGATCGGTATACTCTGTTATCCACTCCCACTGCACAACTAGTCCGAGTCCGGAGACCATTGCGACACTGGCAAACATCGTCGAGGCAGGCTTGATGTTTTGGTCTTTGAGTTCCACTGGCAGTCGCATGAGAAGGAAAGTCGCAACGAGCAACGTTGCAACACCGCCAAATAGGACAAGAACCGAAATTTTGTGGGTGTGAATTGCTGCTCCGAGGAATACCGTCAATAGTACTAGCGACCGATTCTTGTCGACTATACCGGCAAGGTATAGAACCGCAGCGAGTGTAAATCCGGCCCAGAGGAATACGGCTGCGTTCTGTGGGATCTGAGTAAAGGAGTACATTACCGTCTGGGCCATTGTCATTGACAGGATTCCGGCGACTAACGCGGCGTCCTTCGATCGCCAAACACGGGAAACAACCGCAGCAGTCATCATCGGCAGAAGGAATCCGACGAGTAGTGGATAGATCAAGAATCCGTATCGTATGGTCGTATCGAGTATGAGCGAGGCAAACGCAGCCAGAATCAAAAACACGGGTGCAGCCGCATAGAAAGTTGAATGTTCTTGTGTGCCACTCAAACTCTCTTCCTCGATCATTGCTTGTGTCCAGAGAGCTACCTTATCAGGATCCGTTCCGATCATAGACGAACCGAAGGCTGCCATCCATAGAAGGTGGACACTTACGACGATACCAGCGAGGAGCAGGGGACCAACTAGCCGGTCTCGTCCGTAGTAGGCGACTAAAATGATCCCCATACAGAGTGCTATTGACGCTGGAAGGACCGGAAATAGACGCTCAGTGATGAGTTCTGTGCTGACAATCATACCCGCAGTTAGAAGAACCAGTGCACTGATTGTTATTTTATGGCGTTTGGATGACATATTATTTGAGCTTTTGGTTAGGATACTGATAGCAGTAAATGGTGCGAATACGCTGTTTATCGATGAGTGGTCTTTCTCTTTCCATTGTTTCTTATAGCTGAATTACAAGGTAGATAGTTTTCCTAAGAGTACAGTGAGGATATACGAAAGAGTTTCTGTGCATGGATTGTCAGTCACCTAATCTTAGCCCGTTCACGGATATATATTAGTCTTGTTCAAAGGTGAACTGGACATAATATATAATTGAATAAATCGAGTTGGTTCTGCTAATGAGGAATCGGCTGGAATTCCGTTATATTGGCCGACTACGACAGAATACGGTTTTCAACCCCGTGGAATGAACAGAAAGCAGGTAAGATCAGATCACGAATTTACTGCCGTTCGGTCCCTAACAAAGTTATACGAATATCGTCGTCGGTTCCCCAGCAGAGACAACGCTGATCGTACTGCTGGTCAGCGAGCCGCTCAGTTGAACCACTCGACGTACTCCGTACATCCCCTACAGGCGACACGGGTGGCCCATTCGTCACCCTGGTCGTGCTCGGACGGGGATAGTTTCGTCACCCGCACGTCTAAAGAGCCACATTCGGGACACTGTGTGGGGATCGACTGAGTCATTCTACAATGTAGTTGGCTGCGATGAACCTAAAGATTCTGGACCAATAGTCTCGCCACCGCTATCGATCCGGTGAGTGGACGACTGTCCAGACGAATGACCAGCACCGTGTGGACACAGGAACAGCGTCCTCACGTTCTAACCGATGTAACCGTCACCGCCCGTCCGGCATACCAGCCCGCGCCGAGTGCAACAGCCGTCCCGACGACGAGCGCAACCGCCAGTCCGAGGACGTAGATCTCAAGCCCGGTCCGGACGAGCCGCTCGAATCCGAGTACAGCCGTCGAGAGCCGATTGAGGGCGGCGGCGAGCACGGGCGTTGCCAGGAGCGCAACGACGCCGCCGAGGAGACCGATGAGCGCACCCTGGATACCGATCAGCCCCGCAAGGAACGCTCTCGACAGCCCCAGCGCGTGCAGCGCCGAGAGCGTCTCACGTTGCTGGTAGGCGACCAACACGAACAGGTTGCCGGTCAGAGCAATTCCGCCAACGACGGCGAGACCGACCAGGGCGACGCCACTTGCAACGACCAGCGCCTGGTCGGTGACCATCGCGGCGAACTGATCGTCGCTACTGCGGACGTCGTAGTCGGGGTGAGCGGCCTGGAGATCGGCTTGGACGGCCTCCTGATCAACATCGTCCGCGACGGTGACGGCGACGAACGAGGCCCGGTCCGCACTGGCGGTCCCAGTCGTTCTCTGGAGCGTTCCGAGCTGGAGGGCGACCGTTTCGGTCCCGGTGTACTGGGCGTAGGAGCCGATCTCGGCGACGGTGAACGCCTCGACAGTCTGTGGGCTTGCCCCGATATAGACGGGATCGCCGACCGTGAGATCGTGGCGTTCTGCGATAGCAGGATCGACGACGACGGCCCTCGAAAGTATCCCTGCACCGTCTTCAATCTCATCCGCTCGCTCGAACTGACTGTGTGAGCCCTCGATGCCGACAGTAGTGGTCAGTTCGGTCTCATCGGGCTGCGGGC
Source organism: Natronococcus occultus SP4 (assembly GCF_000328685.1). Lineage (NCBI taxonomy): Archaea > Methanobacteriati > Methanobacteriota > Halobacteria > Halobacteriales > Natrialbaceae > Natronococcus > Natronococcus occultus. The sequence goes on along the minus strand of NC_019974.1, from coordinate 2,966,794 downwards.
CGACGTAGATCTCGTGCATCGCGATCCCGACGACCCCCGAGACCCCCTCGTGGTCGCGGATCTCGTCGGTCAGCGTCTGTGTCCCGACGACCTCGTTATCGGTCGTCGCCTCCGCTCCGGGCCCGCCCGTGACCCAGATCTCGAGTCCGGAGTCGTCGAACGTGTCCTGTCCCGTCTCGACGACGCCGATCCCGAGTCCTGCAAGCAGTGTTACCGACAGCACCGCGAGGACGACGCCGCCGATCGCGAGTACGGTTCGACCGGGGGTATGTCGCAGCTGGGTCAGGCCGAGCTCTATGATGGTGCGTCCCGCCACGAGACGATCGCTCAGGCGCATGTTGACCCCGTCTTAACCCTCCTGCTGGCTTTCGCGCTGCGCGCTCGGCTGCCACTCCCTTTCGAAGCCGACAGACGGGCTCCCCTCTGGAGTGGCTTCTCCACCAGCCAGGCGATCGCTCCGATCCGGATCCACGACGACCCGTCGGCGGACCGACTACGGTCGTCGCTCCCCCGAGTCGTGCGTACGGCTGTGCCTGGCTCTGCTCGTTGCTCAGCCACCAACCGAGGACGATCCATACAACTGATATAGCACGGCGTACAGCCGACTGGAGTATTGTTAGTATGTCGTTACCGCGTCGGCGACACCCCGGACGCGGCTCGACCGAGCCGAACCGGTGGCAGCGTTCCAGGGATGACACGCATCCTCGTTCGGTCCGGGCCGCTGAGGCCGGTCGACAGAGACCGAGCCGGACTCGGGTTACTCATCGAGGGCGGTGAATCGAAACGTGACCGGCGTCGTGCCGACCGAGTCCGTAGGGACGCCGATCCGTTCGTATCGGTGTGGGCCTCGTGACAGAAGAGGCCGCTCAGGACCGGATCACAGCCACCCAAAGCGTGGCAGAGAGGGCCAAGCGAGGGTTAGCGGTGGTCCAGGCCGTCGAGAAGTCGATCGACGAGCTCGTCGTTCGTGAGGTCACCGTCGAGGTACTTGCGGAGTCTGGCGACGTCGAGGTAGAGCGCGACGAGCCGGTTCTTGTGCTTGTCGTAGAGGGTGAATTTGATCTCTTTGACCTCCGCGAGGAACGCTTCGGCGTCACGAATCCCACGTGCAAGCCCGGGCGCGAGTGCGCGGAGCTCCTTGCGGAGCGTCTCTCGGTCGGACGTTTTCAGCATCACCTGCAGATCCAGACACCGGTCGGAGTAGGCTATCTCCTTGATCCGAACGACATCGCTCTCGACGTAACACTTCGCGCGGTCGAAGCCAGGGATTTTGGCCTCCTCCTTCTGTTTGTCGGGCTTCTCGTCGGAGCGCTTCTCGTCGTCCTCTTTCGTCTTGGACTGCTCGTCGTCCCTCTTTGTCTTCGAGTCATCCGTCTCACGTTTCTCGTCGCTCGCCGCCTCTTCCCGGCCGCTCATACTGCCAGAGCAGCCGGCGAGGACGGTCGCGAGCGCGGTACCACTACCGAGCAGGACATGTCGTCTGTCCATACGGCGTTCATTACCACATACACTGATTAGTACTCAGATCCTACCAGTTCCACGGTTGTTCTGTTCCTGCAAACGGGATCTCAATCGACACCTACCGGTAACGACGCCCTGTTTCGGGACACGTCGTATGCTGTGTACGCAACGCTGCCGGGCCGGTGGCCTTTCGAGTCGGCCGCATCGAACGAGAGACATACACCACTACAGGGCGGTTCCCTCCGTAGCGGCCGACCCGAACTGTACTTGCTCCAGCGATCGGCGGATTATTGTACAGAGACACTCTATCTCTCACTATGGAGTTACCAACCGAGAAACAGGAACTGATCGCAGGGCTCGCCGGGTTGGTCGTGTCGCTGTATGTCATTCTCGAGGCAGGGGTACTGTGAACTACCCAGCTTATGAAGCGGAAGCCGACACGTACACACGGGGACCGGAGACCTTCGCCGAGAAGTCCCGTGACCGGAAGGGAAAGGACTACTGACTAACATACGACTGACGCCACGCGGTTGCGTCTGATCACGCTTGTTGGTTCCTTGGCTGCCATGTTTTGCCCCCCGGTCGTCCGGTCAGGGCGAGTCAACGCTCGAGAGGCCTTTCGCAGAGGAGCCGTGCTCGAAAACCCGGACCCACCCGTGTTGCGCTGGCATCCCGGATGGAGCGCCGGACACAGCCCCGCCGAGAACGCCGACCTTGGGGGCCGGTTAGCTACCCCGAGATGACTCCCTCGCCGACGACATGGAAGGGACGCTCAGCGACCGCCGCGTCACGGGGAGGGGGCCCCGCCGGGAAGCGCATTCCGGCGAGGATCCCCAGTGACCGGTAGGTGCGACCGATAACAGCCGTGACGGACGCTCACGGATCGGATCTTGCAATGGATATATAAATACACTGATCGGCCCGTCAGACGTACACCTCTATATGTTATCCCGAAATCTCTCCGGCTGGAATATGTCAGAGAACTCGCTGAACCGACGACGGTTCGTAGCGCTCGCTGGAACCGGTGCCGCGGTCGCCCTGGCCGGATGTGGCGATGAGGAAGAGGAGGAGCCAGAGGACGATCCCGCCGAGGACGACCTCGAGGACGAGGACGATGACCTCGACGAAAACGGTGACGACGACCTCGAGGAGGATGACGATCTCGACGAGGAGGGCGAGGACGACGCCCTCGACGACGAAGACGACGAGCTCGACGAGGACGACGAGGAGGATGACGACCTCGAGGAGGACGACGAAGCGGACGATGACCTCGAGGAAGACGATGAGGACGACGCCCTCGACGACGAAGACGACGAGCTCGACGAAAACGGCGATGACGACCTTGAGGAGGACGACGAGGAGGATGACGATCTCGAGACGGAGGACGACGCGCTGGGCGACGAGGACGACGCCTAACCGCTCGTCCCCGACTCCCCCAGTCTGCGGGTGAGCGAAACCGAAGACGGCCACGCGGGTGTCGGTCTCCACCGCCCGGCGTCCGGAGACCATGTTGGCCCAGACACCCGTCGTCGGGCGGGCGTCGGCCGCCTTCGACTCCGCTACCGGACGACCGTCTCCCACTCGTTCTCACGCGATCACAGAGGACCCCTCAGGGCTTGTCTTCCGAGTCGGTCACCGGAGCGAGGCTCCATAGCGGCTGGTGTGTGAGCCGACCGGCTGCTCCCGGGATGTCTCACCGACGAAAAGCCAGTGGGGCGCTGTGATGGCTGGCAGATGTGCCCACCGCCGTCCGTGACGACCGGGGCCACGCTGCTGCAATGACACAAATATAGCGGAAGCCCACGGCTTCAGTCGTGGGAGGACGTCACAGGCCGAACACGATACGGGCGCCCGGTCGGCACGCCGCCGGTTCGGAGACGGCGGGCGCTCCTCGGGAACAGGTTGCATCGGTACCCTCGCCGGGCGCCAGTGAAATGGGATGGTGGAAGGAAGCGCGCGTTGGATCGCTCCGTCACACGCCATCCGTATCTTTCGACCCCGTTCGTTTAAATTTCACTATTTCCTGTGACGATTCCGACGGCCGCGACCGGCGCTGTCCGCGAGGGGAGACGACAGCTTGGGCACCGAGCGCCGGGTCTCGATCGGTGGCCGACGCGCGGCCGGAGCCTGGTCTCGAGCAGGGGTGGCGCCGACCGCTCGCGGATCAGGGACCCACCGGCTGGCCAGGAAGGGGCTGTCGGGTGGCCCAGGACGGCACCGACGGGTTCGCGAGCTGAACCGTTCACGGAACGGCGCCTACGTTCTTTGGAGCGGGCCTTTTTCGTGTGCTCTCCCGACGGCGCCCATGGACAGTCATGAGACGGTCGCGCTCCTGGCCGACACCGAGCGCCAGCACGTCCTCGCAGCACTGTTCGATACCGACGACCACGTCACGGTAGACGCCCTGGCCGCCCAGCTCGCGGCCCGGCGAACGCGGGCCGGCGCGCCCGCCCGGGACCGCGCCGAGCTCCGGCTGGTCCACGACCACCTCCCGCGGCTGGCTGCCCACGGCGTGATCGAGTACGACCGGGCACGCGGGGAGGTCGTCCTTGAGGACGCCGCCCTCGAACCGTTTCTGACCGATCTGCCACACAGCCAGCCGCTCCCGCTCGAGCCGTAGTCGACGCCCGCGGGGCGGGCGTGCGGCGGTGGGCCGGTCGGGTCCAGCCGACGGCCACCCAGTGGCGATCACGCGACCCACCGGGATGAGACTCCCACCCAAGGATGGATTCATAAGTGGTCCACGGCTACTCTCGCCGACCACGTGATGAGCAAGTACGACGACCTCTTCGCCGCGACGGCGCCCGACGACAGCCCCTTCATCGACAAGGGCGTCCTCGATCCGCTCGCCGACCCTCCGGAGATCCACGCCCGCAAGGACCAGGAACGCGAGCTGGCGCGGCTGCTCAACGGCGTCCACGACGGCTACCTCCCGCCGACGGTCGCGATCTACGGCCCACCGGGGACGGGCAAGACGCTGACGACGAGACGGGTCGCCCGGGAGTTCGCCGCCCGCACCGACGCGGTCGCCGTCGAGTACGTCAACCTCAAGGAGTGCCGGACGCTGTTCAGCGCGGCCAACGAGATCCTCGCCGAACTCACCGGTGAGAAGAAAGGCGCCTACGAGGGGTTGGACGGCGTGTTCGCGGGCATCTGGACCGCGCTCGAGGACTACCCCGACTGGACCGTGTTGATCCTGGACGAGATCGACCACATCCGCCACGACGCGAACTACGACCCCAACGACTTCTTCTACCGGCTGCTGCGCGGCGAGGGGAAGCTGAAACGGGGGATCGACCTCTCGGTGTGGCCGGTGAGCAACGAACTACTCGAGGTCGATCTCCACCTGGACAGCCGCGTCGAGAGCGCAATGAGCGACGAGGCGGTCTGCTTCCCGCCGTACGGCGAACGCGAGCTGAGAGTAGTCCTTGAGCCACGTCTCGCGCGGGCGTTCCGGGACGGGGCGGTGCCCGACGCTGTCTTTGAGTACGGCGTCCGCGAGGCCGCCCGGCGGTGGGGCGACGCTCGGAAGGCGCTGCGGCTGTTCCGCCAGGCCGGCGAGCACGCAAGCGAGTGCGGGCGCAATTGGCTGACGATCGACTGCATCGACGCGACCCTTGGGACGACCGAGAAGGCGGCGACCATCGAGAAACTGTGTGATCTCCCGGTCAATCATTTTCTGGTGCTGACGGGGAGCACTGCCTGGAACGGCGCCGACGGGATCAAACAGCCCGTTACGACGGGCGAGATCCACGACTATCTCCACCGGGACCGCCACCCCGAGGAGTTACAGCTCGGCTCACGTACTATTCAAACCATCGTCACCGACCTCGAGACGATGGGGCTCGTCGAGACGTGGATCGAATCGAAGGGCCGGGGCGGCAGACAGAAACGGATCGAGACGACGTTCGACCCGCAGTGGGTCCACGAAGCGGTCACCGAGTACGCGACCGACTCGACCTATCTCGAGATTGTCATCTCCCGGTAGATTTTTACCTCAGAAACACCCACTCCATATACGGAATACCGCCGCTACCGGCCCTCATACCGTTCATTTTCGGATAATTGCTGAAACTCTCGATTTATATAGTATATAGTAATGTCGGCAGCGGCACATACAGCTTATATCACCCGACAGCGAGCGACGGACCACTGTCGGCTCAGTCGAGCACGTCGGCGCTGTCGGCGACCGATACAACGTATGAACGAAATCGAACAAACCGACCAGACCGATCGAGAAGAGATCCTCGAGCTCCTCGAGGAGACGATCAAGACGACTCATAAGCATATCGAGCCGGGCGAGGCCGACTCGCTCGAGGAACAGCACCTGCAGATCAAGTGGATCCGGACGTTCGGCTATCTCACCGGCCAGTATCGTCGGCTCCTGAAAGACGAGGACATCGACCAACTCCACGAGGACGCCGACCTTGTCAACCGCGTTCTCGATCTCCGAGACCCATGACGAAACGAGACATCGAGCGTGAGTTCGACGAGTTCACCGAGGAGGTCCTCGCCGACCTCGAGCCGCTGGAGCGCATCCAGCTCGTGCTGGAGGCCGAGGCCGCCGGCCTCGATCGGTGGGTTGAGCGCCTCTACGAGAGCTGTCCGGTCAGGGGGTATCGTGGACTCGACCGCACGTTCATCGAATCACTCCGGATCGCGGCCAACGCCAGGCAGGTCGCGTTGTACGATCTCCACACGACGTTGCTCCAGCGGGCCCGCCTCCGCGAGCACCACCGGGCCGTCCTGGTGATCGATCACGAACGCGACGACGGGCTCTCCGAGGCCGCGCTCGAGCGCGCCCGCGAGCGGCCCGACCGAATCACGCTGCTGACGGTCGATCTCTACACGCAGTACCACGCCTACGACCGGTTCGCCGAGCACCACCTCGGGGTCGACCTCGAGATCTGGTTCGGACCCCATTTTTACGCCGACAACGTGCGTGCGGCGACAAGCGAGGTCCTCGAGCAAGCACAGCCCGACGACCTCGAGCAGTTCGTCAACGACGGCTTCGGTATCGAACGCGGAGACGACGACTGGGTGACGCTCGACAGCCTGGTCGAGGACCGGTACAGGGCGTTCCGGGACACGTTTACCGTCCTCGACGAGTCCGACTGCCGGCCAGACTAGCGCGTCGGCGCCCCCTGATCGCCGCCTCGACGCGCGTCGTAACCGCCGAGCCTGAGAGCCTCCGTCTGGCCGGTGAGACGGCGGACCCTAGGGGGCCGTTCGGACCGGGCCGGGTTTTCGGTGGCGACTGCAACGGTCGATCACCCGCGATCGAAACGCCTGTGGGCCGCGTTCGACGATAGCGTCCGCGGCGTGTATCGTCGTCGCTGACCGGAACGCTGCAGTGGTCAGGTGAGCCTCGCCACGAGATCGCTACGTGGCGGTCAGTGGCCGGCGTCGCCACCCTGGTCCGATCCCCCCGTGGGTGCCAGCTGTGCCAGCAACCGGTCCCGGAGGGCGGCGCCGGTCTCGGTTGACCGGGACGGGCCGTCGAGCACCGCGAGCGCGACCTCGCTTGCGGACGCGAGATCGCCCTGCCGGACCCGACAGTCGAGGACGGCGGTCCCGAAGATGACGAACAGCCGTGTCCGGTTGACGACGAGATGCTCGATCCCCAGCGAGCCGAGCGCCGCCCGGAGATCGACGGGTGGTGTCAGCCGGTGGCGCCGCGCTGTCGCGTCGGTGGTCATTATCGCTACCTGTGATCCGAGGGGATAAGAGTGTCCGGGGCCGCGGCACAGCGCCTACCGGGCGTCACACCCGGCGGACTCTGGCGTATCGGACCCGTTCGAACGAACCATCGGCGGCTGCCACCGGAAGACGATCGCCTCGAGCAGCGCGTCGAGATGCTGTGGGGACAGCGCGAGCGGACGCGTCGGTTTCGATGGGCGCGGTGAACGCCGGCGGACGGCAGTGCTCGCCGAGCACAGCAGTCTCCAATACGTGGAACCCGACGCTGACGCTCTCGGTAGAAGGTGACAGTACGTGACGGCGCGGCTCCACGCTCTGCAGGCCGTGGTACTGCGCCTGCTCCGAATATAATATTATTCGCTAAAAACAATAACATAATAACCTATTGGAATAGAAACCTTCTCCCCCTCCGCCGTCGGTCGATTATTGATTCCATACTCTTTATTGCCAAGAGAAGTATTTATAACTGCTAAATATAAATTCTCCTGTTGTTAATTCCCTAAGAACTATACCAAAGAATAGAATAATGTTCACCGCTGGTATGTTACATTCCCAATCGGAGAACGCGCCTCGGAGGGTGCGCCGTGGGAAGCCGTAGCTACCGGCGTCTACCATGAGTGATCACGACAAGAGCGGATTCGAGAGACGCACAGTACTCAAGGGGCTCGGCGCGGCCGGCGTTATCGGTGGGGCGACCGCGGGTGTCGCCGCGCGGGACGTGACCCCACAGGACGCGGATAACCCGGCGGTCGACTCGGCGCTTGCCGACCTGTGGGCGGACAACGAGATGGTCAAGGTCGTCCTCCGGCTCGAGCGACTCGATCGGGCCCAACTTCAGGACGTCGGGCGAGACGAGGTCGTCTCCCAACTCCAAGCACACGCCGAGGCGACTCAGGAAGAGCTTCACCGGCGAGCCGAGGCACTCGACGAGGTTCGTGTCGCGAACACGTTCTGGCTCGCAAACGCGATCGTGCTGAAGGTCCGCACCGACGAGATCAGGCCGGACGACCTCGCCAGCTGGCCATCCGTTCGGTGGGTCCACCGCAACGTCGACTACCAGCTTCCGGAGCCGGCGTCGGTGACCGACGCCAGTACGAGCGCGGACGACGTCACCTACGGCCTCGACCAACTCAACGTCCCCGAGGTGTGGGACGAACTCGACGTCACCGGGGCGGGTGCCGAGGTCGCAGTCCTCGACACCGGGATCAACGCCGACCACCCGGACTTCGCGGCGTTCGACTCGGACAACTGGCAGGAGTTCGACGGCGACGGCAACCCGATCGACTCCGACCCCTTCGACGACAACGGCCACGGCAGCCACGTGGCCGGCACGACCGCCGGCCCGCTGGAGCCCGATGGCGACGTCCCCGCCTACGGCGTCGCTCCCGACGCGGAGCTGTGGCACGGGAAGGTGCTCGACGCACTCGGCGGCGGCACCTTCGATCAGATCATCGCTGGCATGGAGTGGGCCGTCGACGAGACCACCGCGGACATCATCGGGATGAGCCTCGGTGGCTCGCCGTCGGATACGGTCACCCTCGAGGCCACGGAGCATATCGCCGACGCCGGCGTCATCCTCTCGGCATCCAACGGCAACAACAGCCTCTCGACGCCGGGGGCGTTCTACTCGTCGTTCGGCAGCCAGGCGATCGACGAGAACTACGACCTCGCGGAGTTCGCCGTCGGCGAGTGGATCGAGCCCGAGGAGTTCTTCGATGATCCCGAGGAGATCCCGGACTACTGGGCCGACGAGTACGTCACTCCCACCGCCTCTGCGGCCGGCGTCGACGTGCTCAGCCTGTACCCCGATGAGTACGCAGAGATCTCTGGCACGTCGATGTCCCAGCCACACAAGGCCGGTGCCTTTGCGCTGATGGTCTCGGCGAGCGGTGATCTCGATCGGGAGTGGTTCGAGGAGACGATGGTCGACACCGCGTGGCAGCCCGAGCAGGCACCAAGCGAGGATCCGAACGCGGAGTACGGTCACGGCGTCATCGACGCCCTGGAGGCGACCCAGCAGGTCGCCCTCGATCAGAGTGTCACCGGCACCGTTACCGACACCGACGACAGCCCGATCGAGGGTGCCGACGTCACGGTCGCGGATCCCGGCACCTCGACACAGACCGACGCCGACGGCGGCTACGACGTGCTCGCGGAAGCCGGCGACACGACCGTGACGGCCGAGGCGTTCGGGTACGAGGCGGTCAGCCACGACGTGTCGGTGCCAGACGGTGGTACCGCCGAACAGGACTTCGAACTGCCCGCTGCGCTGGCCGCCGAGGTGGTCGCCGACCAGCCGACGATCATCGAGGGCGGCGAGACGATCACGACGACGCTCCATGCGGCACATCCCGAGACCGTTACGGTCTCGAACACGGGCGGCTACGGCGGCGACCTCGCGCTTACCGTCGACGGCGAGGACGCCACCCTCGGCGAGCCGGTCGCCCTCGACGGCGGAATCGGGGAGGTCGCGGTCAGTGTCGAGACGGACGCCGACACCAGCGGCGATGTCGAACTCGAGCACACGTTCGACGGCGCCGGCGAAACGACCAGCCTGACGACCGGGCCGACACAGGTCGTCGAGGAGCTGATCGAGGTCGCCGTCATCGACGACACCGAAGGCTACGGCGACGACTGGGTGGCCCTCCTCGAGGACGAGCTCGCCGACGTCTACGAGGTCGAGCACGTCGATTCCAGCGAGGCACTCGAGGACATCGAGGCGTACGACGCCTACTTCGTCCACGGGCTCGACTCCGACGAGTGGTACGAGGCCACGGCCGAGATCGGCACGATCTACACGGCCCAGAACCTCGGCCCGGACACACTCAGCCCGCGGGCGGAGCTCATCGACGATCCGGACAGCGTGACGACGGGGACCAACCTGGCGACCTGGGAGATCACCGAGCCCCACGAGATCCTCGATGACGTCGCCGAGCCCGGCGACGAGGTCGAGATCCACACCGACACCTGGGGCGACGGCGCCTCCTTCGGCGACACCGACGCCGACGTCTACGCCGAGGCGGCCGACGAGGCCAACGCCTTCGCCGTCGACGAGGAGCGCAGCGACGTGCTCCTGACAGCGATCGGGATCGGCTGGGTCGGCCCGGACGAGCTGACCGACGACGCGCTGGCGATCGTCGCCAACGCGGTCGCCTACGCCGCGGCGCCCGAAGACGACGACTGGGAACTGGCGCCGGCGGTCGTCAACGACGAGCAGCCCGGGATCCCGTCGGGTACCGGCGCCGATCTCGTCTCGCGGCTCGACGACCAGCTGGAGCTCGACGAGGAGATCGACCTGCTCACGGGCGCGGAAGCCGTCGACGCCGCCGAAGCGGGAGAGTACACCACGTACGTCGTCAACAGCATGGAGACGGACTTCGTCGAGGCGTTCGACGAGTATACGGCTGATGCGGAGACCAACGTCGTCTGGCTCGACCAGTGGGGTCGCCTCGAGGGGATCGCTGCGAAAGCCGACGTCCTTGGCAACCCCGAGACGACCGACGACGGCCGCGGTGGGGGCCCCGGATCCAACCCGGAACTCGAGATCGTCGCGGACCATCCGATCTTCGACGGCGTCGGGGACGACGGCGACTCGTTCCAGATCCACGACGCACACCACCCCGACCGCAGCTGGTTCGACGGCTACGATGGTGACGTCGTCGGCGAGATCCACGCCCACCAGATCAGCGGTGGCGGTGGCGTCGGCATCGACGACGGGAAAAGCACCGTCCTGCTCTCGAGCTTTGCCACGAGCGGTGACGTGACCGGGAGCGACTACTCCGAGGACGCAGAGACGGTCCTTGGCAACGCGGTCAAGTACCTCGTCGGCGCACTCGACGCCGACAGCGACGCCCAGTCGGCGATGCTGCCAGCCGACGACTGAGCGGCGCGTAGTGGCGTGGCAACCAGCGTGTCGCCGGCGGCCGGCCCACGTCCTGGTGCCGCGGTCGTGTATCGTACCTAGTGCGGTTGGCGCCAGGGTGCGGGAGCTGCCGTCCACCGACGACGGGACGCCGGCGAGTCGATCGGTGTCTCTGGTACTGAGGGAGAGTAGATTTCGTGTGCTCTGACAGAGCGCTGCCCAAAAGCGTAGCTTCCGTCCCTCACACTCGATCGTTTACCGGGCGGCGATCGTCAACGCGCTGGACGTGAGCGGGGCCGACGAGGGCCACCGGGGGAGAGTACATGTCGTGTGCTTTTCGGCTCACCGTATGTCGGTTACAGAGGGAGGAGGGGAGTACCGTTTGTATGCTTCATCCAGCGCTGGCGGGGAGAAGAGTGGAGTTCGTGTGCTTCCATCACCCTCCTGACGTGGCAGAGCCTCGGTTTCGTGTACGTTCTACTCGAGTGGGCGCTCGATCGTGTCTCGAGTCACGAGGCGATTTCCGTGGCTACCGGCTCGGGTGAGGGCGTACAGGAGTACTGTCCATTACCGCCGAACAGCGCGTACGCTTGACGCGCCCTCGAACCGGACGTTCGCGTACCGAGGTCGAGAGACGGAGACGCACCCTACCGGGGTAGATGAAGCCCGCTCTCTCGCCCGGGGGTCGTCCTGGCGCGACCCCAAACGGGGGTCGCTCTCGGACGCGGAGCGAGCGGACCCGCGACCCGCCCCACCCGTGGGCCCCCGTCTGTGACGGGCACCCCACGACTGCAGTCGTGGGAGGACAGCAGTTCGCTAACGTGGCCGAGTCAGAGTGTGAGTCGTGGGGCCGTCGGCTCTGTCGACGAGTCGTGAGAGCTCTCTCGCGTCAGATGGCGGCTGCGTCCGCCGCGGATCTGTTTTTCGATCGCGTGTCTGTCGGAACCGATCGGTGCACAGAGGGATGGGTCCGGTGACAGCTGGTGTCCTCGGTCACCCCTTCGAGAGGCGTCTCGAGCCCCGACCGACGACGACCGATCGAGGACGGTCCCTCGGCCACTCGCCCCGTCGGACTGGCTGCGTTCGGCGTGAATGGATTCGGTTTCCAGCGGATGCGTGCTCGTTCGAGCGTAGTCGCCCCGTGTCGAATGTGGACTCTCGAGGCCGACCTAGCTTGCTCCGTGGATGTCGGCTGTCTCCGGTATCGGGGACGACCCACCCGGGGTATCGGCGTCGGTCGGGGGCGGGGGGGACGATCCGCCGTTCCGTGTAGGAGAGGCCGTTTTTGCGCTGGGACTTCCGATGGACCGCGAGGTGGTTCTTCGAGAGGTCAAGCACGGCGTCGATCGTCCGCGAGACGAGCTTTTTGGCGTAGCTGTCACTGATTTTTCTGTCCTCCGACCACCGATTGCGAACAGATGGTAGAGCGGGTTTCCTGGAGGTCACCCGTTGATCACGAGAGCAGGCTCTGCTTCGATGAGCACGCTATCCGGGTTTCCCCGCGGGTGCTCGCAGCCACTATCGAGTACGACCGCCAGTACCTGAGCAAACGCTGTCGACAGCTCGCTGAAGCCGGACTCCTCGCATCAGGTGAGAGTGGTCTCTACCAGCGTACGGAAAGGGGTCGTTCGTATCTCGAGGGCGAACTCGACGTGAGCGGACCCGAGAACTGAACCAGGTTCGACATCCCAGGTACGCTGTCCCTGTCAGTTCCAACTCTGCTGGAGCGGTCGAGACGGAGCTACCGACGGCTGCTTAGTGCTGGCGGTACCACTCGACCGTTCGCTCGAGTCCCTCGCGGAGCGAGACGGTCGGCTCGTAGCCGAGTTCGGATCGAATGGCGGCGATATCGGCCCGACTGTGTCGGATGTCGCCCTCGCGGCCCTCCGTGTGTGTGATGTCGGCGCTTGATCCCGTCACGTCGACGATCGCCTCGGCCAGCTCCCGGATCGTGACGCTGGTTCCGGTGCCGACGTTGTAGGCCCCGCCCACTTGATCGGTGGTGGCCGCCTGCAGGTTCGCCTGGACGATGTCGTCGATGAAGACGAAGTCCCGCGTCTGGCCGCCGTCGCCGTGGACCGTCAGTGGCTCGTCGGCGAGCGCCTGGTCGCAGAAGACGCTGATCACCCCACTGTAATCGCCGGCGGTCTGGCCCGGCCCGTAGGCGTTGAAGTACCGCAGCGAAACGGTTTCGAGACCGTAGAGCTCGTGGTACCGGCGGGCGTAGTGGTCGACCGAGAGCTTGTCGATCCCGTAGGGGGAGGCCGGCGTCTTCGGGTCGGTCTCGGCGATCGGGACCCCCTCCGGGTGGCCGTAGATCGCTGCACTTGAGGCCAGCACGACCCGGGCGTCCTCGCGGCGGGCGGCCTCGAGTAGCTCGAGGGTCGCCGTCGCGTTGATCGCGTGGCTCCCCAGCGGATCCTCGACCGAGCCCTGGACGCTGACGAGGGCCGCCTCGTGGAAGATCAGATCGACGCCGGTGGTGGCGCGCTCGCGCGTGGCCTCGTCACGAAGGTCGCCCTCGATGAGGGTTGCGTCCTCGGGGACGGTGGCTCGCGTGCCCGAGCTCAGATCGTCGAGGATCCGCACCTCGTTGTCGTCGACGAGTGCGTTCGCGAGGTGGCTGCCGATGAAGCCGGCGCCGCCGGTGATCAGCACCGTCCGGTCGGTCGGCCGTGTCGTGGTCATACCCGAACATGCTGGTGGGTTCCTATATGTATACTGGTCTCTCTATGAAAGTAACATTTCGCCAGTAAAGGAGACAGCCGGCTGTGAGAACCCGTGGGCGCTGGCCGCCCCCTATTTCAGGTTCTGTAAAGATAGACACGTAGTTCTGCTGGAGTTTCAGAAAACAACTCCAGTCTGTTCCGGGGACGGCTCGGTCCGGAGCCTTCGCTCGGAGAGAGCCAGGCAACGCCGCGAAACGGCCGCTCTCCGGACTGGCGTCCGCGTCTCGAGGCCAGTTCTCCGCCCGGTGGCGTTCGGTGATGTTCACTGTCTCGGCTACGTGTTCGTGCCCGCGGCTGGCGATCGGCTAGCCGGCCCTGAAGGGGATTCATCTCGTCAGCAGCGACAGTTGCGAGCTGCTGTTCCCCCACTCCGACCTCACTCGGTGTTGGGAGCAGATGGGCTGTCCGCCTGGTGCCGTCGGGAAGGCTTCCGTGACGACAGCGCCTTTCGGGACCCCACGCTGCCTACGGCCGGTCTCGGGGAGTAGAACCAACTGTCCGTATCTCACTCTCGATCTCTAGGAGGTATATTGTGTGTGCTGAGCAATACTGGAGTCACGATCCCCAGTACGAACGGCACAGCCGCTCGTGAGCCAGCGGGAGTGGGAACGTGCTACTGCTCGCCGCTTCCGACCGCCGTGCTCCGACGCGACGCTGCGGGAGGCGCTCGCCGGTGTCCACGAGGGGGACTTGGCGCCGACGGTCTCGACCCCCGGCCCGGTGGCCACCGGCGGACGCTGCCGACACGGCTCCGGGGGTGACCGCAGTACTTGTCACAAAAGCTTCCCTTTTCCGACCGCCCCCCGTGGGTTGAGATAGCGGTCCACTACCGGTGGCGTCGGCCCTCGACCAGGCCGAGACGTGTGTCAGAGACCACTCCCCCTCATCTCCCGCCGCTGTCACTCATACGACCGGGTGGATCGCTGTTTTCGGCTCCGAGCCGCGACGAGGCGACCGTGCCGTGGGCCGAGCACCGACCGGCAGTTGCGCCTGCTTCTGGCGTGGGCCTCGGCAACGACAGCCGGCCGTTTCGGCGCTGTCCGGCGTGACCTGCGTCCTCGCTGGCGGCTGGTGCCTCGCGCGCCGAACGGCGACGGCGGTTAGACCGACACCGCGGCGTCCAACTCGTTCGAGGCTGTCGCTGCCGCACCCGGGCTGGTGGTCTCAGAGAGGGACGAATCCGGGCGTTTGAGGGGGCCACGGACGACCACGTCGGGGTGCCGACCGCCGCTGCCCACTGGCTGACGCCTCTGCGACGCGGTGAGGGGGTGGCTGTGACCGAGCAGTAACGGGAGTCGGGGGAGCCCCGCCTCGGCGGTCGTCGGGTTTTTGGAATCGCTCTCCGTGGTCACGGCGATCAGCGAACCTGGAACTTCGAGCGCAGTTCGGTGACCGGGCCGTCAGCGTCGGGCGAGTACAGCAACAGGCCCAGACACAGCCCCAGGGTGATCGAGGCGGGGCTGAACCCACCGAAGAACAGCGACTCGAAGCCCATATACAGGAAGATCGCCACCGTAAGCCCGACGACGAACGCGGTCCAGGGAGTCCACCGCGTGCGGATCCCCTGGCCCAGCGCGTAGACGAGCGCGCCCAGATAGAGGTTGCCCGCGATGAGACCCGTGTTCAACAAGGGATAGATGTAGGAGTTCTGCGGGCCGCGGGACTCACCGATCTCGGCGGCGGTATCCGCAAAGCCGATCCCCAGCAGCGGGTCCTGGGCGAGACGTTCGAGCGAGGCGACCCACTGGTCGACGCGGGTCAGCAGCGTCGTTTCCATCACCGCGCCGACGTGGCCGAGCCGGGTCACGGCGGCGACCCCGACGATGGCGAGCCCGATCCCGAGAACGCCGAACCGGCGGTCGAACCCCGACACCAGGAGGACTGCGCCGGCGGTAAAACCGACGAACGCGGCGTTGCCCTCGCTCAGGAGAAAGCCTACCAGACAGAGCCCGAGTGCGCCGAGCCACACCACCCCGCGGCGGGCCAGGACCGTGTACAACGCCGCGAGGCTGCCGACCATCATTACGAACCCGTAGTCGCTCGGGGTCTCGAAGAGCGAGGCCGTCCGAAGCCCCTCGATCCCCAGCACCGAGCCACCGACGGACTGATAGAGGTCCGCACTCGTCTGCAACTCATGGAGGAGCATGCCGATCCCGATCACTGCGAGCACGACCCCGACGAGCGTCAGGCCCATCGTAAACGTCTGCTCGCGGCCAGTGATCAGCGTCGGCAGCACGACCACCAGCGCACCCACCGCCAGCGGTGTGGCGACGATGTACTGCAGGAGGTCGGTGTGGGGGGCAACGGCGTAGTGTGCGAGCAGGCCGAGCCAGTAGCCACCGAGCAACACGAGAAAGACCGACTCGAACTGCAGCCGAATCTCGGGGTGGAACAACCCGTACGCCGAGACGGCAACCAGCGTCGTTCCCGTAACGATGTAGCCGACCCGCTGGGAGAGCGCCCAGCTCGTGATCGTGAGGCTCGCGATAATCGGCAGCAACGCGAGAACCGGCTCGTAGAGCGGAATCGTCGCCTCTTCCCGTGTGTCCCCCCAGAGTAGCTGTTGGACGTTCATCGATATGCCACTGTCACTACGAATCAGTTTTATTGAGGTATAAATTCCGATGGATATGTTGCTGGGACCGACACGCCGGGCTCGCCGTGCGGACGCCGACCCGCGCGGTCGTCGGCGAGCCCGGTTACCGGACGATCGTCACCGGGACCGGCGACCGCCGGGCGACCGTTTCGGCCACGCTCCCGAGGAGGAGCCGACTCGCCCCGGTCCGCCCGTGACTTCCGATGACGAGCCGATCGACGTCGTGGGCCTCAGCGGAGGCGATGATTCGCTTCGGGATGTCACCAACGAGGGCCTCGGTCTCGAGGGCGACGCCGGCAGCCTCGGCCCGACGCCGCGCGTCCGCGAGGAGGCGTTCCACCTCGGTCTCGCGATGGGTGCGGATCCGTTCGTAGTCGTCTCTCACCCCTGTCCCGGTCTCGGGGCTGGTCTTCGTCCCGGCCTCGACCCCGGTCGCTCCGTAGACCGTGCCGGGATCGGTCACGTGGATCGCGATGAGCGCCGCGTCGGAGAACTCCTCGAGGGCAAAGTCGAGGGCGGCCCTCGACTGCTCGCTGTCGTCGATCGGAACGAGTACGCGTGTTGCCATACCACACACTTCGACGGCGGCGTGAATAACGGTTGCCGACGCGAGTTGACACCAAGTACGGGCGCCGGTGAGCTCACCGCTGAGAGCGTGCATAC
The DNA here is from genome assembly GCF_000328685.1 of Natronococcus occultus SP4. Lineage (NCBI taxonomy): Archaea > Methanobacteriati > Methanobacteriota > Halobacteria > Halobacteriales > Natrialbaceae > Natronococcus > Natronococcus occultus. The sequence continues at coordinate 2,949,783 of NC_019974.1, read as the reverse complement.
CAGACACCAGCGGCGAGGACGGCGCTACAGAGGGCCGGCCAGCGATCGGTACTCAGATAGAGACCCGGCGACGGCGGATGAGAGCCCGTTATCGGCCAGCGGACCGCGTCGGCGTAGCCCGAGGGGGTGAGCAAGAGCAGATCGAGCGCGTGGTGGGAGGCCATCCCCAGCAGGAGGAGCGCGCCGGCGCGCCGGCGGTACGCTGGTGGGGCCAGCAGCGTTCCGATCGCCACGGCCACCAGCGAGCCCCCGAGGACGTGAAACGCGCCCCAGTCGAACGGGACCCCGAGGACGGCCGTGAGCAGGTCGGCCGGGAGGAGGAGCTCCAGCCGGTTGAGATCGGGGATCATCGCGCCGACCATCGCCACCGTGACGAACTGCGGGGTGAGCCACTCGTAGCGCCACGACAGCAGCGTCGCGAGAACGTATGCGGTGAGGATGTGGGTGAACAGCTCAGCCATCGCGCTCACCCCCGATCGTCGCGGCCTCGTCCGGATCCGCCGGCTCGTCGCCGTCCGGTGTCGCGTCGGTTCCGGCGGGCGAGACCAGGACCGACGGCGAAGCAAGCACCGTCCCCAGCGCCAGCCGGTGCTCGCGGGGGACGACCATGCGCTGATCGGGGTCGAACCGCCAGCCCGTGACCGCCCGGCCGAGTACCCACACCGCGCCGACGAGCGAGATCGCGTACATGTAGGGCCACTCCCAGGGCTCACGGGTGTAGGCCCGGTCGGTGGCGAGCGTGTTCGCGTCGGTGAGCGTTCCGTGGGCCGAGATCCGCTCGCCGACCGCGGGCTCGTCACCACGGACGATAGCGGCGTCCGCGTCCGCGAGGGTGACGCGCCAGGGCCCGTCCGCCGTGTCGAGGGCGGCGACGACGGGCTCGGTCGCGACGACCTCGCCGCCGAGGGTGACACGGTCGCCGACATAGCTCTCCGGCGTCGGCGCGATGTCGTCCTCGGTCGGATAGTCGTTCAGTGCCGGGTTGTACGTGACCGTTCCGTACCAGACGAACAGTCCACACAGAACGCCCACGAGCAGGCCGAGGGTGAGGAGTCGCTTCCAGTGGTCGCCGAGACGCATTCACTCGTTCCTTTCGGGCGGATCGGTTAACGATTCCGGAGCGTCCGACGTCGTGGTGTGTTGCCGCCCGGCCGTCGTGCGTCACTCGCGTTGCCGGCCGGTGTGACGACGACTGGGGTCCACGGCCTCGAACTGCCACAAGCCGCCACGGGAGATCAGTTCGGTGGCTGAGAGCGTTGCTCGGCAGCGCCAAGACGCGCGGTCGGTCCCCACCGCGAGGACCCGCCATCCAACCTGCCGGTCGAGCGGGCCGAGTCGTGGTGTGAGTGCCACTCACGTGGCTGGCGGGGGCGCGCTGACGAGAACAGGGAGCGCGTCGAAGGGGCGACTCACGAACAGCAGCGAGAGCGGGAACCGGCTGGACTGGCAAGCGACGGGTAGGCGGTTTATTACCTGAGATGCGAGAGCGAACGGGAGGGAGTAGTCTGGTCCTGCGGATAGTAGTCTGCACACTACAATACAGACAGCAGAAATATCTGCCGGACTGCAATGACGGACCAACCAGACGACGCAAACGAACGGGGCGAACAGTCCCGGCTCGGCCGTCGCTCGTATGTGAAAGGGATGGCTGCTACAGGCGCGCTGACGGCTGGTGGCTTTACGGTCGCTGGTGCAGGCCGTGACGACGAGAACGACCACGAGAAGACGCGGGACGAAAAGGAGACTCGCAAGGACGAGCGGGAGGACGAGCCCGACAAAAAGGACGAGCGGAAAGACAAACTCGGCAAAAAGCACGAGAGATATAAGAAGAAGGAGGAAAAGCACAAAAAGAAATATAACAAATACAAGGATAAAAAGGAGAAATACAAAAATAAATATAAGAAGTACAAAAAGAGGGAGAACGCGAAGAAGTGTAGGAAACAGAAGCGGAAATACAAGAAGTTCGGGAAGAAAGCCAGGAAACACGAGAAGAAATACAAGAAATTCAAGAGGAAGCGGAAAAGGCTGGAGAAGGACCGCAAGGGAGAGACGACGAAGCGCTGTCGGAAGCAGAAGACGGACAGAAACGACGGGAAGGACGCGAGCAAGAAGAGGAAGTTCGCGAAGAAGGAGGAGAAGTACAGGAAAAAGCGGGCGGAGTTCGAGGAGAAAACGGCGACGTACAAGAAAAAGAAAAAGAAATACAAGAAAAAGCGAAAGAAGTACGAGAAGAAGTGCAAACAGAAGCGGAAGCACGAGACGAAGTACAAGAAGTACAAGAAGAAACACGAGAAGTATAAGCGGTATCATAAAACGGCCGAGAAGAAGTACAAGAAGTACAAGAAGAAACACGAGAAGTATACGCGAAAGCGCAAGCAGTACGGCAAGAAGGCCAAGAAGGGATAGCGCCTGATTGCCGCCGGCGCAACGCAAACCACACCCGGCACCGAAGCCGGCTGTTCTCCCCTTTGGGCCCGCTTCGCTCGCTTTGTTGGGCCGGTGAAACAGCGTTCCGATGCGCTGGCCTCGGTCGTACCGCGTCGTCGAACCACGCGACGCACCTGGCAAAGGCCCCAGACATCGCACGCGGCACCCACTGCTCGCCCCGCTCGTGCTCGTGTGGGGCGCCGTTCGGGACGCGAACCGCCATCGCAGGTGCGACCTGCTGTCAGGCCAGCAGCCAGCTCGTGAGCGCCCAGCCCTAGACTGCCCCACGGCGGCTGAGACAGCGCCGCGCGGCTCCCGACCATCAGGGCAAACCCGTGGGTGTTCGTACGGTGGAAGATCGAGCCCGTCGACACGCCCTCGACCCCCCGCCCGGTCGTCGACGGACGTCCTCGTCCACGTTCCTGGACGCGCATGCGAAACCCGATCACTGCAGGCGCGACAGCCACGGCCGGCAGCCTCATCGCGAACTGCTGGCGCCGGCCGTCGGTCAACGCCAACAGGACCCCGACCGTCGCGACCACCACGAGCGGGAGTGCCGACGATGTCCTAGAGGAGCGCCAGATGCGGGACGGACACGACGTGCACTCCCAGCCAGTCGCCACCCACCGGGGCGAGAAACGGGGTGTCGAACCGCAGCCGGCGTTCGGCTGTGAGCTGGGCTGGCTCTCTCCCTCACGGTGTTGTCACGACACAGCGCCTGAAAACGCACCTGTGACTTTTACCAGCTCAGTCCATTTGGAGGTAGTGAGTGGTAGAACGCGGATCCCATTAGTACCATGACCGACAACACAAAGCGAACTGAGTATCGGACCGACTATTCGCCGGACAGACCGCTCGTGGTCGCAGTGGCCGACGCGATCGCGGCTGTGCGGGGGACTGATCCGGCGGAGCTGCCACCGCTGGCGGCGGCAGTTCCGACTGACGCGCTCGAGACGCTCATTAGGAGCGGGACCGACGCTACGATTACGTTCGCGTACGACGAGCTGGAGATCACCGTCGACGATCGCCGGATCGTGATCCGCGGGTCGGAGGCCGTCAGGTAGGCAGCTCGTGCGCCGCGCAGTGTTCGAGGCAGCTCTCGACGAGTTCCGGCAGGTCACGACGGACGAGCTGCTCGGATCGCTGGTCGTAGTCGACGAGCCGTGCGTTCCGCAGCTGTGGGAGATGACTGTGGACCAGCAGCGTTTCGATCTCGGCACCGACCTCGTCCGGGACGTCCTCGGCAGGAACCCCGTGTTCCCAGGCGATGATCTGGCGAGTGATGTCGGTCACCGAGGCCTGTGCTTCGTTCCGGAGGTAGTACAGGACGTATCGCCGCCGGGCGTCGCTGAGGGCAGCGAAGATCGCATCGAACCACGTCTCCCTCGTGTGGGTCCCGGTTGATGGCTCTCCCTTCCCCTGGCAGCGGTTGTTCTCCGTCATGAAGTAGCGTCTAACTGCGATAAAATAAAACGTTTTCATATTAATTGTGCAGCCAATTTAGGTTAAATTGAGGCTCTGCGAGAGCCCGGGCTCGCGGCTGTGTGTCGTCGCCGGCTCGACGGGTTGGTCGCTGTCGGGCACCGGGTTCGACGACGCCCGGGGGGTCCACACGGAGCCGAGACGCGACCGGCGACACGATCTCTGCTCGTGTCGCTCTCCACGGCCGCCACATGCCTTTTCGACTCTGTAGTGACCGTTCAGTACAGGCACCAATGTAGTACTCTGGTTGGTGATGGTTCGTCTCTATTGCAAGTCGAACTCATCGGGAAACTGGTCGTGGTTTTCAAGGACCATCTGTAGGCCATCTAACCTCTCTTTTATTTCCTCGATCTCCTGCTCGACTCCGATGAACCGACTCGGAATATCCCGTTCTAGTTCGGCTATCGGAAACCACCCATCTTCATCGTCGGTATAGTACAACTGGCCGTCAAGAGAACGGGCTTCAACGCGGTTGTGCCAGACTAGTTTTTCCAATCGAGATGTGACTAACGCGAGTCGAGATGAGTCGGCGTCTCTCTCATCAGTAAGTAGTTTTTCAGGAAACACCGTCGGTTTCTCATCTGTGAGATGGTCTGTGATTTCCGATACTGTGTACGCCTTCTCCGGATTCTTCCGGAGAAATCTCTCGACCTCTACCTCCAGAATATCGATGCTTGGGCTTTCGTTCCACTCATCCGATTCTATACTGATTGGCATAGTGTTGATTAATTTTGATAGTATTTGTTTATTTGGACAGGTTCCGAGGGCTCGTTCCCGCGACGACACTTCGGGAGGAACGAACAGGGATACCTCAAATCGGGGGAGAGACGGTAGCGGTAAACGAGCACCTCGCCGTAGCGGTTGGTTCGCCGAACTAGGGATGCACACAGCTCCACGGGAATCGCTCTACGCCACCCGCAAAAGCGCAAGGACGCCGACACCACACGCGAACAGCAGGCGCTGCACGGCGGGGCTGCCGTCGGTCGGGTGGGTGTCCGACGGGTTCCGCCACGAGACCCACGTCATCCGCCACGCCGAGGCCGCCGAACGCGTCGTCGACGACTGACGCGTCTCCGGCTCCAACGCCGGCAGAGATCCGCGCGTCGTCCTCGAGCTCGGCCCGACCGCCTGCGACCAGCTCGTCGTGGTGGCCGCGGTCGCCGCACTCGGCGCCCCCATCGCGGCCGTCCTCGAGGGGCTCACGGAGCGGCCCTCCGGGGTGAGCTACTGCGAGCACGACCTCGCCCGCAGCGACGCGCTCGAGCATGGGGGGTTCCCGTCGCGACGGCAGCCACGGCCATCGACGTGGGACGACCCCTCGAGGCCGACGGCAGCCTCGGGGATCCGGCCCTCACTGAGACCCTGTGGTTGAGCAAGCGGGAGGGGTTCGCGGCCTGTTCTCGACCTGCCATAAGCCGCCACGGAGGACCAGTCCGATGGCTGAGAACGCTGCTCGGCAGCGCCAAGACGCGCGGTCGGTCATCGATCTCTACCGCGAGGACACGCGATCTAACGTGACAGTCGAGTCGACACGCGAGTGGGCCGCGGCGTTTTGCGTGCTGTACAGGCAGTCTCACGTCTGTGAGCAGTTTGCCGAGGACGTCCTCGGTGTCAACATTGAAACGTGGCTGGGGTCCCATCCGGACGGTAGAGCTGTTCTTCTGGCTGTCCAAGAGACTCTCGAAGACCCCCGCTGGCAGGATCTCACGACGGGGTACTCAATGACGCCGAGACCGATCCCGGAGGCGAGTCGTGGGTGATGTCCACCGATATCGTGGAGATTCGGTACGAAATGCAGCTCGAGACCTGGGAGAATTCCATCCCTGATCTGTAGCTGGAACAAGTCGACATATCTAGACGAAAACAATTATTTACGTTTAATAAATATTCTTGGCACCCAATGCGTTCGCGGCGCCGACGGTCGGTGGCGGCCGCGGTCCGAGGACGGTGGGGAGCCAGCCGGGCGCTCGGCTCGTGAGCGATGGACCGGGCGTCACCGGCTCGGCCGTCGATGGGACGGCGGGCCACTACATGCCACCAGCCAGCCGACCCACCCGGGGTGGCCGCAGTAGTTGTCACGAAAGCGCGCCTTTTCCGACCCGCCCCCGTGGGTTGAGATGGCGATCCACTGCCGGTGGCGTCGGCCCTCGATCAGGCCGACACGTGTGTCAGCACCCACTCCCCCCGACCTCCCGCCGTTGTCACTCACGCGACCGGGTGGATCGCTGTGTTCTGTCTTCGAGCCATGGCGAGCCGACCGTGCCGTGCGCCGGTCACCGACCGGCAGTTGCGCCTGCTCGTTCCCCTCCGGAGTGTGTCTCGGCGGCGACAGCCGGCCGTTCCGGCGCTGCCTGCGAGTGGCTCCCCGTCCTCGCTGGCGGCTGGCGCCCCGCACACCGACCGGCGACGGGGACCCGTCCGTCCTCGGGGCTGGTCGAGATACGGGTCACAGCAACTGCGTCGAGTGTGGTGTGGGACTCTCGAGCCTGGGCAGTACCGACACGCTCGCATGTGCAGCTCCGAAGCCAACAGCGTGCTGTCGGGCGCGCGGTCCTGGCTCTCGACACCACGTCGCCGAGACGCGCTGGGCTGCTCGACACGGGGCGACGCCGTGTGTTGTGCCGTTGCTATCGGGCGGTATCTCGTTGCGCCGACTGCGTTCGACTCGCATCGGTGGGCATCCCCGTATTGCCGGCAGTCGGTCGGCGTCGTCGATACGGTGATACCGCACAGCTGGCCGCCGGTCGGGAGACGGCAGTAGTCTCAGTGGATTGTCGTTCGATATATGTTGAACTCACGAACGGAGACCGACCGGCTCTTGAGTACGCTCGCAGGCGATACCTGCGCGTACTGCGAGACGGAGACGCTCGAGCGCGGGACCCACAAGGGGAATTGGGCGGTCGTCTGTGCGTCGTGTGGGGTGCCCGGCGTCCAGGTCTGGTAACAGCGGGGCTCTAGCCGGCGGTGAGTATCAACGAGCTACCTGCAGGAAACAGCGTCGACGTGGGTCGGTATCCGCGAGTCGCTTGCCTCCGAATACGGCTTCGGTCGCTAGAAGTACCGTAACAGGCGGTTCTCGTCGTCGGCGTTCCGAAGGCGCCGACAGAGCGGACGGGCCATCGACCCGATCGGTTCGGGGAACTCCGTGAGAACGCGGACGATCTCGGTCAACTCGAGGGCACGGCAGAGGACGGCGATGGCGAGGAAGACGAGCAACCCTGCAGGCGGGACGACGAACACCGAGATCGGGACCGTGCCGACGATCGGGATCCCGATCGGCATCGAGAGCGCGTCGGCCATGAGGAAGATCGGGATCGCCGCGACGGCGGTGGTAGCGGCGACCCGTCCGTACCGGGCGTTGGTGATCGGATCGAAGCCGGTCTTGCGGGCGCTCCAGAGGTGGAAGATCGCCATCGAGCCGTACCCGATCGACGTCGCGATCGCTGCCCCGTGCATCCCGTGGGTCGGAATGAGGGCGGCGTTCAGGACCAGGTTGATCATCGCCGCGGCGCCGGTCGCGACGATCGGGTACCGGAGTTGGCCCTTTCCCTGGGCGATCGCGAGCATCGGGCGGGCGAGCGCGAAGCCGACCGCCCCGGGCAGCAAGAGGAGCAACGGCGCGATCACCGGTTCGGAGCCGGGGCCCCAGTAGATCGGGACGGCGACATCGGCGAGGGCAGCCATCCCGAGTGCCATCACCGCCGTGATCAAGCACGTGTACCGGAGCGTCCGACCCGCAACCTCGGAGATCTGCTCGACCTTCCCCTGGGACCAGAGTTCGGACGTCGAGTGAACGAACACCGTCTGCAGGACGATCGGCACGAACCAGAGGAACTCGGCGAACACGAGCGCCGCCTTGTAATGACCCGGGGCGTCCGCCGGGGCCATCGCCTGGAGCATCAGGATGTCGATGTGGTACAGCGACATCAAGAGGAACACGAGCACGATCGACAGCGAGTTGAAGGTCATCATCTCCCGTTTGGGGAGCATCCCGTCGTTCGTCTCGAGGGCGCCCCGGAGCGACTGCCGGGAGTGGAGGACGACCAGGCCGATGAGCGCGACCAGACCGCTCGCGAGGATGTGACCGAGCAGGGCCCCGACGACGCCGTAGCCCGCATACACGAGCGGGAGCGCAACGGCCACGAACGAGACGTTGAACAGAACCTTCAGTGATTCCGAGTAGCGCTCGAGGCCGAATCCCATCAGTGTCTTCCTGGCAAAGGGCCAGTACTGCGCCGTGAGTACCAGCGCGATGCTGACGTAGAAGTAGCGCGTAAACTCCTCGCGCCAGAGCCACTCGAAGAAGCCGAGGTAGGTGACGGCTCCGAGAACGCCGGCGCCGAGGACGGCCAGCAGCGTCGCCAGCCGGAAGTAGAAGCCGACGACGATCCGTTCCCAGGCGGGGTCGTCGCGGTCCTCGGCGACGTACTTCCGGACGCCGTCGGCGATCGGGGTACTGACACCGATCATGAACAGGGAGTGGGCAGAGAGGACCGTCACGTAGGCGCCGTAGTCAACCTCGCCGAGCCAGCGATAGAGCAGCGGGGACGCGATGATCCCCAGGATCAACGCGACGAACTTGCTGCTGGCGACTGAGAGAATCGCGCTCGTCAGACTCCGATTCAACTCTGTTCCCCCGGACGACTGTAGCGACCCTCCGACTCATATAAAAAGTAGCGAAAGCACATCGACCGCGGCGAGTCGACAGATGGACTGCCGTCTGTCACGGCACCGTTCGCCAGCGCTCGTGTCCGCCGGCCAAACGCGCTCGGTAACCGGTCCGTTCGGTGCCGGGAGACGCCAGACGAGAGGAGCACAGTCGCTGCACAACGACCGTCTCGCACTGCGCGATTTGAGACCGCAAGCGCCGTGCTCCGAGCGGCGGTCCCGGCGGCGTCCGCCGAGCTCGCGCTCCCGAGCATCGGGTCCTCGGCGGACAGCGTTTCCGCATGGTGGTGCTCGCGACACTGTGCTGGCTCTCGAGCCGGCGTCGAACCGCGCTCGTGATCGCGTCCGCCCTCGCCGGCTTCTCGCTGGTGCTCATGATCAAGGCCGTCCTCGAGCTGCCTCGACCGCCGGCGGCGCGCTTCCTGAAACCGCTCGCGGCCGACGCGGACGGCTTTCCGGGCGGCCACGCGTTCGCAGCCGTCGTCGTCGACGGTGGCCTCGTCTCGGCCTCCGACCGCGCCGAGGTCCGCCGGTACTCGTCGGCGCCCGTCTAGAACGCGACGAGTCCTCCCCCATCCCGGCGACATCGCCAGCGGCGGTCTGGGGTTTGTGGCCGTCCGTGTCCTCGTGTGCGTCCTCGTAGCGGATGAGCGGTAGGTCCTCACGGGTGCCCACATGGAGCGTGTCCTTCCAGCCCGATGGGTCCGTCCTCGTCTCGGTTGTTCGCCGGCGGACGCGAGCGGCGACGACACCGAGACGGTCGGGTGAACGCGGGCCCGCAGCTCCCGACACCGCGATGAGCGTTCACCGGTCGTCGGGGAGGCGATACGTTCATTGTGGCTACACAAGTAGTACGACCAAGTCAGATTTGATGAGCAAGTATGACGATCTCTTCGACGAGGTGACAGCCGACGAGAGCCTCTTTCGTGAGAAGGGCGTCCTCGATCCCCTCGCCGAACCGGACGAGATCCACGCCCGCGACGCCCAGGAGCGCGAGCTGGCGTCGCTACTCGCCGGGGTCCACGAGGGGTACCTGCCGCCGACGGTGACGATCTACGGCCCGCCCGGCACCGGGAAGACGCTGTCGACGCGGCGGGTCTGCCGGGAGTTCGCCAGTCGAACCGACGCGGTCGCCGTCGAGTACGTCAACCTCAAGGAGTGCCGGACGCTCTTTAGTGCCGCCAACGAGATCCTGTTCGAACTCACCGGCGAGAAGAAAGGCGCCTACGAGGGGTTGGACGGCGTGTTCGAGGGTATCTGGGAGGCGCTGGCCGAGTATCCGGAGTGGACGGTGCTGATTCTGGACGAGATCGACCACGTCCAGCACGACTCGAACTACGACCCCAGCGACTTCTTCTACCGCCTGTTGCGCGGCGAGGGCAAGCTCAAGCGGGGGGTCGATCTCTCCGTGTGGTTGGTGAGCAACGAGCTGCTCGAGGTCGACTTGCGGCTGGATAGCCGGGTCGAGAGCGCGATGAGCGACGAGGCGGTCTTTTTCCCACCGTACGGGCCGGACGAACTGGCGGCCGTCCTCGAACCCCGGCTCGAGCGGGCGTTTCGGGAGGGGACAGTGCCGGAGGAGGTTCGGGACTACGGCGTGGCGGAGGCTGCACGTCGCTGGGGGGACGCCCGGAAGGCCCTGACGCTGTTTCGCCAGGCCGGCGAGACCGCCACCGAGCGCGGGCTCGACCAGTTGACGAGGGAGTGTCTCGAGACGAATCTCGAGGCGACCGAGCGAGAGGCGACCGTCTCGAAGCTGCTCGATCTCCCGACGAATCACTTCCTGGTGCTGACGGCCGTCACCGGGTGGGACCAGGGTGGGGAGATCAAACAGCCCGTGACGACGGCCGACGTCCACTCGATTCTCGAGGGCGAGACGTTTCCCGAGGCGCTCCAGCTCGGGGAACGTGCCGTTCGGGGCGTGCTGACCGACCTCGAGACGATGGGATTAGTCGAGACCTGGATCGACTCTCGAGGACGGGAGGGCCGGGTCAAACAGATTGAGACGACGTTCGAGCCGCAGTGGGTGCGCGATAATAGGCTGCGCTATGTAGAGGAGTCGACGTATCTGGGGGCGGATACTGAGGACTAACCGGAATCTGGGCGGTTGACGCGCCCGACGAGTCGGCTGATATCAAACCGATGGACCGGCGATCGCAGCGCACTGGAGGGCGGTAACCGGACGTTTGAGGGCTCCACGGACGACCACGTCGGGGCGTCGACCGACGCTGATCACTGCCTCGACGCGCTGCGGTACGCCGTGATGGGCGCCACAGGGTGGTGAGTCCGCAGCGGCGCTAACGGGCCGCCCGTTCGGACCAGGGAGTGGCTAAACTCACGAGCTTATCAGGAGCTCGCGATCATATGGATGCAGACGCTCGGCTCACTCGCCGGGCCGTACCGTCAGCTGACGACGGACACCGATCTCGACGAGATGGAGTCGGATCTCGAGTTGCTCCAGATCGCCAGGGAGGTCCAGTCCGATGAATACACACCACATCGAACGCGAGATCGAGGCCCACCGCCTGATACTCGAGGAGCTCTCGCCCGACGAGCACCTCGGGCTGTTTCTGGAGGGCGTCGCCGACGACCGAGACGACTGGCTCGAGACCCTCCGCACGACCTGCCCCCGACACCGGTATCAGATGGCCGACCATGCGTACACCGAGCGCGGGCGGATCGCGCTGCTGTTTTGCCACCATGCGCTGTCTGACCTCCATACGACCCTGCTGTCCTTCGAGTTGGAACGCCAGTCCCAACACGCGCGGTGGGCCATCGATCTCCACAGCAACGAGAAGCCATCCGACGAGACCCTCGAGCGGGCAGCCGAGCGAGCCGAACGGCTTCGCGTGCTGTTCGGTGACCTGTACGTGCAGTACCACGCCTACGAGCAGTTTGCCGAGGCGGTCCTCGGCGTTTCCCTCGAGACGTGGTCTGAGACCCATCCGGACGGCGGGTCGGTGCTTGGGGCTGTTCGGGAGGTCTTCGAGGACGATTACTGGGTGGAACTTGCCACCGAGGATTGCAACGAGGGCGAGGTCGAGCCCGGCAACGACAGCTGGGTGACGCTCGAGGAGGTTGCGGCGATTCGGTACGAAGCCCTCCGGATGATGTGGGAGGACGCAGTCCCCGATCTGTAGCTGACGGTCTCGGTGCGCGTGCTATCGGAACTGCGTTGTAACCGTCACGTCGTTGAAGCGGGTGGTTCTCGAAACGACTACTATTCGGTGCGCGTGCTCTCGGAACCGGAGCTACCGTCGATTAGTCGCCCTCGCGCTCGCGTGGATCGTCGATCAGTTCGTACAAACCGGTCTCGTAGAGGTTTCGCACGTGGTCGTGCTCCTCGAGACGCTGGAGCCGCTGGCCGAGATACGTGCTCGTCACCTCTCTGCGTCCCTCGTCGTTCATCCGCTCACGCGCGTAGACTGGTGTTACACGTCCCTCGAGTAGATACTCCAGTAGATCCCGATCAACGTCGCGGAGATCGCTATTAGAGAGTGTCATGCCGTTTGGTTCGCATACTTGCATTACATACTTAGTGCTATCTGATCCCCAGCAGGGAACTCTTCGAGTACTGCTCGCAAGCTTCTAACTTGAGTTTGAGAAGCAAACTATATAATGCTGGGCACGGAAGTAGAGACTGGAGGAGTGCAGGGTTCCTGAGTAGAATCAGGCGGTGCTAGGACACCGCCTGCGCTTCTCGAGGTGCGAGAAGCATGTTAGCTACGAATTCCACCGTTGAAAAACGTGACGAGGTTGAATCGTGCGATCACGACTGGTGTCCGGGACCCAGGGGAGACGGGCTCCCCTGCTTTGCGTGTTTCCAGGTAGCGCACAGAACGGAGGGTAAGTCAGATGCCCGCTGATGAGACTTCGGGGTGTCTGACCGAGAGGCCGGAGTCGCTCGAAGACGGATCGGCTATCGTCGCGACCCCGACGCAGACTCTGGCGGGCCATCCGGTCGGTCGACAACCCCATTCCGCCGTCTGTATCGGTTGCGGCGCGACGCTCCGCGAGACCGATATCGTGTTTGCGTACGCATATCGCTGTGCCGATTCGAGAGCGTGGACCGTTCCGCGGCTGTTCTGTCACGGCTGTGCTCCCGACACGATTCGCTCGCCGACCCTTGGAGCGACCGAGGTCCTCGTCGGTGGTCGTCTCGGCTCGATCGCGCTGCCGACGTCGCGTCGCACTCGGCTGTGTCTGGCAGAACTCTCCCCTCGGGCGTTCAGCGGGCCGACGGAGGGCTGTTCACCATGAATGCCGTCGACACGCTCTTATTCGAATTCCCGATTAGGAGGACCGACCGACGATTGCGAGATCGGAATCGTCTTCCGAGCGATAGTCTTCGCTTCGAAGTCGAGAGTCCGAGCCGGTTCGCCGATGCAACGAGCGGTGGGATGTGAGATGAGCGTCGACTGTCCCCACTGCGATCGGGCTTTCGATTCGCACAGAGCAAAGTCGGTCCACGCGTCGCAGGTTCATTTCCCTCGAGTGCCGGCTACCCGGTGTGACCCGTACGGTCACAGGGAGATCGATACGAAGCACAACGGCACTCGTCACCGCGTCCAAGTTCACCGACTTCACGCGACGCTGCTCGTAGACGATATCGGAGAACTCGCCGAGAAGGAGGTCCACCATGTCAACGGCTGTCCGTTCGATAACAGGCTGGAAAACTACGAACTACTCGATACGGGGAGTCACCGAGCAAAGTCGAAGGAGACGTATCGCAACCTCTCCGGGTTCAAGGTTCTCTGTCGAGCGTGTGGCACCCCGAATCAGTTAACTAAACGCGAGGATACCAACTTCTGCCCGACGTGCGGTTCAGGAGTCGAAGTCGAAGAGATCGTCCGGTCGGAACCGATCGACTGGCGGATTCCACACTGAACGATGAGAGAACACACGAGAGTCCGAGGAGCGAAGCCACTATTGATGGGGGCAGATCGATGAGCCACAAGCAGGACTAGGTTGGACTTCCCGAGGCGGTTGGGCCGAACGTCGACGTCCCGGAGTTCGACGTACCCGAAGATCGTGGAGGTGACTGGACGAAACGTGCGAAGGAGGTTCGAAAGCGAGACAACAACATCTGTCAGCGCTGCGGGGACCACAACGGGAACTACGAGTTCTATCCCCTGTCGATGGAGGTCCACTACATCGTTCCGGGGAAGTACCTCCCGAAGGCCGACGCGCGTCTCGACCCGAATCTCGTTACGGTCTGTGGGAACTGCCACAATCACCTCAAAGGAGCACACGTCGAACGACAGTTCGCCGAAACCGATCGCAACGAGGCACTTCGCGTTCTTCGGGTATTGAAAGAGAGCGAGCAGACGTTGTACGCGCTCGAGCGCGAACTCGATCTGCCGGAAGAGCAGCTTCGGTCGCTGGTGTTCGCTTGTTCGCTGCGTTCAGTGGGTGTGGGTAAGAGTCGATAGTAGGCGTTTGGCATCGAGTTCGTGTTCGTCGACGTTAGATAACAGGTTAATTTCCGGTACGTGGATCTTCCACAAATTCGTACAATCCGCCTTTATTCAAACGACGAATCCACCCCGCATTAGTGAGATTTCGGAGAGCGTACTCAACTTGCCCTTTTTCGAGATCTGTGTGTTCACGAAAGAACTGGGGATTTGCACGCCCCCACGGTTCATTGCTTCCTCTCCCTTCTTTGAAAAGTTCAAGGATTACTTTTTCTCGTTCGTTCGGTTCGTAATTCCGATTAACCATTACTAGGTTCTCTACCATCACAGAACATAATACTACACCATATGCTAAGCAGTCCTCTAAGTATGCATCCAAGCATTTTGCTTAGCAAAAGTCTAAGTAGCAGAAGGTTGTAGACCCAGATGAGAAGCACGGATCGCCGCAGAACCGCTGTGGCCCGGTGCTGGAGACACCGAACCGCGCTTCTCGAGGTGCGAGAAGCATGTCAACTACGAATCCGATCGTTGAAAAGCGTACTGCTGAGGAATCGTGCAAACACGACTGGTGTGCCGGTCCGACCGGCGACCAGTTGCCCTGCTTCGCGTGTTTCAGCGTCCGCAGCACGGAGGAGGAAGATGGCCGCTGACGACTGCCGTCGGTACCGCGCCGAACATCGCGAGGAGCTGACCGTCACCGCGACGCCGGCGCAGATCCTGGCAGGCCACCCGGTCGGTCCGAAACCCGACGCGGCCGTCTGTATCGGTTGTGGATCGCCGCTCCACGAGACCGACATCGTGTTCGCGTACGCGTATCGCTGTGCCGACGCTGTGCAGTGGGACGTCCCACGACTGTTCTGTCACGGCTGTGCGCCCAGCCGGATCCGGTCGCCGACGCTCGGCACAACAGAACTGCTGGTTGGCGGTCGCCTCGGCACGATCACGCTGCCCACGCCGCGCAGCCCACGGCTGTGTCTCACCGAACTCGCGCTACGGGCATTCAGCCCGCCGGCGGAGGGATGTGCGCCATGAGTGCCGACGTAGCGATCGAGGAGTGTACGGACGTCTACGTCCGTCTCGAGTGTGATCTGCTGGTCGTTCGAGACTCGATTCTGACCGATCGCCACCACGCGTCGAACACGAATTACGAGGCCGACGATCCGCAGAACCAGATCGGCGGCATCATTCCCGCGTTTTCGCTGTCGGGCTGGCTCCGCCACGGGATGGAACGCGTCGTCCAAGACCGGGGTGGAACGGCCTGCCATCCAGGTGAGGCGAACGCGAACTTCCGAAAGGAGGAGGTCTACGAGCGCGATCTCGAAGACGGGTATCATCCGAAGGGAAGCTGTCTCGAAGAGACCGACGACGGCTGCGTTATCTTCGACCTCTTCGGTGGCTTCAACGCTCACCCGGGGAAGCTGATGCGTCGGCCGATCCGATTCAGCCCGGTCCGAGCGAGCGTCGACTACACGCGCGGTCAGGCCGAGGGTCACTACCGCCGGCTGAACAGAAACGTCGTCTCGCGCAACGATGCGGACGACCGCGAACCACTGCGTAACGTCGAACTGGATGCAGTCGCCAACTTGGACGGCTGCTGGCACCTCTCCTTCCGCGAGGTGAAGCCGGCATTCCTCGGGTTGCTGTGTGAAGCAATCGGCTTTCTCCACGACCACCGAACGGACTTCCGATACCAACTCGGCGGTGCGCGGAACTTCGGAGCCGGAGTCGTCTACTGTGAACTGCTCAATCCGCTGTACGAGGACGACGAACTCACCCGCGTCTTCGACCGTGCACGGACTCCGACGGACGCGATGGAACGGAAGGACGACCAGTGGGCCGACGACTACCGGCCAGCCGTCGTTGACGCGCTCCACGAACGGATCGACGATCACTCAAATAAAGATATATGATAATACAAGTGTATCGTCATGATGTCCACAAATTGACCGGCCAATCCCACGCCCACGCCGACGAGACGTTCGCAGGGGTGCCAGTCAATCAGTCGGTCCCGCACGGCGCGGATGGCGATGCGGCGCGACTAAGTCGGCCGTCCGGGACGCCGGAGTTGACCGTTCCTAACCATCCGTCGCCAGAACGACTGTCGCTGCTCACTGGTGAGTCGGCGAGCGATCGCTCGAAGCGGGATCTCGGCCGGGCCGTGCGGGAGCTCCTGACTGAGACGGATCCGGAGACGATGCACGCCGCCTGGCTGACGAGCGACGTCGCGGCGCTGTTCAACGAGTCACTATACTACCCCTACACCTCACTAAAGTATCACACGCTGTTAGTGGCCGCACTTGCGGACAACTACGCCAGCGGGCACGAGTTCGATGAGTTGCGGCTCGTGGTTGATCCACCCGACGAAATCGTTCCACATCGGACGGTCTACGCCGGTGATCGCTTCGCGCTCCGAATCGATCGGAACGCCAACCGCCGTCCGTCGGCACGGCTGGGAGCTCGTCCGTGGCGGTCGTGGGCGGCGGTCTGGTCGCAGTTGTCCGATCATCCGTTGGCCACGGACGGAAATCGGGATGCAATGGTGCTGGACGCGAACCTGCGTCGCATCCGAGCGTGGTCGACGGCACTCCAGTATCTCGAGGATTTCCAAAGCGCCTGTAGTGATTAGATGAATTAAAGATAACGTACACAAATGAAGAAAATTCAACAAATTCATTGGGAACTGGAGATGGACTACATCGGCCATCCCTACTACGTCTCGGGAAACGCCATCAAGCACGCACTCGGCCGGCAGCTCCCGTACGAGATCCATCGCGATCTCCACGCAAGTCACGGCATCTTCGTACCGGGGCAATTTGGCGTGTTTCCGGATTGGCACTCACAATCGGGTGTACGCCCGCATCTGGGGAGCAACTTACCGCCTGTCGAGCGCTACGAGGACTTGTTCCTCCTGCGCCGGCCATCCCAGCCGTGGCTGCTCGACTCTCGTCCGCGGGACGCGCTGAACACCCACGACGTTCGTCGACAGAGCGGCCACCCGGCACTGGCCCACGAGATGATCCAGGGCCGGCCCGCAGATGCGGATCGGCAACGGGAAACGACGAAGTGGTACGTCCACGCCTACCTCCACGCTGACCACGAGGATCTGTTGCCCCTCGATGACCAGCGACTCGACGGCCTGCAGTTCGGGAGCAAGCGCAACTATGGCTACGGCTGCATCCGTCTCAAGGAGGCCCAACTGATCGATCTCGACGTACTCGACTACAGTCGGCTCGAGGAAAGCGAGCACCACGAACTGGAACTCGTGACGCCGTTCGTGCTGCAGTCGACGTATCCGGGCACGAACGTCGTCAACGTTCCGTGGTGGTGGACCGCGGACCGCGACGAACTCCGCACCCGTTCGGAGAAGTTCCTCGAGAGCGGCACCGACTACCGGTGTGAAACGATCGATCACGGTCAAACGGTCGGCTACGCGGGCGATCGACCGGTCGAAACCGCGAAGGCAGGGGTCACCCGTATGGGAACCCACTCGAAGTTCGGGTTCGGAGAGATCCGTGTCGTGCCGACCCCCGACCCTCAAATAAAGAAATAAAATAAAAAGTAACTAGAATGTAAGCCCTTCGTATATTATTCCGTCACGTCGCTGAATAATTCGACGTCCATCGACAACGACTCCATTTTTCATCGCGTCGAACTCCTCATCCAGCGCAGCAAACTCGTCCCAGTCGGTGACGACGACGGTGCCGTCGGCGTCTGCGAGCGCGTCGGCCGCCGAGCCGGCGTATTCGATCTCTGGGAATCGCTCGCGCATCGGGTCGATCGCAACAGGGTCGTACGCAACGACCTCGGCGCCCCGTTCCTGAAGGCTCTCGATGGTAGGAATCGCCCGCGAGTTCCGAATGTCATCAGTTTGAGGCTTAAATGCGAGTCCGAGCACGGCGATGCGTGCCCCCTCGAGGTCGGCGTGCTTTTCAAGCAGATCGAGCATTCGCTCGGGCTGTCGGTCGTTGATCTCGACAGTCGCCTCGAGCAGCGCAGGATCGTACCCCTCCTCGCGTGCGGCCGCGATGATCGCATTGACGTCCTTCGGGAAACAGGAGCCGCCCCAGCCGACACCGCTACGGAGGAACTGCTCGGAGATGCGATCGTCGAGCCCGACCGCGTCCATCACTTCGTAGGCGTCGAGGCCGAACTCCTTGCAGATGTTCCCGAGATCGTTGACGAGGCTGATCTTCGACGCGAGGAAGGCGTTGTTGGCGTACTTGATCATCGAGGCCGTCGCTGGATCGGTTTCGATGATATCGGCGTCGTGTTGCTCGAGCAGCGGCTCGAACACCTCGTGTAGCCGTTCAGTAGCCCACTCGGAGCGGGTCCCGTAGACGACCTTGTCGGGGTGCATGAAGTCCGAGACCGCACTCCCTTCGCGGAGGAACTCGGGATTCATGCCAACCTCGATATTCTCGTTATCGTTTGCGCCCCGGAGGACGGCAGGCTCGAGAACCTCCCCGATACTCATCGGCGTCACCGTGCTCTTGATGACGACGAGATGGCGCTCGGGTTTCTCGGCGAGGGCCTCGCCCGTCGCCTCGGCGGCCGCCTCCAGTGCGCTGAGGTCGATGCTGCCGTCCGTGTTCGACGGCGTCCCGATCGCCAGGAAGGTGGCATCGGACTCGGGGACCGCGTCGTAAGACGTCGTGGCTTCGAGTCGATCGCCGGCGTGGTTCGCAAGGAGATCCTCGAGGCCGGGCTCGTTGATCGGGGCCTTCCCCTCGTTGAGCGTGGTGACGACGTCTTCGTCGATGTCGATCGCCGTGACCTCGTGGCCGAGCTCTGCGAAACAGGCCGCGACCGTCGTCCCGACATACCCACTACCGATAACGGAGATATGCATTAGGTTGATTGCTCACGTGGACTTGTAAGAACGTTCTGGTACTATCCGATAAGAAACCTCTAATCAATCAATATATACGGGTGCCTTATTATAAACCTTATAACCGCTGAGCAGCTTTGGCAGCTACAACTTTCTAAGTTGCTACTTGAGACGACCACAAGGTAAAAGTATTGCTGTTTCAACATATACTATCATATTTATAAATTTAGATAGAAATAAAAACAATTCGGCATTACACTATATTCGTTAACTTTTTAAGACTATCTTGTGCTAGTTTTTTATCAGAAGCCGATACGCATCCAAAGGCGGATAAGGAAACAATACCAATTACTATTGATATCACAGATGAAAGAGACAATATAGCAATTTCATAGACAACTGACCCATATTCTGGGAATATATTAAGTAATAAAACACATATTGGAGATACAGAAATAAGTATAATTGCAGTAGAAGTGTGTATAGAGGGGATTCGATAGTTCATCCATAGATCAGCTGACTTCAGTAAGTTCATGGTGATATATCCAGTTATAGTAGCAAGAGCAGCACCAATAAGACCATGAGAAGGGATTAGCATAATATTTAGAGGAATATTTATAAATATAGCTATCATATTATAGATAAGTATAGCTCTTGATCTGCCAAGTCCTAGTAGTGCTTGCCCGTTTGGGCCAAGAATTGCATCAAGAAAGTAACCGGTTGCAAGAATAGCGAGTGGTATAGAAAGAGTACTAATTGAATATTGATCTCCAAAGAGAGAGACTAACGCATTTGGACGAGTTACCAATATTAGATATGGAGGAAGAGTAAAAAGAAAGATCCATTTTGTAGCTTGGGTATATAAATGGGGAATTTTACCAGATTTCTTTTGGGAAATGAGATCAGATATTTTTGGATATAAAAGGAATGAAAAAGAGGTTTGGAATATTCCTAGTAGGGTGGCTATCGTTATTGCTACTTCATACTCTCCAACACTAGCTGTATTCAGAAAAGAGCCAATCAAGACCTTGTCTACATTCTTGAGTAATATGTATATTGAGGAAGAAACCATTAATGGGAGAGAAAAATAAATAAATGAGGTATAATTGATCGATAGAGACATTTTAGGACGCCATCTAGATCTCAAAAGGAAAAATACGCCAATTACTGCCGAAATAATGAATACAAGTAATAGAGATGCAAGTATTGGAAGAAGAGTTCCGAATATCCATGCAGCACCCCCTAGGATAGAGATTTTCAATATAGGATGAGCTAAATTTTTCAGAATAACATGATGGTCGGTTTTCATTAACCCTCTTAATGAACTAAGTGATATTTCATATAACGAATAAAATGGTAATAAGAGAATCAGAAAATATAAATATATTCTCTCTTCAACATTCAATAATGTATATATGATATCTCCAGGGTATATGAGTATAAACACAGATATTATGACACAAGCTATAGTAGAGCAAATCATTGAAAATAATATATAGCTATTTCTATTCGAAGTATTTGACTCAGGAATATATTTAACTATCCCTTGATTCATGCCCAATAAACAAGGAATAGCTATTATATTTACTAGAGACAAAATCAGAAATACAGCACCAAATATATCCGCATCTACTATATTAGATAATATAACTCGAAAAAGAAAATCAGAAAACATCCCGAATACTGATCCAATAAGAACTAGTATCCCAGCCTGACCTACCGCAGAAACATCTGAATCATCTGAGCTAGATTTCATTCTAAATATCGACACTAATTAAATAGCAAGAGAAATAAATTCTTCCATCTTGTTTACCTGTTCTGATTTCAATTCCTCTAAGTCGCCTTTTTTGACGGAAACAAGCTCGTTTCTTATGTCACCATCTAATGGAGCATTTTCAAACAAATCTCCACGGGGGCTGTCGTAGTAGAACTGCGCTTGGTTTCCATATACCAACGTAGGAACACAAGAGTGGATTCTATCGGAATGGGTTATGTTAGCATTCTTAAACCAAAATAGATAGTCTTCAAGTGTATCTGACACAAAAATATTCTCTCTATTATATACCGGCGGACTTCTAATCCTATCAACAATTCTCCTAGGTATTCCATAAAAAGGATGAGAGTGTCCAAGTGGGTTATGTTCTGGTCGTATTATTGTTTGATAGTTTTGTTGTATGTAATCCGGCTCTTTAGACTTATCAAACGTAGATACTACAAAATCCCTATTTGCGTCCGGTGGTTGGTACCATTCATCAATAAAAAATGCGCAATCGATACCGTTGTAGGAATAGGCGAAAAGATCGGAGTATATATCATGTGAAGTTGTATCTCTTGTTATGAGAATAGGAGCGTCTAAGTCCTTTAGCACAGATTTAACATATCTCTGTGTCTCTGGTAGGTAATTTCCTCCTCCTGCTCCTAGAAACACGATTTTCATACCACGATTCGAGAGTTCACGTAAAGTATTTTCATACAAATCAAGGGCACCAGGATAAAGAGTGCAACCAGGAAAAACAGCAACGTCTGCGTCTACAAACTCAGACACATTCACCATCCTTTCTTTAGGGTCTACCTCACCATCGAATATATTGCGTAGTGTATGATATGTGTTGGTTACTATACTGGGTGCCCCTGCAGATAGACCATCGTTCAGTTGTTCTGCAGCGTAGTTGGGATACCCACTAACTTCAACTATTTCTGCGTTAGGAAGGGCTTTCTCAATAATTTGTCTCGCACCTTTATCAATAAAGCCATTACCAATATTTGTTAACCAGGTTCGGAGTAGTACGACTTTCATTATATAGCTCTAACTTATCTCAATTATATAAGCTTTTTGTTTAGCTATGAAATCTAGTTATAATATGTTAGAAGATTATACAATATATCCTAAATCTTCTAGATGATTTTGGACTTTATTATGATCGGCATCAATAGCTTGTTGGCCTGGTTTTTCGAATGTGATTTCTCTCCGATCGGTTGACTCCTGAACGAGCCAAGGCACTTTTACTAATTCTGGCACATATACCCCTTCCGGATGACTATAAATCTTAGCAGGAAGAGGTCGCATCCGATCACCGAGAAGCTCACCATGATCTGCGGTTACCACAGACTTTCCACTAATTTCATCTAGTAGTAACTCCACCTCATCTAAAGCGAGAGCGAGATTTTCCTTATAAGCATTAATGATTTCTTGTTGCGAAACATCACTTTTAGATACTGTCTCAACAAATCCTTTCTGGAAATCAAATTTGGAGGAGAAATCTCCTATAAATGGGTGGTGTGGTTGCATGAAATGAACAATAAGGCGCTTATTTGGATGTTTTTCATGTTCAGAAATGGCTGCTTTTCGTACTGTTTCTGGATGGCTGGTAAGTCCATCCATAAGGTCTCGATCCACCATCGTGAATTTATGGACTTCTGAATCAATTTTGTCCTTCAAATTAACAAACCATCCATTCGCAGATACATAAATAGTCTCATATAATTTTTTATTCATGAAATTTCCACGTATGAATTCTTTACTTGTACTACCTCTAGAAACTCGTGATTCGAGATTCCCAGATAAATTAGATACGGATTTAAATTCATTGTACCTGCAAGCATCAAGTATTATTAAATTATCCCAGTCTTCTGAGAACACATCCACGCCATCAGGATTGTATTTCTTCTTATTTGATATATGATTGACATAGCAATTTACTTTGCCAATAGCAAGTTCCGGATGCTGGACTGCGGCCTTTAGAAGGCTTATTCTGGACATTTTCCTATAGGTACAGGATTCGTGCTATAAATACATTATGGTTCGTGTGAACTACTGTCCGTCCATAATAATGGTCGTGACTAGTTAAGTCTGAATGATGAGATGAGGTGAAATCGAATTGGGTTTTGTGGAGCGAGGCACGGTCTTGTTCCTTGATTTCGAACGTTGGCGGGTTGTCGGTTTCACCTGGGACAGCAAACACCGTTATACGGATCTCACGGCTCTGTTCTTCACCAAAAGGGCGTTGCAGAACGCGCTAGGGCCGGCACCCAGGTCTAGTGGTTCTTGCTTGAGAGCAAGACTCGCACCTTCCATGCAGGCCAAATGAGCCGCTACCACACCCTGTAACACCCAATCTTGCATACGCTCCAGTTCGTTTAGTCTCATCGCTGCTGCACGTAAGCAGACGTAGTGTCAGTACTTCACAAAGCTGGTTAGTTGAGAAGTCTGCTTGATGAAGTGTACCTAGTACCCAGCAAGCAGACGGTTCAATCCACGAGGATTTACTCCTTAACTTCCTCGTCAACAGAGTGATCAGCGTAGCAGGTGAACCCTTCGGGATGGAGACTGTAGTTACTCGAGAGTTGGAAATGTAGAGCAGATGTTGGTACGTGTTCAGGACTTTTGCAGACCACTCGGCCGGATTCTGCTTGTGGATCTCTTCGAGCGCCTCAACGATCGTCTCCTTGACTAACTCCTCTTTGAACGTGATCACGCTCTGGCCAGTTAATGCGTAGAACCCAATCGACCGCCATGGGAACGTCACCAGCGGTTTCTCGATTGTTACTGTCTGATCGAACGACCACATCCGCTGGGAGTTGTCGAACGGTTGTGGCCACGCTTCATCGAAAAAATCTCAGTACGACTGGCTCATCTGTCTCAGCCGCTGGATCGTCCTTGCCGAGTGCCTCAATCAGGCGCTCGGCGAGAATCTCATCTGCGTTCTCCGGCCGACGCGGATCCATCGGACGTGGCTTGGCATAATTCACCCCGGTGGCTCGAAGCTTCCGACTCAGATGTGACGGATGATACGTGACGTCGTAGCGGTCCTCGATAAGTGCACAAATTGCTCGTGGCGTCCATGGTTGGCCTTCTTCGAGGATCTCACAGAGTTCATCGAATTGTGCTGGAGTGAGTTTCGGTGGCGGCCGGCCGCCGAAGCCCAGGCGGAGTCCATTGACGCCACCATCGTTCCACGCCCGTGCCCATCGACGCGTCGTGGATCGAGAGATCCCGACGCGTCGGCCTGCCATTTCACGCGAATCGCCTAGATAGAGGTTCTTCACGAAGCAAAGTCGTCGAACGAGACGCGTCTCGTCCGCCTTCTGAGCAGCTTCAATCGATAGATCCCGTTTTTTCCGACAAAATGTCTCACCAACTGCCCTCGCCGACTGTTCTTCATCAAGAGAGAGAGACGCTCCCAAAAGGGTCAACTCTTCCGCAGACCACTCGATCGTCGCAAGCCCGATCGCGTCTACGAACGCAAACTAGACGGTGCTACTGAAGCCCGACTCGTTGCACTGGCGTGTAGCCAGCCGCCAATGGGGTACTCTCGGTGGACGCTTCGACTTTTCGCCAACGAACTCGTCAAACTCAGGGAAATCAAGTCGAGTCAATCTCCCAGGAGACGGTTCGGTAGGCTCTAAAAACGACCTGGAACCGTGGAAATCAAGCTATGGGGTGATTCCACCCCAAGAACAATGCTGATTTCGTCACACGAATGAAGGACATTCTTGATCTCTATCACGAACCGTACGATCCTCTCTATCTTGTCATCTGTTTTGATGAATGTCCTGTTCACCTTCGTGGCGATGGGAAGGCATCCCTGCCTGCGAAACCGGGAAGGGATGCCTGTCACGACTATACCTACAAACGAAATCGCCCGTCAATGCTTTGACCGCCAAATTCCGGATACAGCGATACCCCGTTCAGAGGTCGATGCATGGTCAAGTGCTCGAAACGAGAAGATTTCAGACCGAGTGGTAATTCACGACCGAAGACGCTCGCACCAAACTGTTCCGGTTCTACCCATCAATTAGCGATTGACAGAACACTAGACAGTGTCCTTTATCCTTCCACGTCGTTAATAACGATTAAAATACCTTCTTTGTTATTGTTGTACAATTTCCCGTAATTTCTATTGTCTATCTTATTAATCGGTATTGGTCCATGAACATTATGCCTGTCCCCGTTAACATTTAGCGTATATGTCGGATGATTGGTATCTAAATATTCTCTATAGAGTATTAAATCTCCCTCTCTCTCCTCTATAATACTATTGGGATTTTGATATTCCATTTGAATCGTTTCTGTTCCCTCTCCATTGTAATACTGATAGGGAAAATCAGATCTTCTATCTCCTAATACATCAGAATCGTCTCCCCGGTAGTGAGAAGCATGCTTATATAACTCTCGTTCTGTTTCCGTGGTCATCCATCTTTCGGCACCAGGTGCAGAATCAAAAACTGGATCATCATATGCACCCTCATGATTCCCACCCATTAATATTAGATATGGACAGATTATTATTAATAAAGATATGATGAATAGCATTTTTTTATTGTTAGACGACAGTGCATTAGAAGCTACTGAGACGACTGCAAAGATACCTAATGTGGCTAATATAACTAATGGTATATGTAAGAAGGCAAACCAACGAGACGCCATAAAGAGGTCTATTCCAATTGCTGGCGCAGCAAATGTGAAAAATGAGATGACTACTACAAGCCCTCCCAGCGTAACAACCAAATGGTTGTTCTTTCCATGTGAATCTAATGATAGGTAATATAACACTCCAGCGATACTGAGTATGAATAGGATTGCAAGTCCCATTATATGCACTTCATTTAGTGCTGCTGCTCCAGTTGCTGTGAATTGAGGATCCGAAGGAAGTGAATGCTCTGTTCGTCCTGTTCCTGAGGTAAGAGAGCGAAAAGTGACGAATACTCGCTGATCAAAAAATGTGGCCCCACCTGGCTGAGTACGAGTAACAATCGAATCTAAGAAAAACACTAAAAGAGATATTGACATTACATAAACTGATCTGTTTAAGGGATATTCAGAATAAAAATTGTAAAATAGGACATAGCTGCTTATAATGATGAATGTTGCAAATAGACTGACTTGGTGAGTAGAGGCTGTAAATAAAAGGAGTGACGTCATCAACAATAGATATATCTTATTACTGCTCTTAATGTACCTTATGAGGGAATAGATAGAAAGGAGAGAAAAGAAGAGACCTAATGAAGTGGTTTGAGGACTTATCGACCATAATATTACAGAATCAGCTGAAAGGTATAGAATAGATGCAATCAGTGCGAATGTCGGTCTCCAGAATATATTTGTCATTATGTAAATAGAGGTAGAAAATACAACCACCATTGAAATTGTGAATATTAGAAAGAGTGTAGTATGTATTTCCGTCCCCAATATCTGATTGGAAACAGCTGTATAGATATGATAAAATGGTGCATAATAATATCGGCTCCCAATAATTGATGATAGAGACCCAGACTCAAGAATGGAAGTGACATGATCAACATGTCGAAATATGTCTACCCCCATATGAGTTTGGGAAGAAAAATAAATAGTCGCTCTATGAACTGCACCGGTTAAAATCACAAATCCTACTCTCTTACTTGACGATCTGATCATAACTACCAGTGATACAGTCAATAAATATAATAATAATGTCAAAATATGTACGGCGAGTACCCTCTCATTCCCATTATTATAATAAACTATATTTAGAGCGGATAAATTAATGAAATAGATACAAATAACAGCTTTAATTAAGGTGTTAGAGAACGTACGTTTGAACGAAAATTCAGAGACAGGCCCCTGAAAAGAGAGTAGTGTGAAGACTCCTACACCAAGTAATAATGTTATTGGTAATACGGTCACATAGATGTTGTTGTAGAAGGTAGAAAGAGTAATACCTAAAATAGCTAATATAAGAATAGATGTAGATAAGAAAACAGTATTTGTGGAAATATTTCTTAGAGCTTTCATATGATAATTAGACATTCCTTATTACGATATAGGGTATTGTGAGTTCCGTCTCTGGACTCAATTTATCTATTGACCAGAGGGGCTTATAGACGTTGAATATCCGGATGGCTTTTACCAACTTGCTCTCCGTTATATATTGCTTCACGATACTCTTGCCATTTTCTATGCCGCACTCTAACTCGAACAGGTACTTGTTCAATCTCTAGTAATTGGGCAATGCAAAGTCGGTGCATTCCTGCAGCCCAGAGGAACTCACCCTTTCTAGAGATATCAATAGAAATCTCGCTAAATTCTGGAGGTAAGATTGTCCCCAAACTATCCTTTTTCGGGAACTGAACGAGATCTTCCGAGTCACTAATGAGTTCGCGTTGGGATTGGTAGCCCTTTTCTTTTATTTTGTTATATAATTCATCTAGTAGCACACAACGCCTCTTAATATCTTCTTTTGAATTATATCTGCCCCATTCGAGTCCCTTTGAATCTATTTTATCAATTAAGAAGGAATAATACTCCGTCTCTTCCCAGGAGGAGCCTCTTTTAAACCGCTCTACGAACGATTCGTATACGACATCATCTTCAACTTTTCTTGTATTAAGATCCCAATCACCACTTCTCACATCTGACAAAGCAGGGAAGAGGATAGATGGCTTGTTTTCTGATATTTTAGTTATTCTTGACGGGTCGATCTGGAGTAATTGACACGGAGAGCCATCCGATTTATATCCTCTATAATTAATATGGTTTGTATATTTTTCTGACAACATTCTCACAAACTGGTGGACCATCCTATTCATTTTTGAACCGACTTATAGACTTCTACGATCTGTTCACCCATTTTTTTCAGGCTCAGATCCTGAATATGGTCTCTCCCATTTGAACGCATATCTTTATCCAATGTGTTCTCAAGACAGTCAGCGAGCTCGGACTCCTTATCACAGACTTTTGATGGATAAACCCCAGATAATCGTTCTTCTACGTCACCGACATTAATTGAAACCACGGGTAGATTACAGGCCATCGCCTCCTTAACCGTATTTGGAGACCCCTCATGTTTTGAAGTTAACAACAAGCAATCAGAAGCATTCATATAGATCGGTATTTTTGAATGTGGTTCTCCAGAAATTGTATGGAGTTCAACCACCTTCTCCGTTCTCTCATTCACTTCATCGACAATTTCTTTTGCAAGGGGGTATCTCTTCACACTTCGACTCTTACTATAAGGGAAGAGGACATGCTTCTTTTTAGAGTTCCAGCCTAACTCTCGTTGTGCCTCGTCTTTCGATATTGGTTTAAATTTTTCTAAGTCAATCCCATGAGGTATCACATATACATCCTGATCTAGTTGTTCATTCATCTCTTGACTCATAACAATTGTAGCATCAGCTTTGCTCGCGCAATATTCACAGACACGGTCATAGTGCCCGGCGAAATAGTTGCCCATCAAGTCAGATCCCCACAGGGTAACGACTATTGGTCGAATTGGTTGCGCTAACGCGAAAGGAGCGACGAGACCTGAAGTAGCATGTAGCAAATCGTACTCACCAGTCTTCATAGAGTGTTTGAGTACATTTGGATAGTAGGAAGTAGTTGTCGCTCCATAATATAACACCTGCTTGAGTCCACTTGGTAAGTTCGCAATGATACTTGAATCTGGACTTATACCTGTTTCGTGTGAAGATAATATATCCTGTTCAATATTGTTTCTATTTAGTGCTCGGAGCTGTTCTTGATAGTGTGCGGAATTGCTTGTAGTTACTAAGTTTAGAACTTTCATGAGAGAGCCTCATAAATCGATAAAATACGATCTCCCATCGTATCTAGGCTCACTTCCTCAACAAACTTTCTCCCATTTGACCGTTCACCGGATACTACTACTTGTTGTACTCGTTCTTTCATTTCTTCATCGCCTTTGCAAGCGAAGGAATTGCGAACTGGACCGACTCTTTCTTGAACATCACCGACATTAGTTGATACTACAGGTAGGTTGCAAGCCATTGCCTCCTTAACCGTATTGGGTGATCCCTCTCGAAGTGACGGAAGAAGAAGAACATCAGCAGCACTGTAGTATAGATTCATCTCTTCATGAGGGACTCCAGAAATAGTTTTCATGTCTACCTTTTCCTCAATCTCGTAATTAACTTTCTCTACTATTTTTTTAGCTGCCGGGTATCTCTTTTTCGACTGTGAAGGACTATATGGAAAAAGAATATGCTTCTTTTCGGATGACCATCCCACCTGATGAAGAGCTTCTTCTTGCTCTATTGGCGTGAACTTTTCCATATCAACACCACTTGGGATTATTTGTGCATCACACGGGAGCTCTTCACGCATTTCCTTACTTCGGACGATCGTGGCATCACTTCGCTTTGCACATTGTTTCGTGATTTCACTCTGATATCCATTAAGCCGGTCACTGAGCAGGTCATCCCCCCAGAGTGTGGTGACAAGTGGACGCTGTGGTTGCATCATTGCTAGTGGTGCTACCATACCCGAATTGACATGGACGATGTCATACTCTTCAAAAATAGATTGTTTGAGAATTTTTGGGTAAAACACACCAGCGCGGATCCCATAGTACGCAGCGTTGTGTCCATAAAGTGTGTTCATTATTTTGGCTCCTATACCGTCCTTCTCAGTATGATAGTCCGTACTCCGGGTTCCTGAGTACAAGACGTCACTTTCGACTCCTTTTTCCTCTAGAATACGGACCTGTTCTTGGAAGAATTCCATATTCGTGCTAGCAATCTGCAATACCTTCATTTATGTCTCACATTCATATTTTAACCCCAACTGATTGTGTTTGTTCTCATTCTACTTTTAGTGATCATTCAAATAAACCTTTATACAACATCATAGAGACTGATCTGTAGGTGCTCACGTTGAAGTGGCTGATTGTTTGGTTGTCCGAGTTCGTCCCAGACGATGACCTGTTGATCAATCGCTGCCCATCGTTCTCCGAGTTGCCTGTCGGTCAGTATTAACACTAACTCGAATCCACGCTCAAGCGCACGGGTTTCGACGTGCTCAAGAAGCTTATTAGCAATGGCCTCATCGTCGGTTCTGGTCTGGAGTTCGAGTACACGTCCTTCGACGACTCCATTGTTTTCGTATGCTCCTAGAACAGCGTAGCCGACAATCGCTCCATCACGGCGAGCAAAAAGCACATCCGACTTCGGATATTGAGTAATATGACTTATGTCTTCACGTGTCCGACAGAACGAGGGGCGATTATGGTAGAGCGCAACCAACTCGTCAATTTCAGCATCAGATACCGACTGCTGGACGGAAACATCGATTTCGCCAGTAGAGTGATACGCCGATGTCGTCGAGTTAGCTGAGTGACCAACTGAGATATGGCCGTTTACGGCAAGCTGTGCTGACGCCATGACGAGATCAGCGATAGTATTTCCATCTGTACTCACAGCTTCAACATAACTGGTAACCGCCGTATCTGATAGTACTGGTCCAACTGACCAACCTGTCGGCTTCGTACTATCAGTGACAAGGTCTTCGAATGTGAGCTGACCATCAGTTGTACCAACATGCAACCGATGTCCGATCAACTCTGCAAGTGAGTCGATCAGTGGGATTTGATCAGTAATGAGCGAAGCATACGTCTCGAGAACGGCCTTCGGAGAGAGAATCCGTAGCTGCAACGGAAGCGTCCGGTACGACCAACCCCGCTTACGGTTCGCGTCGAACGTGAGATTCCCCTTCCGATTAAACGCGGCGACGTATTTCGCGTCGCTTTGCTCGCTGTACGCTTTCGTGCGCTCGTAGAGTTCCGAGTACAGTCCTTGCCCCTGATACTTCGGCGCGACAGCTGTATCACCGTAGATGTGGATCGGAATCGTCTCTCCGCCGACGACGATCTCCTTCCGAAATATTCGGCGGAACGCAGCCAGCTCGCCGTCGATAGTAATTGAGTATACGTGCTTGTCAGAATCGTATCCAGGATACTCGTCGTACTTCCACTGGAAGAGCTCCTCGTCACCCCAGTCCTCGAACGACTCATCCAGAAGGGAAAGTATCCGCGATTTATCGACCTCTCCGGTTCGAAACTCTCCGCGCATTATTAATCGTCAGTCGGGTCAGCAGGAGATATTTCTGATGAATCCTGCTCGGTTTTCTGTACGGACGGAACCTTGTCCGTTTCATACTCTACCTTAGTTGTCGTGTTCGACTCGACGATATCTGTCATCGTCCCGAACTCATACCCCCGCCCCCGAATCTGCTCGATTGCCTCCGCGAACAACTCGAGCGATTCATCCATGTTACGCGTCATAATCGCCCGCTTGGGCTGGGCGAGGCGGTCGTGAGACTCGGTCCGGTAAAAGTCCTGGAGATGCGTGTTGAAGACGAGCGGATCGGGCAGCGGCGCGTACTTCAGGTAGGCGAGATACGATCGCCCGAACAGTTTCAAGTAGCTTTGACAGACCGGAATCCGCGTACCGGGCGTCGCCGCGATCGGCACCTCGACCAGCTCGTCGGTCCCTTCAACGACGTACGGTGTCAGCGGCTTGTCGAGGTTGCTGTAGACGCCCGGCCGAAAGGACGGGAAGATACTCGAGTCGAACGCGAACCCCTCCTCTTCGAGGACGGCGAACTCCTCGGGATCGATGTTCCCCTGTGGGGCGCGGTACCCCTGTGGCTCGTACCCGAAGTGGGCCTCGAACGCGTCCTTCCCCTTTCGGATCTCGGTCCGGAAATCGTATGACTTCGACGTGTCGTGCTGGTAGGAGTGCAGATGGAACTCACACTCCAGTTCCCGATCCAGCTTGTCGATGACGTCGGGATAGCGCTCGATCGTTCTCCCGACGACGAAGAACGTGACCGGCACGCCAACACGTTTGATCAGTTCGATATAGTCGTCGATGTACTCGAACGTGAGGTGATCGTACTCCGGATCGTCGAAGTACCAGTCGTTCTCGAGGTCAAGCGTCAGACACGCGACCTGCTCGCCGTTCATACTTTGCCTCCTGTCCAGCACTCTAGTTTGCTGAACAACCATCGAGACACACCATCCAGACCGATGACCATTGGATGTCACGGTTGTTCTATATTCTAACATATATACCTATCTCTTTTAAAAAATCTACATTATCGTACCTGTGGTGGATCCGATACTACCTAGAACGGAGAGGAGGGCGTTCGATCACCATCGATCGCGCTTGTGGCTTTCCGAGCACACTCTATGCGGTCAGAAGCACATGGCTGGGTAGTATCAGATCTTTTATCGAGGCTCAAGCGTCGATGAGCACGGGTGAGGACGTGATCGAACTCATCGCGATCCACCAACTAACACAGCTGACGGATCACTACGGCTTCGAGCACCCACCGCTGCCGATACAGTGTGAGAGTTTTCGGCTCACTGTGAATCTGAGCCGGGGAAGACCTGACTCCCGGAGTAATAGTCCGGCCGCTACCTGCAGGCGCCCCACGGCCCTCTCTGTCGGTGTGGGTCGTCACCGTCGTGCCATCGGTGGGAGACATAGCTATCCGTGGTCGGCGATGGGACGCCATCACGCTGGCGTCGGTTTGCGGAGGCACCGCTCTGTTGTCCGTTGCTTTCGAGCGCCACGAGGACGGCCCTGGCGACGACGGCAATGAGACTCCGATGTGTACGGACGCACTCTCCGCACACGGACGTCGTAGTAACGGATGGGACCGGCTGCATCGGCGGCCACCTCGCGGAGGCGTTCGCCCAGGCGGGCCACGACGTGACGGGACTCGACGATCTGGCTCCCTCCGACGACATGAGGATCACGGAACGGACGATCGAGATCTGCGAGGACGCCGCCGCCACCGACGGCACGGACGCGTTCGTCGACGGCGACGTCCGGGACGCCGACCTGGTCGCCGAGCTCGTCGGCGACGCCGAGGTGAGCTCCCACCAGCCGCCCAGACCGGGGTCCGCACCAGCGTCGACGACCCACGGAACCCCAACGATATCACCGTCGCCGGCACGCTGAACGTCCCCGACGCGGTCCGCGACTCCGAGACCGACCGCGTGGTCCTCGCCAGCTCGTCCTCGGTGGCCGGCAAACCCGAGTACCTTCCCTCCGCCGAGGCCCACCCGACGACGCCCTAGTCTCTACGGCGTCTCCAAACTCGCCGGCGAGCAGGACGCTCGCGTCTACCACGAGGTGTACGGACTCCCCACGGTGTCGCTGCGCTACTTCACCGTCTACGGCCCGCGGATGCGCCCGAACATGGCGATCAGCAACGTCGTCTCGCGGTGTCTCAACGGCGAGCCGCCAGTGATCTACGGCGACGGCGCCCAGACGCGTGACTTCACCTACATCGACGACGTCGTCGACGCGAACCGCCAGCTGCTGACCGACGACGCG
The DNA here is from genome assembly GCF_000328685.1 of Natronococcus occultus SP4. NCBI lineage: Archaea > Methanobacteriati > Methanobacteriota > Halobacteria > Halobacteriales > Natrialbaceae > Natronococcus > Natronococcus occultus. The sequence continues at coordinate 2,916,843 of NC_019974.1, read as the reverse complement.
GCCGACGATCTCGAAGCTGTCGGCGGTATCACTGCCGCCGAGCGAGACATCGCGCTCGAAGTCGAACCGGTGATCGAAACCGAAGACGAACACCCTGAGATCCCGGACGACCCCGAGGACGTGTATGACGACCTGCTCTGGGATAAGCAGGTCCAGGACGTTCGCGAGGCTCAGGCCTACGCTACGGGCGAGGGGACGACGGTAGCGATCATCGACACGGGCGTCGCCGAACACCCGGACCTCCCGAATCTCGACACCGACGCGAGCGCGACGATCGCCTTTGGAACGGACAGCGGTCACCAAGGAGACCCGAACGGTCACGGCACCCACGTCGCGGGGACGGCGGCCGCCGCTGGGGATGTCGCCATGACCGGGACGGCTCCCGACGCGGTCATCATCTCCGTGGACGTGCTGGGGTATGGCACAGGATCGATGGGCGACATCATGGCCGGGATGGAGTACGCCGCCGCCGTCGGCGCGGACGCCGCCAACATCAGCCTCGGCTCCATGCAGGCCCCCCAGGATGTGGACGTCGGATTCTACCGTCAGCTGTTCCAGCCGGTCGCCAACTACGGACGACGCGAAGGCACGCTGTACGTCGGGTCGGCTGGCAACGATGAAACGGACCTGCAGGGTGGCTGGGTCCGCCTCTGGAACGGGCTCGCTGGTGTCGTCGGTGTCAGCGCTACCGGACCAAACGACGAACTGTCGTTCTACTCGAACTGGGGGCGGAACGACGTCGACGTCGGCGCGCCCGGCGGCGGCTACGAAACCGAGGAGCTGTCGGTCGACCCGGAGGCCGACGTCGAGTGGCCCGCTCCGCTCAGCTTCGTCTTCTCGACGGTCCCCGAGGGCGATGGCCCGGACGACAGCGATTACGACTGGTTTGCGGGCACGTCGATGGCGGCTCCGCAGGTCACCGGCCTCGCCGCGCTCGTGCGCGAACTCGACCCCGACGCGAACCCACAACAGGTGCTCCAAGCCATCCGACACGGCGCGGAGGTCGCGGACAACCGCGGCGACCCCGAACTCGGGGCCGGGCGCGTCAACGCGCTGAACACGGTCGAGCGCGTCTAAGACAGGCCGGAATCAAGTCGGCGTCCACCTGCGGTTGATTTTGTGTCGAACTCTGTGAAGAGCGGGAGCTGTCTGATTCTCGAGGACCCGAGCGATTTGATCGGGGAGTAAGCCAGTGTGTCCACGCGCTGTGAGAGCTGCGCACTGTCTCTCGTACGACCGGAACTGACCTCATCACAAGTTAAGAGAACTACCGCGCACCAGCCAGCGGGCACCGGAAGAAAGACGAGTCGGAAAGCTGCCCCGTCATATCCGGACGAGGACGGCGCCCGTCGGCGCACGCTGTGATGCGGAGCCGCTCGACCGCGACCGTCGCCCGTGCCACGGGCCGCACCGGCGCGGCCGCGGTCGGACTGACGCCTAGCTCACAGTCGGTACACGGCACCGAGTACGGGGGCACTGGTCGGTAGCGCTGACAGGCCGGTCGCGGGCACGACCTCGCGCTCCCCACTCCCACTCAGCGCCGGCTGCCAGGAGCCACGCGCAAGGACTACCAGCGCTCGCCCACTATGTGTATACCTCCCATGGGCCTAATTACCATCGTGGGCGTCCTCTTCCTCGTCGGGCCGTGGGGGATCGTCCTGGTGGCGATGTACCGCACGACCGTGGCGGAGGCGGGCTCGGAGCGGCGGTCGCCCGCCGACGCGGGGACGCCCGTCGGCGACGGACGGACGGACCGACCGCCCGACGGCGCTGGCCCCCGCCAGAGGCGCTGTCCGGCCTGTGGGACGGCGAACGACCCCGGCTACACGTTCTGTCGGGCATGCGTCCAGCGGCTTGCCGGCGGCTGAAGTTTCCCCTGGGGCAGCGCGGGGTGGGGCTGGTCACCGACCGGTGCCGGTCACAGACGAGCCGCCCACGTGGGGTCCCGATCGGCCGCGGGCGTCCGGGCCGGCCTCGGCCGAGCCGGAGGCCGAGTGGGACGAGACCACCGATTGGCTGGCCGTGGGACGACGCACGGCTGCTCCTCGCCGGTGCCATCACCGGCCGACCGCCGCTCGCGAGGACGGGCCCTTACGTACCGACCGCGGACGCACCTGGCTAGCGCGCCACGGTCCCGGCGCGGACCACGCTGCCGACCACTGGCGCCGCGGGCTCCGTGTCCACCCCTCGGCACGGCGCCCGTGCTCGCCGCGCCGCTCGTCGCCAGCCGGCGCCGGCTCGAGACCGAGTTCGGGACCGTCGCCGTCCCGCCTGTGGGGCTCGTCTGCGGCGTGGTCGCTCGCTCCGGACGCGTCGTCCTCGCGGGATCCACCTCGAGGATCCCCCGGACCCCCGCTCGACCCGCTCGTCCGGGAGGAACTCGCAGCCCCTCGGTTCGTGGTGACCACGGTGGATTCCTGGCGGGGGGAGCCCGAACCAGCCGAGCGCTGGTCCGCACGCCCCGGCCGAAACGTTGCGCCCATCAGCACGGTTATTAGTGGATGGCCAGTATCGGTCCTCGTATGCCAAACTGTCAGAGCTGTGGTGGGTACGTCACCCGGGATTTCGTGCGGGTGTTCGGTGGCGAGGGGACGGTGGCCGGCTGTCCGAACTGTACGACCTACCGTGAGCTCCATGCGGACGGCGGTGTCGAGGACACGACCGAGGCCTCGCCCTGGGAGCCGAAACCGGACCGGCCGGCCTGAGCCATCCACGGCCGGCGCTCGAGCCGAGTCGGGCCACGCTGTCCGCGCCCGAGCCGGTCGAGCGATGACGCTCCGGGCAGGTGGCTCGATCTGGACGGACGCGGTCGAGGGCACGACCGCGGAGCGAGCGCGGCTCGGCCCTGCTCGGTGAGGCGGTTCCCTGGGAGGAGGCCTCCCGGGACGGCGTCTATGACACCACTGCGGACGGCGAGCTCACGGACGTCGTCGAGAAACCCGCGGACCCGCCGTCGAATCTCGTGATGGCGGGCTTTTACACGTTCACGCCCGCGATCGTCCACGCCTGTCAGCTCGTCCAGCCCGCCGATCGCGGCGCGGACGAGCGCAGCGACGCCGTCGACCTGCTGCTCCAGTCGGGCCGCACGGTCGACGCGATCGGCCTCGAGGGGTGGCGGATCGACGTCGGCTACCCCGAGGATCGTGACGAGGCCGAGGACCGCCTGCAGGAGACGGTGCCGGCGACCGCCGACTGACCAGTTACTGTACTCTACCGCAGCGTGACCGAACGACCGACTCCGTGAGAGAACGCCGGCGCCGTCGACCCACGGCATTTCATGGGCGAAACTCCGAAGCGTCGGTTCCACCGGCCGTCGGCGAGGTTTTCGATCGGTTCTGCGTGCTACTTCAATGATCATGGAGGTATCGCAGTCGGTGGGAGTGCGGTTTCTGTACTCAGTGTGAATCGTGAATCTGAGATGGTCAGAGTGTTACATGCAGATACGAACGTAAGGCGTCTCTTCCATCAACTAATAGAGATACTGAGAGAGTCGTGCTGAATACAAAGCGTGTCTGCAGCACACCCTGATGCGTGATCGGCGAACACTGGTGATCGTTTAGTTCAGCAGGGTATACGGTCCATTAATATTGGATGTCCCTCTTAACTCTATGGAAGCCAAGAGTTATAGTATTCCAAATGGGTCTCCATTCTGTATGGCACACGATGTCAACCGACGAACGGTACTGGCTGGGACAGCGGCGGGAATCGGACTGGCAACGATCGGAACGGCGAGTGCAGAGACTGAAACTGACGAGGAGTTGGTCCGATACATCGTCACCGGTGGGAACCCTAACCAGCTCGAGCGGCAGGGCTTCACGGTCGAACACCAGATCACAGGTACAAACGTCTATCTCGTCATGGGGCCTGAAGATTCAGATCCAGCGAGTGTAAACGGCGTCAATGCTGCGTTCGAGGATTTCACATACGAACTTGACGTTCCTGAAGAGCCGACCGAGGTAGAGACGGAAGACGCACTTGACGACGACCAGTGGGACAAGCATCTGATCAATGCGTTTGACGCGCACGACCACGCAACCGGTGAAGGAACGCGTATCGGCATCATCGACACTGGCGTCTACCACGATCATCCCGATTTAGGAAACGTTGAGGAAGGTGACAGCCGGTCATTTATCGATTGGCAAGAAGGAGACCACACTGGAGACGTACATTGGCACGGGACGCACGTTGCGGGGATTGCGGCAGCGACTGGCGCGGAAGGTGTTACTGGTGTCGCCCCAGACGCCGAGATCATTTCACTTCGAGTTTTCCCATCAGAGCCACCGCTTCTCGCAAGAGTTGGGGACACCTTCCTTGCGCTTGATTACGCGGCTGAAGAAGGTCTTGACGTAGCAAATATGAGCCTTGGTAGTCCTCCCCAGACCTCTCGAGAGAATCAGGAAGGATATCGTATTGCTCGCCAACAGGTGGTGCGGAGTGTTACTCAGCGAGGGACGTCGGTTGTCGTGAGCGCAGGCAACGACTCGGCGAACCTCCAGCACGGTAACGAGTGTTGGTCTCCCGAAGATGAAGAAGAGGAGACTTGTGCTAACTGGATCAGCCTTTGGGGTAGCCTTCCCAATGCATCCTCAATCAGTGCGACCACTGCAGACGATGAACTCGCAGACTTCTCGAATTATGGGGCAAACGAGATCTCAGTCGGTGCTCCAGGTGCGGAGGTTCCCTCGACGGTCGATCCAGATAACCCCGCTTTCCCCGGCGCAAAGTACGCATCTGCTTCCGGCACTTCCATGTCAGCACCTCAGGTCGCTGGACTCACTGCTCTCGTCCGTGAACTCGATCCGGATGCCAACCCGAACCAGACTGAGAACGTGATCGAACGCGGTGCAGAGGGTGATGGACGCGGCGATCCAAAGACCGGCGCCGGTCGGATCAACGCTCTCGACACCGTCGAATTACTGTAGAGAGACCAGACGATTGTTCTCTTTTTATCTGCTGCAATGTTCCGTTCGTGTCTCCCGGACAGACCGGTCGCGTCGAGACCGACGATCGTCACTCTCGCGGAGCGGAAGGGTTACGTCGAACCTTCGACGTCGTTCTCGTGGCGTCGCCCGAGTTCCCGCTCACTCGGGGACCAGTCAATAAACTGAGGTGGGCTATCGCCCCACGGTACCCGTCCTGTGTCGGAACCCAACCGCGTCATCGTGGCGAACTCCCCCTCTGTCTCTGGCAAGCCCGAGGACCGCCCCTCCGACGACGCCGGTCAGCCCCGACGGCGTCTCCAAACTCGCCGGCGAGCAGGACGCTCGCGTTTACCGCGAGGTGTACGGCCTCCCCACCGTCTCGCTGCGCTCCGTCACCGTCTACGGGCCCGCATGCGCCCGACCATGGCGATCAGCAACGTCGTCTCGCGGTGTCTCAACGACGAACCACCCGTCATCTACGGCGACGGCGCCCAGACCCGGGATTGCACCGACATCGACGACGTCGTCGACGTGAACCGCCAGCTGCTGACCGACGACGCGACCGACGGCGAGATCATCAACGTCGGCAGTACCGACACCATCGATATCGAGACGCTGGCCGAAGTGATCCGCGACGAACTCGCGCCCGGCCTTGAACTCGAGTACACGAACCCCCGCGAGGCCGACGCCCCCCACACCCACGCTGACATCTCGAAAGCCACCCAACTGCTTGGCTACGAGCCAACCCGGAATATCCGCGAGGGCGTCCGGGAGTTCATCGACTGGTACCGAGCGAACCGCGAGTGGTACGAGCCGCTCGTCCGGAAGTCCTAACCTCGACGCACGGTCGCCGCGACGTCCGTCCTCGGGTTGCCCAGCGACGCTAAACCGGGCTTGCAATCGAACGGCGATCATCGCGAGCCGACACACGCTCTGCCTCGAGACGGGACACGGAGGGAACGATCCCTGTTTAAAGTATTTTTATAGATGGAAAAATCTATTATATGATAACCTCATCTGTCGGTACTATGCAAGCTGTCGTACTCGCCGCCGGCGAGGGAACGCGGCTGCGGCCGCTGACCGAGGACAAACCGAAGGGGATGGTCGAGATCGACGAGGAGCCGATCCTGACGCACTGCTTCGATCAGCTCGTCGAGCTGGGGGCGGACGAACTGATCGTCGTGGTCGGGTATCTGAAAGAACGGATCGTCGAACACTACGGCGACGAGTACCGCGGGGTGCCGATCACCTACACCCATCAGCGCGAACAGAACGGGCTCGCCCACGCCCTGCTGTGTGTCGAAGAGCACATCGAGGACGACTTCATGCTGATCCTGGGCGACAACGTCTTCGAGGCGAACCTCGAGGACGTCGTCCGCCGCCAGCGCGAGAACCGCACGGACGCGGCCTTCCTCGTCGAGGAAGTCCCCTGGGACGAGGCCTCCAGATACGGCGTCTGTGATACGAACGCCTACGGCGAGATCACGGACGTCGTCGAGAAGCCCGAGGAGCCGCCGTCCAATCTCGTGATGACCGGCTTCTACACGTTCACGCCCGCGATCTTCCACGCCTGTCATCTCGTCCAGCCCTCCGATCGCGGCGAGTACGAGATCAGCGACGCCGTCGATCTGCTGATCCAGTCGGGCCGCACCATCGACGCCATCGGCCTCGAGGGCTGGCGCATCGACGTCGGTTACCCCGAGGACCGCGACGAGGCCGAGGAACGGCTTCGGGACGCCGAACTGCCGGCGACCGCCGGCTGACCGGGGACCTCTCACCCCGCGGCGTGACCGACCGCTCTGTGATCTAGACCGCGAACCGGCTGCTCGTCGAACGCGAGGACGCCGCCGTCGGTCCGTGGTGCGTCGAGCAGAGCCGTACTGGCGAACTTCTACCCAACAGAGACCGCCGGTCGTCGGCGAGGCGAACCTGGTCGCGCTGCCGAGTCCGGCCGACGGGATGCGTCGAACGGTGCTCGAGGCGCTGGCCTGTGAGGCGCCGGTCGGAACGACGGGCCGCAAACAGCTTCGCCTCCGCCTCAAGGCTCCCGGCCGGCTCGGCCTCTCCGAGTCGCCGGGGAAAGCCCGCCGACACGCTCGATGGCCGCCTCGGGACGGACGCCGAAAGCGGACCCGGATAGGACACGACAGGCCGCGAGAACGGACAGGCGATAGCGTGGACGTCGTCTCGGCGGCCGGGTGTACGGCAGTGCCCCGACGACCGTGTACTGGGAGCCATACTCCCATCACTGCGGTTCGCTCGGCGCGTATCACAGCCGTTTCCCGGAGACAGTGACCGGGCGCTCCTTCCCTGCCGTACTGCTCCCGGCGGGCAATTTCTCACCACCCAGATCTCTACTGTAATCTACTATACAATAATTATAAATATACACAGTAGAATAAAAGAAATATACTCAAACGGAGGACTATAGTGGGTACCATCATCGTCGAGCTACAGAACGGCCGTCGCCTCGCGTTCGACGAGGTCGTCGTCTTGGACCGAGAGAACGGGCAGTGGCTCCGGTGTGTCCGCGCGGAGCCGAGCTCTCGCGAGAACCTGCCGGAGACAACGAAGTACTACCACGTCGCGAGCGACGTCGACCAGGTCCGCTGGCGGACGCCGACTTCCGCGTGATCCAGACGACGAGGTGCGACCGGCGTGGCTCCAGCCCTGACGGGGAGGATCGGCACTCACTATGGCGACGAGACCGCGACGTTCCGAGGTCGGGCCTCCAGAGTTGTACGCCGGTCGCAGACAGTGCTGCCGAACGGAGGTTAATTGTACTCGCGTGCGGGACGTTCAGCAGGGAACGATGACGGGTGACCTTGTTGTGCTCGGCACGGGAAGTCTCGCACTGGTTGCCATCCTCCGGATCGCCGTGTGGGGTTTTGCTTCGAGGTTACAAAAGCAGAACGCGGCCTCAACAGGCGACATTGACCCGATCGAGGCTGGATGGCGCCACGGGGCTCGAGCGTCGTGGGTTCGGCGCTACTGGTGGGTCCAACTGTGGGAACCGTTACGTCAGATCCGCCTCACAGTGGCTCGAGGCAATAGCACGGTAGCCGTCGGAACAACGCTCGAGCCGAGCGCGACCAGGGAAGGAGCCTTCCCGCCCGCAAGTGGGGCTCGCGTTTCTTCGGAGCTAATATCTACCCGATCCGCGCTCGGAACGCCGTCGTGTTCTGCCGGTTCGCCTTTCGGAGTCGCCGTGTCGCTCGAGACCCCCCTCCGGATCGGAGGAGTCACTGGAGCCGCCACGGAGAGGACACACGCCGATCAAAACGACGGCACTATCCTCAGCGCGGGGGCACAACTGACGCCGAACCAGGGGTCGTACTGCCACCGCGATATGAGGGCCAGCTCAGTGCTTCTGCGTCCGTTCGACTCGCGTCTCCTGTATCCGCGACTGACAGTCCGCCCATCGTGGCCACGCCGATCGAAGCGCCGGAAAGCACCCCTCGTCGTCTCACCGAGAGATCCATCATCGCAGAGACCATATTGATATAATACCCAGTTCGTTCTTGCGAACCCATCTCGCGAACGACCGACCAAAATCGGCGACTCCAGCGTCGTTCTCACGGCGTTGACTGATCCTGGCACGTCGACGACGGTCTCGACGCCATGCTGCACGTCCTCGAACACGCTGCGGCCCGCTCGCCACGTTCAACCTGGGGACGCGAACTCGACCTCGAGTACACGAACCCCCCGCGAGGCCGACACCGCCCACACCCACGCCGGCATCTCGAAAGCCAACGCCCTGCTGGGCGACGAACCCACGCGGGACAGCCGCGAGGGCGTCCGGGAGGTCATCGACTGGGACCGAACCAACCGCGAGTGGGACGAACCGCTCGTTCTTCAGCCATAATCTATCGACTGTCTCGTGTGTAATCGCTATCAGATTGGTATTCAGTATGGATTTATATTACTGTATTTGCTATATTTTTAGAAGCGCTATGAGAAGAATTATACGCTGGTGAAGTAACTGAGAGATATGAAAAACACAATCGCTAATCTAAGCGAGAAAGCTAGTTTCGTTGGTGGGCTTGGTGCCGAGTTGATAACTGATAAGTTGACTGGAGACGCCCTCGAGTCCGAGGAAACAACAAAGGAATCGATAGTCATCGTGGGCGGTGAACTGTTTAACAAGGGTGCCCAAGCGATGACCTTTACCGTTGTTGATCAACTCTCGCGCCGATTCCCTGAGAAGGACATTTATCTATTTTCTGACAGGGATTTCGAACGAGATCCCACCGAGAAAGAACAGTACGCGTTCACGATCGTTCCTTGGGGTGTTAGCCAGCGTATCGACTCGATGCCCCTTTCACTCACGTATGATGTCCCGAATTCAGTCCACGAAGATGTTCGCTCAATCTTGAATGACTGCTTCTTTATGATCGATATCAACGGCTATGCGCTCACTTCCCAGTGGGGCGTAAAGAAGTCGCTTCTATACATGTCGAACATCGCAATTGCGAAAAAGTACTCCATCCCGCTCTATATCCTTCCGCAGTCGATCGGTCCGTTCGACTACCCCACACCACAGCAATTCCTTCTCGAACCGTTCCTTTCGAACTATCTCCCATATCCAAAAATAATCTGCCCACGTGAGGATGATGGCGTTCGACAGCTTCTCCCGTATACCACTGACAACATCTCTCGGCAGTTCGATATCGTACTTCAATACGATGAGTATAATCTAGAAAATATTTACACTGAGAGACCGTCGATCAAAGAGATCGAGATCGAGTCCGATGCCGTTGGCATCGTCCCGAACGCACGGGTTGCAGAGCGAAAAACCGATGGAGAACTCGACGAGATTTACAGTACCACGATCGAAACACTGCTGGCGGCTGGTTTCGAGGTATACATCCTTCGACACTCAACTGAAGACTTGGCGATCTGTAAAGAGATTCAGCAACTGTTCGATGACACGGAGGCAGTTCACTTGGTAGATGACGACCTCTCGGCGCTCGAATTGGAACGGATCATCGACCAGTTCGAATTCTTGATCGGTTCGCGGTATCACTCGCTCGTTCATGCGTATAAAAACAACACGCCAGTTATTGCAATCGGGTGGGCAATAAAGTATAAAGAACTCCTAGCCGAGTTTGGCCAGGCACAGTACTATTTTGACGGAAGAGAGACTCTCAGTACACAGGAGCTGGAGACCGCGATCTCTCAAATGATCAAAAACAGGAAGGATGAGGCAGCCACGGTCGAACGAAAGCGGGCGGAAATCCTTCGGAACGATCTGATCACCGACCTCTTTGAGAAATAGCCCTGCTTTCGTATCGGTGGTATTATTTCACCCACCTAGTTTTGTACACTTATGACGAAATCTTCCTCTTCGGCTGTTATTGAATTCGCTGGAAACCCAGCTTCAGGAAAATCAACGATTGCTCGCGGACTTGAAGACGATCTCACGGCAACCGCCCTTCCGGCTAATAACCGGACCTATTCGGTAACCCATCAAACGGAGTCTGATCTCACACGTTACGGGATTATTATTAAATTAGCCCTGATAGCACTGATTCGTCATCCGATTCAGTCAACGAAGATCCTTTGGTTGCTCTGTAGGACGAACCAACGTTCCTACGTCGATCTCCTGAAACTGAGTGTATACGCACTATACCTGCGTACCATCTACAGTCGGTCGAGTGCGACAACAGAGATCGAGATTCTTGACCAAGGACTGTTCCAGTTGCTGTGGTCGATACTGCTCACTGGCTCAGACTGCGATAGGACAGTTCTCTATCGACTCCTCGATCAGTTCCCAAGCCCGACGACCCACATCGTCGTATTCGTCGAGACTGACGGCACGAAAGTCGTTTCGCGACTTCAACAGCGGAACACAAACGAGAGCCGACTCGAGGAGATTGCACGAGACCGAGACACGAACGCGGCTGAGATCTGCGATGAAGTCGCTGGAAAGGTGGCTAGGATCATCGAAACCTTTTCGAGAAGGGATTGTTCTATCTGTACACTCACCATCGATACCGAGGACGCAACTGTGGATGAAGCGATCCAAGCAGTGAGTGAGGAAGTGACACGGTATCAGCGGTGAACGCACACCGAGATCCCCCACTGAAGGGTGACACGACGGTCAGATCCCATAAAGAGTTCTATCTCACACCAATAGAATTATCTATTCTGAGATGTCTATAAAACCTCATGTCGATAACTAATAAAATACTCTCTGGATTTAGGATAGATTTGCTATCTAGATTTTCTAAAACAATATCTGGTGGCCTACTTGCTATTGTTCTGGCTCGTTTGTTGGAGCCTTCGGAGTACGGACTGTTGTACCTCTCAATCTCAATATTCACGATAGCGACACTGGCAGGGAAATTGGGACTCGGGAAATCTGCCGCTCGCTATGTGACAGAGTACATCGAGGACGACCCCCAACAAATACCCCATATTATTGAAACCGCAGCTATAGCGTTAGTAATAACGCTGGGAGCAGTTACCATCGGACTGATTGTTGCCCGCGAACACCTCGTAGTGATTTTTGGCGAGCCAGGTTTGGAGCCGTTGCTCCTCGCCGGAGCGGCATACGTCTTTGCAAGCGGTGTTGTCAGCAGCGGACGAAGAATATGCCAGGGGTTTAAGAAAATCAATTGGTCGGCATATATTATGATTCTGGGGGCCGTAATCCGACCAGTCGTTGCAATCGGGTTAGTGCTCGCTGGATTTGGTGCAGTTGGTGCCCTAACAGGCCACGTTATTGGCTCTCTCAGTGCAGCAGCCCTTGCAGTCGGTTTCGTTTATTACCAATATTCTGGATTTGAGAGAGGGGAAATAAAACCCGGGCTTCGTCGACAAGTTGCTGAATATGCAGTTCCGATCTCACTAACACAAAACAGTGATACTGTTATCAAACGCGTAGATATTCTCCTTGTCGGGGCATTTCTGACACCCCTTGCGGTGAGCTATTATGTTGTTGCCAAACAGGTGATGACGTTTCTGAAGGCACCTGCAACATCACTCGGCTACTCTCTAAGTCCGCGGTACAGCGAGCAGTTGCGGCGTGGGAATCTCGACACTGCCTCAAAACTATACAGCGATGCATTGACAGGGGTCCTCTTGTTCTACATTCCAGCGATGGTTGGGTTAGTTATCGTTGCAGAGCCAACGCTTACCCTTCTGTTCGGTTCCGAATACGCTGGTGGGACGGTTGTTCTACAAATTTTGACTGTTTATTTGATTGCACAGGCTGTTGCTTACATCACTGAAGGAGGGCTCGACTATCTCGGCCGAGCAAAGTACCGTGCATACGCAAAAGGTACGACAGCCGTGACCAACCTGCTTCTAAACATTGTTCTCATTCCTACTATTGGAATCGTTGGTGCAGCAATCTCGACCGCCAGCTCGTACGCAGTGTATGTTGCATTTAACGTGTATCTGATGAACCTCGAGTTAGATCTAAACTGGCGCTCCATCGGTCGAAGCTGTGCCAAGATTACTGCCGTCACTGCAGTTATGGCAGTAGCCGTACTACCTGTTGCGTCTACGATTACTGGTCTCGTTTCATTGGTTGCAGTTGTCCTGTTCGGTGGACTCGTCTGGCTTACAGCTAGTATATTAGTTGGATTGATAGAAACACAGGAAGTCCGATCGGCGGTCCCCCTCTAAACTAGAGCTACGAACCGAGAGGTAACTATTCGGGAACGATCTCAGTAACCTCTAAACTATGAATCTTCGCCCGAATCGGTGTGATATCGTCGTCTTCCCAGAGAATGATTGCACACGAACCACGAGGAAACCGTCTTAGGAAATCAACTTCATTGAGGATTGTCTGACCATTAACGGTGAGAGAGAACTGATTGTCGATCGCCTGAATAGTGACATGGTATTCCGCTCCCGTCTTCATCGGGTATGGAACTTTATTTTGGCTATTGTAGAACTCACCATTTAGAACGGTATCATAGTGAAAGTGGCTATCTTGATGCCGAAAGCGATATCGATTGTAGAAGTCATGGTACCGGAATCCGAACTGGAGTTCTTTGAACTGTGACTGCCGCGAAACCACAAACTCCCATTTGAAGTTGCGCCAGATGTGTTCAACAGGGTCCAAGTAGAGGTAGACCCACCGATCCGCTTTTCCGGCGGGAACGTCAACCGAGAACTCACTGTTATTGTTCCATGTGACCCGCTCGTCTGGTTGTTGCTCCGAGTCGAAAACCGTTAGACAGCGGTTCTCTTGCAGCAATCGACGGTGTTCCCAACGATCGACTACTCGGTCCCATTCCTCGTTGTGGTACGTCCAGTTTGGATCTTGGTCCTCAAGCGGATACAAAGTTCGTCCTACTGTCCAACTGTCTCGGCTTGGGAGCGACTGATAGGCCTCTCTACAAGCCGTATATGTCGCTCGTTTCGCTGTTGACTTTACGGTTCGTGTACCGAGTCCTATTCCCTTTTGAAGCAACGATTCGTCACTACTCTTCCGTATTTCGTTGGCCCGGGATAGTTTCTCTTTCATGAAGTTAGGTATACAAGGATGAACGTTATTATATTCTTTCCTATAAAGATAATAATCTTCATTTAGTCACTAAAATAGTAGGCTATTAGTGCTATCTGCTACTGCCAAACCGATGCTTAACCCCTTCTTTTATTATTCCCTTTAGTTTACAGGTTTTCATTATTGTCTCCAGGATATAGAAGACGACAAACATAATAATTGGCTTCTTCTTGCTAAGCCGCTTCCAATACTTCACCGGGTGGGGGGGAAGAATATCTTTTAATTTGAGGGAACTCTCACCATGATTCTGTCTGAGCTGTGCCCGGCCCTCGCCCAGGCGAACACCCTTTGAGAGAATCTCTGAAAACGTCGTTCGTGCAGGATGGCTTAGTTCAATTTCTGGTGCAAAACACTGGGTGTATCCGGCCTTTGCAACGCGCTTTCCGAACTCAGAATCACCACCCGAAGTTACCCGCTGGTCGAACCTCCCTACATCCTCAATAATCGAACGTTTGATTGCTAATCCGCAGGTCGGCGCGAAATCGTGATGGGTTAGATAGAACTCTACAGGAAATGCGCGGGCCTTATTGTATCGTGCTATGAGTCCCTGTTCTGTCTCCGGGATGGTTACTGCGATATCGAGGCCCAAATAATCACAATGAGTGGTAGAGAACTTCTCGACGATCATTTCTACCGTCTCTTCGGGTACGATTACGTCGGCGTCAACGAATACTATAATCTCTCCGGAAGATTTGCTTATACCGGTATTTCTCGCAGCGTACGATCCCTGAACTTCCGTTTCCTGTTCAGCCACCACGATCTCCGGATACTCGTTTGCGTAGTGTTTGATAACCGCTGGCGTTTCATCCGAGGATCCATTATCAACAGCGATGACTTCATATTTGTTTGGGTTATAAGATTGCGCTGTCATCGACCGCAGCGTACCTTCAATCCCAGAGGGGTCATTATAAACCGGGACTATCACAGAGACGTCCATTTCTTTGCGGTTGGTTGTGTCCGTACCTAAATAAGACATTGGCTTACAGGCTCGAGCACCCTTCATTCAGAATATATATATAGTAGTATTCAAGAAGTCAGTTGGCACTGCTTCCAAACACTGTAATGGAAGCGTTCTGGACTTTTGTCTTGATACCTGTTATAACTGCCAACATTACTGTTACAGCGTCTCTAAATTCCGGAAATGATGCTTTTCGCAGATATGTTCCGCCTTTCCTGAAGAGTCCGTTTCGAAAGTAATACTTTGCCAATCTATAGTTGTGAATGCCACTAATATCGAAACCCCGTTGTTCGTACTCCTCGATCAGTGACGAGAACTGCTCCCTGTAGAGTCGGTCCGAACGGACAACGTCTTCCAGCGAGGGGTTCCCGGAATCGTGCTTTCGGAACAGTTCCTCGTCAACGTATGCCAGCTTTCCATGCTGGAGCAACCGAAGCAACAATTCGACATCTTGATGGCGCTGAAACCGTTCGTCGAAGCCATCGAGTGCGTTTAACGTCGCTGTGCGGATCACCAGTGAGGAGGACCCACCGTGGGCGAACTGTTTGGTGAGAAGGTCCTCAATTAGCTCCGTTCCCCCCTCCTGACCGCTTGTCCGCGGAAAGATATTGTCGAACGTTTCGACCAGCCATGAACGCCTCGTTTGATGGAAATCACAGTACGTAGCAACCCAGTCTTCAGACAGTTCCTCTAATCGGGCGACCTGTTTCTCTACTTTCTGTGGCAGCCATTCGTCGTCCGAATCAAGAAATGCGATATATTCTCCGGACGCCGCTTCGATTCCCGTGTTCCGCGCTGCACTCCCGCCACGGTTCTTCTCGTGACGTAGGTACTGAATTTCCGATTCGTATCGTTCTTCGAGTAACTCTCGTGTGCCATCGGTCGAGCAGTCGTCAACGACAATTATCTCAAGGTTGTTGTATGTTTGTCTGAGCGCGCTATCGATGGCTTTTGGCAGCAGGTCTATCCGATTGTACGTGGGAATTACGACACTCACAAGTGGTGGTGTAGCCATTATCACTTTCCTTCAATTGTATACCTGTTAAGTCTAACCCATCCAGTTACCGAGACATCGCTCTGTCTTCTACCACTAACCTCCCCAAACTTTTTTGTTTTCATTTCCGTTAATGGTAATAGCAGTATGGTTGTAGTCCAATCGAACAACCGATCAAAAATAAGTCTAATGATACGACAATCATCACTCGTTAAAGACTCAACATCGGCGTTCTTCATCTAGCAAGAGTATTAGCTATTAATTTATGATTTTCTATACTCGGACTTTGGGAGGCTTTTGATTCTCGTCTTCAACTCGCAAGAACAGTTCCAGGGAGATCAGAAGCTGAATTTCCTTACCGAGGCCACCTTTCCGGAGATGTGTCTTCCACCGATCTGAGACATCTTGCTCAAAGAGGTTGCGGTCTTCAAGACTGGAAATTGCCTCTTGCCCGATCTTTCGGAATCGTCCATCAGATCGGAAAGCGGCGCCGTAGTTCACGTAATTTTCGTGCGGATCAGGGTAATGGATCCCGTCAAAAAGTGCTGCCTTTGCACGCGCATAGAGAACGTTGAAAGCGCCGCATGCGAAGGCAAAATAGCTATTGCGTGAGAGGGGTGCTCCGTAGTTACTATCCGATGGGTACGTATGCGTGCGCTGACAAATGTGGTAGAACACCGATTCGATCAGAGAGCGGTTCTGTCGGTACTTACGCGGTACTCGACACCAAAACTGGACCCATCTGTCGTCTGTATACGGGGCTTCGTACAGTTCTGGATCACAAATCACACCCGGTCCAGTGTTACATCGTTGGCGAACCCCGAGATTCAGTTGCAGATCGTATCCAAGTACATCGGCGGGAAGCCATGGCTCGGATGGAAGCGCCGTCTCCGGTGTGTATTCGTGACTGAGAAGTGGTGAGTCTGTGCTCTTGTTCCAGTCCACAAAATACTGTTGCGCCGCGTTCCATGATGTTGGTCGATTACTCATCAGCTTTCCGCCAGTTAGTGCTCCGTAAAACCCACTCCAGATAACGCTTCGTTCAGCATCCATTCTCTCCGCAGGTAGTGAGTTCGGATACGATTCAAAGATATTTTGATAGGTATCTAACGTCGTAGTATGTGTCTCAAGTGTAGAAAGCGACCACTCCGTTTGTTGGCTTGTGAGGTCGATTTGCTGGTGGTCGACACCGACTTCATTAGCGATCGCGCGAGGAATTTCGAAATCCCATGTACCAGGAGAGCCATAGCTAACTGTCGTTATATTCTCTGTGGCAACATGTTCTAAGAGTGCCTCGAGAAGGATACGTGAATCAAGTCCACTACTTAACGGAATAATATGTTGGGTTTCTCTGGGAAGCGCTGCTACCCGCTCGGCGAGAATCGTATGCAGAAGATCAGTCGCACGGGACGTGAGTTCGGGGACATCGTCACGATAGGATTCCCTTGGTGGGTTTGCCAGTAGAGTCTCGGGGAGGCCGACTACCTCCGGATCTATTTCACACCCATAGAACAAAAAATCATCAACCACATGAGATGTTCTCATTCTTCGGAGGTTAATTTATTCCTGGCCCTATTGATCCTTTTGATGCAGTCAGATCGGTAGAATTAGCACACCCGATACTCGAACGGAGACCAATGGGCCGGGCAGATGTGGTCGCGAGTCGCCTTCGTGCCGAGACAATCGGTCAGTTCGTACACGCTGGAGCAACGGCACTGTTGTATGTCGTTCTCGCACGGCTTCTATCACCGGATGCGTATGGCCTGGTTTTCCTTGCGCTCGCGGTTGTTCAGGTTTCACGGGTGATTAGTGACTGGGGGATCGGAAAATCGACGGCACGATACGTCTCGGAGTACCGGATCGATGATCCAACCCAGATACGTCATATTCTCGAGTTCGGCGGTGCGGTCGCGGTCGTTTCCGTCGCGCTTGTTGGGACTGTGCTATATACTGGTGCTGACTCGCTTGCAACACTGGTCGGAACGCCCGCCGTAGCCCCCTATCTCCAAGTCGGGACGATCGTTCTGGTGACTTTCGCCTGTATCTCGTATCTCCGCGCAGTGTTTCAGGGTGCCGAACAGATCGAGTACGCAGGCCTCGTTCAGGGGCTCGAGGGACTCCTTCGGCTGCTGTTCGCGACGGTCTTTGCACTCCTTGGCACGGGTGGGATCGGGGCGCTGGCCGGGTTTGCTGTCGGCGGTGTTATCGCCTGTCTGATCGGGGTGACAACGTTCTATCGCAAGACGTATCGGCCCCATCTCGACGAGGTCGGACCGGTCGAGGACGGTCTCCGGAGGCGGATCGTCGAGTATGCGCTGCCGTTAGCAGCGACCCGTGGTGCGAACCAGCTCGACAAACAGGTCGACACCGTCCTCGTTGGTGCGATTCTGACCCCTGTCGCGGTAGCGTACTATTCGCTTGCCAAACAAGTCGTCACGATCGTCGACCGTCCAGCGAAAATTCTCGGGTTCGTGATCGCTCCGACGCTTTCAGCGGATAACGCTGCGGGTGATACCGAGACCGTCCGTCGGCTCTACGAGGAGGCGCTTGGCTATATGCTGATGTTGTACATCCCAGCCGGCGTTGGACTCGTGCTCGTCGCCGAGCCGGTGATCGTACTGGCGTTCGGATCGGAGTACGCCGGTGCAGCACCTGTGCTCCAGATCCTCGCGATGTATGCGTCGTTTCAGGGGGTCCTCCGGATCACGAGCGAGGCACTGGATTATCTCGGGCGAGCAAAGACGCGTGCCTACGCCCGTGGATCGGCTGCCGTTGCCAACGTCGTTCTGACCGTTATCCTGCTCCCGATCATGGGTGTTGTCGGTGCAGCATGGGCAACGATTATCACCCACTCGCTGTACACGGGTGTGAATCTCCTGATTATGTATCGGGAGATCCGGTTTGACGTCTCCACTATCGGTTGGACCGTCGCTCGGACGACCGCGATAACTGCCGCGATGGCGGGTGTCGTGGTTGCTGTTCTTGCATTGACGACAGCGGCGTGGATTGCACTTCCTGCTATTCTCGCCGGAGTTGCTGTCTGGGCTCTCGGTGTTCATTCGACCGGGTTACTCGATCTGCGCCGTGTTTCGGCAGTGATGTAACGCGATTCACAACGACGTCGTGAGTGGGTTTCAGTTTCGTGAGACGACCCCGTGCCCTCACGAAGCGAGACGAGAGCTTACGGGTTACCGCTGTTGTCGTGTCTCCGGTCCGTATGCGAGCGGGCGCTATTCCGGCGTGTACTCGACCTCGATACCGTGGTTCTCGAGTAGTTCCGCGGCGACTGCTTCGGACCACCTGGTCCGAGTCGCGAGATCGGTATCGTGACGGGTCACCTCCGTCAGATAGCCGGCTCGGTCGAGATCGGCCGCGACCTTGTGGATGAGACGCGGATGTTCACCGCCGAGCGTATTCCCGAGCGTGAACTCGTAGGCGCTGTCGTACTCCTCGGACGCGGAGATCAGTTTCTCGTTCAGCGAGCGGTTGACCCGCCCTGCGATCTCCCGGGAGCCACCCGCGGCGGACGGAAAAATCGCCTGCCCGAACCCGCTTGGCCCCCGCGAGGAGCCCCAGATCCCCATCGAGCTGTGCATATCGATGACGGCCGCGGGATCCAGTTCGGTGATGAACTCCCAGAGCGCCGCGGCGATCGGTGTCGTCGGCGACCGGCCGGCCGGGAACTGCTGGTTGAGATCGCCGTCGGGACCGCTGTAGGTCTGGGCTCTGACCGCGGGCGCGTTGGCCTCGGGGATCACGACGAGTGTCCCCTGCTCGAACGCCCACTCGCGGACCGTATGTGCGGCGTCGACACCGGCGGTCTCGCTGCCGTGAACGCCACCGAGGACGACCACCGTCTCGCCCGCCGCCGGTGCCTCGCGGATGTAGGCCGGCGTCTCATACCGCGTCCCCGAACGCAGCGTCCGGACCTCCTCCGTCACCGACTCTTCGCCGCTGACCGTCCCGAACGTGACGGCTCCGAGCGTCGTCGCCGAGCCGCCGACGATGAGCGCCCGTCGGCTGGTCGTTGATCGCTGCTGTGAGTGCTTCGTTGCCGGTCTATCTTTCATCGTAACAATTCAATGTGAATTGATGATAGTATATAAAATCAGTACAATTCATGGAGGGAGTAAGAACTATATATGAGGTGTCAAGACACATACCGCTCGGTAGCAAAGGCCAACCGATCCACAGGTCGTAGCCTGAACGGAGAGCCCCAAGACAGGCTACCGCTGGGCTGTCCGTCTCAACTCACTCCTCGACGATCCGGTCCGCTTCGAACTCGACGCGGTATGCAGCCGTCTCAGCACACTGATCGAGCGAGAACGAATGCTCGGAGCTGTTCTCCGGGTCCAGACTGAACCGGGCAACATCACTGGCGAGGTGACTCCCATCGGCGTCGGTGATCAGACCGATCCCTTCGTAGTAGAGCTCGGCGGTCGCCGACGTGTTTTCCATTTCGACGTTGATATTACAGAGGTGTGATCCCTCGTCGGACTCCCAGACGAACTCGTGGTCGACCTCGAGCAACCCCTCGAGTTCGTCATCGAACACGAGCTCTGCGTCTAGCTCGTCCGGCTCCGAGGGGTCGTCAGCGGCCTCGTCCTCGTCTGTGTCGTCGGTTTCATCCTCTTCTTCGTCCTCCGGTTCCTCGTCAGCGTCTTCGTCGTCGGCTGGTTCCTCGTCCGGCTCCTCCTCGGTTTCGTTATCGACCGGTTCATCGTCGTCGGCTGGTTCCTCGTCATCGACGTCCTCGTCCGTCCCCTCTCCGGGTTCGTCATCGGTCGGCTCGTCGTCGTCATCGGCCGGTTCTTCATCGTCGGCCGGCTCATCGTCATCCTCGACCGTTGCCTCGTCATCAGTCTCATCCGACTCCTCCTCGTCGGGTGATGTACAGCCGGCAAGGGCTCCAACCATCGAAGCACCCGCGACTTTCGTGAAAAGTCGTCTGTCCATACTTGTATATTTCTCCCTCGGTTAATAAATCTATTCAATAAAACTGAAAACATAATATCATAGTAGTATTATGCCATATTTCATACGAAGAGGCGGTCTCCATTTGTACAAGGTGAGACGTGAATCGAGGTGCTGTAGTTCACTTCTCTTGTGACAGGTTTTGTGTTACTTTTTGATTGGTATGATCCTGAAGCGGACAGATTAATAACAGTTGATGTTTTGTAATCAACTGGTATGCGATCAGTTACACGAGTCGGCGCTGCGGGAATCGCACTGGTGCTTGCGATTAGCCTCCTCTCGATGGGGGCAGTCGCTGGTGGCCAGAGTGCCGACGTAACACAGATCAGCAGTATCGACTTCACAGTGGAGGATCGACACGCCTCGATCGAAGACGTCGAACTATCGGGACCCGGACTGCCATCGATCGACATCGATGAGCGAACCTTCGAGCTCGACTCCGCGGAAATCCAAACCGACGGATTCCTGGTCGAGTTCGGTGAGACGACCTACGAGATCTGTAGCGTTGATATCCAGTTCGACGACGTTACACTGACGGTCTCGGACGTCTCGATCAACGCCTAGACCAGACCAATCGGATCGGCAACGGTCCTGTGGACCGTTTTCGGACACTCCCTCCGGTTGAGTGACGCTCGTTCCCGATCGTCCTCCGGCGGTACCGCTGAACAGCGCGAAAGCCCACGACTGAAGTCGTGGGCTGAAGCGTGTACGCTTGACGCGACCTCGAACCGGACGTTCGCGTACCGAGGTCGAGGGACGGAGGTAGATGAAGCCCGCTCTCGCGCTCGGGGGTCGTACTGTCGCGACCCACAACGCGGGTCGCTCTCGGAGGCGAAGAGAGCGGACCCGCGACCCTCCTCAACCCCGGCTGTGAGGGGTCCCAGACGACTGCAGTCGTGGGCGGACGTCAGGAACCGCCGTCACGGCGTCCTTGGCGGGACCGAACCGCAAGACGGCCGAGATACGTTGCTCAGAGGCTCTCGTCGGGCTGTGTCTGCCGGCAGCCAACTGCTGTCTCCTTTGCGTTGACGTCGCCGTCGAGAAGCGTTTCGGTTACCGGCATCGTCAACATCGTCAACAGCGTGTAGAGCTCGCCGATATAGTTCTCTCCCGCACAGTGCTCGCGGTACAGTTCGCGGATCGCGTTCGCGTCCGGACCGGGCGACGCGTCGGCCAGCCGTCCGTACTCGTCGAGCACGTCGGTCGGGAACTCGAACGAGCGAAGCAGTGCAGCGTCGTCCAGCCACGGCCCGTTGGTCAGGTACGGCTCCGGCGGTGAGTGAGCGGAGAGCTGTTTCTGCCAGAACTCGAGGAGGTGTTCGCCGACGTACTGGGCCGGAAACGGCCGCGAAAGCGCCACACCGGTACTGGCGTGGGGGACCGCCGCGAGAGCGGGAGCCAGCCGAGCCACCGCCTGCCCGACGAGATCCCGTCGGAGGCGGTACCGGGGTGGCAGCGACAGCGAGAGCTCCAGCAGTCGGTTGTCGAGAAACGGCGACCGGTAAGGGAGCGTCCGGCGCAGATTGCCGTGCACCCGCATGTCGTCGTCGTTCGACAGCGGATAGCAGTTCCCGTAGTAGACCACGTCCTCGAGCGAGTCGTAGGTGACGCCGTGGTGGACGATCCGGTCACCGTCACGGTAGATGTTCGATTCGAGGATCGTTCGGAGATCGGTCGGCAGTTCGAGAGCATCGTGGGCGCGTTCGAGCAGGAGCTCGATGTACGCGTCGAGACTCTCGATCGAACGCTCGATCGGCACCGTCATCGAACCCAGCGGGCCGAGCGAGAGCGTCGGTGAGGGCACGCTGTAGCCGCTGAACAGCGAGTCGGCGTACAGTCCCGACAGCAGCCCGTCGACCCGATCGGTGATCTCGGCCTCGAACCCGCTCGTGTAGGGCTGGCTGAACCAGCCGTTGAACGAATCGGCCCACCGGTTGCGCTCGAGCGCGTCGATCCGATACGCCGCGCTACGCTCGAGCAACTCGAACTCAGCACCGGCCTGGAGGGCGATCTGAACCGCGATCCGGGCCTCACGATTGATCCAGTCGTTCATGTGGAACGCGGTCGCGTCGTCGAGGGCGGCCAGGATGAGTCGCGAATCCCGACCGCCGGATAACAACACCCCGTACTCGTGGTCGTCGCGTGTCCACTCGTCGATCACCGTCTGAAACCGATCGGTGAACTCCTCGACGAACCACTCGAAGGACGCCGCACGCGGCTGGTATCGCGGGCGCCAGTACTGTTCGGTCCGGATCACGCCGTCGCCGAGCGCGATCGCGGTGACCGTCCCGGGCTCGAGCGTCTCGATCCCCTCGAGCGGTGTTTTGACGCCGAACGTGCGTCGGAACGCGAGATACTCGTGCAGGTAGGCCGGATGATACGCGGTGTCGACGGCCGGATGGAACGGGAGATACTGAATGTTCGTCGAGAAGACGACGGCGCCGTCGTTGGTCCGCGTCCAGTAGATCGGGACCGTCCCAAACCGGTCGGTACAGATGGTAAAACGTCCGCGACTCTCATCGTAGAGCAACAACGTATAGTTCCCGTTGAGCCCCTCGAGGAACTCAAAGCCCGTCCGTTCATAGAGGGACAGACAGAACTCTGCGGAGTTGAGTTGGCTGGGCCGGGATCTGTACGTCTCCGAACCGTTATTCCCGGCCATAGACCTCACCAACGAGCCAGCACCGAACCGATTCGGTACCGGCGGCTACCGGCTGACGACTGCGCCGTCGAGTCGTTGCAACTGCGAGGTCGGCGGTCGTGTACTGCGACGATGGCGTCTCGGGAAGCCACTCCTCGAACACACCCTGCTCGAGTGCCTCGTCGGGAGAACCCACACCATGTACTCCTGTCATCGAAAACCACGCGTGAGAGAGTTCCCAGAATCACCGCCGATAACCCCAACACAGCTACCGATCCTCGTCATCTCTATCTTATAGAGATGAGTGTGAGACATAAGTTTTTCCACCAAAGATTGGAAATACTATACAAAACTACCGGGGGCGCCTCGCGAAAGCGACCGCGCTACGGCAACTTCCACAGCTGAGTTCGGACGGGAGAGGACGCCATCCACCGCTCGCGCAGGCAGTGTCGCTCTCACTTGTACTGTTAAAGTGATAGGATAAATATCCTTCTATGTTTCTTGAAGAGCAAATACTTTATATTATGGGTTATTCTATCTTTAGGTAATATAGTCTATCCGAACGACGATCAGATCACTAACTGAACGCCACAATAGTATAGTTTCAGGAATTAATCTAGCAGCAATACAACTAATAGAAGACAACAATGGGACGACTACGGGAAACCCGACACACCGGGAACGGAACGGGTGGCACGAGTAATGCGACGAGAGGCGCGGGGGTGGCGGCATGAGCGAAGCAGTACTTGACCTCACAGACGACGACCATCAACAGAGTCTGAACAACCGATCCGGCTTCGAGTTCGAGACGACCGAGGCCATCAACGGGCTCGAGTGTCGCCTCTCTGCGTGGACGACGGGTGCGCTTACAGCCTACCTGACTGACGGGTCAGGTAACATCATCGAGCGCCAGTCGATCGCGACGCTCGATCCGGGTGAGACGTTTACGTTCGAGACTGCACTCGAGGCAGATGAGACCTACTGGGTGCTCTGTGACGCTCGGGGGCGGGAGTACGTCCGGGGTCGAGCGGCGGTCGACTACCCGATCGAGAGCAGTTCGCTGGTCGCGACGACCGGCGTGTTCGCCGGTGATGGGGCAACAACGGGCAGCTACCGGTACTGTATCGATCGGATCAGCCCAGCGTTCGGTGGCGAGACGCTTGACCTCGGCAGCGACGAAGAGGGCCAGTCGTGGAGCAGTTTGGATGAGCCCTCGGGTGTTCGCGTGCAGGCGACCACGGATCTCGCGGCGTTCGAGTGCCGGCTCTCTGCAGCGACCAGCGGCGTGACCGAGGCGTATCTGACCGACGATTCGGGGGAGGTGATCGACCAGCAGTCGATCGCCGGGCTCGGAAGCGGGGCGACCTTCTCGTTCGATACCGGGCTCGTCGCCGATGAGACCTACTGGATCCTGTGTGACGCCGACGGCGACAGCTACGTTCGGGGTCGCACTGGGGTCGACTACCCGCTGGAGAGCAACTCGCTCATCGCAACGCATGGGATCTACAGCGGCGATATGCAGAGCGGAAGCTACCGCTACTGTATCGACCAGATTCTGATTCCAGACGTCAGCGAGCCAACCGGGCAGGCACTGGACCTCGGGGCCGACGACGAGGGCCAGACCTGGGCCAGTCTGGACGACTGGGCCGGCGTTCGGGTCCAGGTCACCGAAGCGATCCACGGGCTCGAATGTCGGCTTTCGACGGAGACGGAGGACGTTACGACGGCATATCTGACGACCGATAACGGGGACGTCCTCGAGCGACAGACCGTCGAAACACTGGACGGTGGTGAGACGTTTGCGTTCGAGAGTTCGCTCGATCCCGGCGAGGCCTACCGCATCGTCTTCGACGCCCGCGGCCGCAGCTACGTTCGTGGTCGAGCAGCGGCCGACTACCCGATCGAGGGGGCCGCCTTGGAGGTCACCCACGGCATCTACGGCGGCAATTTGCTGACCGAAAGCTATCGGTACTGTCTCGATCGAATCGTTCCCCAGCAGACGAGCGTTGTGACGCCGGACGCGCCAGATATGACAGACCTCCTCGATCTTGGTCCGGACGACGAGGCCCAGTCCGGTTTCACAAGTTGGTCCGGGGTTCGCGTCGAGCTCACAGACCCCGTTCATGGGATCCAGTGTCGGCTTTCCGACGAAACGGACGTTACCACCGCTTACCTCACCGACGATTCCGGCAACGTCCTCTCCCAACAGTCGGTCGCTGATCTCGACTCGGGTGAGACGTTCGTCTTCGATGATGTACTGGCCGACGGTGAAGCGTACTGGGTGCTCTGTGACAGCGACGGCGAGAGCTACACTCGTGGCCGGGCGGAAGTCGAGTATCCGATCGAGAGCGACAGTTTCGTCGCAACACACGGGATCTACACTGGCGAGTCGCTCTCGGATAGCTACCGGTACTGTGTCGATCAGATCGAGACGCTTCAGGGCCGGGATGACGTAGATACACTAAGCCTAGGCAGCGATGAGGAGGCCCAGTCCGGCTTCACGAGTTGGTCCGGGGTTCGCGTCGAGATCACGGAAGCGGCCCACGGCCTGCAGTGTCGGCTCTCCGCCGACACCGACGTTACTACTGCCTACCTCACCGACGACGCCGGTAACGTCCTCTCTCAGCAGTCGGTGGCTGATCTGGACCCGGGTGAGACGTTCATGTTCGATACCGGGCTCGGCGTCGGTGAGGCATACTGGATTCTGTGTGACGGAGGGAGTGATTCCTATACCCGGGGTCGCACAGCAGTCGACTACCCGATCGAGAGCGATCATCTCTCGGCAACGCACGGCATCTACACCGGTGAGTCGTTCTCCGACGACTACCGGTACTGCATCGATCAAATCCAAACGGTCCAAGCGAGCGCGAGCGTTGATACGCTCGGGCTTGGAAGCGACGAGGAAGCCCAATCCGGGTTTACGGACTGGTCAGGTGTTCGGATTCAAGCAACGGAGGCCGTTCGCAGTCTGCAGTGTCGCCTCTCAGGGGAGACAGACGTCACGACGGCATACCTGACGGACGATTCCGGAAACGTGCTCCGCCAGCAGTCGCTCGAGAATCACAACCCGGGCGATACGTTCGTCTTCGACGTCGCCCTCGGGGCTGGAGAAGTCTGTTGGGTGCTGTGTGACGGTGACGGTGACAGCTACACCCGTGGTCGAGCGGCAGCCGACTACCCGCTCGAGAGCGAGTTCCTCTCGGTGACACACGGCGTCTACACTGGCACCTCCCTCTCCAACAACTATCGGTACTGTATCGACCAGATCCAGACGAATCTGGCGGGTGGTGGACTAACGTCATCCCTCGAGAACCGGTCGCTTGACGTGACGACCGTCGACGTCGTCGACGAGCCCGCGATCAACGAGAACGGAGATCTGGCCGCGGAACTCCTCACGTACCTCAACGCCCAACCCGAGGTCAACCACGAGTTCGTCCTACCGGCGGGGACCTACGACTGGAACACCGAGTTCGTTCTCTACGAGCCGATCGAGTACCTCGAGATCAGGGGCGATCCCCGCGCAACACTCCAGATCCGGAACCACGACGTCGACATCGCCTTCGAACTCGGGCTGTGGGGCGACGACAACCCGCCCCAGCACGTCGTGCTCCAGGATCTCGACGTCGATATCGCGGACGAACCGGAGCGGGACGCCGGCCTCATTACGGCCCACGTCGGACGCTGTCTCATCGACAACGTCGAACTCGTCGGCCAGCGCTGGCGCCACGGCCCGCAGGGCGGCGGTCGGTACACGTGTCTGATCAACACGCGCGATCCGGCGATGCTCTCGCTGGTCCGCAACCTCAGCTTCCCCGACGGCGAGATCGCCGATTCCAGCGAGCCCTCGGTCGGCCACTCGATCGGGTTCAGCGCCGACCCGCCACACGAGGGGATCAACGTCTGGCAGCAGTGTTACGTCGAGGACTACGTCGACAACGGGTTCTACGTGAGCAACAGCGTGGGCGAGAACCTCATCGTCCACGGGACGGCGGTCAACTGTGGGAACGGCACCCTCCGGCTCGGTGCCGCCGACGAAGCCCGGGACTGTAAGGTCCTGCTGGACGCGGCCTCCGAGCAGATCTACCCCGGCGCCGGCCTCTGGCTCCAGGGTGGCGAACCGCTTGCCGAACGGATCGAGGTCGACGGCAGTGACGCCCAGAACGACATCGTCCGGATCAACAGCGACGCCGACGGCGGGTATATCACCGACCTCGACGTCTTCTGTGGGCCGACCGTCGACGCACCGGCGATCCGGTGTACGTACACCAGTGACACGGATCCGTCCGGCGTCCTCATCGAGGATTTCACCGTCGAGGACGTGACCACGGCGAACGATAACGCGAGCGTTCGAGTGCGACGACCCGATATCGCGCTGAGTTCCGGGGTCATCAACGCCGCGTACCGACCCACGCTCGGTGGCGCCTACGATCCGGATCTCGAGGACGTCGATTTACTGTAGGCGTCTGGGTTAACTCCCCTTTGAACTACGCGAGAGGGGTTCGCTCTCCCGACTCGACGTGGACCCGGCTATCGCAAGCCGGATTCTGTATTATTCACAAGATAAATCAACATTCGAAAAATGTATGTCCCTACTTGATGAGGAATCAGACACAATGAACATAATGCGTGTCGTCCCAAGTCTTTATCCGGAGAAGATGGGGGGGATCGGACTCCATGCGCACCACCTCTCGAGGCTGCAGGCCGAGGACGGACACGACATCACCGTCTACACGTCCGACAACGGTGATTCGTCGCTCCCGGGCTGTGAGACTCGCGACGGGTACAAGGTGAAGCGCTATCGGCAGGTCGCCCGGCCGATGAACAACACGATCACGCCCGGAATCGTTTCGGATCTCGTCAAGGAAGCGGAACAGTACGACGTCGTCCATATTCACTCGCATCTTTACTTCTCAAGTGTCGTGGCCGCACTGGCGTCGCAGCTACGCGACAAGCCAACGGTACTAACGAATCACGGGCTGATATCGCAAAGCGTTCCGAAGTGGATCCAGCTCACCTACCTGCCGACCGTCGGACGCCTCGCGTTCGAATCCGCGGACAGAATCCTCTGTTATCACGAGCGGGATCGAAACGAACTGCTCGATCGAGGGGTCAACACCGAGATCGACGTGATCCACAACGGGATCGACTGCGAGCAGTTCGCGCCGACGGCGACCGACGGTGGCTCCGCCTCGAACGCTGTCGACGATAACACCGAGGCACCGTACGTCGCGTTCGTTGGTCGCCTCCAGCCCGGGAAAGGAGCCCACTACCTCATCGACGCGTTCGCTCGGATCGCCGACTCGTACCCGGAGCGCGAGCTCGTCCTCGTCGGCGACGGTCCGCAGCGCGAGGAACTCGAGGACCTCGCACGCGAAGCGGGGATCCGCGATCGCGTCGAGTTCATGGGAGAAATGCCGAACGAGGCGATCCCCGGCGTCGTCGGCGAAGCGGACCTGTTCGCGCTGCCGAGTCTCGCCGAGGGGATGCCTCGGACTGTCCTCGAGGCGCTCGCCTGCGAGACGCCGGTCGTGACGACGGACCTCAAACAGCTCCGGCCGCTCGTCGAGGACGTCGGCCAGCTCGTCCCGCCCGAGTCACCCGCGGAGCTCGCCGACGCGCTCGACGAGTTCCTCGGAATGGATTCGGAACAACGAGCGCAGATGGGCAAGCGAGGCCGTGAGAAGATTCTGGACGGCTACTCCTGGCGGGATACCGTCCAGCAGACGACGGCCGTCTACCGGGAGATCGTGGACGAACCCCCTGGAGAGTCCCAGCCCGTCGCCAGCAGTAGTTCGGCGGACTGACGCCACTCGATCGGATGTTTTGGCTGGCTGCCTGTTTTCCCCATACTGAGAAGAGCTATTTGAAGCGATATACTTTTTAGATTGACCGATCTTGCATCAAGCAATGAAAATATTGGTAACAGGTGGCGCCGGCTTCATCGGCGGCAACCTCGCGGAAGCCTTCGCCCGGGAGGGCCACGACGTCACGGTCCTCGACAACCTGGATCCCTACTACGATACGGGGATCAAGGAGCAGAACATCGAGATCTGCGAGGACGCCGCGGCCGCCACCGACGGCTCCTACGAGTTCGTCGACGGCGACGTGCGTGACGACGACCTCACGGCGGACCTCGTCGGCAACGCAGACGTGATCTACCACCAGGCCGCCCAGGCCGGGGTTCGCACGAGCGTCGACAACCCGCGCAAGCCGAACTCGATCAACGTCGACGGCACGCTGAACGTCCTCGACGCGGCGCGGGACTCCGAGACCGAACGGGTCGTCCTCGCGAGTTCCTCCTCGGTGTATGGGAAGCCCGAGTACCTCCCCTACGACGAGGAGCATCCGACGACGCCTGTCAGCCCGTACGGCGTCTCCAAACTCGCCGGTGAGCAGTACGCGCGCGTCTACAGCGAGGTGTACGGACTCCCCACGGTGTCGCTGCGGTACTTCACCGTCTACGGGCCGCGGATGCGTCCGAACATGGCGATCAGCAACTTCGTCTCGCGGTGTCTCAACGGCGAGCCGCCAGTGATCTACGGCGACGGCGCCCAGACGCGTGACTTCACCTACATCGACGACGTCGTCGACGTGAACGAGCAGCTCCTTCACGATGACGCTGCGGACGGCGAGATTATGAACGTCGGCAGCACCGACAACATCGACATCCAGACGCTCGCCGAGGTCGTTCGCGACGAACTCGCACCCGAGCTCGAGCTCGAGTATACCGAGGCCCGGGAGGCCGACGCCGAACACACCCATGCGGACATCTCGAAAGCCAACGCCCTGCTTGGCTACGAACCCACGCGGGACATCCGCGAGGGCGTCCGCGAGTTCATCGACTGGTACGAGGCCAACCGCGAGTGGTACGAGCCGCTGGTGCGCCAGTCTTAATCCTCGACGAACGGGCTCTGGAACTTCCGTCCTCGATTTGCCCAGCGACGCTAGAACGCACTTGCAGTCGAACGGCGATCACCGCGAGCCGACACACGCTCCGCCTCGAGACGGGAAACGGAGGGAACGTTTCCTGTTTAAAATATTTTTATAGATGGAAAAAACTATTATATGAGGTCTACATTTGTCGGTACTATGCAAGCTGTTGTACTCGCTGCCGGAGAGGGAACGCGGCTCCGGCCGTTGACCGAGGACAAACCGAAGGGCATGGTCGAGATCGACGAGGAGCCGATCCTCACGCACTGCTTCGATCAGCTCGTCGAGCTGGGTGCGGACGAACTGATCGTCGTCGTCGGGTATCTGAAAGAACGGATCGTCGAGCACTACGGCGACGAGTACCGCGGGGTGCCGATCACCTACACCCATCAGCGCGAACAGAACGGGCTCGCCCACGCCCTGCTGTGCGTCGAGGAACACATCGAGGACGACTTCATGTTGATCCTGGGCGACAACGTCTTCGAGGCGAACCTCGAGGACGTCGTCCGACGCCAGCGCGAGAACCGCACGGACGCGGCCTTCCTCGTCGAAGAGGTCCCCTGGGACGAGGCGTCCCGGTACGGGGTCTGTGACACGAACGCCTACGGCGAGATCACGGACGTCGTCGAGAAGCCCGAGGAGCCGCCGTCGAACCTCGTGATGACTGGCTTTTACACGTTCACGCCCGCGATCTTCCACGCCTGTCACCTCGTCCAGCCCTCCGATCGCGGCGAGTACGAGATCAGCGACGCCGTCGACCTGCTCATCGAGTCGGGCCGGACCATCGACGCGATCGGCCTCGAAGGGTGGCGCATCGACGTCGGCTACCCCGAGGATCGCGACGAGGCCGAACAGCGCCTCCAGGAGGCGGAGCTCTCGGCGACTGCCGACTGAGGCGGACGCCGTACCGTCGCTGACGACGCTTCTTCTATCGTACCAGTCGCGTTCGTAACCGATCGGGGAGCCGTCTCTCGCTCCGACGAGCGCCTGCGAGGGCCGAAACACAAATAGTTATACCTCGTTCTCAGGATGTATTGTAGAACTGAAACTCACATGTACTGTCGTGTTTTACTCCCTGGCAGGGGGAGATGATGGAAGACCTGATCATCGTCGGGACGGTGGGTATCGCGCTGTTCGTGATCCTCTGGGTCGCGGCGTGGGGGTTTTGCGTCGAGTTCGCGAACGCGAAGCGCGTCCTCGAGCGGCGATAGGAACACCCCTCGTGGCTGTGCAGTGCGGTGACGGTCGGGGGTCCGATGAACGTCGGGAACGCAGTGACCGTCGGAAGCCCGGTGACCGTCGGGAGTCCAGTGACTGTCGGCAGCGCGGTGAGGCCGTGGCTGCTGGGAGCCGCTGGATCGCGGATTCGACGGGACCGATCGCGAGGACGTCGCGGTCGACCGCGGGCCGAACGGACCGATCGCGGGATCGACCGCGCTACTCCGACGCCCGGATCGCTGCGAGGACTTCCTCGACGACGAGCTCCGGCGCGGCGTGGATCGCGTCGTGGCCCCGTTCGTCGAGGGTGACGACGCGACTGTCCGGGAGCGCCTCGTCGAGTGCGGCCGTCGGGGCCCTGAAATCGGTCGGACTCTCGGTTCCGGTCACCAGGACCGTCGGCGTGGGCAGCTCCCCGACCCGGCTCGGATCGAACTCGTACTCGTGTTCGGTCGCCGTCTCGCGGTACAGCGTCCGGGACGTCTCGACGAGGGCCGGCCAGCTCGCGTCCGAGCGCAGCGCGTCGATCTCCGCCGGCGGGAGCTCGACGATCTCCTCGAGGAACACGACGAGCAGCTCCTCGGAGGCCCCCTCGTCGTGGAGGGTTCCCATCTCGGCGAGCAGCGCCTCGGCGTAGAGTTCGTCGTCGCCGACGGGAAACACCGGCTCGTACAGGACGAGGACGCGGAGCCCGTCGGTTCGGAGGGCTGCCTCCAGCGAGACGAGGGCGCCGTAGGAGTGACCGAACAGGACGGCGGGGGCCGCGAGCGATTCCACGAGCGCGGTCACGTCCTCGGCCTCCCGTTCGAGGGCGTACTCGTCGGCGTCCTCGCTCTCGCCGAGGCCGCGACGATCCATCGCGTAGACCGTGAACTGTTCCGCGAACGCGGGGCGAACCGGCTCCCACGCCGTGTGGGTGGCGGTGGAGCCGTGGACGAGCACGAGCGGCGGCCCGCTCCCCGTTCGCTCGTATGCGATCGCCGTGCCATCCGCTGCGGTGACGGTTTCCATGTCCCCTCTCTGGGCGACTACGCCGGCAGATCATGTGGCTCTTTCCCACACAACGCGTCGGGTTCGGAGACCGCTGTCCCGACCGGGTCGGCTCTCAGAACCGTTCGACCGTGTCTAACGCGGTGACGAGGATCGGTGAGTCCCGACCCGAGGGCCGTCGCTCCTCAGCAGTTCAGTGGCGGGTGGACTCAGATTTGCATAAACAACGGAATGAGAACTACCGCGAACACCGACAGCACGAATCCGTTGAGCAGTGCTGGAACGACGAACTCGTCCCCGGCGGCGTTCTGAATGAGTGGAAGCGTCACGTCCATCGTCGTGGCACCGCCCGGAGCGATACTCGTAATCCCGTTCAGCCGATCGACGATGGCTGGGACGATGAGGAGTGTGAGGACTTCTCGAAAGAGATTCGCGAGGAACGCTACCGCGCCGAGCTCTGTGCCGCCGAGATCGAACATGATGACACCGGCGTAGCTGTACCACCCGAACCCCGCTGCGACTGCAGCGCCGTGGGAGACTGGCATGCCGATTGCGAGCCCGACGAGCATGCCGCCGACGATGCTCCCGACGGCTATTGCAACGGGAATCAGAAAGACGCCCCAGCCGAGACGCTTGACGTATCCTAACGATCCGGTATCGCTTCCGACCGCGAGTCCGACGCCGAAGAGGAGCACCCAGAGTGCAGAGACGCTTACGGACTCCAGTTCCGTAACGATTCGTCCGGAGAGGACGACCGACGAAAGGACGAATCCCGCCGAGAGTGAGCCGAAGACGATCCCGGTCGTTTTCCAGTCGAATCCCGCTGATTCTGTGGCTGTCGTTTCTGGTTGTCCGCGGGCCGGAGACGACGTGGACTCTTCGGACGACGAGGTGGTGGAGCCGTCGTCAACGAGTACGAACGAGGCACTCGTGTAGACGCATGCAATGCTGCCGATCACACTGCCGACACACAGGATGGCCGCAGAGATGCCGATCGTGTTGATGTTTCGAAACAGCTGCTCGTCTCCGCCGATCTGTGCACCGATGGCGAAAAGCAACACCGCGAGCCCGACGAGGACGATCCCGTCTGCGACCCGATTCGTCCCTTCGAACGGCGAGAAGAAGCCGAGTATCCCACCTAACAAAAAGACGACGAGCAAGAGCCCTATCTCCATTGAATCACCGTCGATAGCATCTCCAGATCATCTCCCACCGTCGGCTAGAGTCCGCCGCTGGTAGCTTCCACTGCGGCCTCGGTTGTAATGGCTATTCTGGTTGACCGCTCGAATTCCGCACCTGGAGGTGGACGTGAGCCCGTCGCCATCGTCGGCGTCTGAGACCCTCCCGCCGTTCCCGCTTGCCGTCGCGAGATCGGCCACGGGAATCGGGGCTAGCTCGGGAGGAGGCCTGTCGCGGAAGCTATCACTCCCTGACGTGCCAACTATTGGCATAGCTGGCGAAGCAACGACCGAACGGGACGGACCGATCCCGAAAACGCGTTCACTCGATCCATCGGACCCCCGAGTGGAAGCCGCTTGACGGACCGAAAAGCGAGTGTACGCCCACTTCGGCTGTGAGTACACCGAACGTCGCCGACGACTGTTAGGTCACGGCCCGGGGTGGCGAACGCCGACCGTCTTTCTCGTCTCGAGTCGGAGACGGAAGCGGACGGCTCCTGGCTCCGTTCGGATATCTCGTACATGGTTTCTGTTGATACACCACACACTTTGGGATGACGACTATACGTCTCGAGGCTGTGACCGCGCATGGGTAGCGAGACACATGGGGAGTGAACAAGTCATACAAGACGTGCAGAGCTACGAGACACCAACCACGTCTGTCGTCCGTGCAGTCGCAGAGCTGGAAGAGACCGATATCACTGAACTCGAACCGCTGTATGAGGCCATCGATACCAACGCTCTGAACGTGTTACTAGACGCGCCGGGCACACAGATCGAAGTGACGTTCGAGTACGGGGAGTATCTGATTACGGTGACGAACGGTGGCGAACTAACCGTAGAAGAGTGCGAGTTTACACGAAATCCAGGAGAAAACCCACGGCGGTAGCCGTGGGATGAATCCGTCACTGCTGAATCAGCCCACGGGGGATTCCGGCAGCGGCTGCGATCTAGGTGGACGCCGATCGACGAGTCCAGCGTCGTGGGTCCTACTGCTCCTGTTGACAATCGACGAGTCCAGCGTCGTGGGTGCTACGGCTCTTCTCGCCGATCGACGACGGCGGAGACGAACGCACCGTCGTACAGTCGGCGTCGCACGCGGGACGCAAGCCAGAGCCGGCCGTGGACCGCGAGCCCGACGGCTGCAACCCCGAGGAAGTAAAGATAGATCGCGAGTTCGACGGACGCGGGAAGCGGATCGACCACCCGGCTGTTAGCAACAGCGGAACGTTTCGCCGTCGGCGCGCTCGACGAGCCCGTTGCCGGCCAGCGTCTGCAGGATCGGGTAGAGCGTGGTCTTGTTG
Organism: Natronococcus occultus SP4; assembly: GCF_000328685.1. Classification (NCBI taxonomy): domain Archaea; kingdom Methanobacteriati; phylum Methanobacteriota; class Halobacteria; order Halobacteriales; family Natrialbaceae; genus Natronococcus; species Natronococcus occultus. Next base: position 2,882,213 of record NC_019974.1, on the reverse strand, counting down.
ATGTCGAGGTCGGCCTGCAGCGTGTCGACCGTCGCCTCCCCCTGGCTGAGGTAGAGGTAGACGAGCTTCGTCCGAGGGGACTGCAGCGTCGCGGAAACGTTGCGGACGGTCGTGGTCGACTGCGTTGTGCTCAGTGGCATACTCCGGAGAACGGCCTTCCACTACTTAATATCTCCGTGCATATAGCTAATGTAGTATAAGGGTGTTAATTTACCATATTATTCGAGCTCGGAGTGTGTAGTGGATGGGAGCTGTCTCCGGTCGACCCGTCGCCACACGTTGTCCGCGTCCGACGGTCGGATCCCGTGGCGACGGCGAGACCGTGGATGGCGGGTAAACTACCCCACCCTACTCCTTCGGCGCATACGCGCCTCAGTCCTTGAGGGTAGCGTGGGACCTTCGGTCCCACGGACCATGCGAACGGGCGCGTAGCGCCCGTGCGCAGATGGGGCTTTGATGTGGACTCCCGGCAATCAGTTACCAGCAATAGCCTGGTAACTCTCGCCGTTCAACATCCCACCATTCACACGCACGTCTACTGGTGTCGAAGGAAATCGAAGATTTCCTGACCATTGGAAAGCTCCGCTTTCCAAGACGTCTCCGCTCCCCGACGTGGGCGAGGAACGGAGTCTGTGTTTCCGCTTCCGGGCGTAGCGTAGCCCGATATTCTTCGCTGCATTGTAGTCTGCGTTCACCTCGTAGCCGCACTTCTGGCACTCGAAGTGTTCTCCGTGGCGGTTGTCCTCATGCGTGAACCCACAGTCCGTCCGAGAACAGCGTTGGGACGTGTGGTTCGGCGCGACTTGCTCCACGGAGACGCCCTGTTCGGGAGCTTTGTACCCGACGTACTCGGCAAGGCGTCGAAACGCCCAGATGTGGTGCCACTTCGCCTGCGGAAGCCGCTTGCGGATGTCCGTTAGGTCCTCGAACACGATCACGTCGCATCTGTTCTTGACGGCTTCCGAAACGATCTCGTTGGCGATCGTGTGGATGTACTGTTTCCGCCATGCTTCTTCGCGCTTGCCAAGGCGAAGCAGGGCGTTGTGCGCGGCTTGCGTGCCGCGCTGTTGCATCTCACTACGCCGCTTCTCGAACTCGCGGCACCAATGATCGTAGTCGTTCCCCTGCCAGAACGTGCCGGTTGAAGCTACTGCGAGGCTGTTGATGCCGAGGTCAATACCGAGGACTGTTTGGTGCTCAGTATCTTCCGAAACCTCGTCATCGTCCGAATCGTACTTCCGCGTCGTGATGTGGAAGTAGAACTCGTCGGTCGCCTTGTCGTATTGGAGTGTGCTTGCTCGGAACTCGTAGTCCTCCGAGAGAACGTACTGCTCGTATGGCGTCGGGCTGTCCGTGGGGAGTTCAAACTCGCACTCAATGCGCCCGTTGACGGTCGAGAGGGATACGCGGTCGCGGTAGAACGTTGCGCTTCGCTTGTCGTAGACCATGCTCCACGAAGTGAACTCCGGTTGGCTCACGCGCTTGCCCTGTTTCCACCGTTCGACGCACCCTTTCGTCGCTTGGACGGCACGTCGGATGGCCTCTTGAACGAGGTTCGCGGTGAGGTCAGTTTCCTCCCGCAGCTCCGCGTAGAGTGCGTCCCGTGCGGTCGTGTTCGCCGTAACGCAGTTCGCGTAGGAGCGGTCGTCCCAACAGAACTCGGCAGCACGGTTCGCGCAGTGAAGGAACTGTCGCGCGGATTCGTGGAGGTCGTTGCGCCGCTCATCGGGAACGACGAGTTTGACCGGCGCAGTTCGACGCACCTCCATATTTCAGATTACTACTTGACGATTCTTATAATCTCGGGAGTCGGGTAGCTACCGTCGTGCGGTTGCGTCGTCCTTAGTCGGTTTCCTCTCCGACCTACTCGCTCGCTACACTCGCTCCTTGAGGTCGGAGGCTCCACCTCGAATTATGCTGAAGCGTGTCCCCCTCGCCGTCGGCCCACGCCTGGAACGCACCGACCGTGAGCGAGATCGACGGGCCGGCGTCGCTGAGGCGCTCGAGCAGCGAAGCTACAGATCCGTCTCGCTCTGTTACTGCTCGTCCAAAAGACGGATACCGCGCTCCACGACTGCCTTGGTCACGAAGAGACTCGTCTCTCGCTGGAGTGCTCGCATACGCGATGCCGCTTCGTCTTTGTCGAGCAATCCACGACTGTAACCGAGCGCGATAATGCCGATGGATCCGTGCACTTCGATATCAGCGTCGGATGCTGCTTCCCGAGCGGCGAGATCATCCGTCAGGAGAACGACCTCGCGTTCCTTTGCGACAGCCATTGCGGCGCGTTCTCCAGCGTCCAGGTCCGCTGCTCCGGTCTCGGGTTCGTCACCGTCGACGAGTTCGTACGAGACGTCAGTTAGCCCGCCCGGAACCCCACCGGCCTCCACCTCCTCGTAAACCGTCTCTGGGAGATAGAGCGTCTCGAACGCCGCGAGCAACTCGAGCGAATCGATTTCGGCGAGGTGAATGATCGGTCCCGCATCTGAGACAGCTGCGACCGTCACGCGTTCAGACCCCAGTCAACGTCCTCCTCGACAACCGCTTGCTCCCGTTCGACGCGTTCGACCTTCGTCCGACCGACGCGCTCGATAGCGCCCTCACGCTCGAGGTTCCCCTCGAGGTACTGCGCGAGCACGAGATCCGTCCAGAGGTCTTCGAGACCACGCTCGAGGGCTCGCTCAAACACTTCGGACTCCGAAAGTTCACGTGCCTCCGCGATCTCTCGAACCCGGTCGGAAATGTCGGCGGCCATATCAGGTAATACATCAGCACCAGACTTAAATCCGTGTTTGGCTGCTCGGCGAATCGATGGCCTCGACACTCGGGGGGTTCTTCATCTGCCAGGGTGCTGTCTGTGTTGTGTATGCTGCACGCCTCTCTCGACGGCGCTACTAGCTGCTGGAAGGGACGGCGGTACGTTCGCATCTGTCGGTACCGACTAACGCCTACTCGAGGAGCGCCGTCGCGTCCTCCTGGGATACTGCAAACGGGCCGCTCTGCCCGACCTCGAGCGTGTCGAGACGGGCCCCGACGCTGTCGGTTCGCTCCGAACAGGCTGCGACGAAGGTGAGCTCGCCGTCGGCCCGCTGGTCCGAACACCCGCCGAACGAACCTTCAAATGTAATATACGTGTGTTAGTTTCCCGTATTACTCGAACCGGAGTCTCTAGCGCTGGTGAAGCTGTTTTGATCGGCCCGTCGCGCCACGCCGACGAGCGAGGCTCCAGGACGCCGACGGCGGAACGGGCTCGATCTGCCACAGCCGACGCCAGCAGCCGGCTTCCACGCCGATCGCTGCTGGCCACGAGGACTCGTTCTGACGGGCGTCACACGGTCGTCTGACTGACTTTCATACGTCTCGGTGTGGGCAACTCGAGCATGCAGTCACGAGCACCGTTCCGACGCCACTCCGCGGGAGGCAATCGCTGATGTCGGTCTCAACACCGACCGAGCTCCGCTCGCGAGGACGGCGCCTCACCGACCGCGGCCGCATCTGGCTGGCGTACGCGCTGGCGATCATCGTCCCCGGCGCGGGCCACGCCGCCATGGGCCACTGGCGCCGCGGGCTCGCCTGGGCGGGACTCTGTATCGCGACCCTTGCGGTCCTCAGCACGGCGCCCGTCCTCGCGGAACCACCCCTCCTCACCCTGCTCCGGGTCGGCGGGTTCGCCGACGTCGCCGTCCCGCTTGCCGTCCTCGTGTGTAGCGTGGTCGACTGTTACGGGCTCGCCGTCCTCGAGGACGCTTCGTCGCGCCCGCGGTGAGCACGGCGTCGCTACACCGGAGCGCTCGCCCGGTGGAGTGAACCGCAACGCTCCAACCCGGTGGCACGATGGCCACGGTGGGTCCCGGGCGGACAGCCAGGCACCGGTGTGCACGCAGTGCTCCAGCCGTGGTTCGAACGGCGCGCTGTTGTTCGTCGACACTGTCCGAGCCACGACTGGTCGGCATGGACAAAACGGTGAAGCCTCGGGGTCGTTCGAGAGAGCGAAGCGCTCTCGTGATCAGGCGAACTCTCGAGTTCGCGGACCTCGCGGGATCTTCGATCCCGCTCAGTGACGAGAATCGACGGTTCTCGAACCACGTGTCCCCGAGATACTTCACCCAGTCCGGAACGGAGGGCAAAACAGCGATGACCGCGAGCGCCACACCAGCGCCGAGGTGAGTCGCCTCAGGTCTCGACCGTCTCGAGGACGCGGTCGCGCAGCTCCGCCCTGGACATGTCGCCGCGGTTGTACGCCTCGACCCATTCTGTCTGTACCGTGACGCTGCCGATCATTCCGCCGTCGTCGCTCTCGACCGTGCCCGCGAGCTGTTCGGCGGGCGGGTCGCCCTCTTCGACGTACACGCTGTACACGTCCAGCAGCTCCTGGACGTCCCCCGCGAGCTCGAGCCGCGAGGCGTCCGCGTCGCCGACGAGCGTCAGCGCCCCGTGTGTCTCGGTCTCGTCGTAGGCGGCCACCTCGCCGTCGTAGACGTCCTCGACCCGCGCGACGAACTCGTCGCTCGACATCCCCTCTGCGGTCGCCTCGTACTCGTCGTCCGTTTCGTCCTCGTCGGCGTCGTCGACGTCCTCGTCGTCACTGACGTCCGCGTCGCCGTCGCTCTCGTTGTCCGCCGACTCGGCTCCCGACGCGCCGTTCGTGTCGTCCGTGCCGTTCGCGTCGTCCGTCTCACTCCCGTCGTCCGTGCCGTTCCCCTCGTCCTCGTCGCCGGAATCGACGGCGTCCGAACAGCCGCCGAGCAACAGCACGCTGCCGATTCCGAGGACGGCCGTCCGTCGCGTCGTCTCGTCCATACAGTGACCCCGCTCTCGAGGAAGTAGAAGGCTCCCGTTCTCACGCGGACCGACTACCTATTGTACGGCGTATAATTCATGAGTTCTTATATTTTATTCCACTAAATGATGTAGATGTAGTAATGCATTAATGGCTGGCTGAGCGTTATTTTCAGACATGGATAGACGAAAGATCCTCCTTGGCGGTGCCGGAACCCTCACGACGCTCGTCGCCGGCTGTGTCGGCGAGCTTCAGTCGGAAACCAGTGCGGGACGCGGTGCCAGCGGTGGTCACCCCGGAAACAGCGGCAACGCAAATCCCGGAAACAGTGGCAACGCAAATCCCGGAGCGGGTCCTGACGGCCCGAACGGCGTCCCCGGATTCGTCCCCGAGAAGGTCGAACTCGACAACGCGGACGTCCACATCGAGGAGTTCCAGCGCCGCGGTCGAACGCTCGTCGTCGAGCTCGCCGCGACGACGAGGGACCTGGCGAAGCTCCGCAACGATCTCGACGAGCTCCCGGCCACCCTCGAGGACGGGATCGAGGACGCCGAGGGATTCTTCAACCAGATCGAGACGGTCAAGACCACGCTCGCACACACGTCCGGACCTGAACTCGCGACCGCCCGGCTCGACGGCGACACGCTGCGCAAGTACGCGGACGGCGAGCTGACCGAAGACGAGCTGATCGCGGAATCTAGTCATCGGATCGAACTGCTGTAATCGCTCGAGGCAGCTGTCGGTAGCGTCGTACCGCTTCGGTCGGACAGCCGGCGAGCTGATCGGCGCTCCCTGAACGAGTTACAGCTGGACGAGCGGCTCTACTCGCGCGCCAGCCCGCGATCGCGGTGTGTCTCGACCCCATCGTCGGCGAGCCCGTCGTTCGCGATCGAAACGTTGCTTCTGTCACCACGGTTATTAGTAGTGAGCCAGTATCGGTCCTCGCATGCCACGCTGTCAGGACTGTGGGGGATACGTTACCCGAGATTTCGTCCGGGTGTTCGGTATCGACGGGACGGTAGCCGGCTGTCCCGACTGTACGACCTACCGCGAGCTTCAGGAGGGTGGTGGTGTCGAGGACGCAACCGACTCCACCTGGACGGCGAAACCGGACCGGTCGACCTGATCCGTCCTCAGTCGGCGTCCGACGATCCGCGTGTGACCCGATCGAACGCTGGCGCGCTCGCCGTCGCTCGTTGCGGCCATGGAAGGCCGGGCTCTCAAGTACGGTGCGACCCGACTGTGACTGAGATGAGTCGCTCACTGACCGCCGAGACGGCCGGAATAACGCCCGAGAGCCCTACCGAGGACTGGCGGGTTGACCGATCCGTCGAGCGCTACGACGATCTCGGAGTGGGGGACGTCGTTCGCTTCACCAAACCGATCACCGACGAGGACGTCGCCTCGTTCGCCGGCGCGAGCGGCGATTTGAACCCCCTGCATCTCGAGACGGGGTACGCCACGGAAACGATGTTCGACGGCCGGATCGCCCACGGCGGGCTGGTCGCCGGGACGATCTCGGCGGCGCTGGCCCGGTTCCCCGGCGTCGTGATCTACCTCTCCCAGGACCTCGAGTTCCACGCGCCGATCGAGATCGGGGGGACGGTGACCGCCACCTGCGAGATCGTCGAGGCGCTCGGCGAGAACCGGTACCGCCTCGAGACGACCGTGACCGACGAGGACGGCTCCACGGCGATCGCCGGCGAGGCCGTCGTCACCGTCAACTCGCCGCCCGCCGCCGAGTAGGCCGGTCGGCGTCGCGGCCCGATTCGTCCCACGCGTAGCAGCGAGGATGTCATAGAACTATTCTCATGGAGTTGTTTTCATCCCTATTTCGGAGAACCAACCGCTACGTAGAGGGCAACTATTCAGCACGGTGGAAACGTTCTATTCATGCGAATCCAACGCCGATTTTGTCATGTCGAGATCGTCATTCGGCTGGATCAGTTACCAATCGGGTTCAACCGGCATCTCCTCAGGGAAGGGTTGTTCGGCCCATCCCTCGTCGTACGGGGTCACATAGGTCGGATCGAACGTATATTTCGAGAGTTTCCACTCCCCATCGACTCGGCGGAACTCGTGTTCGTATATCCCGAGTATCCATTCCGCTTCACCGTCAGTCGTGAGGATGGGGATCTCACCATACCACTTCCCAGTGGCCTTGCCGCCGTCGATCTCGATAAGACCGTTGTGCAGCATGTGCCGGCTGAATTGAAACTCTGCAAAAATCTCCTCAGACAGTTCCCGAAAGTCATCTTTTCCGTCTGCACTACCGTACGGAGTTTCCGCAATCACGTCGTCGGTGACGAGTTCGAATCCCGCGTCCCAATCGTTTTCATCGGATAGATACAACAATTTGTGAATGAGTTCGCTGATTGCTTGCTTGTCCAGTAACTCCTGTACTTCCGCTGGTATTGCTTCGGCCATTGGGGGATACCACATATTCCACTGTGTGGTACAGTCACATGGATCCATCTCCTGCAGAACCTTCACCTGCTGCAGCATCTGCACAGTCTGAATCAGAACCGAATCCCGATCCGGTCAGTCGGTGACCGATACGCGCCCTGTATTCAGCACGGCTCACTCAACATCTCTATTAGCTGATGGAAGTGGTCACGTTAGGTTCGATTCTGTACGTACCGTTCGTCGAGTAGTCGAGAGGGGTATGCGAGCCGTTCTATGACACCCTCGCTACTATGACACCCTCGCTAGCAGCAGGTATCCGGACGGCGTGGCGCTGGATGGCCCCACGGCTCCGCGGGCGTCAGCACGAGCCTTCTTCCGTGCAGTTGTACGACCGGGCGTCGTCACTGCCGGACTCGATCAGTCGCTCCTCGAAACGGGCGGACGCCCGCTTCCCGGTGTCGGTGATCGCGACGAGGTCCCCTTCCTGGTCGTACGCGACGAGGCCCGCGTCGGCGAGGACGGGCACGTGGTTGTGGTACAGCTCGAGATACAGCTCCGTGACCGCGTCGGCCGGAATCTCGTCGATCGGCGTCCCGTGTTCCTGCACCGCGAGCTCGTCCGCGAGGTCGGCGAGCGTGACGACGTTGTGTTGCTCGACACACCCCAGCACGGCCCGTCGACGCCGGTGAGACAGCGCGGTGGCGTCCGTATCAGCGTCCGTCATTGCCAGACAGTCACATTCAGTGCTGGTGGCACAAACGGTTATAAGGGTACCGATCGGGGAAAACCGCGACACGGCGTGTGCCCGGCCCACGGCGGTTCCAGCCATCGAGGGAGCCGCACGCGGGGACAGCTACTCACGAGGACGGCGGACGACTCGATCGTTCTCAGCGGGCGCATGTCTGACTGACGTGTCAGTCGTCGATTGTGGGTGGCGGAGATATGGAAACACCATCCCTCGGCGTGCACCCGGCGAGATCGCCGGATCAGCCGCGAGTGGGACGCCGCGGGAGAGCCGCTGCGCTGACCTGCGACTGTGCGTGCCGAGTTAGCCGTGCGCAGGACGTCAATACCTCATCTGCGCAGCATGCTGAGACACCGCTCGAGGAATTCGATACCGGAAAGCGTCGGTGTCCCCGCGAGGTAGACGTCGAGTTCGGCGCGTTCGACCGGGACGTTAGTGATCGGATCTCTGCGTTCGGTTTCGTCCATACTGCAGTTTGGGGCGGGGAGTATTTACGTATTCGCAACTATCGTTTCGGAATCAGAAATGAATAATCATTGATCACCAACTCCCGAGTGGTAACGGGCCCAAGCAACGCAACCGATACCAGAGAGTTCGATCGGCGACGTCGAGTCCGTCACAAGCAAGCGGCTGTCGGATGCAACCGGCCACGACGATCGCAGAAAACAGAACCGGGTCCTTACTCGTGAATCTGGACTTCGCTGTCCTTGTTGACCTGCATGTCGAACAGCATGGCGAACATCAGGAACATGCTCCCCATCGTGAATAGCATCATGCTCGCGGAGCCACGCATGAAGATCCCCGCGTCGTAGACGATACTCGTGTAGATCGCCCACAGTCCGGCCAGGATTCCCAGCCCCGCGGTTCCGGCACCGAAGAAGTAAAACAGCGCCAGCGGGTGGAAATCCAGCACGAGGTACTTCGTCTTCAGCCGCCAGAGGAAGCCCCGCAACAGCATCCCCGAGACCTTTCGGATGTAGGTCGGATACGAGATCGAGGACTCCTCGTCCCCGTACCGGGCGGGCATCGCGACGTCGGCCACGCGCATCCCCTTGGCGTTCAGTTTGATCAGCAGGTCGTTACAGTAGCCGTAGTATTCGTAGAGGTTCTCGATGCCGACGTTCTCCAGGGCGTAGTTCGAGATCGCCGTATACCCGTTCTGGGGGTCCATCGTCTTCCAGTACCCTGACGCGATCTTCGTCAGGAAGGTCAGGATGGAGTTGCCGAAAAAGCGAAACGGCGGCATGTCCTCGCGGAACTCCTTGTACAGCAGCCGATTGGCCTTCGAGTAGTCGGCCTCGTCCTCCACGATCGGATCCAGCAGTCGCGTCATCTGCGTGAGGTCCATCTGGCCGTCGCCGTCGACCGTCGCGGTGATGTCGACGCCGTCCTCGCGGGCGGCCAGGTAACCTGTCTTGATCGCCCCGCCCGCACCCAGGTTCTCGCGGTGCTCGATCGGGACGACGCGCCCGACGGCGTCGTGGACGAGCGCACGCTCGGCGAGCATCCCCCCGCCGTCGGTGCGGGCCTCCTTTGCGTACTCGAGTTCCTGTCCGCCCGCCTCGACGAACGACTCGCTGACGCCCGCGTCCTCGCGGGCCGCCTGCAGCACCTCGTCCCACGTGCCGTCGGACGAGCAGTCGTCGATGACGAACATGCGGTCGACGTAGTCGGGCATCTCCCGAATCACGTCGCCGATGAACCCTTCCTCGTTGTACGCCGGGATGACGACTCCGATCGTGTGATCGCGATACATGTTACAATCTCCTGTAGGTGAACAGATCGGCCGCTCCGTCCTCGAACAGCCCGTCGACGTCGATCATCACGGGCTCGTCGGCCATCTGGTCGGCCAGCGTCGCGGGCGACAGCGACTGGAACTCGCTGTGTGGCGTCCCGATGACGATCCCGTCGAAGTCGGTGACGTCGAACGCGTCCTGGATGTCGATGTCGAACATCTCTCGGGTCGCGTCGGGCTCCGCGTGGGGGTCGAAGCCGACGACCTCGATCCCGTAGCTGCGTAGCTCCTGAATGACGTTGTCGATCTTCGAGGTCCGGATATCGTCGACGTCGGGTTTGTACGCCAGTCCCGCGACCAGCACGCGACTGTCCTTCAGCACCTTGCCGCTGTCGTTCAGTGCCCGGATCGTCATCTCGGCGATATGGTCGGGCACCGACTCGTTGACCTCGCGGCTCGTTCGGATGAGCTCCGGATCGTACCCTTTGCGCTCGCTCTGGTAGAGCAGATAGAAGGGATCGACGGGAATGCAGTGACCGCCGACCAGCCCTGGCTGGTAGTCATGGAAGTTCCACTTCGTGCCCGCGGCCTCGAGCACCGCCTCGGTGTCGACGCCGAGCTCGTCACAGACCATCGCCAGCTCGTTCATCAGCGCGATGTTGACGTCACGCTGGGTGTTCTCGACACACTTGGCGGCCTCGGCGGTCTCGATCGTCGGCGCCTCGTGGAGGCCCGCGTCGACGACGGTGCCGTACAGCTCCGCGAGATCGTCGCGAGTCTCGTCGGTCAGCGCGCTGACGATCTTGACGACGTTCGCGAGTCCGTGCTCGGTGTCCCCAGGCACCATCCGCTCGGGCGAGTAGCCGACGCCGAACTCCTCGCCCGCGGTCAGTCCGGAGGCCTCCTCCAGTGCGGGGACGAACACTTCCCGGGTCGCGCCCGGGTACACCGTCGATTCGAGGACGACGGTCGTCCCCTCGGTCATGTTCTCGCCGACGGAGGTCGCGGCACCCTCGACGATGCCGAGGTTGGGCTTCTCGTTGTCGTCAACGGGGGTCGGCACCGCGACGATGACGAACTCCGCGTTCGCGATCGCGGAGCTGTCCGTGGTGTACTCGATATCGCCCTCGGCGATCGCCGAATCACCGACGTCACCGGTTGGGTCGACGCCCGATTCGAGGGTGTCGACCTTGTCGGGGTCGACGTCGAACCCGGTGACGTCGTTGCCGGCCGCGTCGAACGCCGCGGCAAGCGGCAGGCCGACGTAGCCCAGGCCGACGACACAGACGCTGGCGGTCGTCCCGATCGGCTCCTCGTACTGGTACTCGCTCACGCGTCGACCCCCCGCAGTCGCTGGCTCGAGCGGTCGGTGGTCGGTTCGTGGTTTCTCCGCGCTACTGGTTGGGGACTCATGGATAGCTAATATACGACGGCGGCGACAGTCAAGTCGGACATAGTTTCCCTGTCGGACAGTAAATAGCTGGCGAAACACAAATAACTAATGTTTCATGAGAGTATGAGAAAAGAACCCGTTAGCCCTCGTGAGCGTGCTTGCGTCCACTCTCGGAACCTATTCTAATTGAAACGATCGTTCAGGGACGATCATCCAACTCCCGCCGCGAGCAGGCGATCACCGCTCCGAAGCGTCACGACCTCCGGAGCTCCAGGCGCTCGCTGGCCCGCATGTCGAACACCATCGCGAACAGCACGAACAGCACGCCGATCGTGAACACCACTGCGCTCATGGCGACGGGAACGAACGCCGTCTCACTACCCCCCGCGTAGAGCGCCCACGCTCCGATCAGCAATCCGAACGCGGTCGTCCCGATTCCCGCGAGGTAAAACAGCGCTAACGGGTGGAAATCCATCACTAGGTGCCGCGCCTGCAGTCGCCAGCGGAAGTTCCCCAGTACCGTCCGCAGGGTCGCCGAAGCGTCACCCGAGGACGTCCACTGCCGAGACGACGCGACGACGTCCCGGGAGACGACGTCGGCCACGCGCAGCCCCGCGACGTTGAGCGCCGTCAGCAGGTCACACCGGTGACCGCCACGCTCGGAGAGCCCCTCCAGGTCGAGTTCGACCAGCGCCCCGCGGGAGATCGCCGTCGTCGCGCTCCGGGGCGTCCTCGTCTTCCAGTACCCCGACGCGATCTTCGTCAGGAAGCGTCGTGTCCAGCTCCCGACGCGGTGACGCCGCGACGCCTCGCCCGAGGACGCGATGGGCGAGCGACCGATCGTCGCGTAGTCGGCGGCGTCCTCGACGAGCGGATCCAGCAATCGCTCCGTCAGTGACCGCTCGGTCAGCCCGTCGGTCGCAACGATCGTGACGTCGAGGTCGCGTTCCAGCGACGCCAGGTACCCCGTCGTGATCGCCCCTCCGATACCTCGCCGCTCGCGGTGCTCGATCGGCACCATGCGTCCGATCGGGTCGTGGACGTCGGCCCGACGGGCGAGCGCCGACGTCCCGCCGTCCGTTCGCACCTCTCGTTCCTCCGGCTGCTCGTCCTTGGCTCCCCCTGTGTCCGGTTTCACTTCGTTCGGGTCGATCGGGCCGGTTCGGGCGAGTTCGCGATCGCTGTGCCCGGTATCCCGTCGCGCCGCGTTGAGGATCTCGCCCCACGTCTCGTCGCTCGAACAGTCGTCGACGACGAACGCCGCGTCGATACAGTCGGGCAGCTCCCGAATCGCGTCGCCGATCGATCCGTCCTCGTCCTGTGCCGGGATGACGACCCCGATCGTGTGATCTCGGTACATCGTGTTCCGTCCTCGTGTCCCGTCTCGCTCGGCCGTCGAACTCCACTCGGGGGCCGACGAGCCCGTCCGACACCGTTTTGCCGGAACTCGTCGACCGGTGTGTCGTGCCACCGAGTCGCCGATCTGCCGGGATGCACGTACAGATACACATACCAGAAGGTCACTCATACAAATATTTTCTGTCCTGCGAGAAACGGCGCTCTCGCCGGGGTCGGAAAACGGGGCCGAAAAAGCCCCGCTCACGGTAGGTGGTGGGTGTGATCCGGACGCCTGTGTGACCGGTTGGTTCGGACGCCCGGACGGGTCATAGAGGGGCGCACGACCCGATAAGAGGGCGGCTTGCAAGCGAGTTCTGCCGACCGCGGGAGGGCGTAGCGTTACCGCAGCGAGACAGTGGCGTTACCGCAGCGGGACAGTGGCGTTACCGCAGCGAGACAGTGGCGTTACCGCAGCGATGCAGTGGCGTCACCGCAGCGAGACAGTGACGTTACCGCAGCGAGACAGTGACGTTACCGCAGCGAGACAGTGACGTCCCTACGGACGGAACGCGGTCGCGTCACCCCATCTTGTCGATCTCGAGGCGCTTGATCACCAGCCGGTTCGTCCCGCCGATGAGCGCGAGGACGACGAGCAGTCCGACGACGTTCGCGACGATACCCATGAACCAGACCTGCGGCACGAGGACGGACATGTCGACGACGGCCCGGAGGACCTCGCGGGCGAGGATGAAAAACACCAGCCCGTACCCGACCCCGATCAGCAGGAACACCAGGCGAAGGCCTTCGTTCATAGTATCTGATTAGTTCTGATGATGATAATAGCTACGGCCGACGGGACCGAAACCGCGGTAAGCTACCATTGGCGAGCCAGCGAGCGGCGAACGCCGACGCAGGCGGTGAAACGGCCGACGGATACTCGTTCGTGGGGCCCCTGACACGAGTATGAATCCGGACCCCGACCTGCCCGACCGGCTGGCGGACGCGGACGATCCGGAGCTGTTGGTCGCCTGGCGGCTGTGGTGTGAGCGGGGCGTCGTCCTCCCGGGGTACGCGGCCGAGATCGCCGAGCTCCGGCGGCTCAAACGCGAGTGGGCCGACGAGGACGAACCGTTGCGCTAGGCCACCTGCGGGAGCGATCCCGACCACCGGTAGAGTTACGCTCGCTCGCTCCGAACGTCCTCGGCAATGACCCAGGAGACGATCCGGTTCTCGGAGTCGATCGTCGACGAGGTCGAGGACCTGGTCGAGGACGGCGAGTTCGAACACAAATCGGAGTTCTACCGCTTTGCGACCGAGGTGCTGTTGAACGCGCTCGACGAGGAGTACGACCCGGAGATGGTGAAGTACGACCGCCTCCTCGAGTCGGTGACCAACCAGACGGAAGGCCCCGGGCTCGATCCGGGCGTCCAGCGCGACGACGACGCCGGCAGCACGTTCTACCGCTCGGCGACGACGATCCGTCGTCACGCCCGCCGCGGCGAACTCGAGGCCGCCGAGGACCACATCGACGCCCACTATCCGCCCGAACGCGGCGAGTACCTGCTGCTCGAGGATCTGTTGGACTACTACGCGGACGGCTGATCCGCGACGACCTTCGCCGAAGCGGGAGCGAAACTCGGGGTGGAGAACGCGGCGATCGCGGTTCGCAGGAAACTCGAACGGGGCAGATCTGGGGTGAGATCCCGCCGGGAGCACGTCCCGGCGAGCGGCCCAGAACGGAACTTCCAACGCAGCCTGGGCCACCGACGACGCCGCGAATCAGAACGGAATCTGCTCGAGGAAGTCCTCGCTCTGTTCGTCGAGATGATCCAGCCGCGAGCCGAGCAGCTCGCGGATCAGCATGACCAGCGCGTTGTTCTCGCCGACGCCGGTGATCGCGGTCTCGTCCTGGATCCCGCGCTCGTTGCGCTCGCTGAGCGTGCCCAGCATGATCGCCTCCCGGTCGGCGAAGACGAGTCGCCCGACCGTCTCGCGCTCGGGGGGCATGTTCATCCAGTTGCGCTGGGGCTCCCAGAGCGTGACCGCGGGAACGTGCTCGCGGACGCGATCCCGGATCGCCTGCGTGCGGGTGCCGACGTAGACCTCGACGCCGCGGTCGACGGCGTCCTGGAGATACTGGAGACACGCCTCCTCGATGAGGTCCTCGTCGGTGTACATCAGGAACAGCTCCTCGTCGGCGTGTGCACACAGCGCCCGGCAGCGCTCGATCACGTTCTCCCGACCGTCGATGCGGCGGATGTCCTGGGAGGGGTTGGCAACAGGGTGGAACCCCCGGCTCTCGGCGGCTCCGAAGTCGAACCACGGTCCGTCCTCGAGGGCTGGGTGGCCGCGGTAGCTGACGGCGTCGCCGCGGCGGTCGGAGGTGATCAGCCCGGCCGCCGCGAGCTTCGGGAGGTGAACGTGGTGGAGCTCGATCCGGCAGTCGTCGACGGCGTCGGGCGTCGGCTCGCCGTCGGCCTCCCGGTCGGCGACCGCGCGGGCCAGTGCGACCCGCGACAGCGCGCTCTCGGCGTCGGCCAGAACCGACAGCGCGGTGCGACGGCGGTCGCTGGCGAGCGCGTCGAGGATCGGGTCCCAGTCGACTGTCTCCGTCTCGAGGATCCGCTCGAGGTTCGGGTGCTGGAGCGCCGGGTGGTCCGACGCCGCGAGGGTTCCGTCCTCGCGGTCCCGGTCGACGAGTCCCGCCGCTACGAGGACGGGCACATGGGCCGTTCCGAGCGAGACGCGGAGCGACCGCATCTCGGCCTCGGTGACGTCCACGAGTCGGGTCTCCCCGCGGGCCGCGAGGTGGACGGCTGCCTCCTCGATGGGGATCGGTGCGGTCCGGTTCCGGAGGAGCCGGTGGAGGGCGCGGCGACGACCGTCGCGCAACGCGACCAGAATATCGGTTAGTTGTCTACCTTGCATTTTCTTGGATAGAAGAGGAAACAGCCGCGGATAAATTACTCGGTAATATCTACTGGATCGTTATATATCTAAAAGTTAACGAGTTCGGCGGTGAATCCCGGTCGCCGTCGCACCACTCAAACCACGTCGATCCCGTGGCGCTCGAGCAGCGTCGCCGCGACCGCCTCGGACCACTCGGTTCGGGTCTCGAGGGTCGTGTCGTGGCGCGTGACCTCGGTCAGGTAGCCTGCACACTCCAGATCGACCGCGACCTTGTGGATCAGCCGCGGATGGGCGCCCGCGAGCGTGTTCCCCAGCGTGAACTCGTAGGCCGAACCGTACTCCGAGGGTCGGATCTCGCGTCCGTTGAGCGAGCGGTTCGCCCGGGCGGCGATCGATCGGGCGTCCGCGGCCACGCCGGGGAAGATCGCCTGGCCGAACCCGCTCGGCCCCCGCGAGGACCCCCAGATGCCCATCGAGCTGTGCATGTCGATCACGGCCGTCGGCTCCAGCTCGACCAGCAGCGACCAGATCGCGTCGGCGATCGGCGTCGTCGGCTCTCCCTCCGGCGGGAACTGCTGGTTGAGGTCGCCGTCGGGACCGCTGTAGGTTTGCTCCCTGACCGCGGGCGCGTTGGCCTCGGGGACGACGACGACCGTGCCGCGCTCGAAAGACCACTCGCGGACGCTGTGGGCGGCCTCGATACCGGCGAGCTCGCTCCCGTGGACCCCGCCGAGGACGACGACCGTCTCGCCGGGCTCGGCTGCCTCGCGGACGTACACCGGCGTCTCGTATCTCGTCCCCGAACGCAGCGTCCACGTCGTCTCCTCGATCGACGGCTGCTCCGTGGCAGTCGCCGACCCCGCTACGGCTCCGCCGCCGAGGACCGTCGTCGCGGCTCCCAGCAGCAGGGACCGCCGTGTGGACACGACGCCGCCCGCCGTCGCCCGCTCGCCTGAGGATCTATTAGTCATTGTGACGCCAAAATAATTAAATCCGCTACATATAAAATTAGCTAATCTAAAATTTAAAAGTAATCCTGTTCACCGCGACCCGATCCCGTCCCGTCCGAGCCGGAGGACGGTCGAACGGGCCGTTTTCCTTCCCTATCGAACCGTCGTGCGCCGCGTTCGTACCCGATTTGTCCAGATTACTGTGAGTGTGTTCAATGTTAAATGTTCGTGTACCAGTGAGTGACACAGGGTACGGACGATGTTTTGAATCGAAACGTGGTTCAACTGAATCGTGTCCTGAGGGGGCATACATCAACCGATGTCGACACACGATCAACGCCACGACGAGACGGAAGCAACGACCGAGACCGACCGCTACACCGCCGCGGAGGCCGCCGACCTCGAGGACGACGCCTTCGACGGCGGCGGCGTCGACCGACGAACCTTTCTGAGCGTCGCGGCCGCAACCGGAGCCGCGCTGGCGCTGCCGACGACCGTTTCGGCCGACGTCACCGACGACGCGCTGACCGACGTCGCCGAGTTCGTCGTCAACGCGACCGAGGAGGAGTACGAGGCGACTCTCGTCCTCGAGTTCGCGGACGTATCGTCCCTCGAGGCCTTCGACGACGAGTTTGGCGAACCCGACTGGGATATCGACGAGGACGACCGCGCGCCGACGGTCGTCTACCGCGAGGAGCCGACCCCGGCCGCCCACGCCAGGCTCACCGCCGCGGAGCTCGAGGACGCCCTCGAGGGTGATGGGATCGAACGCGTCGACTTCTCGCCGGGCGCGAACCCGTTCTGGAAGCTCGAGGAGCCCTACGGCGACTACGACGTCTATCCGGAGTACGTCGAGGAACACGACGTGTTCCCGTCCGTCGAGAGCGCCCGGGACTTCGTCTCCCACGGCGAGGCCGGGCGGGCCCTCGACCACCTCGAGGCGGAGTACCCCGACATGGTCAACGTCGAGCGGATCGGGTACGGCCCCGGCCACGAGAACCACGTTACCGGCGAGGACCCCGATCCCGGCGAGATCTACGTCGCGGAGCTTACCAACGACGTCCAGGACCGCGAGGCGTTCGCCGAGAAGGAAAAGGCCGTCTTCATCGTCGGGATCCACGCCAACGAGCAGGCGGGCCGCGAGGCCGGGAGCCGCATCCTCGAGCAGGCGGCGAAGGGCGAGGCCGAGGAGTTCAACCCGCTTTTGGACGACATCGCGATCGTCTTCGCGTACATCAACCCCGACGGCTGGCTCGTCCGGAAACCCCACGTGGGTGCGAGCGCGGACGAGCCCTCGATCAGCCACGAGCGCGGGAACTCGACGGGGCTGGACACGAACCGCCAGTATCCGACGATCGGGTGGGTCGATCCCGCCTTCTGGCCCGCCGAACCCGCCGACGACCTCCCCGGAACCCGTCCCGGCTACGACGTCGGCTACGAGGACATGGTCCCCGACTCGCTGGCGACCGTCGAACACCTCCGCAGCTACGAGAACGTCGAGTACCTCTGTGATTACCACATGATGGGGTGGGCGGACTCGATGGTGCTCAACCTCGAGTCGAACGCCACCTACGAACACGACGGTACGCACAATCTGGACGAGGTCAACCGCCAGATCAACGACGCGATGTACGACTACTGGGGCGGGCCCGAGGCGATCGCCGAGGATACGATCCGGGCCGGCCAGGATACGGCCGACATCGACGACTACGTCCCGGAGACGCTGCAGGACTACGGTTCGATCTACGACTCGCTGGGGTACAACATCACCGGCGGGCTGCTGGGCTGGGCCGGCATCGAGGAAGAACAGGGCGGGCTCGGCGCGATCACCGTCGCGCCAGAGCTCGGGCTCCGCGATTTCACACACTGGCGACCCTACGTCGAGCGCCACCTCGAGACGGCCTACTACCTCTCGATGCGCGAGTTCGCCGAGATGTGTGCCGCGGACACCGACGCGACCGTCGCCACCGACGGCCAGGACGTCGCCTACGTCCACTCCGATTCGCTCACCCGCTCCTCGGCCGACCTCTCGCATACGCCCGACGACCACGGTCCCGGGACGGGCAAGGGCAAACACGGATCCGACGGCTCCGCGTCCGGCGACGGCGGAACCAGCGTCCGGTGTCGCACCGACCGCCTCGGCGCCGAGCCCAAGTCCATCGACGTCGCCGAGAACACCCAGACGGTGTCGGTCTGTTTCCTCGTCCACGGCGACGAGGACGGCGTCGTCCGCGTCTTCGATCCCGACGGGGAGTCCGCGGGAGAGATCGACCTCTCGGAGCACGACGCCGACGACTGCTGTATGACCGACCCTTCGAGTCTCTTCCTCAGCACCCCCGAGGCGGGCGAGTGGACCCTCGAGTACGACGGCGAGGGAGAACTGGCCGTCGAGATCGTCGTCGTCGACAGCGACGAGGCCCATCCCGATCCCGAGGTCGTCCTCGGCTACAGCCAGCAGCCCTACGAAGCCAACCCCCTGGAGTTCTTCGAGGATCTCGAACCGTTCTTCGAGGACGGCTCG
The DNA here is from genome assembly GCF_000328685.1 of Natronococcus occultus SP4. NCBI lineage: Archaea > Methanobacteriati > Methanobacteriota > Halobacteria > Halobacteriales > Natrialbaceae > Natronococcus > Natronococcus occultus. The sequence continues at coordinate 2,863,435 of NC_019974.1, read as the reverse complement.
ATCGAAGGCCTCAGCGTCCACCACGTCGGCGTCGGGCGCCTGCTCAAGGGCAACTCCGGCAAGCGCCACTACGACAAGCTCGTGATCGCCCACGACGACGGGATCGACGACCCCGACTACGTCGACGCCGTCGAGGCGTTCGTCGAGGCCGGGGGCGATCTCGTGTTGACCGACACGGGCCTGTACCTGCTCGACGTCCTCGAGGTCGGCGACGCAGCCGACCTGAGCGCCGACGACCTCGCGTCGACGACGATCACGATCGCCAACCTCGAGGACCGGAACTTCGACCACCACCTGCTGACCGACCTCCGGGAGATCCAACAGGAGATCTGGAAGAGCCCGCAGATCGGTTACTCGGCGAACGAGCCAGACCAGCCGATCACCGTGATCGACGACGACGCCTTCGAGGCCGCGGGCGGCGAGGTCGCGGGCCGGATGGACGGCACCGACGCGGCGGGCGTCGCCGCCGGCTCGCTGTCGGCGGGCGACGCCGAGATCAACCTCATCGGCTCGGCGCTCCCGCCGGCCTACCAGGAGTATCTCCACCCGTTCGGGATGGCCGACCACGCGCTGTCCTTTATGGGCCACACGATGATGTGTAACGCCCTCGGCTTCGAGCAGCGGCGCTTCGTCGAGGACGAACTCGTCGGCACCTGGGGCGAGCTGCGCTAACGGCAGCGACCGCGTCCTCAGGCGGTTTCGTCGGTTGATCGGCGGGGCCAGATTGCCGAGTAGTTGGAGACGTCGCGGCTTGACACCGATCACGGAACGTGAGACAGCTGTGCTTCGAGTTCCTCCCTTGTCGTCCACGAAAAGCACCGGTTCAGGGATTCGAGGTGCCGAAGCGAATCGGTGATCACGCCGCTGTACGACGGCGTGCGACCGCCGAGTTCGGATTCGAGATACGAGTCGAGGTCCTCGGCCGAGAGTTCCAGTCCGTTTTCGCGAGCCCGTTCGGCGAGCGTCTCGAGCGCTGCCGAAAGATCGTCAGCATGGTACGCCAGCTCGACGGCCCGGGCACGTACTGCGTCTCGCGTCGTAAGCAGGGAGTCGTCGCCGTAGTGTTCATCCCGCGCTCGAGGGAAGAGAAACGTGCGGTCGAGCAGCGCCGGGCGCTCGACGCGTCCGAACTCGGCGACTGCCCCACCAGTGTCGTGTTCGAGAATCAGCGGAATCGAATCCGCGTAGAGGGCATGAAGAAAGAATTTCACTTTGAGAGCAGGAACGGCGTCCGATACGTCGAGTTCGGGCTGTGTAGCGAGCAGATACGCGTACGCATCATGGCGGTAATTCAATACATTAAGCGCTGCATCGAGGCGATACTTGAACGGCGATTCGTAACTCCCCAACACGAAATACGTCGAGTGTGGACCGAACAGGTGTTCGTGTCGCTCCCGCATGTACGAGAGGAGCTGTTCACTATCCTTCGGGTCAAGCTCGAGGCCGTAAAGAACGTCATTCAGAATGAAATTCGTCAGTTCGTTGGTCTCCTCCGGAATACGATCCATACCAACTAGTATGGGAATATAGCCAAATAACCATACTGGTCTAACGTAAAGAGGTCGAGCCCGTATACTTATCTATCCCGCTCCCGTAAACTCGGATAACAATGGCCGATATCTCCCCGAGTTCCAAATCCGATACCGATGAAAACCCCCTCGAGCGACAGCGTGAGCTGATGGAGCTGCTGTCTCAGGAAACCCGCCACAGCATCGTCCAGGCGCTCCTCGGACACCCGAAACTCCTCGCGTCAGCCGACGAGATCAACCACTTCGTTCCAAGCAAGTCGAAAAAGACCGTCGAGGAGCAACTCGACGTGCTCGTCGACGCGGATGTCCTCGCAGTCTACGAGTACCCCCCGAACGGGGAGCGGCGCGGCCTGCCGTGGAAATTCTACGGGTTCACCGAGTTCGGGGCCGACGTCCTCGGCGATTTCAACTACCTGAAGGGGGTCCCGATGGCGCGAGCCGTCCATCAGCGAACGCGCACGCCGGAGCGGATCGAGCGACACGAAGCGGCCCCCCGACCTCCCCTTCCGGAACCGGTCCGTGAGACGTTCCGTCTCGACGAAACGGCGGACTGACGACCCGCTGCAGCGTCGAGCACTCTCACCAACGGGCCCCTCCAGAACCCTCGGACGCCTCCGCTCGCGTGTCTTCGGCTGGACCGCGAGGACGGCGCCGTCCTCGCGCCCGGAGCTCGTCAGTCGGTCTCCTCGATCTCGCCGTCGACCTCGGCGTCCTCGCTGAGCTCGACGGCCGCCCCGGTCGCGTCGCCGTCGATGCTGGCGTCGTCGCTCAGCGTGATCTCGCCTTCCGCGGTCACGTCGCCGTCGACCTCGGCGTCCTCGCTCATCGTCACGTCACCGCCCGACTCGACGTCGCCTTCGACCTCCGCGTCGCCCTCGAGAGTGACGTCCCCGCTGGTCGAGATATCGTCCTCTTCCTCCTCGTCGCCCGACAGGGTGACGTCCTCGTCGTCGTCGTACTCCGTTTCGGCACCCTCGTCAGATTCAACGTCGCCGTCCTCGTCGTCGCCGTCGTCAGCGGCTCCATCGTTCGCGTCGGCGTCGTCCTCGGCCGCGTCGTCTTCCGCTTCGTCATCGTCGTCGGCACAGCCGGCCAGACCGATCGCCAGACCGCTGCCGAGCACTGTCAGGTACCGTCGTCGGGTCGATGGTCGTTCCATGGCCGTCCGTCGCCACCGGTCTCACTAAGAACCGCGAGTAGGAGCGACGCTTTCCTGCAGGGGCCGAATTTAAATCATGTACGGAGAGCGAATTTCGCCGGAGATGGGTAGTGAGTAGGTCGCTGCCGAGAGCAGGATTTCGGGAGCCCAGGCGAGATCAACGGACAGCGCCGCTCTTGGCGACGCTCGATCGGAACCAGTGGCGTGTTCGACCTGCGTCCTCGGTCCGACCTCTCGAACCGAAGGGAGAGCACTTATCCTTACTGACCGTCTAGTCAGGATATGTCCCAGTCGACGTCGCAGAAACGACCGTGGCTTGCAGCGCTTCTGGCAGCACTCATTACCGGGCTGGGCCACCTCTATCTCCGACGGTTGCGCCGTGCCGTCGGCTGGCTCGCCGTCTCGATCCTCGTCACGGTTTTCCTCGTCGATCAGGCGGCCTTCGAGTCCCTCGCCGGCGGGAGCGTCAACACCGACGCGATCCTCGCCGTCTGGCCGATGTACCTGGTCGTCGCGATCAGCGTCCTCGACGCGTACCTGATCGCCCGCCAGCCCGCCACCGCCCACCAGCCGGCCGTTGGCGACGACGAGGACGCCGCGCCGTCCTGTCCCCACTGCGGGAAGGAACACGATCCCGAGCTGGACTTCTGTCACTGGTGTACGAACCCGATCGACGACCCCGACCCCGACGCCGACTCGACGGCCGACGCCGAGCGATGACGACCTGTTTCGTCAGACGTAGCCTATGGAACGGCCGAGTGCCCGCCGACTGAGAGCGACCCGGACTCGCCCCACGACCCGTTCGACGCCGACCCGACTCATCCTGCGACTCGTTCGACACCGAACCGATCGACCGGTAGCGACACGTGGCGCTCAGAACTCGTCATCGAACTCGGCGTACGCTTCGAGATCACTGAGGTCCTCGATCACGGTCGTCACGACCGCGGCGTCGGTTTCTGCGGACCCGAAGAAGACGATCACGTGTTCTTCGTCCGGATCGGCGACCTCGACCGTGTCCTCGAGGACGTGGTCACCGCCGACTGCGTCCTCGTCGTCGAGTTCGATCGCGACGGTGTACTCGCCCGCCTCGGTCACCGCGTCGTCGTACGTGGCCTGGGCGTCCTCGTCGGCGTCGTCACCGCCCGCGGCGAGGTCGAACCGATCGTCGAGGACGACCGATCCCTCGGCATCGGTCACCGCGATCGATCCGGCGAGGGCCGTCTCCGTCCCGTTCAACACGTTGACGTCCTCGAGGACCATCCCCGCGAGGAAGTCGACGGCGGTCGAACAGCCGGCGACGAGGCTGGTTCCGACGGCGGTTCCGACTGCGAGACAGCGGCGGCGACTCATCGAGGACGTCCGTGACGGCGTCCTCGTTGGAGAGCGATCGGGAGTCATTATCAACACTCTTTAACCATGAAATAAAGCTCTTGTGTAGGCTGTGCTCGGTCGACTGGCTGCCGTTTCGTCGACATCCGAGGACGTCAGTCTGCAGGCTCACCTCACCACGTGAGTGCAGACGATACTTTCAACGCTCCTTCTGAAATAGGTGGGACCGAGGGACACGCGGTAGCACAGACGGGGTGTGTCAAAAACCGTCGCGGTCCCGCGTACCGACCTTCGGTCCCTGGTACTCGTTGTCGTTCGGGCGGTATAAGTTTCGTGATCGACTCGAGCGCTGTACCGTTCGGGCGTCGAACCCCGGACTCGTGTTCGAGAGCCCGAACGAGTACGCCGGCCGACGATCCGCCTCAGGCGGGTACCCCCTCGTGGTGTGTGGACTCCCGGTGCCACCCGAACTCGAGCCAGACGACGCCGACCAGAAACAGCGCCATCCCGACCGCGTCGATCGACCCGCCGCCGTGGCCGACGACCGCGATCGGGACGCCCGCGAGCAGGACGATGGGAACCGTCGGCGCGCCGGCCCGCCGGAGTTCGAGCGCCAGCGCCACGACCGCGACGATCATTCCGGCGATCCCCAACAGCGCTAGCACACCCACGACGGGGCTGGTGACGATCGCGTCGTAGGCCGCGGCGGCACCGACCTGCTCGGCTCCGGAGAGCGATCCCGTCCCGCGAACCACCAGCCCGGTGGCGATCCCGGCGATCGCCTCGAAGCCGATGTAGAAGATGACGTACACCGCAACGCCGAGCCGTCCGATCGTCGCCGTCCGCCCCGAAAACCCCGCCAGCAGGACGTACACCGCGGCACCGAGCAGCGCGAACAGTGGCAACAGCAGCAGGTGGACTGCCAGCCACGCGTCGGCGACCGCCGCGACCGTCTCGTAGGCCCCGCCGTGTGGGTGGACCCACAGCACCGCACCCAGCGCGATCGGCGTCCCCACGAGGACGGCGGTTCGTGCGAGCGACGCCGCGGCGCCGTCGTCCTCCCAAGCGCTCATCGGTCCACCTCCCCGTCGCGGGGTGGACGAGCCGTGATCGTCGTGATCCGTCCGAGCTGGGCGGTGTCGCTCTCCTCGAAGACCAGCGTCGACCGTTCGAGGACGTCCAGTGGCTCCTGGGTTAGCCGACAGCCGCTGCGCTCGTAGTGGGCGGCTGCCCGGTACTCCTGGTAGCGCGCGAGCAGGTCGACGTCGCTGGGCCCGTGCTCGATCAGCAACACCCGTCCGTCGGGACGACAGACCCGCGCCATCTCGTCGAGCGCCGCAACGGGGTCGGGGAACGTACACGTCGAGAACGACGAGAGCACGGTATCGAAGCTGTCGTCGGCAAACGACAGCTCCTGGGCGTCCATCCGCTCGAGCCGGCCGTCCACATCGACGCGGTCGAGGGTCTCCCACGCCCGGGCCAGCATCGCCTCGCTGATGTCGATCCCGACGTACTCGACCGAATCGGGCAGGTACCGCAGGTTCGTCCCCGTCCCGCAGGCGACCTCGAGGACGCGGCCCTCGGCGTCTGCGAACTGGCGCCGGCGGTACCGGCCCGTCAGTAGTCGGTTCACCCGGTCGAACCGGGCGGCCAGGTCGGCGGCGTCCGCGTACGCCGCCTGGATGTCCGCGATCGTCATTCCCGAGGACTCGTCGTCGACCCCGCGCGGTTCCTCGCTCGCTGCGTGTGATGTCATTACATCGCTCACCCCTACGCGAACCGTCGCCGCGACCCACCATAAGTATTATCGAGATTTTGATATAATACCGGACGCGCTTCAAAACGATTCTTGAGCGCTCCAGGCCGCTCGCGGGTCAACGACGGTCGGATCGACACCGTGACGCCCTCGATCGACCGCGATCGCTCAAGTGATTTTGTGTTCGAAACCCGACTCGAGGTCGGACGTCCAGCCGACGAGCGCGCGCTCGTTGAGCGGTTCCCTGACGGGGCTGGCCGAGGACGAGCGGGGAGTCCCCCCGCTTTTAAACTCCCTTCGCGATCGGACGAGTTCGTTATTACTTCCCGATTCCGCCAGAGGGTATTTTGTCCCGTTCGTCGTTCTCTGGCACTACGCGGGACGAGGACGACGATCACAATTCTTGCACAGGACTATTCCAAAATATATCGGAATATATGCTACTCTTTATCTACCCCGACGGGAGAGCGACCCGTATGATAGAATCGGGCATATCACTCGGCCTCATTGGATACGCGGCAATCTTTCTCATACTGTTTCTCGTCATTCGGAAGCGATTGTACGTCGTTCCGACGTTAATTATCGTTCCTGTCATTGCCGCGCTGGTCGCCGGCTTCTCTCCGAACGAGATCGCGGAGTTCGCCGAGGAGGGGCTCCAGGGGATCGTCGGCATCACCGCGATGTTCGCCTTCGCCGTCTGGTACTTCAGCATCATGCGCGACAGCGGCCTGTTCGATCCGTTCGTCGCCCGGATCGTCGACAACATCATCAGCAAACCCGCGCTGTTGACGGTCGGGACCGTCGCGCTCGCGATGGTGACCCACCTCGACGGTGCGGGCGCGACGACGATGCTGATCACCATTCCGGCGCTGCTCCCGCTCTACGACGCCCTCGACGTCGATCGAAAGATCCTCGCCGCGCTCGTCGCGCTGACGGCCGGGACGATGAACATGGTCCCGTGGGGCGGCCAGGTCGTCCGCGGGGTCGCCGCGATCGACCCCGCGACGATCTCGAACGTGTTCAACCCGATGATCCCCGCCCAGGCCGCCGGGATGCTGTCCGTGTTCGCGATCAGCGGCTACTTCGGCCGCCAGATCCGCAAGGATATCGACACCGTCACGGCCTTCGAGGGCGTCGACGAGGACTCGCTCATCGAGGAGGCCACCGACGGCCGCGAGATCGAACTCGACTGGAAGTGGATGTTCAATTTCGTCCTGACGATCGCGGTGCTTGGCGTGCTCATCGCCGGGATCACCTCGCCGGAGATCTCCTTTATGATCGGCGTCGTCGTCGCGCTGATCGTCAACGTCCCCGACTACGAGGAACAGAAGGACGTCCTCGAATCCTACGCCCCGGACGTGATGACCTACGTCGGCATCCTCTTCGCTGCGGGCGTCCTGATCGGCGTCCTCGAGGAAAGCGGGATGGTGACCGGGATGGCCGACATCATGGTGTTGCTCATTCCGGACGCCCTCGGCTCCCAGCTGCCGGTCATCGTCGCGGCCCTGTCGCTTCCCGCGCGCCTGCTGTTCAGTCCCGACGCCTTCTACTTCGGCGTCCTCCCGGTGCTCGCGGAGACGAGTGCCGCCTACGGTCACGATCCGGTCGCGGTCGTTCGCGCCTCACTGGTCGGCCAGACGGTCGGCTTCCCCGTCTCGCCGTTCACCGGAGCGACCTACCTCCTGATCGGGCTTGCGGGGGTCGAACTCGGCGAGCACATCAAGTTCACGCTCCCGCTGATGGTCATTCCCTGCACGCTGATCCTCGTCGTCGCGTTGCTCACGGGTGCGATTCCGCTGTAGCAGGCGTCGAACTTCGGCGGTGATTCGACCTGAAATCCCGTGGCGGGATTCCCGCGTCTTCAGGCGCGGGAGGAGGTCAATCGTCGCCGTATACCGTTTTCGAACGCGCGAGGACGCGACGGAGCGCTCTCGAGTCAGCTCCGGACGGGACGGACGCTGTCGAGCTCACACATGATCTCGAACCGGGCACCGTTAGTACCGTCGGCGAGCCGCACCTCCCAGCCGTGGGCGTCGGCGACCCGGTCGACGATCCGCAGCCCGAACCCGGTTCCCCCTTCGCTCGTCGAGTAGCCGCCGTCGAACACGTTCTCGCGGTGGTGCTCTGGAACCCCGGGACCGTCGTCCTCGACGTAGAACCCGCGATCGGTGCTCCCGACGGTGACGGTGACGTCCTCGCCGCCGTGCTCGATGGCGTTCCGAAACAGGTTCTCGAGAAGCTGCTGGAACCGATCGTCGTCGGCCTCGACCGTCGCCGACGCGATCTCCTCGCCGTACCGGAGCTCCGCCCGGGCGTTCCCGTCGGCGACGAGTTTCCAGGCGGCGTCGACGGCGTCGCCGAGCCGAACGGCGTCCCGGGACCCGATATCGCGACCCTCGCGCGCCAGCCAGAGGACGTCCTCGGTGATCCGATCGATCCGATCGAGGGCGGTCTCGATCTCGTCGAGATGCTCGTTGTCGTCCTCCGCGCGGGCGAGTTCGAGCCGTCCCGTCGCGACGTTCAGCGGGTTCCGGAGGTCGTGGCTCACGACGCTGGCGAACTCGTCGAGGCGGTCCCGCTCTCGCTGTAGCGCTCGCTCCCGTTCTACTAGCTCGGTGATGTCACGCCCCTCCGGGATGAGAAGCGTCACGGTCCCGCGTTCGTCGGTCAGCGGTCGCACGGAGAAGTCGATGATTGCCTCGCGATCAGCGCCCTGAATTGGGAGTCTGTTCCGCACGAACTCGCCGTTTGCCGCCCGTTCGACGGCCTCCTGCACTCGCTCGCGGGTGTCTTTGGAGTGTTGGAACCACGCCACCTCCCACAGCTTTTTGCCGACGATGCTCTCGCGCTCTAGCCCGCCGAACTCGAGGGCGGTCTCGTTCGCCTCGACGAGCGTTCCGTCGGGATCTAGTAGCCCCGTAAACTGGTAGGTGTTCTCGAAAACCGCACGGTACCGCCGTTTCCGTTGCTTCTGGTCCGTGATGTCGTGGAAAAGAATCGTAAGTCCGTTCTCGGACGGGTAGATGTGCTCCCGGTACCAGCGGTCCCACGGTTCGAAGTACTCCTCGATCGTCTTTGGCTCGTTTGTCTCCTTTGCCTCCCGGTAGTGGTCGTAGAACGGGGTATCCGCCGCTTCGGAGAAGACTTCCCACAGCGGGCTCCCGCGCAGCTCGTCCGCCGGGGCTCCGAAGAGGGTCGTCGCCCGCTCGTTGACGTACACGACCCGCCAGTCGTCGTCGAGCGCGAAGACGCCGTCGTCGATCCGATCGAGGATCGCCATCTGATCGTGGCTCGTGAGCCGTTCGAGCCGTCGCGCGTCGTACTCCGCGACCGCGTTCGTGATCCGATTCGCCAGGATCGCGTACTGGCTCGTTCCGCGGTCGTTCTGGAGGTAGTCGGTGACGCCGGCCGAGATCGCTTCGCTGGCGATCTCCTCGCTGCCCTTGCCGGTAAAGAGTATGAACGGCAGCTCCGGATACTCGTCGCGGACGGCGTTCAGAAACTCGATTCCGTTCCGACCGGGCATCTCGTAGCCCGAGACGACACAGTCGATCGTCCCGGTCGACAGCCGTTCCAGTCCCGCCTCGGCGCTCGTCGCCGTCTCGACCGCGAGCCGCTCGTCCTCGCTCTCGAGAACGGTCGCGGTGGTTTCCGCAACGTTCGGCGCGTCGTCGACATGGAGCACGTCGATCGTCCCTGGAGCCGTTCTCATCGCTGTCCCTCTTCTTTTGCCGATTTAGAGCGTGGCTATAAGTGCTTCTCCCTTCCGGTCACGAATCGCAGCGCGACACGCGCCGTCGTCGAGGACGGAGACGCTCGGCCGATCGCGGCCGACGGCTCCGGGAGCCGTCCGCTACCACCCACCGCTAAGATCGATGGTGTGTGACATACACCCATGACAGTAAACGAGGACGCCGCCGCAGCGTTCGGCATCCTGTCCGACCCGACGCGGATCGCGATCCTGCGGGCGTTCGCGCGGGCGCTCGAGGGAGGCGACGTCGACTCGAGCGACCCGTTCCCCGCGCTCCCGTTCTCGGAGGTGTACGACCGTGTCGACGTGGACTCGACGTCGCAGCTGTCGTATCACCTCGAGCAGCTCGACGGCACCTACCTCCGGCGCACCGACGACGGCTGGACGTTCACGTTCGCCGGCGAGTCCGTCGTCCGGCTCGTCCTGTCGGGCGCCTATGGCGGCGACGTCGCCTTCGACCCGGTCCCGGTCGACACCCCGTGTCCGATCTGTGGCGCCGGGCAACTGTGCGTGGCCGTCGAGGACCGCCTGCTCTTCCGGGAGTGTGAGGACTGCGGGCGGCGGATGGGCGGGCTCCCGGTTACGCCCGCCCAGGTTCGGGACCGCGACGCCGACGCCGTCCTCGCGAGTGTGACCACGCGGATGCTCACGCGGTACTGGCGCTTCCGCGAGGACGCCTGTCCCGACTGCGGTGGCGCCGTCACGATCGACCTCCAGGAGTCGGCCGCGTCCGTCGACACCCTCGAGTGGACCGCCGTCGGGCGCTGTCTGCAGTGTCGGCGATCGATTCACGGCCCGCCGTCGATCTGGCTCGTCACCCACCCCGCGTCGATCGCGTTCCACTGGGATCGGGGGATCGACGTCCGCTCGTTCGGCTTCGCCGCCCTCACGGAGCGTGTCACGGCGTGCGACTGGAACACCACCCGCGTCGCCCCCGAGGAGTTCCGCGTCACCTACCGCCTCGAGGACGCCCGGCTCCGGCTCACCGTCGACGAGACGCTTGCGGTTTCGAGTATCGCCCGCGTTCGAACGGCTCCCTCGCGCGACCGCTAGACGATCTCGATCCGTCCGCGCTTTTGCCATCCGGCGTGGATCTCACAGACGTACTCGGCCATCTCCTCGCTGGCCTCGAACTCGAGCGACTGGGTCGCGTCCCGCTCTTCCATCAGCTCGGTTCCGTAGTCGTCGACGACCTTGCCGTCCTCGTTCCAGAGCTCGATATTGTGGGGCCGTCCGTCCTCGTTTTTCCAGCTGAGGACGTACTCCCGACCCGCCGTCAGCACGATCGGGGGGTTCTCCTCGCCCGCGATCGGCTCCGGTTCGACCCCTTCCCAGCCGGCGGTGGTGGCGCTCACGACGATCTCCTCGACGTCCGCCCAGGCCTCGGGGCGGGTGTCGACGTCCTCGGTCGCGTCCGTATCTTCCGTCCCGTCGTCGCCATCGGAACCGGGATCGTCGTCGGGACCCGCCATCGAACCGTCCGTTCCGTCGTCCTCGGCTCCTGTCGCGTTCTCCCCTCCGTCGGTCTCGTCCGAGTCCTCGTCGGCTGGGTGGTCTCCGTCGTCCGTTTCGGCACCGCCCAGACAGCCGGCGGCGAGGACGGTCGTCGTCGCTCCGCCGGCGAGCCCCAGCGCCCGGCGTCGGGAGCAGCGTCCTTGGTGTTGCATAATCTGAGTTTCACGCTCACCTACTATAGATAAGGCGTAGATAACACGCCGTTAACAGGTTCCCAATCGGACTAGTACGCGATCGGACCGGTTCCCGAGCGGAGCTGTCTTCGATCGGACGGAGACCGAAATTCCGCGACGCGATCCGATCGCCGGCCGCGACGACGAACCGACTGACGACGAACCGACCGTCCGAACCGGAAGGTCTACTTCCGGCTCGACGGACTGTCTGGTATGGAGGCCGATCGGATCGATCCGCAGGCGAAGGCCGCACTCGAGCGCCAGGAGCGGCTCTCGGTGCCACACAGCCGCTACGGGCTGAAGCTCTTCCGGCAGCTCTCCCGGGCGACGATGTGGGTCCAGAACAGAAATCCTCCGAGCGTCGGGGCGACGTTCGATGGCACGATCCCCGGTCCCGCGGGCGAGCTCGACGCTCGGCTCTACCTCCCGGACGCCGAGGGGCCGTTCCCGACAGTCGTGTTCTTCCACGGCGGCGGCTACGTGCTGGGGAGCATCGCCACCCATGACTGGCTGTGTCGCCAGCTCACCCGGGAGAGCGGGTGTGCCGTCCTCTCGGTAGCGTATCGTCTCGCCCCAGAACACCCCTTCCCCGCGGCGGTCGAGGACGCCGTCGCCGCGGTCGAGTGGGCGGCCGCCCACCCCGACGCGGTCGGCGGCGACGGTCGGCTCGCGGTCGCGGGCGACTCCGCCGGAGGTTCCCTCGCGGCCGTCGCCGCGCTCATGGCCGCCGAGCGCGACGGCCCCGAAATCGACTACCAGGCGCTGCTCTACCCCAGCGTCGGGATCGACGAGGACCAGTCCTCGGTTCGAGAGCACGCCGGGGTCGTCCTCGACGCCGACGACATGGAGTGGTTCCGGGACTGCTACTACGAGAGCGACGTCCACAAGCGAAATCCCTACGCCGACCCGACGAACGCCGGGGACGTCTCCGGGGTCGCTCCCGCGACGGTCGTCACCGCCGGCTTCGATCCGCTGCGGGACGGCGGGAAGGCCTACGCCGAACAGCTCGTCGGCGACGGCGTCCCCACGCGCTACCGCAACTACGAGGACCAGGTTCACGGCTTCATGACGATGCAGGAGGTCGACCGCGCCCACGAGGCGATCGCGACCCTCGGCGACGACCTCGCCGACGCGCTGGCTGACTGATCGCGGCCTGGTCCGCCGACGGTTCCGTCGAAAGCCGCGGTTCTCAGGGCGGATCTTCGCGAAGGTATCCGATGGCCTGCTCGACGAGCGTCTCGGTCGCTTCCTGGGTAAGCGTTCCGGCGTGGGTCGATACCCCTTCGTGTTTCAGCGTCGCAATGTTCCACGGGAGCGCATACGACCGGCGTGGGAGTCCGCCCTCGCGAAAACGCGTTTCGGTAAGTTCGAAAGCTGCCGACCGCGACGTCGTCGTCAGCGGGATTGCAGTGTACTCCTCACCGTAGAACGGATGCGCTTCGGTCGAAATCAGTACGAACGGCCGTTTGCTCCGAGAACCGACCAGATCGCCGCTTACAACGACTGCACCGCGCGGGAATGGCTCGTTCATTCGTTCCGTTCCCGAAGATCCTCGATCTCCTCGTCCCAGTCGGGAGTGTTCGCGTACCAATCGTCCGAATAACGATCGGATATCGCTTCCAGGCTCACGTACATACTCTGATAGGCAGCGATCTTCTCCTCCGAGGCCGCCGCCCATCGGTCGCCTTTGTGTCGTACCAGTCCGTGATCCTGGAGCCGAAGTAGCGTCGGGCTGACGCTCCCTCGAGCGACTCCCGTCGCCTCGTGGATCTCTTTCGGTGTGAACCCGTATTCGGGGTTTTCGACCAGAAAGGAGAGGATTCGATTCGCGTTGGTCCCCTCGCTCAGATCGAGCCGGTGTTCGTTCGGGTCGTATTCGTCGAAGCGTACTGGCATCCGATATACTCGCTCTGTATTCGATACTATCTCTGCTGTATTAGCTCTGTTGGGCATCAACCTGCCATCGTAGTGTAGCTATTTTGCTATTCGATATCATTCCACAGCATATGGGAACCGGGACGCGCTCGAGGACGGACCGGGGAGTGTCCCGCGAGGACGTGGCCCGTCGCCTCGAAAACACGGTCGAACCGCTGGCCGACTGCTCGCTGCTGTGGAGTCTGACCCTCCCGCTGGTTCCGATCGCGGCCACCGCGCTCGTGATGACCGCTGGCTTCACGCTCCACCGGGGTGCCGATCCGGGCTGGCCCGACTGGGCGCTCCTGCTTCCGCTCGGCGGCGCCTACGTCGCCGTCCTCGCCTGGCTGTACTGGCGGTGGGACCGGGCCACCTGGCGAGCGGCCGCGGTCGTCCGCCGCCCCTCCGGGCGGGAGCTGGCGAGCGCGCTCGTCGCGACGGCTGTCGGGATCGGGATCGTCGTCGCCGGCAACGCCATCGCGACGAGTGTCGACCTCGATCCTCACGCCCGCGCGCCGGTGACCGACGCCCGCGGGATCGCGGCGCTGCTGGTCGCCACGGTCGTGATCGCACCGATCGCCGAAGAAGTCCTGTTTCGCGGACTGGTACTCGGCCACCTCCTCGCTCGCGGCTACAGCGTCCTCGCCGCGAGCGCCCTGTCGATCGCGCTGTTCGCGCTGATCCACGCCTTCATGGCTGGCCCCGTCAGTATCCTCATCACCGGTGCGCTCGGCACCGTCCTCACCGGGCTGCGGCTCCGGTACGACAGCCTCGTCGGCCCGTGGCTGATGCACGTCCTCATCAACGCCTGGGGTGTGATGCTCACGGTCGGGCTCCTGCCAGCCCTCTGGTAGCCGACGGACGTCCGTCTCCGGTGGTCGAACGAATCCGCTCGCCGGGCCGAGTTTTCGAGCCACAGACACGGGCCACACTGTCTTAACCACCGGCTAGGTACCGCACATCCACGTGTTGGCCACCGTCTAGGTTTCCTTGGCTACCCCCTAGATCCACAGCGGGCGCCGTCGTTCACCCGGACTCGACTCGTGGCTGCCCGGACAGCTCTCCCCGATCGCCGCGGTCGAACGCCGACGGCACGGCACGTCGACCGCGCTCGTGTCGAAAACAGACTCTTTCAGAACTGTTTCAGAATACGTACTGTTGACATATCCGGTCGATAGTAATGCGTCGGTTGCCCGTTCGAACGGGTATGGAACACTGGAATCGTCGTTCCGTGCTCGCGACTGGCGCGGTTCTTACGCTCGGAACTGGGGTGGCAGCCGGCAAGACCAAACGCACCGACGGCTCGACGCCGTTCGTCGAGGCCGACGGCTGGTCGTCGATCGACGGGGGGGCACAGCGCGCTCGACGCGCGTCCGCGATCGAACCGCCGGCGACCGTCGCCTGGCGGACGGACGGCAACGAACCCGTCGTCGTCGACGGCACCGCCTACCTCGGCGGCGAGTCGGTTCGAGCGCTCGACACCGCGGACGGCTCGCTCGCGTGGGAGACCGACCTCGACGGGCGGACCCTCGGTCTGACCGTCGTCGATGGGACCGTCTACGCCGGTGGTGCCGAACTCGTCGCGCTCGACGCCACAACCGGCGACGCGGAGTGGTCGAGTGGGGTCGGAAGCGACGGCGACGTTTCCCCGCCCGTGGTCGCGTCCGGAACCGCCTACGTCCTCGACGGGGGCTCGCTGTACGCCTTCGACGCGAGCGACGGCACGCATCGCTGGGAGCGCGACACCGTTACCGTCAACGGGCAGGCCATGTCGCTCCAGTCCTCACCCTCTCAGCTCGTCGCGGCGAACGGCTCGATCTGGGCCGTCCTCGACGGGAGCGGTTCGGACGGGCTCGCCGAACTCGACCCCGAAACCGGCGAGACGCGGTGGAGCGGGTACGTCGACGCCGGCACGGGCGGGCTCGCCGCGACCGACGGGACGCTGCTCGTCGAGAACAACAGCCTCGAGGCCGTCTACACCTTCGACGCGGAGACGAAATCGACCGAGCACAAGATCAACGACGCGTACGTCACCGCCGCCGACACCGGCGTCGCGGTCACGCAGGGTCGGTATCAGCTCGAAACGACCCCGCTCGAGGACGCCGACGCGACCGACGGGTAGAGCCACGACGGCTCGTACGCCCACGGAAACCCCGTGATCGCCGACGACACCGTCGTCGTCACGTACTCGACCCCCGGACCGGAGGGGGGCGACAGCGTCGTCGGCTTCGATCTCCGGGACGGTACCGAACGGTGGCGCTTCGAGTTCGAGGACGACGAGAGCTGGTCGGACGGTGCCGACGCGGGCTTTCTCGTCGTCGAGGACGACACGATCTACACCCAGCGGGGCGACGACCTCGTCGCGCTCCGTCCGGACGGCTGGGAGGAGAGCGGTTCCGAAAACGAGGACGACACCGATGGCGAGAGCGGCAACGACGACTCCGAGGACGGCTACGAACCCGGCGAGGACGACGGGGAAGCGAGCGATGACGCCGACGGCGACTCGGACGACGAGACGGACGCCGACGACGAGACCGGTAGCGGGAACGGTGACGAGGCCAACGGCGGAGACGATGGGGCCGATGACGACACCGACGACGCCGACGGCATGCCCGGCTTTACCGCCGGTGCCGGGATCGCGGGCGGTGCGCTCGGCCTCGAGTGGCTCCGCCGTCGCGCGGACGACGAGGCCGATCTCGAGGAGTAGCACGGGCTGTCGACTGACACAGCGGCTTCGGCATCCGTCCCCTCCGTTCTGACCGCTCCCGGGCCCCGACGCTGTTCGGGCTCGGTCTCCGACACCTCCGTCTGCGAACGAGGACGATACAGCTGGTAAAATACACTGAAAGTATTTGTGTTTTACATAATATGAGGACACATGAGCGATTGGAGCCGGCGATCGGTACTGACGACGGTCGGGGCGCTCTCGACGGCGGCGCTCGCGTCGGCGGAAACCGCGGGCGAGTCGCTTCCGGATCCCGCGATCGAGCCGAACCCGAAGTCGAACGCGGCCTGGCCGTCCCACCGCGGCGGCGCCGGACAGGCTCGGGACGTCGCGAACGAGCCCGCTATCGACGCCGCCGAACTCGAGGCGGACTGGGCGGTCGACCACCACGACGAGATCGCCGTCGCCGACGGGGTCGTGTACGCGTCGATCGATAACGGCGTCGTCGCCCTCGACGCGGCCGACGGCGCGCTGGTCTGGGAGAACCCCGACGTCGCGGCGACCGCGCCCTCGGTCGACGGCGAGCGCGTCTTTCTCACCGGGACGGAGGTCGTCGCGCTAGACCGTTCGGACGGCCGCGTGCGCTGGCGGACCGACTTCGGCACGAGCGAGGACGCGGCCTGGCAGACGGTCGCGTACGGCGGCGTCTACGTCGTCATCAACGGAGTGCTGTACGCGCTCGACCCCGCGGACGGAACGGTCCGGTGGGACGTCGCCCCGGGACCCGAGGACGCGTTCGTCGCCGGAACCGCGGCGGCCAACGGGGTTGTGTACGCTGCGACCGACGAGGCGATGCTCGCGTACGATCCCGACACCGGCGAGGAGGTCTGGCGCAGCGACGACGACCCCGTCCGCGGACCGGCGATCCACGCGAACGCGACCGCCGTCGTCGCCGCGGGCGGTCCGGACGGGGATCGACGGCGCTACGACGCCCAGACGGGCGCCGTCCTCGGAACGGCGTCCGGATCGTCTGTCGAGGTCGCGATGGGCGAGTCGGTGGCCGTTACCCGGACGGACGATGCCTACCGCGGCCGCTCGCTCGAGGACGGCGAGACCGAGTGGGTCCTCGAAGCGGCGACTACCCACGGACGGGCCGCCGTCGCCGGTGAGACCGTCTACGCCGTCGTCGGCGACGACGGGCGGCGGCTCGTCGCGCTGGACGAACGCGACGGCAGCGAACGGTGGTCGGTCGACGGGGGCGAGGTTCCGCTCGGACCGATCCGGGCGATCACCGAGGACGCGATCTACGTCGCCAGCGACGGTGTCCTCGTCGCGCTTCGGGACCGGTCCGAGGCGGACGACGGTGACGATGACGGGAGCGATAGCGGGGACGACAGCGGTAGCGAGGACGACAGCAGTAGCGAAGGCGACGGGTCCGATCGAACCGGTGACGAGGGCAGTAGTGAGGACGACGGGAGCGAGAACGACGGAGCCAACCGAACCGGTGACGAGGGCAGTAGTGAGGACGACGAGAGCGAGGACGACGAGAGCAACCGGGACGATGGCGGTGAAGACGGGAGCGAGGACGACGGGAACGACCGGAACGACGGCAGTGAAGACGAGAGCAAGAACGAGGAGACGAACGGCGAGGACGGGGACGAGACGGGTAGCGACGAAACCGATTCCGGAACGACAGACGCGGACGACGAGCGATCGGGAGACGACGAAACCGTCGACGACGGTACCACCGAGAGCGACGACGAGGGGAGCGAGGCCGAACCCGAGTCGACCGACGACTCCGAGGACACCACCGACGACGTCCGCGAGTCCGCGGATGACGACCCGGACGACACAACCCACTCCGGGTCCGACGGCACGGATGGCGACGCCGACGACGCGGCCGACGAGTCCGATGGAATGCCGGGATTCACGGCCGGTGCCGGCATCGCGGGCGGTGCGCTCGGCCTCGAGTGGCTCCGCCGCCGTGCGAGTGAGGCGGACGATCCCTGAGACGACGTCCTCGTCGATCCGAGCTGTGGCGACGTCCGCCTCTCGGGCCACCTGAACCTCACGACCGATCCGATGAGGTCGGTTCCGAGACGGTGTCTCCCGCCGTCAGGCCGAGTATCCGGCGCCAGAGATTCAATTGCAAGCCTAACCGCTATACATTATATCATGAAATCCTGTGAATATGTCGACCTGGAACCGTCGATCGGTGCTGGCAGCGGGTGCAGCGATTTCGGCCGGCGGAATGCTCGCGTCCTCGGGCGCGGCCGACTCGGCTGCGGGGGAGGAGACGGAGCGTCCCGATCCCGATCTCGACCCTGATCGCGAGGCCGACTGGCCCTCCTACCGCGGCGGCGCGGGCCACGCGCGGTACCTCGAGGACGGCCCCGAGTTCGATCCCGGCTCGCTCGAGACCGCCTGGGCGGCCGACCACGACGGGAGCGTCGCCGTCGCCGACGGGGTCGTGTACGCGACGACCGAGGACGGCGTCGTCGCCCTCGACGCGGCCGACGGCGAGCCCGTCTGGGAGACCGACGCGGTCGCGGCGAGCGATCCCGCGGTCGCCGGCGACGGCGTCTACCTCTGTGGCGAGGAGGTCGTGGCGCTGGATCGCTCGGACGGGAACGTCCGCTGGGAGAGCAGCCTCGAGCCCACAGAGTGGACGAGCAGCCATACGGTCGCCCACGACGGCGTCTACGTCGTCGCGGACGGCTCCCTGTACGCTCTCGATATCGAGGACGGCTCGGTCAGGTGGCGCCGGGACGGGGCCGCGTTCGTCCCCTCCTTCGGCGCCAACAGGCCGAAAGACTACGCGTTCACCACGGGCACGGCCGCGGCCAACGGCGTCGTCTACGCCGGAACGCGGGGCGGCCTCCTCGCGTTCGACCCCGAAACCGGCGACGAGGTCTGGCGCGAGCAGCGACAGTACATGGGCCGACGGGACAACGAGATCTTCGCGACGAGCGAGGCCGTCCTCGTCGAGGGGTACACGACCGTCGACTGCGGGATTCACGATCCGGAAACCGGCGAATATCGTGGCCCAGCACCGATGGAGTCGCCGGCCGAACCGGCCGTTGGCACGGACGTCCACCTCGCCGACTCGGGACAGGCGTTCGCCGCCGGCTCGATCGACGGCGGCGGTGAACGCTGGCAGGTTTCCGGACGGCTCACCTACGGCCAGGGCGTCATCTGTGGCGACACCGTCTACGTCTACCTGCGGTCGAACGGCGACCCGAACGAGGTCCCACACCACAAGGAGCTCGTCGCCTTCGACAAACACGACGGTACCGAGAACTGGACCCTCTCGCGAAACACCGCACCGGTCGGCGAGATCCGCGCGATCAGCGACGAGACGATGTACGTCGACTACGAGGGGCAGCTCGTCGCGCTCCGGGAGCTCGAGGACTGAGCCGGGCCGGAGGTCGTTCCGAGTCCTCGACCGACACGACGTTCTCCGATCCCCGCTCACGGCCTTCTCGCGCTCGGATCGACTTCGTGGGAGCCGTATACAGGGGATCTATATACGTGTCCGAGAACAGCAGGGACAGAGATGTCGGGCTGGAGCCGGCGATCGGTACTGGCGACAGGGGCAGCGACGTCGATCGGGAGCGTCCTCGCAACGAGCGAGCGCGGCGCCGCGGAACCCGGCGACGAGGACGTGGCACCCGCAGAGTCGGGCTGGTCCTCGTACCGGGGGACCCCGGGGAACACGGCGTCCGTTCCGGCCGACGGCTCGTTTCCCGTGCCGGAGACGGTCGCCTGGGAGTACGATCGAGGCGGGCGAGCCGCCATCGTCGACGGAACGGTCTACCTCCGGACGGACGGTGGGGTCCACGCGCTCGACGCGACCGACGGCTCGGCGCGCTGGGAACGCGAGGACGTCGGCGCCGACGGGACGCCCGCGGTTGCCGACGACGCGGTGGTCGTCGGTGGCGAGAGCCTGTCCGTCCTCGAGGCCGACACCGGCGAGGTGCGCTGGAGCGAGCCGTTCGACGAGGGAGAGCACGAACAGACCGTCACGAGCCCGACCGTCGTCGACGGGACGGCCTACGTCGTCGCCGCGGGGGAGCTGCTGGCCTACGACGTCGACGACGGGACGGTGGTCTGGGGGCTCGAATCGGTCGAGTTCGAGGCGGCCGACGACGTGACCGAGCCCGGCACGGAGGACGCCGCGTTCGGATCGGTACCGGTTGCCGTCGCGAACGGGCTCGTGTACGCGATCGCGGACGGTGCGGGAATCGCGGCGCTTGACGCCGAAGACGGGACTACCGCCTGGACCCACTGGCGACGCGAGTACGAGGGGCTGTCGTTCGCCGGCGTCGCGGCGACCGCCCAGCGAGTGTTCGTCAGCGGGAGTCCGGAGGACGAGTTTCCGATCCTCGACGCGGCGACCGGCGACCGTCTCGGGACGGCTCCGAGCGTGCTCCCCACGGCGGCGACCGAGTCGGTTCGGATCGCGGCCAGTCCCGACGCGCTTCGAGTTACCGATTACGAGACCGACGAAGGGTGGGAGCAGATCGGCGGGACGAGCGGGTGGCGCGATCCCGCGATCGTCGGGGAAACGGTTCTGATGCCCTACTACCCGGGCTACAACGAGCGAGCGCTACTCGGGCTCGAACTCGAGGACGGCGCCGAACGGTGGGAGCTTACCCACCCGATCGTCGACGGCGACGCGCTGGCCGACTGGTTCGCCGTCACCGCGGAGACGCTCTACACGAACGGCGAGAACGGGCTCGTTGCGCTCCGGGCGGAGAGCGATGGCGGTGAGGCTGACGACGACGAAAGCGACGAGGACAGGGACGACGAGAGGGAGACCGGCGACGACAACGAAAGCGGCGAGAACACGGACGACGGCAACGAAAGCGACGACGACGTCGGCAACGAGACCGACGACGAGTTCGACGGCGAGGAGGTCAACGAGACCGCGGGCGACGACGAAACGACGGAAAACGAGACGGGCGGCGAAAGCGACGGGGAGGATCCTCCCGCAGACGGAGACGCCGAACCAGCGAACGGAACCGACGAGTCAGACACCGCCACCGACGGAACGGGCGACGGTGACGAGACCGACGACGAGATGCCCGGCTTCACGGCCGGTGCCGGGATCGCGGGCGGCGTCCTCGGGCTCGAGTGGCTGCGCCGTCGAGCCGGCGTCGACGCCGAATCGCAGGACTGATCGAGCGACGAACGACGCGATCGTCGCAGTTGCGAAAGCGAGTCGTTCGCGACACCGTCGCAAGCGCCCGTCCAGAGCAACCGGAAGCACTCGCGAAATCGTGCCGAGCGAGCGCCGATTCGCTTTTTTGAGCTAGTTACCGTTATATTTTTTATTCATTAGAATATGTTGTTTTCATGGACAGGAGAAAGTTCCTAATTGGTGCGACGGGTGCAGCAGCCGTGGTGGCCGGCTGCAGCGACGAGAACGGAGACGACGACGGTACCGCGTCCGACGACGGAACGGCTGACGAGAACGGAAACGAAACCGACGACGAGACGGGGGCCGACGACGGGGACGACGATACGGACACCGGCAACGAGACCGACGACGAGGCCGGCAACGAAAGCGATGACGACGCCGGCAACGAGACCGACGACGAGGACGACGAGTTCGACGGCGAGGAGGCCGACGAGGACGAGTTCGACGGTGAGGAGGCTGACGACGAAAGCGACGACGAGGACGACGATAGCGATGCGGACGACGAGGACGAAGCGGAGGACGAGGACGACGACGCGGACGACGGCGAGGACGAACTCGATCCGGACGACTACGAGAACGAGATCGTCAACGACAGCCCGCTCGAGGTCGCCGACTTCGAGGTCGGCGACGGCTGTGAGCTGACCGCGAGGGTCACGCGGCCCGACGGCGAGACGGCCCAGCTCCAGTACGACTTCGTGGTCTACTACGGCGACGACGTCCTCGCGGAGTCGCGGAACAACGACTACGAGCTCGACGGCGACGACGCGAGCCACGAGCTCACCGCCGTGCTCTCGGACTGTTCCGAGGCAACCCACTTCGGGTTCGAACTCCACGGCTACGAACCCATCGAGCGCGTCGACGGCGACGAGATCGACGGCTACGTCAGCATGGAGGGTGGCACCGACAACGTGTTCTCGGTCCAGTCACACGCCTTCGACGGCCAGAACTGTCAGGTCGAACTCGAGGTGTACAACGAGACGCCCGACGAGATCACGGGCTTCGTCTGGGTCGGCATTCGGGGCGACCGCGACGAGCAGGAGGAAAGCACCGAGATCGACCTCGAGGGTGGCGCTACCGAGACGCTCACGTTCGGTGCACAGGACTGTGGCAACGTCCGGACGTACTCGATCCGGGGCGACGTCCTCGAGCAGTAGCGTCCTCGAAGGGTCGTTTCCAGCGCATTTTTTGGCAACGCCGGACCGTCGGCGAGAAGCGAGTGGTTTCGGAGCGCGCCCGGTCGAGCGGTGCGTTCGCCGATCGAACGGCGATCCGACGGCCGTCGTACTGGGCGACGTATCGAATCGGAAAACCCGAAAGCGGGTTGGGGGAGTGGGGGGGAGTAGCCGGAGTTTGCATGCGAACGAGCAAGCGTCAGCGACGGGACCCTCCGGCTGATTCAGACTAAAGCGTACTGCAACAAATACTTTCTGGCTAACTGTGTGTTCCGGCCCTAACCGTCCGGACTGGACGAGACCGCACGGAGCGGATACCGAATCGCTAGCGTCTCCGCTGTGGCGGACTGGCGTCGCTGAAAAGGGTGTGGCCGAGCCGGAGATTGCGCACTATGGCTGTCGTGTGTGTCCGTCGGCCGGTCGTGACTGCGGACCGTTCCCATAAATGTTTTCTGATGGATACCATCAAGAACGAACACAGGTTCGGTAACCCACCGGCGTCGAATCGGAACGGTCCCTGTGCTGATACACCGCTAGTTCGAACTGGTTTCGGAAACTGGAACCGCGTTCCGACTGCAGCGGCCGCGGGAGATTCCCGTCGGCCACCGTCGGAACCCGTACTCGATCGAGCCCACCACGACCCTCGAGCCTGCAGCCACAGCGTTCGGGCACCCTACCAGTGACACCCGTCTGCCGATTCACTGTGAATCAGCAGACAATAAATACTTTCTGTGGGTGAGGAGTGACGGCGTCCTCCTCGAACTCTGCGTGCCACAGTGGTCACACCGGGTAGTGGGTTTCAGTCGGGATCGGCGAACGTCTCCCCGTCGCCGTTCGCACGGCGACGCAACCACTCGAGCCCGAGGACGCCGCCGGCGACTCCGGCTCCCGTCGTAAACCCGGGCACCGCCTCGTCGTCACCGTCGGCTCCGTTCGCGCCCTCGGCCGTGTCGTCGGCTCCGGTTTCGCCGTCGTCTTGCTCCTCGTCACCGCCGTCTTCCGCGTCGTCGTCCGTCGACGTCGGCTCGTCTCCGTCCGTTTCCTCGCTTTCGGTCTCGGTGTTCTCCTCTTCGTCATCAGCCTCGCCGTCTCCGCTCGTCTCGTCGTCCTCGTCGTCAGCCTCACCCGTCTCGTCGTCCTCGTCGTCCTCGCGCTCCCCGAGATCCGCCTCCGAACGAACCGCGAGCAGACGGTCGGTATCCCACCCGTACACGGTCCCCTCGACAAGCGTCGCGTTCAGCTCGAGGACGTCGTCCGGCGTCACCGACCACGCCACGTCGCCGGCGGAATCGAACGCGTAGAGGCCGTGCTCCCCGTCGCCGCCCGACATCTCTTCGAGGGCGTTGATCCCCGCGTACACCCTGTCGGCACCGACGACCGGCTGCTGGGCGTGTTTGATGTCCTGGTCGGGCTCCCACACCGTCTCGCCCGTCTCCCGGTCGTACCCCGCGGCGTCGTACGTCGGGTTCGTGTAGACGCGGTCCTCGCCGATCGTGGCCGGCGTGGCGCCGCCGTAGCGCTCACCTTCCTCACCGGTCGTGGTATCGTACAGGACGACGTCGTCGGCGTACGGCCCCTCGCCGTCATCGAAGGCGACAGCGACGAACCCATCGACGGCGACGATCGGATCGTGGAGGACGAACCGCTCTGCGTCCTCGGGTCGCTCGTTCGTCCAGCGCTCGCTGCCGTCCTCGAGCTCGCGGGCGAACACGTGCGAGGCGCTGCAGGCGAACACGGCGCCGTCGGCGACGGCCGTCTCGCTGGCTCGGAGCAGCTCCTCCTCGGCTTCGAACGCCCACTGCTCCTCGCCGTCGGTGTCGAACGCGGACACCGTCGCACCGACGCAGGTCACGATCGTCCCCGACGCGACGTTCGGCGGCGCGACGTCGTCGCCGTCGAGTTCGCGCTCCCAGCGGACCGTCCCGTCCTCGGCGTCGAGCGCGACCAGCGCGTCACCACCGACGTAGACGCTGCCGTCGGCGACCGCGGGGGTTCCGCTTGCACCGACGTCCTCGCTCCGCCAGCCCACCGAGCCGTCGGTCGCGTCGAGCGCGTGGATCGCCCCGTCGGTCGTCAGGTAGACGGCTCCCTCCTGGACCGCGATCGGACCGCCGGCGTCGTACTCCCAGGCGACGGCAACGGGTGTTTCGGGACCGGATCGGTTCGGGAAGTAGGCGTTGTTTCCGGGCGATCCTCGCCTCGAGGACCAGTCGTCTCCGGGCTCGGCGCTCGATTCGCTTCTATCGGCCGCGACCGACCCGGACGAGCCGAGGACGCCGCCGATCGCGAGCGTTCCACCGGTTGCGGCGAGCAGTCGTCGACGCGTCAGTGGGGGCATACGAGGAGCGTTCGGCTCTGTCGGCCGTTATTATCCGCCGGATAGAGTTTTTCGTGTCGACAACGGTGTGCGGAGAACAGTGCTCGCGATCCCAACCGATCGCTCACCGAACGATCGTGACCGGGACCGGTGACCGACGGGCGACGGTCTCTGCCACGCTGCCCAGTAGAATCCGGCTCGCCCCGGTCCGTCCGTGGCTGCCGATCACGACGTGATCGACGGCGTTGTTCTCGGCGTAGTCGACGATCGTCTCGGAGACGTCGCCGGTGACGGAATCGGTCTCAAGGTCGACGCCCGCTTCGGACGCCCGTCTCCGTACGGTTTCGAGCAGGTTCTCCGCCCGGTTCTCGTGTTCCTCGCGGATCCGCTCGTAGTTCGAGAGCCGTCCGGTCTCGATCCCCGTCGCGGTGTAGATATCGCCGGGATCGAGCACGTGCAACGCGGTCAGTCGTGCCGACGGGTACTCCTCGAGCGCGAACTCGAGCGCTGCCGTCGATCGATCGGAGTCGTCGACGGGAATCAGGACGTGGGTCGCCATATCTCCCGATCGGTCGGCGTTCGATAAAGTCTTGCCCCCGTTGTTTTGTCGAGCTGCGTCGAAATCGCCGTCTCGCCAGCGGAAGTTCCGTCACATTCCGAGCAAAATAGGCTAAGTGCTCTCGAATGGTACGCCCAAACATACCATGGACACCATTATCATCGCAGTGGCGGCCCTCCTGCTCGGGGCGTGGTGGGCCATGCTGCTGTTCCGTCAACACGACACCGAGAGCGACGACGGCGATCGGGACGCCGACGACGGCAGCGAGTCGCTCGACGGATTCACCGCCGGGGCCTACCACCCCACCGGCGCGGAGTACTGGAGCCGGACCCACGACGGACCGCCCGACTACGAACCGCCGGCGCCGGGCGTCTGTCCGACCTGTGAGACCGAAAACGATCCCTTCTACACGTACTGTCGGAACTGCACCGGTCGGCTCACGCCGGCCTGATCGCCCGCATGGTCGCGGCCGCGGGCGATCCGCCCGCCTCTCCTTCGATCGACACCGGACGTTCGCGATACTCCACGATCCCACCCCACCGATTCGTCTTTCGCCCTCGCTTCCCTGACCTATATTCCGCCACACAGTAATAATAATGTAGATAATTCATGCTTTATTTTCAGTATTGCGTCGCGAATAGCCGTCGCCATGGCAGACAGGCGCACGTTCATGAAGCGAGTGGGACTGACGGCCGCAGCGACGGGTGCGATCGCTACCGGACGGGTCGGCGCGAGGACGGACGGGCACGAGACGGCGACTGATCCCGAGGCGGTCGGCGGCGATGCCGGCGCCGGTGCCGAAACCGAGTTCGACTACCCCTGGCAGTTCATCGGCCGTCGGTCGGCCACGATGGCGACCAACGGGATGGTCGCGACGAGCCACCCGATCGCGGCCCAGGTCGGGACGCAAACGCTCCAGAGGGGCGGCAACGCCGCCGACGCCGCGGTCGCGACGGCGGTGACGCTGAACCTCGTCGAACCGCACATGACCAGCGTCCTGGGCGATATGTTCGCGCTCACCCACTTCGACGGCGAGTACCGGGCGCTCAACGGCAGCGGTCGCGCGCCCGCGGCGGCCGACATCGACACCTACTGCGACCGCACCGACGCGACCGAGGACGGCGAGCCCGTCGTCCCGACGGAGGGCGGACTCCCAGTGACCGTTCCCGGCGCGCTCGACGGCTTCTACGAGCTCTCCGAGCGCTACGGGAAGCTCCCGTTCGAGGACCTGCTCGAGCCCGCCATTGGCTACGCCCGTGACGGCGTTCCGGTCACGGAGTACGTCGCCGCCCAGTGGGAGGTCGCGGCACCCCGCGTCGAGGGGTTCGAGAGCTTCCGCGAGACGTTCCTGATCGACGGCGAGCCGCCGAGCCCGGAGCAGCTGTTCACCAACCCCGACTTCGCGGACTCGCTCGAGCGCATCGCCGACGAGGGGATCGAGACAGTCTACGGCGGCGAGTTCGGCGCCGAGATCGTCGACGCCGTTCAGGAACACGGCGGCGTCCTCGAGCTGTCGGACCTCGAGAACCACGAGAGCACGTGGGACGAGCCCATCAGCGCCGAGTACCGCGGGATGGAGGTCCTCGAGCATCCGCCGAACACCCAGGGCGTCGCTGCCCTGCAGGCGCTGAACGTCCTCGAGGAGTTCGACCTCGCGGCCGATCCGACCGATCCCGAGCGGCTCCACCGTCAGATCGAGGCGCTGAAGATCGCCTTCGCCGACACCGAGGAGTTCGTCACCGATCCCGAGGCGTACGATATTCCCCTCGAGACGATGCTCTCGCCGGAGTACGGCCGCCAGCGCGCGGCCGAGATCGGCCCGAACGTCGGCACGTACGAACCCCGCGCGGATCGACACAGCGACACCGTCTATCTGACTGTCGTCGACGGCGACGGCAACGCCGTCTCGCTGATCAACAGCGGCTTCTGGCCGTTCGCGAGCGGGATCGTCGTCGGCGGCTTCCCGCTGCAGAACCGCGGCTCCTCGTTCAGTCTGGATCCGGATGATCCGAACGCGCTCGAACCGGAGAAGCGTCCGTTCCACACCCTGGTCCCAGCCATGCTCGCCGAGGACGGCGAGTTCCGCGCGTCCTTCGGTGTGATGGGCGGAGACACCCAGCCCCAGGGCCACGTCCAGGTGGTGACGAACCTCGTCGACTCCGGGCTCAACCCCCAGGCGGCGATCGACGCGCCGCGGTTCCGGTTCCTCGAGGACCACGAGGTCACCCTCGAGACCTCGCGGCTCCCCCAGGCGACCGTCGATGACCTGCGCGAGCGGGGCCACGACGTGATCACCGAGGACGAGTACTTCGAACCCGACGCGAACCACTACGGCGGCGCCCAGCTGATCTATCGTACTGACGACGGCGTTCTGATCGGCGGCTCCGAACCCCGTCGAGACGGGCAGGCAATCGGGTTCTGACAGCGGGCGCCCGGCGAACCGGTGTCGTGGCACCCCTCTTTCGAGGGACTCGTGAGTGCCCCCTTTACTCCCGTTGGGCTCTCGAGCAGACCAGTTAATGATCGAATAGTGACTACTCCCACGACTGAAGTCGTGGGCTTTCTCCTGTATCTCTGTAATAACAGTTTCTCGGTTAGGGACGGTTCGCGCACGACCGCGCAGATTCTTCCCTACTCTTCTTCGTTACACGGACGTCCTCGCGACGCGCGCACGGGTCGCGGAGCGAGTCCACGAGGACGACGCCGACGTCCAGCTCGTCGACAACAGAACTCCCGAGGAGTACCGCGGGAAGGACGACGACGACGATCGTGTCACTCGCCACGGTCACATCACCGGTGCGATCAACGTCGACTTCACGCAGAACCTCGTCGACGACGGCGCGCGGCTGCGCTCGCCCGCGGAGCTCGAGCGCCTGTGGCTCGAGGACGCCGGTCTCGACCCCAGCGAGGAGACGATCAGCTACTGTACGACCGCCGTCCGGGGGTCGGTCGGCTGGTTCGTCATTGAACAGCTCGGCTGGGGGGAGTGTCGGAACTACGAGGGCAGCTGGCTCGACTGGGGAACGCTCTCGGAGGACGACGGCTACTACGACAGCGCCTGTGCGGACTCGGGAACGGTGATCGACACGTTCGCCGACTGATCGGCGTCCACGCCACGAACCGAAATACCGATAGGTACCCGCTCGGGTTGGTACGAAAACGAATGTCCGCGATCAGTCGCCCGTTGATGGCGCTTGTCGTTCTCGTCCTCGTTCTCGCGACGCTGGGGCTCGGTTCGGTCGCCTTCGACTCCGCGAGCGACGACCCCGAGCCGACCGAAGCCTTCGTTTCCCTCGACGGCGAGTCCGCAACGCTGTGGCCCTACACCAGCCGCGCGACGGCCTTCGAGGAGCGGACGCTCGCGCTCAACCTGATCGTCTACGGCGACACCGAGGCGACGCGGCTCCACCTGACCGAACAAAGCGAGGGTGACTGGAACGAAACCGACGACGAGGAGGAAGACGTCGGCGTCGCCGAGGACGACGAAGCCGTCTTCGGAACCGTAACCGCCTGGGGTGACGCTGACGGCTCGACTCGGTACACCTACGTCTCGCCGACACCCAGCCCCGACGACGGCGTCTGGCTCGACGAGAGCTACGAGCTCCACGACGGTACCTACCTCGGCACGCGCCACCACATCCGCGCCTACGAGTCGCCGGCCGGCGAGGACTGGACAGCGATCCAGGCCCACCAGGAACACTGGGACTGGTTCCACCTCAGACACACCGTCGACAGCATCGAGCAGTCCCAGCAGTACGTCGAGGCGGAGTTCATGGACCGCTGGTTCGTCGACGACGTCACCCGCGTTCACATGGGCAACGACCGCAGCTCCGACGCAGACGGCTGGGTTACCGCCGTCGAACTCGCCGACCATCCGGCGGTGATCACCGCCTCGATCGTCGGCCTGCTGGGAGCGTCGGTGTTGCGACGGGTCGACCATGCGAGCGTCGTCCGGTACTGGCAGGCCCCGCGCGTCCGCAACGGGATCGCCCTGCCCGTCTCGCTGATCGCGGTCTATCTCTTCGTCAGGTTCGGCGCGATCGCTCTCGAGGGCGTGTTCTCGTCGTTCGACCCGCGGATCGTCGCGGCCGGCTTCTACCCGCTGCTGCTCGTCGGGCTCCCGGTCTGTACGTACCTCTTCGCGCGGCGGCTCGACCGCCCGACGGCGTTCTCGGCCGCCTCGATCGGGTTTGCGGTCGCGATCCTGCTCGATTACACGCTGCTCGGCGTGACGCGACTGCCGGTCGACGTCCTCGTCCACCGGTTCTCGGCGGCGGTTGCGCTCGGGTTCCTTGCCGTCGGTGCCTCTCACGCCGAGCGGTTCGATTCGGCAAGACACGGCTACGTCAGAACCGGCGTCGTTCTCTGGGTCGTCGTCCTGTTGCTCCCCCTGCTCCAGTTCGTCTGACTACTCAGTCCGGGCTTCGGTACGGCCGCGACCACGGCGACGTCGTCTGAGTGTAGACGACGATTCCGACGAAGACGACGGTGTAGAAGAACCACCGCGGCAGCCCGAACCACTGGGCGACGCCCGATGCAAGCAGGATCCAGGCGCTTATCAGCAGGACGTCGACGAGAATCGAATCGCGGTTGAATCGGAGGTACGCAGCCAGCCGCTCGCGTCTCGACTCGAGCAGCGGCTGGTTCTCGAACGACTCCCGGCGATCGGAGCGATCCATACCCACCGACTCGGTCGGACGCACTTCTCGTTTGTTATCGTCCTCGAGGACGTCGCCCTCCGGCGAGCGCACGGTTCAGGCGCCAGGATCCGTTAGGAACCCGGTATCGCGTTCGCCGATCGAACCGGTGGCCGCAGTTGCACGACGCAATGGAGCGATTTACACCAGTTGGATGATGTTCCCGTTGCGGGTCACGTGCAGGTCCCGCCCCATCTGGTAGCCCTCGCTCTCACAGAGGTCGACGTAGCCCGAGAACCCGCTCAGATCCTGGTGGGCCGGGATGATGTGCTGGGGCTGGAGAGCATCGAGCATCTCGTAGTGACCCTCCTGGCGGAGGTGTCCCGAGACGTGAACGTCGTCGTAGACGCGGGCGCCCTGCATGCCCAGTAGCTTCTCGGCCTGGTAACGCTGGCCCTCGTTGGTCGGCTCCGGGATGATCCGGGCCGAGAAGACGACCTTGTCACCGTCCTCGAGGTCGTAGGGGGTCTCGCCGCGAGCCATCCGGGTAAGCAGCGCGCGGGGCTCGCCCTGGTGGCCGGTGACGACCGGCAGGAAGTTCCCCTTCCCGTCGTTCATGATCCGCTCCAGCGTCTGGTCGATCGACTGCCGATAGCCGACCATCTCGACGTCCGACGGGAAGTCGATGCCAACCTGCTTTGCGGTCCCGGAGTACTGTTCCATCGAGCGCCCGAGCAGGATCGGCTGTCGGCCGATCTCCCGCGCGAACTCGATGATGGATTTGACCCGCGCGATGTGACTCGAGAACGTCGAGGCGATGATCCCGCCGTCGTACTCCTCCATGCTGTAGAGGACGTCCCGGAGGTGTTCGCGGGCGACGCTTTCGCTAGGAGTGCGGCCCTTCTTGTTCGCGTTGGTGCAGTCTTCGATGTAACAGAGTACGCCGTTGCCCTCGCGACCGATCTCGCGGAACCGCTCCATGTCGATCGGATCGCCGATGACCGGCGTGTGGTCCATGCGCTTGTCCAGCCCGTAGACGATCGCCCCCTCGGGCGTGTGAAGCACGGGGTTGATCGCCTGGACGATCGAGTGGGTGACGTTGACGAACTCGAGCTCGCAGCCGTGATCGCCGATCGACATCGTCCCGCCGGCCTCCATCTCGACGATATCGTTGTCGAAGCCGAACTTCTGTTCGTCCTCGATCTCCTCCCGGACCAGCTCACACGTAAACGGCGTGGCGACGACCGGCGCGTCGTACCGGTGGGCCAGCTTCGAGATGGCGCCGATGTGGTCCAGGTGGCCGTGGCTCGGGACGATCGCCTGAACGTCGCCCTCGAGGTCGCTCATGACCCGATCGTCCGGGATCGCACCCATGTCGATCAGATCCAGACTGTGCATCCCCTCGGTCCGGAGGTTGTCGTGAATAAGGACCTTCGACAGGTTCAGTCCCATGTCGAAGATCACGATATCGTCGCCGGCGCGAACGGCGGTCATCTGTCGGCCGACTTCCTCGTATCCGCCAATCGTTGCAATTTCGATTTCCATTGGTAGACCCGATCATAGCAGTCCCGTCGAACAGTCCCGAAGCCCGGACGGCTGCGGTTGGGGAGCGAAACGGCCGGTGACGTGAAAATTCACGTCCTTGGCGTTACACTGGTCCCGACTGTGCCAAGGACAGCGCCTCTTTCGGTTACCCGGACAGTAACGCCCCAGACGTAAGTACTCCGGGTTCCCGTCGCGAAACCGCGGACGATCGCTCACTCGAGCCAGTCGGCAAACGGTTCGTCGGCCGTCACCCGCCCGATGTACGCCCGCTGCATCCCCGCTACTGCGCTCTCGAAGGCCGCCCCGTCTTCGAGCCGTCGTCGAACCTCGCGGCGTTTCCACGTGCTCGGGGACGTTCGAGCCTCCCAGCGCGCTTCGATCGGCTCGAGCAACGCGGCACTGCGAGCGGGATCGAAGCCGCGATCGGCGAGTCCGCGTCGAGCCAGTTCGAACAGATCCGCGTAGATCTCGGCCGAGTGGTCGGTCCGGGCGCCGTCGCGGGTAACCCACTCGAGGTCGGCCTCAAGGCCGTCCTCGACGGCGGCGTAGAACGACTCGCGGGCGGCCCGCCAGGGCAGCGTCGCCAGGGGGTGGTCGGTCGCGACGGCGCCGTGGACGAGCCCGACGACCAGCGCCTGGAAGCCGACCACGTCCGCGACAGTAGGCTGGGCCGCGAGCGGGCGGTACTCGAGCCGGAGGCCGTCGGGACCGAGGATCGGACGAATCCAGCGCCAGCAGGTGCCCTGCTTGTGCAACAGCTCCCAGTAGTCGTCGGCGAACCCCTCGCGGGGCTCCTCGTGGCCCCACTCCCGCAGGACGGGGATACACTGGCGGTCCGCGACGATCCGATCGATCGCGTCGGCGGGCGTTTCGAGGTCACGGGGGAAACGGACCTTGCCCGGATCGTTGACGTTCATCGTCTCGAACACCGGGACGCGGAGCTCGACCGGTCCCTCGAGGGCGACTTCGGAGTCGTCGTACAGCCCCGGCGGCAGGAACGGTGCGTTCGCCGCCAGGGCGAGGACGGGGCCGGCCGTGCGCAACGCGACGTTAAAGCAGTCCGGAAAGCGCGGCGTCGGAACCTGGAGGTGGACCTGCATCGACGTGGCGAGCGACTCGACGAGGATCGTCGGGAACGACCGTCGACAGCCCGCGACGTCGAGTTCGATCGGGCCGTGGGCGGTAATGTCGGCGTCGAGCGCGTAGTAGCGCGGCTTGGGTGCGAGGTTGGTCGGAACGCGGCCTCCGTCCTCGTCGCGATCGACCGCGGCCAGGTAGGCTCGAGTGCCCTCCGACGGCGGGATCGTCCACATCCCGTCGGCGACGAACCGCACGTCCTCGCGTTTGCACGCTCGCTCCACCGCGTCGACGCGGTCGGCGAGTTCCTGCGCCTGTGCGTCGAGTCCCGTCGAATCGAACCGCGAAGCGGGCGTGTTCACCTCCGCGTTGTGTCGGCCGAGCTCGCGCTCGCAAACGTCGTCGAACACCGGCTCGGGAACGGCTGCGAGCCGCCCTTCGGAATCGACGGCGTACCCCTCGAGCTCGAGGCCGAGACGGAACTCGCCTTCGAACGCGCCCGCAGCGAACGCCTCGCGAAGCGCGTTGGCCTGCTCGTTCACCCGGCGGGCGAACTCGGCGTGGGTGCGGTCCTGCTGCGTTGCGCGGACGAACTCTCCGGGATTCATCCCCTCTCTATATGGGTTGTGTTAACATATGAATCCACTCCGTCCGTGTCATACGCCGCTGACGAGCGACCGGATCCGTTCGACGAGAGCTGCCGTTTCAATAGTTCCCGGTTCGCTATGAGTTAACTACAACTACCCAATCACTGTTCTGGCTTCCTTCACAAGATGAAATCAGACGCCGCGATTTACTAGCTTCCCGTCCGGTTCAACGAACCGGACCAATGGTTGACACACCACGACGAACGTTCGTACGCCGTCTCGGTGCCGCCGGCATCGCAACGACGGCGTTCGCCCAGGGCGCGTCGGCAGACGATCGGACGGAGAACCGGGACGGCGATCGAACGCGCGGCCGACTCGAGAAGCTCGGACAGGCGCTCCCGCCGGGAGGGAATCCGGACCATGTCACCTACACGTTCGGCCACGTCAGTCCGGACGGGAAGTGGGGCGCGATCAGTAGCTTCCCCGAGGACGGGGAGGTGATGAGTTCGCTGTACGATCTCTCCAACCTCGAGAACCCGGAGCTCGTCCACGAACTCGGCCCGCCGAACGACCTGACCCGCTCGAACGACGTGAAGTTCGATCCCCACCGTGAGGGGATTTATGTCCGGTCGCTCGAGGCCGACGACGAGGGGCCACTCGAGGATCCCGTCGCCGACACGGACGGGCTCGAGGGGATCGAGGTCGTCGACTTCGGCTGCGAGGAGGGGACGCCGACCGAACCCGAGGTCGTCGCCACCCTCGAGACGCCGTACACGGGCGTCCACAAGCTCACCGACCATCCCGAGGAGACGGTGCTGTACCTGGTCGACAAACGACCGGACGGCCCGGGGATCATCGGGGTCGATTTCAGCGATCACCGGAATCCGACCGTCGAGGCCCAGTTCGGCCCGGACGGCTACTGTCACGACATGGAGGTCGACACCGCTCGCGACGCCCTCCACGCCGCGTACATCTTCGGAGACAACGTCGGCTACGCCACGTTCGACATCTCGGATCCGCTGAACCCGACCCAGCTGGGCTTTTTCGACTACGACGACCAGCCCGACTACGAGGCCGTCGGCGAGCCCGGATTCGAGCTGGCACACCAGATCCATCCCGAACCGAAACGCGACCTCGCGATCATGGGCGACGAGGTGTTCGACACGATCCCGGGCGGGAAACACGTCTTCGACATCGGCTGGGGCGAGGGAAGCCTCGAGGACCCGAAGCCGATCGCGTTCATGGGCTCACCGGACGCCCGCGAACAGGGTGAGGGTCAGGGCGTCTGGACGACCCACTTCCACGACGTGATCTACGACCGCGGCGAGGTCCTGCTGGTCGACGGCGGCTACACCCAGGGGACATGGGTCGCCAACATCACCGATCCCTGTAACCCAACCCCGACCGAGCGCTACGCCACGAACGACGGGGTCGAGGACGTCGATCCATACTGCTGGTCGGCCTACTACAACGAGGCCCGCGGGTTCGCCTTCGCGGCCGACTCCGGGACGGGCGCGTACACGTTTGACGTCTCCGCGAAGCCGGCCCGCGGCGAGGACTGTGGCGGCCCCGACGGCCACTTCGATCTCGGGGCGATCCTCGACGACGAGGAGTGACGACGGCGTCGCTACGGGAGCGACAGTCGGTCCGGAGAGCGAGGCCGAATTCGGCAAAAGAGAAGGGCGGGAGAGAGTTGTCCGCCGCCGTCAGGGCGACGGCGTCGTCGATCGCAAACGTTAGTAGCCGAAGTAGACATCGAGCGCGAGACCCGTCGAGACGAGAAGGGTAAACGCGATGACGAAAGCGAGCAGCGCGGTCTGGCGCCGCAACAGCGGTTCGTACGACTCTACGTCGGGAGTGCCAGGAAGATATGGACCTGTCCTCATAGATAGATAAAGGTGGTGCAGGCATAAAGTGTTGTTTTGAGTTGCGTCACCAATAGTCATTTGCGAAGCCGTGTTTTGAGAACTATCAACACACCCCCGGCAGCTATAGTAACAACTGAAACGGTTTGCACACCGACCACGAGGGAGCCAGACGGCAAAGCGGGCAGCGGGAATCGAGCCGGCCACTCACCGAGAGCCGGCCACTCAGTGTCCCTCTCGGCGCATCGTCCAGAGATCGTCGAAATCGATTACTTCCACGTCGGAGTCGTCGATGTGCTCGAGGAGTTTCTCGTACTCCGCTTCGGACACCGTGTTGTCCTGGTCGAAGGCGTGGAAGTTCAGGATCGTACACTGGCGGTGGGCCGCGGCGAGGTCGACACACCGCTTTGCAATGTCGAGATCGTGGCCGATCGTCCGGGGCATCGCCAGCGGATCGAAGCCGGTGACGCCGGTGAGGTTGGCGTCGCCGGCCTGGTTGAATCCACCCGCGTAGTAGTAGTCCGAAACGATATCGAGCACTCGATCGTCGAAATCGTTGTGCGGGAAGACGAGGTAGTGCCCGCCCTCGAGTCCCTCCTGGACGGCCCAGTTTTTGTCCGTAGTCAGGGCGTCCTCGAGGTCCTCGTCGCTGAGATCCGTGAACTCGGTGTGGGTTCCGTGGGCGACGATCTGGTCGCCCGCCTCCTGACGCTCCTTGAGCTGGTCGATCGTCATGATCCCCTCTCGCTGGTCTCTGGTCCACTGTCGAACGGCGGCCTGAACCGCGTTGACGCCGTACTCGTCGTGCAGTGGGCTCGCAACGTCGTAGAAATCGTCGAACCCGTCGTCCCAACAGAGCAACACGTATCCCGAATCGGGTTTCTCGTGGGTGCGAAGGTCGTCGACCCAGACCTCCGCGTCCCCGGTGTTGTGGACGATGATCTGGACGGTGTCGATAGCGTCGCGCTCGAGCGGCGTCGAGCTCTGCTCGAAGAAGCCGGGGCAGGTCCGGAACCACCCGACGTCGGACGTCCGGTACGTGACCGACCGGAGCTGGTGGCTGGCGTACCCGCCGTAGATGTCCTGGAGCTGGATCTCGATCGCGACGTTGCCGGGCGTCGACGTCCGGACGGCCATCGAGAGATCGAGCTCGCTCATATCCGTCGTCTCGAGCTCCGTTTCGACGACGGCGTTTCCTCCGTCCTCGGCCGTTAGCCGGAGGCTCTGGGAGCCGTCGAAGTACACGTCCTCGTCGGGTTCGGCCGACCCGTCGACGACATCCCAGTCGTCGATATCCTCGAAGTCCTCGAGCCCCTCGCCGGGCTGTCCGTACTCCTCGCGGCTGTCGTACTCCGTCTCGACCGCGAGCTCGGGCGGTTCGACGCCGTCCTCGGTGTCCGTTCCGGTACCGGTCGGGTCGTCGCCGTTGCCGTCGTCACCGTTGCCGTCTCCGCGGTTCGGAAGCGCGGCGTTCATCTGGTCCATACACCCAGCGATGGCCGCAAGCGCCGTTGCACTGGAGGCAGCGAGAAACCGTCGTCGGCCGTTGGATCTCTCGGTCATCGATACCAGTCAGTATGGAAGACAGTACTGTTATTATATAGTAATTAGCCGACGATCGACATGCACTATCACCCCGTCCGAAAACAGCCCTCTGATGTCTCTAGAGCTAATGTTCGGAAAGTAAGCCTGAGTTAACTGTCTTTAGATAAGCTATTTCAACTCTTTCTATATCAGCGTCCCAGGGGGTCATCCGGGTGGTGGGAGTCGATACGTCTTCGCTCCGAACGCAACCCGGCCCGTGACCACGAGCGTGTGCCGTATCGTTGCGAACCCGCCGAAACGTCTCTCCGAGGGGAAGTGGCCACACCGGTCGTCGTCTCGGACATCGACGAGCAAGAACGCTCGAGACACGTCCCCAGTTTCCGGCTCGAGTTCAGTGTAGACGCCGCGCTGGTCGAGTACGCTGACGGCGTCGCCGTCCGTTTTCATTGCGGCGATACGCTCGAGACCCTCGTACAGCCAGCGTTCGGATCCGTCGGCGTCGTACGCGGTCACGCGGCCGTCCAGGTTGCCGACGTACAACGCGTCGTCGGAGCCCTGCATCGCCCGGACGAACCCGTCGGTCTCGTTCTCGCGTTCGTCGTCACCCCGGTCGCTGGCGAGGCGATCGCGGATCGTTCCCGACTCCGGATCGAACCCGACTACCGTTCCGTCCTCCCGGGGGATCCACCCGCTCCCGGCGAACGAGACCGGGCTGCCGGTCCAGTCGACGCCACCCTCGAGGTCTCCCTCCCACCGTCGATCACCCGTCTCAGGGTCGACACCCACCAGCGTTCCCGCCCGCGTGGCAACGACGACCGTTCCTTCGAACAACGCGAGTCCGTTCGAGACCGACGCGTCGAGTTCGGTCGTCCACTGGAGTTCGCCCTCGTTCGTCGAGACGCCGACGACGGCGTTCGATCCCTCGAGCTCGTCGTGATTCGGATCGTTGACCGAAGCGACGACGGTGTCGTCGTGGACGAGCGTCACGACACCCATGTGTCCCTCGACGTTGCCGCCCGCGTCGAACTCCCACTCGAGTCCTCCGGTCTCGCGATCGAACGCGAGCAGCGTGTTCGCGCCGGTCGATACGAACACGCGGTCGTCGGTCGGTCGAGGACGTCCGATCCCGCCCGCGAGTTCGCGCCTGGCGACCCACTTCGGCTCCCCGCTGGGCTCGAGCGCGAGCAGCCGGAACATTCGAGATCCGGAGCTCATCCGTACGATCCCCGCTCCGCCGCCGACGAAGACCGTCCCGTCGTCGACGATCGGCTCCGACCAGGCCTCGGACGTCGATTCCCGGAACTCCCGGTCCGGCTCGAGGAACTCCGGACAGTCCACTGCGTCGGAGCCACGGACGTACCAGTAGCCACCCCCGGCGAGTCCCGCGGCGCTGGCGCCCAGCACGCCGAGCAGTTGTCGTCTGCTGAGCGACTCCATACTCTCAGAGCCCTCCACCACCATGAAAGTCTTCTGAGGACGTATATAAGGAAGACCGTTCCAGCATGGAACGCCGGCGAATCCTTAAGCCCCTCATTCGTGATTACTCACCTATGCTTCGTGCGAAAGGGCCACTGCTGACCATCGACGTCGGCGAGCGAACCGCGACCGAGACGAGTATCGACGACCATCTCGAGGACCTCGTCGGCGGTCGGGCCGTCGCGACGGCGCTGGCTCACGACCGCATTCCGTTCGAAGCGGATCCGTTCGGACCGGAGAACCGGCTCTACCTCTCGACCGGGCCCTTACAGCAGTCACGGATGTCGTTCACCGGTCGGATGAACATGACGGGGCTGTCGCCGCTTACCGACGGCCTCGTCTCGACGAACGCTGGCGGCTACCTCTCCCGGAACTTCGTCGACACGGGGATCAGCGTCCTCGAACTCGTCGGCGAGAGCGACGAGCTGCTGGCCGTCCACGTGACCGACGGGGGCGACGAGTGTGACCCGTCGGGTAGCGAGACGGCGTCTCGCCTGCGCGTCGAGTTCGAGGCGGTTCCGGAACTCGAGGACGCGACGGTCCCGGAGACCTCCGACTACGTCGAAGAGCGCCACGGCCTCGGTCCCGAACACTGCGTCGCCATCGGACCCGCCGGTGAGAATCAGGTTCGGTTCGCCTCGGTGATGACGTACGATCACCG